>NZ_LZZM01000174.1 GCF_002006345.1 Clostridium puniceum
TAAATTAAAGGTAATTAAGCGCATTATGTATGGCAGATGTAGTTTTGCTTTGTTAAGAAGCAAAATTCTAAATCTCGAATACCTAAAATTCAACTAACATTGGAAAGAACCACTTTCATATTAACATGTACATTTACAAAAGAAGATCTTATAAATTTAGAGAAAAATAATAATATTCTTAGAGTTACTAAACATCAATAACATATACAGATTAATTTAAAAGACTCTTTATTGAAGGAACATGAGTGGGAAATTTCCTATAGAAATATTCTCTAAAAATAAATTTGATATTAGCATCTTATGGTTAAAAAAATTTAGCAATCAGCTGACAAATGTAACGACTTATATAAGAAAGATGGAATTATAAGCTTAAATGATAGCCGAAAATGCCTTCATCCATTCCAGGTAGTGATGCCATTATACAAGCCTTATTTTTCAGGCTTACCCAAAAAAGTCACTTAGCACAATCAATGTCTCATCGTGAAAACCGTTGCACCCCTCAGAATGCTTTGGTGAACACGTGAAGGGCTGTGTTAAAACAAAAATATGCAAAGCCTTTGAAGAACTCAAAAAGTAAAATATACAAGTATATAATATATTACAATAATTATATTATAGATATAATTGGAATCAAAAAAAGATGACTCCTGTTCACAATGAAGAAATCATCTTTTATGTACCTAACACTCTTTTTTATATTATCCTTAAGACATAGGGGTAAGATTATTCTAACACCACTCATTTTATAATGTCTTTATTCATTCATCCAATAATCAAATTTTTTTAATATATGTTTATATTTTGATTCTAATACCTTATTAATTGTTGCATTAAATATTCTTTGGCGAATTAAATCGATTAAAACACCAAAAATAAGTATTAGAACAACTTCTGAAAAATAAAACATAGGCATGTACCACATTTGATTTAATTCTTGACAGCCAGTCCAATCTTTGAATAAAGTTACTGTTAAGTCACGCAACTTTAGATAATCATATTCATGAAACAAATATATTCCTAATGTAGTGCTTGAAATTAAATTTATAGTTTTAGAATAATTAATTTTAATATTTTTAAACATATTAAAGAGGAACAATGCGTCTAATAACATAATCGCCGAATGCCTTCCAGTATTAGCTACTGTATAATAATAAAACTCCATTCCAATGCTAATGTGAATTTCAGGTGCAATATACATTGAAAAAAATATTATAAAAGTGCATGTAAAAAAGCCTATTTTAGCGTATTTTTCAAACCAATTATTATTTTTTTGAGATAAATAAAATTGCAATATATATATATATACTACATAAGCATAATCTTCTATTACACTATATCCAACTTTTGTCATACCATATATCGGTATTATTATTGTTAGAATAATTATAAATTTATGCAATTTATCCTTTGATAATGACAAAAGAAATATATTAAGAAAAGGAACACTTAAATAAAGAAATAAATATGCAGTTATAAACCAATAAAGGTTCGAAAACAAAGGATTAAGGAATAATCCTATATAAAATTGTTTAATAACTGTATTTACTATATTCTGATCGTGAACATAATAGGCTTGATAAATTATAAAGAATATAAAGAATGGAATAGCATAAAATGCCACTTGCAAAATAAGTTCAAATAATTTTCTACTCTTAAACTTACCATCTTTCAAAAAATATGCACTAACTAAAAAGAAACAATCTACCCCCAGAATCCCCCAAGAACCTGTTGATGTTAATACAAATCTATTTAAAGATAACTTATTGGGAGAACCAATAGCCCCAGTACAATGGTATAATACAATAAGTATTATACAAATAATCCGTAATAATTCAAAATTAGAACTTCGCTGTTTTTTATCTGTTGTAATTAAATTTTCTTCTTTTAGCATTCTTATAATTCCTCCACATTCACTTTCTACCCATATTCCACACTTTTCATTCTAGAAAAGCTAACATAAATATTAATAAATAAATTTATCTAAATTTCTTCTTAATTTGGTTAGTAATTTCAAACCTTAGTAGGACAATGTAAGCTAAATTGATTCATAGCCATCTATACCAATATGATTGAATTTAACAATATTCATTTTATCAGCTAAATCATAATTTTGGTTTAAATAGTTTCCTAAACACCTTAATGTTATCTCTTTCTTTTATATCTCACACATAATTATGCTCACTTAAAATATTAACAAAGGTCATTAACAACCCCAAATTATACATTTGATTAATTCATTGTTAATAATATCTTTATTTTATACATAATATCATCATTCTACCAGTTACTTTAATCTATATTAGTCTCTTTAATGATATATATTGGTCTATTTTTAGTTTCAATATAAGTTTTAGCAAGATATTGTCCCAATATTCCTGTGCAAAATAGTTGAATTCCACCAACAAAAAATATAATACAAACTAGTGATGGCCAACCTGCTACGGGATCACCTGATAAGATTGTCCTTAAAATAATAAAGCATATCATTATTAGAGATATTATGAAAAATAGCATCCCAATAAAAGATGAAATTAATAGTGGCATAGTTGAAAATGCTACAATTCCCTCAATGGAATATATGAACAACTTCCAAAATGACCATTTTGTTTCTCCTGCCACTCTTTCTACATTTTCATAAGCTAACCACTTTGTATTGAACCCTACCCATCCAAATATTCCTTTAGAAAACCTATTATATTCTTTCATCTTCAAAATAGCATCTACCATTCCACGCTTCATAAGTCTAAAGTCTCTTGCACCGTCTACTATATCTGTATTAGAAACTTTATTTATTATCTTATAAAAACATTTTGCAAAAAAAGAACGTATTGGTGGTTCGCCTTTTCTATCTACTCTTCTTGTTGCTATACAATCATACTCTTCATTTATTAAATCATTATACATTTTCTCTAATAATTCAGGAGGATCTTGCAAATCTGCATCCATAACTGCAACATAATTACCTGTTGAATTTTCTAATCCAGCATACAATGCTGATTCCTTTCCAAAATTCCTACTTAATGATATGTATTTTACTCTTTTATCTGCATGAGCATAATCTTTCATTATACCTAATGTTCCATCTGTTGAACCATCATTAACAAATATTAATTCAAACTCTACATTATTCATTTTCTCAGATATCCTGCTTATTTCTTTATAGAAGAATGGTAGAGATTTTTCTTCATAATAGCACGGTACCACTATAGATATCTTTTCCATATTAATTTCTCCTTTAATCTAAAAAATCAGATTCTTTTTAAATACCTTTTGCCCTTCTCCACCCAATAACGTTCTACATATCGTGTTACAAAATGTGCTAATATACAAGTAAATAATACTACAAGTGTGCCTACAACTACATATCTTATATATACATTTGAAATACAACGTGATATAGCTTGTATAACCCCAAATTTACTCAACACTTGAACTACAATCATATGCAACAGATACATAGGATAACTTATGCTTCCTAAAAACCTAGTAATTTTATTTTCTATTATACATGAATATCCATATATAGCTCCACATATAATTAATGAAAATGCTATTAACATGCCAATATCTCTACTAAATAATTTAGTTATTAATATACCTAACATCAACGAAGTTATTAAAAATGGTATTTCTATTATGTTCCATGCTTTACCCTTCTTTATTTTACTTATTAATGGTATTATTCTATATAAAACACCACCCATGAAAAAATATGATAAATATATTAATATATTCATATGTGAATTGGGTATTCCATTCCCTATCAATGAACTATAATTATAAGTTATTATTAAGCTTAAAATTAATGAAACAATTAAATAATATTTGTTTTTTGCAATTAATACAAATAATGGGAATACAAGATAAAATATACACTCTATTCCTACAGCCCATGATGCCCAAACAATTAACTCTTGATTTACTGGTAAAAATCCAAACAAAAGTGTGGCCGACATAATTATACTTGTAATACTATATAAGTGATTTTGAAAAAAATAGCTTATAAGAACCTGAATAATTACTACTAAATAGAAAACTGGTGCAATCTTAAAAAATCTTTTTATATAAAAATTTTTTAAGGAAACTTCACTGCTAAATAAACTTTTCTCATATCCACATAGTAAAGCAAAACCACTCAATAAAAAAAACATTCTTACAGATGAATCGAAATTACTTACTATACTATCTAATACTACGGAACCACCTGCAAATCCACACAATGCCCAAACATGAAAGTATACAATCAAACATGCTGAAATTCCTCTTACTGATTCTAGTCCCGAAATAAAAATTTTATCATTTTTATTATTAGTCACATTATCACTCTTTCTATTATAATTAATTTATTTCAAGTTCCTTCTGAGTATACATAACAAAGTTACCATTACTTGTATTATCCTTAATACATATCCCTATCTTATATTTACCTTTCTCCACTATATTATCTAAATCAGATAAGTCCAATGAAAATCCTGTATCATCATAATATCTATTATTATAATACTCTGAAACATCTTTTCTCTTATTTCTATCAGTTGGAAATTCATATGTCTTGTTATCAGATTTTAATAATATACTAATACCATTGTTCTTAGAATCTTTATCTTGAATTGCTGCCCACCCTATTATTTTTAATTGCTGCTTGTTTTGATTATAATCTACATAATCCATCCCATTCATAATTTCTATGTATTTTGCTTCTAACTGTGCTTCATCTATTAAATACTTATCTTCCATAGAATATAATACTTTTATTCCAAAATATCCCTCCAAGTGCTTTAAATTGGACTGTAGATAGTCTTCTCTGGTATTCAGGATTCTATTATTTATATAATTATAAGGTGAAATTTTAACACTACTTTCATTATTATTTTTAGCCTCTTCAATAATATTATAATTATGTTTTATGAATTTATTATAGTCATTATATGTATTTAAAATTATTATATCTTGTTTTATAGTAAACAATAATAATATACCTATTAATGCATATAAAGTAACTTTTATAAATTTATTATTTTCGTTAAGCAATTGTATACTAAAATAAATAACGCATCCCATCATAAAAAAGTCTATTAAAAAGAATGCTCTTGTTTCAATATACGGAGCACCAATTAACGCGCCTGCTGATAATGAAGATGAAAGTAAAAGCATTATATTTATACATGCTATTTTATGAGTATACATATATTTTTTGAACTTCACTTCTTTTATTTTCTTATAATTTAATGTTATATATAATACAAGAATACTTAAAAGTATAATTACTAAACATGCATTTTCAGTAAAAAATCTATGAATTATATTTAATGCCCTATAAATATAATCTTTAATACTTACATTATCAATTCCAAATATCTTTTTATATGTTTGCATTCTAATTGCAGTAGATGGTGCAAAAATCATTATAAAGAAACCTGCTGTTAGTGATATAAATGAACTCCATATCCACAAGTAAACTTCTTGTTTCTTCTTGATTCTATATATAATAGTACACACGTATATTACTATAAAAGTAATTACCGTATTTTCATTTGTTAATCCTGCAAAAAAACCTAATAAAGTATGTACTACAATAAATACTTTTTTATTTTCAAATATATTTTTATTTTCAATTATCATTCTTAAAGGAATAATAAATACTAATAAAATAAATACAGCCCATAAGTAGTTGCCACTTCCAGCTCTCCAAAAAAATATTTCTCCTAATACTGGTTGAAACAACATAATTAAGCAAAAACTCATTATTATGCTTATAATATCATCTCTTTTAGTTAGCCTTAGCTTTCTTCCAAATGCATATATAGGTATTAACAATACATATAATACACTTATAATTGTATTTCCAATATAGTAATATATTTCATCAATACTGCAAAAAATAATGGTAATTTGTTCCCCAATTCTTATGTTCCAATTGCAAGCTTGCTTGACAATCCTATTTACAATCAAACTTATGTGATCTCCTATTGAAACTGGTTCATAATAATGCGAAAAACTAATTAAAGCAAAATCCTCTCCCATCATAGGAGTATTCATATTCATAATCAAAAAGAATAAAGATATCCCTAGTAGTATTAATATTGATACTATTAATAAATATCTATTTTTATATATACGTTCTCTGCTCATTGCTATCTCCTTCATAATCATAACAAGTTATAAAATTAGAGGAAATAGCAGCTAAATATACTGCAATAATTCCCTCATCTTTAATAACAATTAACTTCCTAACTTTTTCATAATTTTCTTTAGGATTATTTTTAATAGGTTATCGTTGGTCCAATATTTATATAAATATGTATTCTTAATAAACAATTCTACACTATCCTTCGATAGATTTTGATTAGTGACATTCTTTGCCTTAATTTGATTAAAGAAATTACTTAAAACTAAATTTACTTCTTGATCTGCAATATCACCCAATTCCCTAAAACTATTATCATTATGTAATCTATAGTAATATTTAGTTTCTTCTAAGTATAAAGGTTCTTGAATAAGTGCAGCTCTTAAAATAAAATCCCAATCATGAATATATTTATACTTTTCAAAGCCTATTAACCTATTATATAATTCTTTAGTAAATACCATATTCCCTGTTGATATAGCAACATTCTGAATCATTAATGCATGAGATACTTGTCCACATTCGTTAATACGAATTTGTATATCTCTAAAATTCTGCGCTTCTTCCCCTTGTGCAATAATTGATTTTCCATCTATCACCTCAACACTTGAGAATGCAATATTAACATCCTTTTCCTTCATCTTAGGTATAATTGCAGAAAACCTATTGCTTTCATATAGGTCATCTGCATTTATTACAGCAATGTATTTTCCTTTAGCTTGTTGAATTCCCTTATTAATAGTGTAATGTGCACCTTCATTCTGAATATTTTCAATATATTTTATCTGTATAAATCTTTTATTCTCACTATATTGCTTTATAAATTCTTTTATTAAATTCCTACTATTATCTTTTGAAAAATCATCTACTATAATCAACTCTATATTTCTATAATCTTGATTTGCAATTGATTGCAAGCATTCAATTATATATTTTTCATAGTTATATGATGGAACTATTACACTTACTAAATCATCTATCATTATTGGTCCTCCTAATAATTCGAATATAGACTATCTTTAGTTTTTTGTAAATATTCTGTACCATACTTTTCATCTGGCTCTAAATGTGTTCCTTCTGCCCATTCGTTCCAAGCATTTATAAATACATATTGATATTCATCATCATTAAAATTAGTAGTATAATCAATAATTCCTGTTAACCATTTACTATATTCTTCGGGATTAGCATAATTAAATATATTGGAATTAGCTCCTCGTCTTGCTGTATTATCCCAACTTAACATAGTTCCTCTGAAAATTTTATAATTGTCTGGTCTCTTATTTACATATCTTGCTACTACATCTCTATAATCGAAAATGCTACCTCCAAATTCTTTCACTAAATTTGGCATAGTTTTAGATATTTCCCCTGTAATAACACCATGAGGTGGGAACTCTACTGCTGAATCTCCTCCATAAATATTAGGGTCAGTTAATCCAAATGACTGAACTAAAGAAACATGTAATTTATTAATTCCATTTTCCCTACATATTTTTTTCCATTTCTTAATAGTTCCATCCAAATCAGGAAATAATTCCGATCTATAAATAAGTAATAATGGAGCACCATCAATTTTTATGTATCTTTCATCCTTTAATATTGGAATTACATCTTCTATAAAATTAGTATCTGTTTCTTCATTATGTTCTTGTTTTATAAGAATTTCTTTTTCTTGTCCATCCCATCTTCTGCTCCATGTTTCATTGGCCCAACAAATACAGAATGGAAAGTCTAATCCCTTATCTGCTAATAGATTATCCAACGGCTTTTCTAATAGTCTTTTTCCATTAAACCAATAATAATAATAGCAAAATCCATGTATACCATATTCCTTTGCTAATTCTATCTGTTTATATTGTATAGATTTATCCTCTACTAAATTATAATACCCTAACTCACTAGGGACATGAGGTTGATAATGTCCTTCAAAAAGTGACTCTCCCTTTGTTACATTAGTCCACTCTGTAAATCCTTTTCCCCACCATTCATCATTTTCTGGTATAGCATGATATTGTGGTAGATAAAATGCTATAGGTTTTACATTACTTAGCTTATTAGAATTTTTACTTATTCTATAGTGGTATAAAACATTATTAATAGTATGAATATCTGATATATTAATCTTATTTTCTAAATAATCTTCTATTACACTTTGATGTATCACTAAAGCTTTTCTGAATATAACATTTTTATTTCGCTTTTGATTAATAGCATCTTCTTTATATAATGGCGCTATATAGTCTTCTCGTAATATTCTATCTTCATTAAATGTTATTATTTTAGCATTATTATGGTCTAAAGCCTCTTGAACTCGACCAAGAGTTGAACTAGCTAAACAGTCACCTGATGTAAGGATAATATAATATGCATCTCTACTATCTAAATCATTTGATTTAATGAACTTTAATAGATCATCATTTGTACTTAATATTTTTTCGCATTTTATATTAGTGCAGTTCTTCAATAAATCATTATATTCTAGTACTAACTTCTCATTAGTTGGACTGTATACATTAATAATAGTTTTAATTTGTTGATTTTTAATACTTTTTATTGTTTGTAAGTAATAATCCTTTGATATATTATTTGTAGAATTGATAATTAAAATAATATTGTGATTTTCTGAAGGTTCATATTGATAGCTTTCATCTATAAAGAAATATGGCTCTATAATTTCTTGTTCCAGATTACCTGTTCCTACATTATTAAACTTATTAATAATCTTATTATAGGTAAGTCTTATGCCATCGTTTTTTACACTACGAAATACTTTTTCTAAATTCTTATATGAAATTTTACTATTAAAACCTTCTAAGTTTAATTTTTTAATGTCTACTATATGTTCTCCTAATATGTTTTCTTGTTCATCTAAAAACACTACCATGATTTTCTTTATGTTTTTGTGAATTGAATTTATTTCAAGTATCATTCCACTTTCTAGAGCATTATTATTATTCTCAAAATGTCTAAAAACATCATTTCTTCTACTCTTTTGTAATTTATACTCATGTTTTTTTCCTTTACCATCTATAACCTTTATATTAATTGGTTTCTCTGTATGAAATGCCCAACCTTTTAAAATTAAATTAATCTTCCCGTTATTACTTAATAGTTGATTACTTTCAATATTGTATTTAAACATATAATTTAATAACTCCTTATATTAAATTTGATTTCTAATTTTTTTTATTAAAGACATTTCATTATATTTTTGAATTCGTTCAACCTTATCTTTAAGTTCCATTTGAATGTCTTCTATTTTTTTATTGCATTGAATTATTTCTTTTTCTTTTGCCTTTGATTCCTCTAATTTTCCAATTATTTCTTCCTCTTTGCTTTTTATTTCTTCCTCTTTGCTTTTTATTTCTTCCTCTTTGCTTTTTACTTCTTCTTCTTTATCCTCAATAAATTTACATAACTCTACAGCAAATTTTTTAGATATTATTTGTATCTCAAATGTTAATTCTATCTTATTGGTTTCAGGGTTTAAATTTGTCACTATTATTTGAGGATCATCATTAGCAAACAGCAGCGATTTATTATTTAACTGTATTCCATTTGTGTAGTATTCTGCATCAGAATACTTTATATTATCATACCCCACTACATTATCTATCTTTATTAAACTGTAACTATTACAAGGATCAATTCTAACTTGTTTAATATTAGGTTTTATGTGTATGTCTAATACAACTTTATCCCCATCATTAAATAAAGGATAAATTTTATATGAATTTTTTTCACTAAATCCTTCACCATAATCATAAAATATCTGTATCGCATTATTAACAGAGTTAGTCTTCTGATGTTGGATTAATTGTTGTATATCTACATTAGGCTCTGTAGTTTTACCATGTAAATCATTTAATTTTGCTAATCCACCTAGTACATATTCTTCAAAGCACCTTTCCATGCTACCGTATGCTTGCATTTCCTGATCTGTGATACCTAAAAACTTATATAATCCTAAATTCATTAATTCATTTTTTTTATTTGAATTAAATATATATCCACTTATCGCTCTATAAATAATAAAATTAAATGGGATTGGAAAATCAAATGTCCACTCATAATCTATAACATTCCACCTATTACCGATAATTATATTACTAAAAATAAGATCAATATTAGTAATTTCAGTAGCTTTTAAGTAAGAGGGTAATTTTACATCACCAAACACTTTTATAAAATCTTCTGTCAATTCAAAATTCTTTTTCTTTATCCCTAATTCAATAGTATCTACATAATTTTTTATGTCTTCAAATAATTTCTTATAATTTTTTTCAAATAAAATTTGATCTAGTTCTTCTACCAATGTTTTCCCAGGAATGTATTCAAACTTTAAACCTTTTTCTATTATACTACACTTATTAATACATATCTTTGAATCCTTATACGCTTGTGATAATAGATTATAACTTTTATATATCTTGTTAATATGTTCTTGTGATCCAAGTGTAAGTGCTACCTTTTGAACAAATACATTTCCGTCAGAATCTTTGATTATATCTGTTCTAATTTTAAACTTATCAGCTCTTTCATTCGAATATTTAGAATATATAATATTATCGCTTGAATCTTTCCCTTTTTCTAACATAACTAAATATGAATTAGAATATATGTCGAATATGCCTTCCTTTATTATAGAGTCATACGCTTTGCTTTCATCAAATAAAATCATACGCTCAGCATCAAAATTCCGCATGTTATTGCTTAGTTCACCCTTCTTAGGTAGGTAATCATCTGAATAAATGCTATTTGGTAACTTGTAATCTGGATATGGATAGTAGAACTTGTAATTATCAAATCCACTGGACTGTATAATTCCTTCTAGTTCTTTTTTTGAAAAAGTCTTCACACCATGTGTATTAGGATATCCTTCTATACTTTCAAAATATCTCCCTACATGATCTTCTTTGCACCCTGCCCAATATTTTAGACCTAATTTATTCTCTATTGCAATAATAATCTTTCCATTTTCCTTTAAATGCTTGCTAATTATTTTCAGAAAGTTTTCATAAGGTTTTTCACTTGATATATAAGATTCTCCATATTCAAATACCCCTATAAGAGTAATATAATCATATTTTTCTACAATATCTTTTTCTATATATTCAAAATTACCTACTAGAATTTCTATATTATTTTTATTCTTATTTCTATATGCATTAATAAGACTTCGTTTTTTTGATAAATCTATACATGTTACTTTCTTTGCTTTATCTGCCAACGTTCCTGTAATTGCTCCACATCCTGATCCTATTTCGAGTACTGTTTGTTGCTTGTTAATTGGTACCCATTCTATTATATTAGTCCTTAAATGGGATAAATGATACATTATTGGCCAATTATTACGTTCTTCAATAATTTTATTAAATTCTTCTTCTGTATTATTTTGTACAATATCTAAAAGTTCATCTTCAACTTCCCCATCACTATATAAATCTTCACCTGGATAATATCTATAGTCTAAAAGTACATTTCCTATTTTTTCATTCATATATATTCCTCTCTTAATCCTTTTCTATTTTATTCTTACATCAGAATTCATATCATAATACCCCACTGAATTTTTACTTGCTATAACAGTAATATTACATACATCATAAAGCCTATGATATACAGTAAATTCTCCATTCTTAAACCCAGTACAGCCCAATGATAATAGATGTTCTCTACCTTGTAAATTCATTTTTTGTGTAAATGTAACTTCTTTTACTTGCCCTACCTTTGATACTAAAACATTTATTTTTTCTAGCATTGTATTAGTCCCAGTAATATCAGTTCCTTTTAGGTCCTTGATTGTAAAAGCAAAAATAGGATCTTGAATTATTTCATTAAAAATAACTTTCATTTTAATAGTGAATGTTTCACCTTTAACTATATTATTGGTTATTGTTCCATTATTATCAATTACAGCAAAATCTACTATTTCGGCCAACTTACTTCCATACTCTATTTTACTAGGATTAATATTCATTGATTGCTTCCATATTCCATCTTGCAAATTTTGTTTATTTTCATCATCTTTTTTTATAGGATCATCTAGTTGATTTACTAAAACCTTTTTATATATATCAATAACTTCTTTAGTTTCTCCTTCACTTAGCTTACACCCTTTATTTAACAATATAGCTCTATCACAATATTTGCTAATGCTTCCCAAGTCATGACTTACAAATAGAATTGTTTTTCCTTGCTTCTTAAACTCTTCAAACTTTCTATAACATTTAGCCTGAAAAAAAACATCACCCACTGAAAGTGCTTCATCAACAATTAATATTTCTGGTTCGATGTTAATAGCTACTGCAAATGCCAACCTTACAAACATACCACTTGAATAAGTTTTAACGGGTTGATTGATGAATTCTCCTATGTCTGCAAATTCTATAATACTGCTTAATTTTTCATCAATCTCCTCTTTTGTAAAACCCAACATAGTTCCATTTAGATAAATATTTTGCATGCCAGTATATTCTTGATTGAAACCTGCACCTAACTCTAATAAAGCTGATATTCTTCCATTAACTATTACATTTCCTTTACTAGAATTTAATACACCTGTTATAATTTTTAATATTGTTGACTTACCTGAACCATTGGTTCCTATTATTCCTACCGTTTCACCTTTTTTTATTTCAAATGATATATTATTTAATGCATAATGTTCTCTACTATATATTTTTTTTGTTAAGCTTAATGATTCTTTCATTCTATCCGCTGGTTTATCATATAACTTATACATTTTACTTAATTGTTCTACTTTTATAGCTATATTATTCATTCTTTTCTCTCCCTACAGTACATCTGCAAAATGTGGTTTTAATTTCTTAAATATCATTGCTCCAACAATAAATAATCCCAATGTTATTACCCAAAAATATACTGTTTGAAAATATCTTTGGAAGAACCAAATATGATTTATAATTGTATCTCTATATCCTTCTACTACATAATACATTGGATTCAACTTTACTATCCATTGCAACTGTTTAGGCATTATTGTATAACTCCACATTATTGGAGTCATCCACATACCTATTTGTAAAAATATATTTATTATTTGTCCAAGATCCTTTAAAAATATTACTATTGCTGATGTTGCATATGATATCGCAAGCACCATAAAAAATGTACAAAATGAGTAATATATCAGTTGTATTGTATACTGTGATGGATAAAATCCATATATTCCTGCTACAATGAATAAGAAAACTATAAATACTAAATGCACAAATACTGCCGATACTATTTTTACTATTGGCAGTATACTTATTTTAAATACCACCTTTTTTACTAGATAACTATATTCTAACATGCAATTTGTAGCATTAAGTAATGCTTCTTGAAAGAAAAACCATGGAACTAATCCTGTCATGAACCATACTATAAATGGCACATCTTTTATTGGTGATCCAGATTTCAGTCCAAACTCAAATACAAACCAATAAACCAGTATAGTTACTACCGGTTGTATAAACGCCCAAGTTATACCTAAATATGAACCGGCGTATTTAGTTTTAAAATCATTTTTTGATAAGCTCCATATCAACGTCCTATTATTATTTAATTCTTGAATTAATGAAATAACACTTTTTGATTTTTTTAAAACTATTAATAATAGTATATCTACCATTATACAAATTCCTACTTTAAGTATATTATTTATTATATTTTCATATTCAACAAGTTCCATTACTATATTAGAATCCACATTATATATTATATACGGATCTGTACCTGTTGTTTCAATATCAAAAGATGTCTCAACTTTTTTTATTTGCCCAATTTGAAATTGATTATTTTTATCTAAAATTTGATTTACATCTAAATCTATACTTTTCCCTAATTTTGATAATTTAATGTCTGATATATTTATATGTGACTCTTGATTTCCTAAATCAAATCTCAATTCTTTCATATCTTTTGGAATTGTATACTTTAGTGTTTCTTGTTTTTTTACATCTGAATAATTCGCTTTTTGGGATTGTTCTTCTGTCCATGATGCATCATTTCCATAAAATACTTGATATGTATCCTGCTTATCAGATGTTAGTTTATAACTTAAAGTTATATTTCTATATTCCAAATTACAATATTTAAATACTAATATATTTGATATAATCATTAAAAAAAATAATATTACTAATTTAACAAATTTTTTCTTATTCATATTCTTATTATCCTCTTATCTCAACTCTATTAAATATCTATCCAAAGCATTTTTCCAACTAGGTAACAATTCAAATCCACCATCCGAAAGACTCTTCTTAGAAAGCCTAGAATTAAAAGGTCTAACAGCCTTTGTTGGATACTCGCTTGTAGGAATAGGATTTATCTTACAATTTAAATTTGCCTTCTTCATAATTTCTGCTGCAAATTCTGCCCAAGAACAAAAACCTTCATTAGTTGCATGATATACTCCATACTTTTCAGATACAGCCATATCACATAAAAGTGGCGCTAAATCAAAAGTATATGTAGGGCTTCCTATTTGATCACACACAACATTTAAACTTTCCTTTTCTTCACCTAATCTAAGCATTGTATTAATAAAATTATTCCCATTAAGCCCAAATACCCATGAAATTCTAACTATAAAATATTTATCTAAAATTTCTTTTACTTTTAATTCACCTTCAGATTTAGTTTTTCCATATACTGAAAGTGGCTTTATGTTCCCATCAACCTCAAATGGCTTATCTCGGTGCCCATCAAATACATAATCTGTAGATATGTAAATCATCTTAGAATCCGCTTTTTTACAAGCCCTTGCTATATTTTCTGTTCCATATACGTTTACCTTAGTGCAAATTTCCTCTTCATCTTCTGCTTTATCAACTGCTGTATATGCAGCACAATGTATAACACATTCTGGCTTTAACCTTGAAATATACTCATTAACCGCATTTCTATCTGTTACATCTAATTCAGCTTTACCAATTCCTACACATTCAATATTTCTTTTTTTTAATTCTTTTACAACATCAAACCCCAGCTGTCCATTAACTCCAGTAACAAGTATCATCTTTTATCATCTCACTTTAATTTTTTAATTATTCTTTTAAATACACAATTAGGCATATACTTCAATATAACTTCAAAATATGCTTCTTTTTTACTTAAATAACTGTATTTTAAAATTCTAAATATTCTTTTATTTGTTCTAGCCTCATAAAACTTTTCAATACTCTTTAAATTTTCACCTTTTAAGACCTCTTTAAATTCGGCTAACCTCTGCTTTAAAGGCTTTAATCTTATATTATAATAATCTTTTTTAGTATAAATACCTGTTAAAATTCCTGTCTGGTTATTCCCATGTATTCTATATCTTACAAGTTGTTTTTCTACAAAAACTATTTTACCATAAAAACCAGCTATCATAGCAATCCACTGGTCATGAACTGTAACTTTTGAAAATGGAATAGTACTTTTTGCGATTTTATTAGATACCAGCATACTACAACCTGCAATACAGTTACTAAAGAATAATTTATCAAACAATTTTTCTCCATATATGTATTCTAATCTAGGTCTAACTGTTCTTAAACTTTCAGCCGAAGTTTTAGAATCTTTATCTATAACTGACATATCACTGTAAGCAAGTACTGCATTTTCTTTTTGAATCAATTTTATTAAAATTTCTAACTTATCAGCTTCCCAAATATCATCTTGATCACAATATGCAGAAAAATCACCTTCTGCAACCTTGGTAAGCTCTTCAAAGGCTTTATTTGAACCTTTATTTTCAGTCCCTCTTATTAATTTATATGAAAACTTTGTAATATAATTTTTTATAATCTCTTCATTTATAGGACAATCAGGGCAGTCATCATAAACTAATAATTCTATATTTTCATATGTTTGTTCATTCAACGAAATCAGCTGTTCTATAAGCCAAGATTCCTTTGGCTTATAGACAGCTAATAATATAGATACTAATGGTTTATCACCTACTATTAGAGAACTATCTATCTTCATACATGTTCTTATAGTAGTTTTGATATTCACCACTAATTATATTTTCCCACCAAGATTTATTATCTAAATACCACTTAATAGTCTTTTTTATTCCTTCATCAAAGGTTGTTGTAGGAAGCCATCCAAGTTCATTATGAATCTTTGCAGGATCTATAGCATAACGCATATCATGTCCTTTTCTGTCCCCAACATATTTAATAAGTTCTTCTGATTTCCCTAATTCATGAATTATTGTTTTTACAACTTCTAAATTTGTTCTTTCATTATGTCCACCAATATTATAAACTTCACCAACTCTGCCCTTATGAATGATCAAATCAATTGCACTACAATGATCCTCTACATATAACCAGTCACGTACGTTTTCACCTGTTCCATATACAGGCAGCTCTTTATCCTTTAATGCATTTGCTATCATAAGAGGAATTAACTTTTCTGGAAAATGATATGGTCCATAATTATTAGAACATCTTGAAATTGTAACTGGCAATCCGTATGTTCTATAATATGCACCAACTAAAAGATCAGCAGATGCTTTACTTGATGAATATGGACTCGAGGTGTGTATTGGAGTTTCTTCTGTAAAGAAAAGGTCTAGTCTATCAATAGGTAAATCTCCATATACTTCGTCAGTTGATACTTGATGATATCTCTTAATACCATATTTTCTGCAACCATCCATAAGCACAGCCGTACCAATAATATTAGTCTTTAAGAATATTTCTGGATTTTCAATAGAACGATCTACATGACTTTCCGCAGCAAAATTAATTACCATATCTGGATGTTCTTTTTCAAACATATCATATACAGCATCTCTATCTGCTATATCTAGCTTATAAAATGAAAAATTCGGATTATCTTGTACTTCCGCTAAAGTCTCCATATTTCCTGCATATGTTAAAGCATCAACAACTATTATTTTATAATCTTCGTATTTATTAAGCATATAATGAACAAAATTTCCACCAATAAATCCTGCTCCACCTGTTACTACAATTTTCATTTTTCCACACTCCCTTTATTCAATGGACGATTGATAATTGTCACCTGTCAATTGACAATTATCTATAAATATAAGTACAATCACTATCCTTAAGTAATGGTGCCTTTTTATCTTTTTCTGAAAGAATTGGATTTTCTATTCCCCATTCAACACCAATTTCTGGATCATCGAACTTAATGCTTCTATCACTTTCATAATTATAATAATTATCTGTTTTGTAAACAAACTCAACATCATTTGTCAAAGTTACAAAACCATGTCCAAATCCTCTTGGAATAAAAAACTGCTTTTTATTTTCTGCTGAAAGCTCAACAGCTACCCACTGCTTATATGTTGGTGATTCTTTTCTTAAATCAACTGCAACGTCTAACACTGCACCTCTAACACAACGTACTAATTTTGCTTGAGCATGTTCACCGTTTTGAAAATGAATTCCTCTAAGTATCCCTTTTCCCTTTGAATATGATTGATTGTCTTGTATAAAATCACAAGCTATTTCTGGCGTTTTAATTTTAGAATAAGTTTCCATAAACCAGCCTCTTTCATCTCCAAAAACTTGAGGCTCAACAATGTACACACCTTCTAATTTTGTTTTTGTTAGTTTCATATATACTCTCCTTTTTCAAGTGATCATCCAAATAGATATTTGACAATTAAATATGAAATATCTATAGGAATTTCTTAAAATCTCTTCTATCAAGAAAAACTTTTATATTTTCTCACTTAATTATCTCTGCCAATTATTAAATTCTCCTATCAATTGTCAATTAATAAATAACTTTTCCTTCAGCAACATTTTTTAAATGCTGTCCATAAGGACTTTTCCCATATTGCTCTGCACTTTCCAGTAGTGTTTCTTTATCAATCCAGCCATTTTTGTAAGAGATCTCTTCTAAACACGCAATTTTAAGCCCTTGCCTAGTTTCAATAACTTTTACATATTCAGCCGCTTCTGTTAAACTATCAACTGTTCCTGTATCAAGCCAGCCATATCCACGACCAAGGGTTATCACATCTAACTTTTCATTTTCAAGATAAACCTTATTTAAATCAGTAATTTCTAGTTCTCCCCTTGGCGATGGTTTTAGTTTCTTTGCGTATTCACATACCTTATTATCATAAAAATAAAGTCCTGTAACTGCATAATTAGATTTTGGCTTTACTGGCTTTTCTTCTAAGGATATAGCTTTTCCATTTTCATCAAACTCTACTACTCCAAAACGCTCTGGATCATCTACATAATAACCAAAAACTGTTGCGCGTCCTTTATTTTCTACAGCTTTTTTCAAATGTTTTGTAAGTCCATTTCCATGGAATATGTTATCTCCAAGTATCATAGCACAATTATCATTACCAATGAACTCTTCTCCTAATATAAAAGCTTGTGCAAGTCCATCTGGAGATGGCTGCTCCTTATAAGATAAATTTATACCATATCTAGAACCATCACCTAATAACTTTTTAAAATTAGGTAAATCCTGTGGTGTTGAGATTATTAATATATCTCTAATTCCTGCTAACATCAACGTTGATAATGGATAATAAATCATGGGTTTATCATATACTGGCAAAAGCTGCTTTGAAGTTACCATAGTTAAAGGATAAAGTCTTGTTCCACTTCCGCCTGCTAGTATTATTCCCTTCGTCAAAAATATCACTTCTTTCTAGTATATTTAAAATTTACAAATCATTACTTACAATGTTTATACTTTTATAATCCAACACTAAAATAATACATAGATAAATATAAAATTAACTTTAAATACTTATATGCATTATTTAATACATTATTTTTGCATTCTACCTATAATTTTACCATATTCTAAAAAATAAATAAATGAATTTCATAATATTTGTCTATGGCAGTTATTTCAGCTACAGGAAAATAGCTATTAAATTTGTTATATTAAATCACAATGTTATTCACTTATAAATATCCAAATCAAGTCAATGAAAATCACATAACTATAACTTCAATTTATTGCAAAATTCCTTCTAAAATGATATTATACAGCTAGTTAAGTTAGAAATATTTAATCTCATAATGGGAGGCTTATATTAATGATAAAAGAAAATCAAACTTTGCTAAATAAATTTAATGCTGTTTCAGATATTATAATCTTATTTTTATCAATGATTTTTGCATATATAATTCGTTTTCATATATTTTCAGCAGATACCGATTATATTAAAATAACTACCTATATTAAATTTTCAGTTATTATAGTTCCTATAAATCTTATTATCTTTAACTTTTTTAATCTTTATCATTCTTTTAGAACTACCACCTTCATTAAAGAGTGTACTCAAATTATTAAAGCAAACACTATACTTACAGCAGTTTTACTTTCTTTATTATTTATTTTTAGACTTGTTGATATCTCCAGATGGGTTCTTATTATTTTTTATTTTGTAAACATTACTTTAATTATAACTAAGCGATTTATTTTAAGAAAAACTTTATCAAAATATCGTTCTAAAGGTTTAAATTTAAAGCATGTAATAATTGTTGGTGGTGGCGAGGTTGCAAATGAATATTTAGAAGTCATTAAAGGTAATAGACATTATGGTTACAATTATTCTGGATATGTTGCAAATAATTCAAATTTTAAAGGTGAAAAGCTTGGTAATTATGATGATTTATATGAGGTTTTAAATAAAAATAAACCTGATGAAGTGGTTTGCGCCCTTGACGTATCTGATGCAAAATTTATAGAAAATATAGTTTCAGATTGTGAAAAGACTGGTACTAAGATTTCTATAATTCCATTTTGTTATAAATACATTCCAAGTCAGCCTTATATTGATCAAATTGGAAATATTCCTATTATTAATGTTAGAAGAATTCCTTTAGATAATTTAGGCAATGCATTTACCAAAAGAGCTATAGATATATTAGGTTCTCTTATTTTAATTATCTGTACAAGCCCTATAATGGTCGTTACTGCCATAATTATCAAATGCACTTCAAAAGGTCCTGTTATCTTTAAACAAAACCGTGTAGGTTTAAATAAGACTATATTTACTATGTATAAATTTAGATCCATGAAAATTAACACTAAAGAAGAAACTGGTTGGAGCACCAATGTTGATCCTAGAAAAACTAAATTTGGTTCTTTTATTCGTAAATTTTCTATAGATGAATTACCTCAATTTTTTAATGTATTAAAAGGTGATATGAGTTTAATAGGCCCTAGACCAGAGCTTCCTCACTTTGTTGATAATTTCAAAGATGAAATCCCTCTTTATATGGTAAAACATCAAATAAAACCAGGAATAACTGGGCTAGCCCAGGTTAATGGTTATAGAGGTGACACTTCAATTAAAAAGAGAATTGAATTTGATATATATTATATTGAAAATTGGAGTTTACTAATGGATATAAGTATATTGTTTAAAACAGTTTTTAAAGGTCTTAAAAACAATGAACAACTTATTAAGTAATATTATAATACTTAATCCTATTCAAATATATAAACTCTGATTAATTCATTCTGTTAAAAACATATATAAATTTTTAATTTTATAGTTCAAATAAAAATAGACTATCAGAGTATAGAAGTGAAAACTTATATTAATATATATATTAAATCTGTTTATTTTTTAATCATTTTCTTACTGGAGGATAATAATATGAAGAAAATACTTTTTTCAGCTTCAACCTTATCACATATAGAAAATTTTCATATTCCTTACCTAGAACAATTTAAGAAACAAGGATACATTATACATATTATGGGTAAACCTAATAATAAATCTGCCATTCCATATGTTGATAAGATCATCCCTATTTCCTTTGAAAAAAATATGTTTTCAATTAAAAATATTATTATTTCATTTAGAATTTCTAAAGTAATAAAAGCTGAAAACTACGATATTATAAACCTTCATACAGCACTTGCAGCTTTTTTTACAAGGCTTGGAATAATATTATCGTTCAAAAAGCCTAAATTAGTTATTAATACTGTTCATGGTTATTTATTTGATAGGAAGAGTTCTTTTTTAAAGAAAACAATTATGCTCTTAGCTGAAAAATTCACCAAGTGCGTTACTAACACTATAATTGTAATGAATTCTGAGGATTATGACATTGCCGCAAAACACAAATTTTATAAAGACAATCTATATAAAATAGATGGAATGGGCATAGATTTATCCTCCTTCCAACCAACATCACTTGAAGATAAAATTGCACTTAGAAAAGAACATTCTTTTAAAGATGATGATTTTCTGCTAGTTTATGTGGCTGAATTTTCTAAACGTAAAAACCAAAGATTTTTAATATCTTCAGTTAAAAGACTAATATCAGATGGTTTTACAAATATAAAACTAGTTTTACTTGGTGATGGGGCATTGCTAGAGGAATTAAAAAACTACGTTAAGGAGTTAGGTATTAGCAATAACGTAGTTTTTACTGGTTATACAAAAGATACTTGTACATACTATCAATTATCTGATATATGCGTCTCCTCAAGCCGAAGTGAAGGCTTACCCTTTAATATTATGGAAGCTATGAGTGTTGGATTACCTATAGTTGCATCTAATGTGAAAGGTCACTCTGATTTAGTTGTCCCTAATGAAAATGGATTTTTATTTCAATATAATGATATTGATGAATTTTGCTGTTATATTAAAACCATATATGAAGATAAAAATTTATTAAGTAAAATGAATATTAAAAGCCAACAACTGGCAAAGTGTTACTCATTAGACACCGTTTTACCAAATACAGTTGATATTATTTGTAACGAATATAAATCTCATTTATAATAAGCATGTTTATATTTTAAATGTTCACTGTATATTTTAGAAATACAGTGAACATTTGAAATTTAGCCAAATATTATATCCTACAAGCCATCTCTTAAAACATATAAATCAACTTTTATTACTCCTAAAATATCTTTCATATGCATATTAAATAAATATATTTTACTTAATATGTTGAAATCTGAAATTTTCCTTAGTATTAATGTTAATCTACTAATAGTAATATCCTAATTTATTGCAATAGCTTACTTACAATGCTATAATATTAAATATTTGTATACTAATCTGATTAATTTACAAGAAGCTATAAAATAAAACAATTTTAACCTATGAATATTTTATAAATATTCATTTTGCAACCTAGTTTTACAAAAGCATTATAACTTTTTGTAAGTTAATCACAAATTGGTGATATTCAATAAATAGCAAGTCTACAAACTTATATAATAGGCTTATTATTTTTAATATTTTGTACAAAAATAATAATTAGGATGTGTAAAAGAATTGGAAAGTATTAAAAATACTCAAAACAAAAAAAACATTAATTTTTTCTTTCCCGTTGCATTTATTTTGGCAATCGTACCTTTAATTGTTCGTATGACACCATTAACACCTGACCAAGATACTCTTAATCTATTTGGAGCAAATTCTAAAAGTGATTTGTTTTCTCAAAGGAAAGCTTTTCTGTTACTAATTTTTTGTGTTATTTTGCTTGGTATCAGTGTAGTATTCTTCAAAAGAATATTTGAAAAAAGAGACAAGGTTATTAATTCAATTTTAATTGCAGCTAGTATATTCTTAATTTTTACTTTTCTTTCTACAGTGTTTTCTTCATATAGAGAAGTAGCTATTTGGGGAATGTTTGATAGAGCAGAAGGACTTATTACAATTATTTGTTATTTGATTTTGCTCATATACTCAATTTATGCTTTCAAAACTACAAATGATTATAAATATGTAATTACTCCCATTCTCATTTTAGTTGCTATTAATGCTTTTTTAGGAATTTTCCAATATGCTGGTCAAGATTTAATTAAAACTAATTTAGGTACTAAAATTGTTATTCCTAGTGAATATCAAACTCCTAATTCGAAAATGAATTTACTTTATGAAGCAGGAAAATTATATGGTACTCTATTCCATTACAACTATGTTGGCAGCTTTGTAGCTATTACTTTACCTATATTATTTTGTTTAACAATATTTGAAGATGAAGATATTATGCATAAATTATCTTTAGGAATTGGCACTTTACTTTCTGTATGGTTATTATTCGGAAGTACTTCCCGTGCTGGTATTATTGGTATTTTTGCTGCAACTGTTTTAGGAGTTGTTATATTTTGGAAATTAATTATTCAAAAATGGAAACCACTTTTAATATTTTTCGTTTCTATATTAGTCATAGCTACGGGTCTTAACTTTGCAACTAAAGGTTCTATTTTCGAGAGAATACCAACTTTAGCAAGTGATATATTAAGTGTTTTTAAAGATACTAGTGATTTTGATTATAAAGAACATACTCCAGTTAAGGATATAGTATATACCGATAAAGATGCACAAGTTATATTACAAAATGATACTTTAAAAATGTCTTATGAAAACAATCAATTTATATTTAAAAATTCAAAAGATGAAATTGTACCTTACGTAAAAACTGATAAAGTATATACCACCACTAATGAAAACTTTAAAAACATTACTCTTACCATTGCTAAAATGACTAATAAATCAACTAGAGCAGATGGTATTATTTTAAATATCAACAATCAGCCTACGTTTACCTTTGCTTTAAAAGATAATAACAGCATACATATGTTTAATATAAATATTAATAAAGATGTTGATATAGAATATCCCGAAACTTTTGGTTTCAATGGTAAGGAAAAGCTCGGTTCTGCTAGAGGATATATTTGGTCAAGATCAATTCCTATGATTAAGAATAATCTAATCTTAGGCGGCGGACCTGATACTTTTGCTTTTAGATTCCCTCAAAATGATCTTATAGGCAAATATTATGCATATGATGTCCCTAATATGGTGGTAGATAAACCACATAATCTTTATCTGCAAATTGCCTTAAATAATGGTTTTATTGCATTGTTGGCATTTTTAGCTATTATGATTATTTATATTGCTGATAGTGTTAAATTATACGCTTTCAAAAAATATTATGAGAAACCTCAAGTATTTGGTTCTGTAACCTGTCTTGGTGTTGTAGGATATTTATTTGCTGGACTTTTCAACGATTCAGTTGTCAGTGTGGCTCCCGTATTTTGGATAGTCTTAGGCATTGGAATTGCACTTAACTATATGAATAGAAAATCTTTAAAAGCATAAATATTTCACTCTGTAACTTTTACCGAATTAGTCTATAAACAGGAATCTAATACAAGTTTTAATTAATAAATTTTATAGTTTGCATTATTAAAGCTGTATAGTAAATTTGAATCAATAAACTTTTGAGAATGTATATTAAATTGTTAATTATTCATACTATAAAATAAGTTTTATAGATTTTTGATACTTCAAAATTTCTATACTTTGCTATATATATTAATAAAAAAGGAGTTATATCAAAATAGAATTTCCATTTTGATATAACTCTTTTCCTTATTCTTTTTACTATACCATAGCTCCATCTTCCCCTAAGCGATATCCACTTACCTTTATATTCGAAGCCATTACACCACCTGGATAGAAGTAATACCATTTCCCATCATTGTTTTGGAACCATCCTGTTTTTATAGTTCCATTAGCATTGAAATAGTACCACGAGTTGCCTATATATTTCCAACCTATTTGCATAGATCCATCTTCATTTAAATAATAGGTATTTGCACCTTCATATTGCCAGCCTGTACGCATACTTCCATCAAATCCAAGTTTATACCACTTACCATAACTTTTATCAAAAAACCAACTATTTGTCATAGGTTTTCCTAGGTCGTCATTGTATGTCCATTGACCATTGCTATTTTTTACCCATTGATTGGCTTTAGCTGCTGAATTTGCAGTATTAGTATTTCCTGAATTAGAATTACTGCTATTGTCAGTAGTAGTATTTGTGTTATTGGCATTAGTACTATTAGTCGTGTCTGTAAAAGTTCCTCTATTTACAACAATAGTATATGTTCTTTCTTCGTAATCATCATCATCACTATCTTCATCGTTATTAACTTTTACCTTAATGATATTTTTACCTTTTTGTAAATATACTCTTGAATTATAATTAGCATCTTTAACTTTATTACCGTTAACGCGAACAACATCATCATCATCATCTGGTTCTGCTTTAACTATAACGTTATCATAATCTTCTTTGACATTTACCTCATAATAAGTAACCTTAGGTCTATAGTTTATGTCAATTCCAGAGTCATATAATTCTAAATTATCTAAATAAATAGAATCTTGACTTTCATCAATTTCGCCAGCTCCAGTATTTGTTGAAGGTGCTTTTACACCTCTGTATATATTTAAAGTATATGTTCTCTCATTATCATCATCATCTTCCACTGTTATTTTAATTACATTTTTCCCTTTATCTAAAGTTACCCATCTTTTGTAACTATCATCGTCATCTACTTCTGTTCCATCAATTTCTACAGTATCATCATCATCATCTGGTTCTGCTTTAATTCTCACTTCATCAACAGAATCAGCTACTTCAATATTATACGTTCTTGTATTTCTAGAAAATGAAATGTCAGTTCCACTTACAGTTATATCATCTAAGTAAACATCATCATCGTCATCATCATCGTCATCGCTACTTGAGGAAGTTCCTCTAGTTATATATAAATAATATGTTGCTGAAGTCTTATCTCCACTTGGGTCTTTTACAGTTATTTTTATTTTATTTCTTCCTTTATCTAAGTCTACAGTTTTTTCACTTTCTCCTGTATCTGCAGTGTCTCCATCGATAGAAATCTCGTAATCACTTTCTTTACCTTCAGCTGTAATTTTAACTTCATCAACACTACTTTTTACCTTTACAGTAGCACTTGATTTTGTACTTGAAAATTTTACAGATCCTTTACTTGTATCTAATGATTTAAGAAGTGCATCATCACTAGACTTAAAAGATGCTGCATATGCTTCTTCTGTAATCAAATTAATATGACTTGCTGGTTCTATTGCTGCAAAAGCAGAAATTACAAGTAAAGATGAAATTATTCGTTTAATTATTTTACTCATATTATTGTCCCCCTCTTAAATATAATTGTGATTTATGTCTTTATATACAAAAAGGATGAGGCTTAGCCTCATCCTTTCTTAAATTGATAAACTATATTAATATATAGCTTGTCAATTATTTAAATACTATTGAATCCAAGCTCCTGAAGCTCCTAATTGATAACCATCAACAGTTGTGTTAGCTAACATTGCTCCTGATCCTGCTAAGTAGTACCAAGTACCGTTGTCATTGTACCAACCAGTAGCCATAGCTCCATTACCTTTTAAGAAGTACCAAGTACCATTGTCATTGTACCAACCAGTAGCCATGATTCCATCAGCTTTGATGTAGTACCAAGTACCGTTGTCATTTACCCATTTGCTAGCAACTTTAGCACCATTTACATCGTAGAATGTCCAACCTGTTGCTTCTTGCTTCCAACCTACTGTAGCTGGAGTAGTTACTCTTGGTTCGATAGTGTCACCATCAGAAACTGTTTGGTCTTTACCTTCTTGAACAGTTGTGTAAGCATCTTCTCCATCTTCCCAAGCTATTAATGAATCCTTGTTGTATACATCAAGTCTGTCGAATGATCTGTCAGTCTTGTATTGAACCTTGAATTCATCTCCATCAAACATAGAGATTTCTCCATCATCAATTGTCCAAGTGTTTCCATCAACATCTATAGATACTGATTCAAATCCTAATGATGCATCTGCATCATCATCTTCATCTAAAGTTACGATAGTCATATCGATATCTTCACCTAATTTAGATTTTAATTCTGTAAGATCTGAACCTGTAAGTTTAGTATCTTTAGCAAGATCACGCTTATCTTTTCCTAATTTTAATTTATAAACATGTACAGTATCTTTATCTTCCATAAGTGTTACATAAAGAACTCCGTCTTTTACTGCATATTTAGATGGTTCAGTTTGACCATCAATTTGGCTTGTTAAAGCTTTGAATGCTACATCGTTGTCGTCATCTACATCAAATATAGAACCATCATCTACTTGCCAAGAATCAACACTCTTTGGAACGTAAGCTCCATCTTCTTTTGAACTGTCTCTTTCTTTAGAAATCTTTTGAATGAAGTATTGAGGTGTAACTACTTTTGCAGCATCCTCACTAAAATCAAATGCTCCATTTACTACTGGATAATAAGTAACATCTACTGTAGCAAGAGCATAGATATAATCTTTATCTTGAGCTAATGACTTAAGACCTTTTAAGTCAACTTTTAAAGCTTCATCTTTGTATATTTTTCCGAATTGTTCTATTACTGTAGCTTTATTTTTTCTTGCATTGTATACTTTTAAGTTAGCTAAGTAAGAAGCATCAATGTATTTTCCAGATGTATTAGTGAATCCAGTAAATACTGAACCACCAAAATAAGAAGCTCCACCAGCAGTTGTTGTAATTACAGCTCCATCAACATCATCTAATGTAGAATTTGCTGAAGTTGTAGTATATTGATACCAAAGTTCACCAAATTGGTTTTTGAATAATCTTTCTGTACTTACATCACTGTCAGTAATTTTATGGTCATCATCTGAAGTGTTATTGTATCTTTCAGCTTTCTTTAATGCTGAAATTAATTTAGCTTTAGCTGAAGCTTCTTGATCTTCTGGAGTATCTTCATCAGCAATTTTACCATTTGATAAATCTACTAAGTATTCATCACTGTTACCATTTTCAGTAACATAAGCATACTTTTCTCCATATTTTGTAGAGTTAGTGTGTAATTCATAATCTTCTAAATCTTCGATAGCTTTATCTTTTTCACCTTTTCCGCCATTGTACCAGATTCCAGTATCATCATCATCAGTTCTGTAACCATAGTAAGCATAGTTACCGTTGTCGAAAGCAACACCTTCTGTAACAGTACCATCTTTAGTTCCTAATTTTTCTACTGCCATAGCTGGTACTACTGACATGATTGATGCAGCAGCTACTACTAAAGCTGTAATTTTATTTGCTCTTTTAAACATAAATTTCTTTCCTCCTAAAATTTTAAATTCAGATAAATTATAGCATTATTGTACAACCCTGTAAAGTTATATAATACTATCAAATTCATATTTTTATATAAATGGTATATTAAACTATTATTTTAATATGCAATTTATATAAAATTTTATTCGTCATGATAGTATACCATATTACATATGGCATGTACATAAAATACCATTACATCTTATAATTTTCTATATTTCCTAGACGACCCTAAGTTGTCATTAAATAATACAAACTTAAATTTTGTTTTTGGTACTTTTTTAAAATTATTTTTAGATATTTTAGAAATTAATTTATTAATTTCCTATGTATCCTTTAATTACTACATCATATAATACAACCTAGTAATTTATTTTTGGTACTTTTTTTAGATATTTTAGAAATTTATTTTATTTATTCCTGTAATTCCTTTAATATCCTCTATTGACACTATATAATACAGTAGTCCAATTTATTTTGGGTACCTTTTTTAATCAAACAGAATTTATTTTTATTATTTTTTATTCTAATATTTTTAGTTATATACATATGTTTTTATAAACAAACTGCATACACGCATTTACTGGATATAGATTTAATTTGTTATTACTAAAATACATACGAATTAAATGTACATAAATTGTACGTATTTTTATTAGAGCATATATAAAAAAATTAAGAAGCATTTAAATAAGTGCTTCCTAATCTTTTATTTAGTAAATACTATGATTAAATTTTAAATTTTATTCTACAACAAAACTATAGATAATTTTATGGTAGTCCAAAATTTATATAGTCTTGTCCTACTTAATAAATCTATTTAGTAACCCAAGCTCCACTTGCGTCTACTTTGTATCCATCAATTATAGTACTAGCTGCCATTGATCCATCGCTATATAAGTAATAGTATTTGCCTCCTGTTAATATCCATCCTGTTTGCATATTGCCATCTACTCCTAAGAAGTACCATTTTCCATAGTTTCTATCGAAGAACCATGTATTTTTTAATGAGTTTCCTTGAGAATCATTATATTGCCATCTTCCATTTACTTGTACCCATTGGTCCGCTTTTTTAGTCACAACAGGAGTAGTAGCAACTCCGTCTGTAACAGTTCCTGTTTGTGTTGCTGCTGCTCTAGTTATCTTTAAAGTATAATCTCTTTCATCATCATCGTCTTCAAGTTCTATTTTTATTTCATTTACACCAGTTTTTAAAGTTACTGTCTTTTTATAATTATCATCACTATCTACATCAGTTCCATCAATTGAAACATCATAATCATCATCCTCTGGCTCTGCTTTAATTACTACTTTATCAACGTTACTCGCAACATTATAGTTGTAAGCAACCTTTGAATTAGATAAAGCGATACTTTCACCATCTACAGTAAGTTTATCTAAATAGATATCATCATAGTCATCAGCGTCGTTATCATCTGAATCACTATCACCTTTATATTCTATTTCGATTTCATACTCACCTATTGAATTAAAATCATCATCATCATATGTTACCTTTTCACCTGATACATCTTCATCATATATTTTTATATAAATAGTTTTATCACCTGATATAGAAATTTCTTCATCTACATCTTTACCCTTAGCGTTATCTGAATCTGATGTAAACACTTTAACATACTTATCCTTTACTCCATCGATGTCAATATTAATCTTACTTGATGAAGTTTTAGCATAATAAGTTTCTCCTTCTTCTACGTCATCATCATTTACTTTTTCATCGTAATCATCATCTTCATAAAGTCTTATCTTAGATCCACTTCCATCTTTTAAATTTAAGCTATCAAATTTATCATCATCATTTTCATCAGATGATGCATAAGCTTTTGTAGTTAATAAGTTAAAATTTGTGGCTGGTGCTATTGCTGAAACTGATCCTAAAACTAATGCTAATGCTATTATTTTCTTTATATTCTTATTCATATATACTCCTCCATTTTGAACCTAATGTTCCATTTTTTCTTTAATAATATATTATATTTTACCACTAAAATCATAATTATACACTTAAATTATTATTAATTTTTCCTTAAATTAAGCGGCTATGTGATTTTTTAGTTTGCTAAAACTCCGTCATTATTCAATTGATACCCATTGACAGTTGAATTCTTAATCATTTTTCCTGTTGAATCTAGATAATACCATTTACCATTTGAACCATCAATCCATCCTGTTTTCATAGCTCCATTATTATCAAGGTAGTACCAATTTCCATCAGAATCTTCAAGCCAACCCATTTTCATTGCTCCGCTTTTGTTTAAATAATACCAATTTTTATTTATAGAAACCCACCCTGTTTTCATTTCGCCATTGTCATTAAAATAATACCAATTGCCGTTATTTTGGAACCAGCCTGTAGCTCTAGCTCCATCTTCTTTTAAATAATAGTTTATTCCTGTACTTTTATCAAACCACCACATATTTTTTAGAACTTGTCCTGTTCCATCCAAATATTTTAATTTTCCGTCAATACGATCCCATGTATTAAATTTATTTGTTGAATTGTTTATTGTAAAGGTTTGAGCGCTTGTTGCAGTTGTATTTTTGTTAGTATCAACTACCTTTGCTACATCACCTCTATATATGTTTAATACATAAGTTTCATCGTCATCATCACTTTTAACATATATTTTTACAGTATTGTTGCCTTCTTTTAATTTTACAGTTGCTTCATAGTCATCTTTTTCTTCTACATAAGTATTGCCAACTTCAACTATATAATCATCATCTTCTGGTTTTGCTTTAATAGTGATTTCAGAGGTATCTTTTTTAACACTTATATTATATTCAGTATTATCTTTGTCAAAATCAATATCCCCTTCGCTTAAATATATTCCAGATAAGACTGCCTCTTCATAATAGTCATCGTCGTCATCGTCATCATCATGAGATGATGCATAAGCTTTAGTAGTTCCTAATACAAAATCATTTGTTGGTAATATTCCTGAAACTGCGCCTAATATAAGACTTGTGGCAATTATAAGTTTAATCTTTTTATGCATATTCTTCCTCCTTAAATATCTTTCTATTATTATATATTTTTCTCAATTTTCATAAGTTTTAATGTATTGCTATATGAAGCCTGTTAACTTATATATAGTTATATATTATAAAAATACTCTAAATTCAAATAAGCATCTAAGCTTAATTTGCTAAAGAATTTATCTTACAATATATATAGCAAAATAACCTCTATATATTTTTTCTTCATTTATATATACTCAATAAATGGCATAAATTTCAAAATACTTATGAATATATAACTATTATACTACATATTTCTAAGTATACTATATAGTTCTAAATAATTTGTTAGCGAATTATTAATTTTTTATAAATCTTTTTACTCTAAAGTTCATATAACTTTGGGATTATGTATAACGCTATAATAATATTTAAAGTGCATAAAAATAACTTATTGCCCTGAGGTTTGTTGTAGCTAAAGAAAATTTTTATAAAATCACTAAATTGTAAAAAATAGTAGTTTTTAATTAAATTTAATATATAAGCGGGAAAGCATGACAAAGCCTTCCCGCTTATATATTTTTTTACTCTTTAATAATCCATTATAACTCTTGCTTAATTAAATTATTAGTTAATTTATTAAAACTCCATTAATATTAAATTTATATACTTTTCCATCAATTGTTTTAGTTCCTGTTGCCATTGATCCATCTGAATTCAAATAATATTTTAAAGTAGAACTGATTAACCAGCCCTTTTGCATTACGCCATTTGTATTTAAAAAGTACCATTTTCCATCCTCATTAAACCAGTCTGTCTTCATTGATCCATCTGAGTTCAAATAATACCAGTTTTCAATAGTTTCAGTATTAGCACTTGTCCCACCATTTGAATCAGTTGTATTGTTTTGGGTTACAACTTCCTTATACCAGCCTGTCTTCATTGCACCGCTTTGAGAATCTAGATAATATTTCTTTCCATCTACTTCTTGCCATCCTGTTAGCATAGCTCCTCTATTATCTAATAGGTACCATTTTTCTTTATCTTTAAACCAGCCAGTTTTTCTAAGCCCATTTTCATCTAAATAACAATATACATTGGCCTGCTTATCAAAAAGCCATGAATTTTTTAATACCTCTCCATTTTCATCATTATACTTCCAGCCTTCTGAAGTCTCGACCCAGCCACTTTTTACACTTGATGAATCATCTGTGTTTTCAGTGTCTTCTACTTTACCTCTATTTATAGTTAAGGTATATGTTCTTTTTTTATCATTAACTTCATCTTCAACTACAACTTTTACAGTGTTTTTTCCTTTTGATAAAGAAATCTCCTTTTCATAATCATCACTGGATTTTATTTGTTTATCATTAATGGTTACTAAGTATTGATCATCTTCTGGCTCTGCACCTATTGTTATTTTACTTACTGCTTCATCTAAATCTACTTTATAGCTTGTATCATCTTCTGAAAAATCTAAATCTCCTTTACTTATTGTAAGATCATTTAAATATACATCATCTTGATTACTTGAAGAGCTGCCTCTTGTTATATTTAAGGTATAAGTTCTTTGATTATCATCTTCATCTGTAACCTTTACTTTTATTTCATTTTTACCAGACTTTAAGTCTACAGTTTTTTTATAGCTATCACTTTTCTCTACTAAAGCTCCATCTATTCTAACTCTATCATCTTCTGATTCTGGCGATGCTGTGATTTTTATTTCATCAACAGCTTCAGCCACCTTTACATCATAGGAAGTTCTTTGTTTTAAAAAGTTTATGCTTCCTTTACTTAGTTCAAGCTTTTCTAAATATATTTTATCCTGATTATTATCTTCATCAGAGCTTTCTGTTGTTTTCAGTACATTTATTGTGTACTCTTCTTTACATACTCTCACATCTTTTTTATCATCCTTAGCTTTTCTATAATCTGATAAAGATGCATAAGCTCTTATATAAATAGTTGTATTTCCTTTTCCAAGTGAAATTTCTTCTCCTGGCTTTATTCCTGTCGCATCAGATTTATCTGATGTAAAGATCCTAACTATATAATCGCTATCTTCTGGTGCTGCATTTATTTTTATTCCGTCACTGTCATCTGTGAGTTTTACGTAATATTCCTTATCATCACTTAATTTTACATTATCACCATTAAAGCCATCTCTTAAATTAAGAGTATCTCCATCAGTTGACTTTATAACTAATGTCTTTAATTCTTCATCACTTGGATTATATGAAGCTGCATAGACCGTTTTAGTTGTAATATCTAAATTACCACCTGGTACTATGGCTGAAACTGCTTCATAACCACTAAGAATAAGTGTAAGTGCAATTATTCGTTTTAAATTTTTATTCATGAAACTCCTCCTAATTTATTAAGTTATTAAATTCTCTATTTAAATTATATTATACCTCTTAATATCTGCACATGAAATATAGATAATATTTTTTTATTTAAAATAAGCTAAATATACCTTAGAGAAATCTCCAAGGTATATTAAAAAATTCATTTAGGTATGCCTTACTTAACTTTAACAGCAGAACTTGTAGTAGTTGTAGTAGTTTTGCCATCTAAATCATTAGAAATTATATATGTTGGCTGACTAAAATTATATTCTCTTTCCCCAATAGTAGTTTTATTATATGCCATTTTACCATCCGCTTCAAAATAATACCAGCTACCCTTGTTTTCTAACCAAGCATCATGAGCCATAACTCCATTAGACCATAAATAATACCAATTTCCATTATCTTGAACCCAGCTTACTTGCATTACTCCATCATTTCTAAAATTATACCATTCCCCGTCTACTGATTTCCAACCTTGTGCTTTTACGCCATTTTCTATCCAATAGTATTGCTTTTCAGCATCTTGCTTCCATTCTGCTGAAGCTGCTACTGGCATAACTCCCATTACAGACATAGCAAGTAATGAAGTCATTACTAATTTTTTTACCATCTTTTTCATTATTATCTCCTCCTGTGCAGTATTTGTATTCTTTTACAAAATCAATTATATCATAAATTATGCCATTTATCTCGTAATTAATTGCCATTTTTCGTTTATTTATCCTAACTTTTTATCATTGATTGGTGTATTAATAATATTATTTTTTCAAACAATATTATTGTCTATATATTTTTCTTATTTAATTTTGAAAATACATGAGAAAAAATATATATTTAATTTGTAAACAGTTAGGAGTGATATTATGAATAAAGAAAAAACATCCTATGACGAAACCTTAAAGAATAATTCTGATGAAAAATTAACTGATCCATCTTCATCAAAGGATTCCTATATGGAAAAAATGAAGAAGGTTTATTTACCTAAATCACAAGATGATTTTCATCCAAGTGAAGAAAGTATAGAACAGGTAAATGGCTTAACCTCTGCTAAATCAAATCCTGTAGCAGATGCTATTTCTAGAGATAATCGTAACTAATTAATTTATCCATTAGAAACCAATAGAAATTTATTATTTTCTTGAATAATTTTTCTGTTATTGGTCAGAATTATAATGTACCCCATAATACTGTTGCACTAAAGTTTATCATTTTAATTTAGTGCTTATAAGAAATTTCCCATAAGAGTTATTCTTATGGGAAATTTTGTTTAATTAAAGAAAAGTTATATGTACTTCAATAAAAAATCTACATAAAAATAAAAGAAGAAGAAGATATCTAAATTACTCTATCCTCTTCTTCTCTTAATGTTAAATTATTCTTATTTTTACTATATATTATGTTTTCATAATTGAATTTTGAAGTCCACCATTAACTTATCCTCTTAACTTACTTTAACCTTAGTTAATTTTGTTTAGCTTTAAATTAAATATACATTAATATTAAGCTTTCCTGCATTTCTTGGAATTATTCCATCTTCAATTTCCTTTCCATTTATGAATATTTTTATTTGGTTTCCATCCTTTTCTCCTCTTGAGTGTACATCTTCTTCATTTTCTTTCTTTTCTTTTTTGATTTTATTCTCTCCATTATTGTTAAATTGCTTTACATTATCTTCTTCGTTTACTCTACATTGTTTTGCTTTTGCATCATATTCTTCTTTACTCATTCTAGATACCTTTATATTATATTCTTCACTTTCATTTGTAATCTTAAGCTCAAATTCTTGCCATTCCTTTGGTACACAAGGATTTATAATATATCCCTTATCTTTAAATCTTCTAAGCCCTAAAATATTTTCAATTCCAACCCTATACATCCATCCTGATGCTCCAGTATACCAACTCCATCCGCCACGACCTGCATGAGGCTCTTTTATATAGACATCCGCCGCCATTACATAAGGCTCTACTTTATAGGTCATACATTCTAATTCTGTTCTTGTGTGATTTATTGGATTTATCATATTAAAATATTTTACTGCCTTGTCACCAAGACCAAGCTTAGTTAAAGCTAAGATTACCCAAACAGCTGCATGAGTATATTGTCCTCCATTTTCTCTTACCCCAGGCACATAACCTTTTATATAACCTGGTTCTAAATATGAATTATTAAATGGTGGAGCAAGTAATAATATCATACCCTTATCTTTTTTAACTAAATTTCTATCAACTGCTTCCATAGCTTCAATTGCTCTTTTTCTTGAATTTACTGTTATTCTGTCTTTCGCTGTATTGTTATATATTTCATCTATTTTTTCCTCATTATCCTTTTCAAAAGCGCCTGAAATTATTGACCAGCTTTGAGCTAAGGAATCAATTTGACATTCTGGATTTTCTCTTGAACCTAAAGGTACTCCATCATCAAAATATGCTCTTCTATACCAGCCACCATCCCATGCATTCTTTTCTAAATTTTCTCTTATAAATTCTTTTCTTTCATCAAAATGATTTTTTGTTTTTGTATCCTTTTGAATTTCTGCGATTTCAATAAAGCTGTTTAAAATTGAATATAGAAACCATCCAAGCCATACACTTTCTCCTTTTCCTTCATTTCCAACTGTACTCATTCCGTCATTCCAATCTCCACTTCCCATAAGTGGAATATTGTGAACACCAAATTTCAAAGACTTCTCTATAGCTTTTAAACAATGTTCATATATAGTACCTTCCTTTGAAGATTGATTTACTATTGTATATCTTTCATCTTCACCTTCTCTTAAAGGTTCATCTTCAAGATATGGAGCTGTTTTATTCAAAATTTCATAATCACCTGTAGAATTTATGTATTCTGCTGTTACATAAGGCAGCCATAATAAATCATCACTAAACCTAGTTCTTATTCCTGAATTTACAACTGGATGCCACCAATGCTGTACATCACCTTCCACATATTGCCTCGATGCACTCCTTAATATTTGAGATTTTGGTATTTCGGAATCTACAATGCCAAGTGCCATAGAATCTTGAAGCTGATCTCTAAAACCATAAGCTCCGCCACTTTGATAAAACGCACTTCTACTCAAATATCTACAGCTCAAGGTTTGATATAAAAGCCATCCATTTAAAAGATAATCTAGTGATTTGTCCGGTGTCTTAACTTGTATATTTCCTAGGAAATGACTCCAATATTGTTTTACCTTATCTAATTCAGCTTCTACATTATTGAAATTTTTATATTTATTTATAACTTTTTCTATATTATCTCTTTCTTCTTGGCCAAATAGAATTATTAATTCTTTCTTTTCTCCTTTTTTCAATTTAATACTTGTTTGCGCGGCTAAGCAAGGATCATAAATTCCACCACACCTATTACTCAAATCATCACATTTTAGACCTTTAGGCTTAGAAATTTCACCACCAATACCTATGAATTCTTTATTATCACCAGTAAAACTTAACCTTTCTCCACCTAGAATAGTTAAATAAGCGTCTAATTCACCAAAATATTCACTGTATGGATTCCTTCCACCTATAAAACTACTATTGATTCCGCCCCGCTCTGCATCTTGAATTCTTTCGTAGTCATTATATAAATCTCCATTTATATTATTATATAAATTTCCGCTTATATACGTGGAAATATATCTTGAACTATCATACTCATAAACTCCTAAGACAAGCTTCGCATAATAAAATAATGAAATACTTCTCTCCTCATTGCTTAAGTTTTCCAAGGTAACTCTTTGAATTTTTAATTTTTCTCCTTTAGGTGCAAAAATTTCAAGCTTTCCTTTTAAATCATAAGCTATATGGGTAAATTCAGAATATCCAAAGCTATGTTTTATTAAATAATCGCCTGAATCTCTAACTGGTTTTGGGGATATTGAAAAATAGTCTCCAGAAATCTTATCCTTAATATAAAGAGCTTCACCTTGAGCATCTCTAATGTAATCATTGCTCCAAGGTGTTAACTTATTTTCTCTAGAATTTCCACACCAGGTATACCCTGCCCCTGTTTCAGATATGTGAAAACCAAAATCTTCATTTGAAATAACGTTAATCCAAGGTGCTGGAGTATTTTTCAAATCAGATAATTTAATTATGTAGCTTTTATCTTTTTTACTAAAACCACCATACCCATTAAAGAAATCTAAATTTTCCATGTCATCATTTGTTTCATTAGAATTATCTTCTTCCTTTATTTCTTTATTCTTCTCTAATATTTCTTTATTTTTTTCTAATTGACTTCTTTCTTCTATCCCATCTATCGCTTCTATTTCTTCTATATTTGGCGTATCTTCTGATTTATTAGTTGCTTTCATTCCCTTAAGCAAATCATCACCATTTATTAAATCTTCATCGTGATCATATTCTGAATAAATCACATTGGAATTTACCTTAGTCTTTTCATGTTCCTCTTTAATCTTAGAATTATTTCTCAAAGCTATTTGTGAATTTAATCCCTCTTCTTTTAATTGCATATCCATATATGCATTTAAATTTTTCTCTGAATATATATATGAATTTAAATTATTTTTACAATCTACGTATATTCTTGAAATTCCTATTAATAAATTTTTAACTTCAACGTCCATAGTTGCTTTATTATGAATAAATATTCCACCTGGTTTATTCAAGAAATTTCTTTCATTTGATATTCTTATAGCTTCAACAATATTCTTTTGAAGTGGTTCATCATAAGAAATCTCCTCATTATTATATATAACAAAATCTAATTTAACTCCTTTGAGCTGTAAATAATAATGGAATTTTATCATGTTAAATACCAAGTTTAAGTTCTCTTGCTTTTCGATAACAGCCATTATAATGGGTAGATCTCCTGAAATCCCATAAGCCCATAAATCTTTTTGGTGCTTTTTAATATTTGTAATATGTTCTTCTCTATTTTTCCTGTTATTGCTTAAAAAGAATATGTCACTTGCAGCACTTTGGAATACATTAGCCTTGCCACTTCTTATTCCTAGGTTTTTAAGTTCAAGCTGCGTACTTATACTATAATTTTTAAACACTTTATTAAGATTATTGTAATCATCATTTTCTCTGCACATATCTAAAATTTGCTTTTTAGAATCACATATTCCTGTTATAAAGTAAATTTCTCTTTTTGAATGTGGCTCTAATCTAATTCTAACTCGCATACTCATTATAGGATCTAAGACTGTTCCAACTGTATTATTTAAAGCTTTATCATTATCCATAGCTAAAGGTGATTTCAACTCTCTATTCCTGCCAATAAAATTTATTCTAGAAGTTTCATATGTAATACTTCCCTCTAATTCACCTTCTGCCACTATCTTATTAAATATGTATGGAACCTTTGCACCTTTAACTCTTCCTCTTCTGCTTCCTATTAAAATATTTTCTATTTCATCATATTCTGTTTGGATAAATAAATTAGAAAAGGCTGGATGTACTGCATCAGCACTAAATGCTGCTAAAGTTATTTCCATATAACTCGTTATTTCAATACTTCTTCCTTTATCGCTCAAGTTACTTAAACTTAATTTTCTAACTTCAAAATTTTCTTCTGAAGATATAACCAGTTCCATTTCTGTTTCAATGTTACCATCTTTTCTAGAAAACTTTGCTTTGTCTAAATTAAATTCTGCTTTATAACTATCACCTAAGGTTTTACAAGGTTCAAATGTTGAACTCCAGTAATCATTTGAATTTAAATTCTTTATATAAAAGAACATCCCACTATCATCACTTGTAGAATTCCCCTTCCACCTATAAAGCATGATATCATTTTTTTTCGAATAACCACTTCCACTTGCAGTAATCATAGTTGAATATTCACCATTAGATAACAATAAAAGCTGTGGACTATCTTGATTTACTTCTTCAAATATCCTTGGAACCATGATTTCTCCTTCAAAATATCTATTTTTTACAGAGAAATCTTCATTTCTTTCAAAAATTACATTTTGCGGAATTTTTTCTTTTAATAAAAGTTCTGTTGCTTTTACTTCTGGTAAACTATGAAATCTATTTATTAGAATATTATCCTGTAGAATATTATCTAAAGCCATAAGAGACATTCCTAAATGATGCACCATATAATTAACAACTTTATTAATCTTCTGTGGATTATTTATTGTTTCAAACTTATTGCTATTATCATTATCTACATATTTGTCGTAACTTTGCGCAAAGTTATCCACATTATCCACATCATCCACACTATATTTGTTAATATAACCTATATATTTATCCATTGATTTATCCACTTTTTTTGCATACTTATCCACATAATCCAAGTTGTTATCCACATTTTGTGTATAGTTTTCCCCTATTAATGTGTTATTGTAAAAATCATCATTGCTATTACGTAAGTTTTCTATATATTCCTTCTTATTTGACTTCATATAACTCTCATCTAATATTTGAGTCGAAGATGAGCTTTCAAAACCATTATTATCAGTATTAGTATTAATAGCTTCAGTATATCTACCACTCGATGTTTTAATAATAGATGAATCATCAAAATCTTTATTGCTCTTTGTTTCTTCTAAAAATTCACCTTGTTTTTTATCTAAGTGATGCTCTTGCTTTCCTCCTTTAGGAAGCTTCATTATATATTTTCCCTGTCTTGCCTTAGTATAATCTATAGCTTCAATAAATCCATATCTCCCTAAAGCACCTATTTTTTCAAGTCTTTTAAGATTTTTAATTGCAGTATTTTTAGCAAAAGGCAATGTCATTAAAGTTGAATACGGAGATATTACAAGTTCATCTTCAAGTCCTCTCTTTAAACCAAGTCCAGGTACACCAAAAGCCTTGTATTGATAATTTTCTGATGCATCAAATTCATAAAAAGCAGATTCTGATATACCCCAAGGCATTTTCTTCTGTTTTGCAAAACTTATTTGAGCCTTTATTACAGATTTATAAGTTTGACTAAATAAGGTCTTAGGATAATTTCTCATTATTAGCGAAGGCATGAAATACTCAAACATTGTTCCACTCCAAGATACAAGCGCGTGAGTATGAAAAGCATTAGTCATTGCCCTGCTTAATTTAAAATAATGAGCTGAAGGCACATCATTTTTCGCTATAGCAACAAAAGAAGCTATTCTAGATTCTGATGCCAACAAATCATAATAAGAATTTCCAAGTGAATTTTCTTCTACATTATATCCAATAGAAAATAATTCCCTTGTCTTATCATAAAGAAATTCAAAATTCATTTCTCTTGAAAATTGTTCAATATCCTCTATTATCTTATCTATTTTATCCTCATAACTTTTAAACATATTAATTTTTTGACCTAAAGTTTCTCTAAAGTTATCCCCATTTTTTCTCCTATAATTTTCACACCTGTGGATCAATTCAGTAAGATTTGGGATTCCCTCAAAAAATTCTTTGCTATATAACTTTTCTAAACCTTCAAAGATGCTATCGTAATATTTGATTTTCTTTTTGATTTCATCTATAAGTTTATAAAACCAATAATTTGCCTCTTCATTATCTAATTTTAATATACTTTTATTCCATACATCTTCATATAGATTTCTTTCCACATAACTAAGATGACTTTTTTCTTCATTTAACTGTTGTAATTTATTTATTTTCTCATTATCTTTAAATTCCTCAAGCTTATACAATGCTTCTTTTAAAATATTTATATATTCTCCAATATTAAGCTGCGAAACAAATTTAATTTTAATCGATGAATCTTCCTCTTCAATTATCTTATAAATATCATTTAATGCTACTAATTCTTTTAATCTTATTACTTTATTATCTTTAAGCTCAATCATAGCTTGTTTTAACACCCATAAATCACTTAATAAATTTCCACTATCAACTGTTGATACATATCTTGGCCATAGAGGTTTCTTTGTTTTTGTATCATACCAATTTAAATAGTGACCATTCACTTTTTCTAAACTTTTCATACTATTTAAAGTTTGTTCTATCCTATCAATAAACTCCCACATAGTTATATGACCTAAATCGTATGCTACAACATTTGAAATAAGCCCCATTCCTATATTAGTTGGAGAAGTTCTATAAGCCACACCTTTAAATGGCTTTTCTTGATAATTATCTGGTGCTAAATAATTATTTTCCTCATTAATAAAATCTTCATAGTAAGCATATATTCTTCTTGCTATTTTCCTTAAATAATTATTTTCTTCACCTCTTAATATATTCTTATTATCCGAAAGTTTTATACTTATGCAGTATGCAAAATAAGGACTTACTATCCAAAGGGCTGCAACTACTAAATTATATGCAATAACTCCAAATGAATTATTAAAAGATAAATAAATTACTAGCAAACCCATTGCTGGTGAAATCCACATTCTCTTTAAATAAGCTGAAAAGTCATTGCTTGAATTCTTTTCTACAGAATCTGCCGACTGCCATTCCAATAGATTCTTTTTAGAAATGCACACTCTAAATAGCGTTGTAAGTATAGCATCAAGCATTAATAATGCTTGATAAGGAATAAAACTTACTATTAATACTATTTGTTCAAAGTTTTTAAAGGTTCCCATTAATTTATTTTTAGGAGTTACAACAAAATCTGTTATTGTAAATACTAAAGAACTTATTAAACCAAGAAAACAAAGTGCTGCAATTTGATTTCCGCCTGCTAAAATAGTTAATGATAAAATAAGAGCAATAAGCAAATTAGGAGCCAAAAGGCTTCTTCTTAAATTATCAAATATCTTCCACTTATATAATAAAGTCAACTTATTAGAAAATAGCCAGCCTATTAACTGCCAATCACCTCTAACCCATCTATGAAGCCGTTTGCAGCTAGATTCATAAAAACCAGGGTAACCATCAATAAATTCTATGTCACTAACTAGTGCACATCTTGCAATTCCACCTTCTAAGAGATCATGACTCAATATTTTGTTATCTTTTATTGTATCCTTTAGTACCTCATAAAATTTCTCTATGTTGATTATTCCCTTACCAGTAAAGGAACCTTCACCAAATAAATCTTGATATGTATCAGAATAAGCTACTGAATATCCATCAACTCCTTCTTCCCCTCCAAATATTCTTGAGAAGTAAGTTTGATTTTTAGCTTCTAAACTTATAGTAACCTTAGGCTGCATTACTCCATACCCTCTAATAACACGATTATCCTTTATATTAGGTATGTTTAAAACATGACTCATAGCACCTACTAACTTTGAAGCACTCTCTCTTGGCATAAAGGTGTCTTCATCTAATGTAATTAAATATTTAATATCTTTTAATATTTTAATATCTGAACTAAAAACATTATAAGTGTGTTGATTGCTGCCTTTAATGAGAGCCATAAACTCCATAAGCTTACCACGTTTTCTTTCCTTGCCCATATATATTTTTTGCTTCTTATTATAAATTCTAGCTCTGCTAAAAAAGAAAAATCTATTATGAGAGTATTTTTCATTTAATCTTCTGGCACATTCTATGCCACACTTAATTATTTGATCATCATTTTCTTCTACCTCATATCTTGAATCTGAAAAGTCACAAAGCAAAGCAAAATATAAATTTCCATCCTTATTTCCGCAGTAAGCAACTTCTAACTTTTTCATAAGTTCTTTGACTTTTTCTTTAGAGTTTATAATTGCTGGTATTACAACTACAGTCTTGTTTTCATCTGGAATTCCTCTACTAAAATTTAGCTTTGGAACTAGCCTAATTTTCACAATTTTATTTACAATCCAGTTAGTAAGGCCTAATATTATTTCATTTATAGGAATTAAAATAATTAAAAATGAAATTATGTATTGAATTCTTGTATATGAAACTCCTAAGAGACTGGTTATAAGCAAAATAAGAAAACTTATTATAAGAGTTCCAAAAACATTTAAAGCTAAATATATATTTTGTGAAGTCATAAATTTTATATTATTATATCCTTTTAGCTCCTTTACTCCCTCATCAATTAAATAATAGCCCACATGACATTTATAATCTTCCTTATTACTATTTTTGCTAATTTCAGCAAGTTCTAAAACATTGTTTGCTAAATCAATTTCATTTATTGTAAGATTTTTGGCTATTTTTTCAAGCTTATGCCTATAATAATCTTTGGATTGAAAATCCATATTACTGTAGACATTTTCGGGATCTCTTTTTAGGATTTTTTCGACTAAAGACGTATTATCAAAAAACTTCCTCCAGCTTATGCCTTCAATTTTTCTAATATGAGTTATATATTCACCAATATGTCTTTCTAAAAATTCTTCTCTTAATTGACTTTTAATATTATTATTTTCATAATCTAAATTTACTTTCCACTTGGTTTCCATAAATTTATTAAGTCTTTTATCATCTATGGAATTATCTCTTAAAACTCTGAAAAACTCTCTTAAGAATAAGGAACTCATATGTTCAAAATCAACATCAATATTGCTTAATTCTTTATAAATAGTATCAACCTGATTTATATCATCAGACTCATTAATATGGCATTCTGGATTTTTATTGATGATATCTATAACCTTGTCAGCTGTATTTTTTCCTTTTATAATTTCCTTTTGAATAGAAGCAAGTTCATCAGTATATTTAGCTAAATTTATTATAATAGCTGTTTTAAGCATAAGTGGGAAAGCCCATAATTCGCCCATGGTAAAAATAATTTCTTGTTTATTTAATTTAGAATTCAAACTTTTTTCTTGAAGCATATTCATGTAATTTATAAATTTATCACATTCAATTTCATTTTCATTTTTTATATAATCCTTAGCCACTAAAAAAATACGTGGCACTTGTTCACTTGAGCCCATCAAAGTTAAGCTCTTAAAATAATCTATAGGCATCTCCATTTTTATTGCTTTATATTCTTTTTCAATCAAATATATATTATCAAGAAGCCATTCTGAAGCTCCAAGAACCTTGTAACCCTCTTTATATAATTTGCTAAAATACTTGAAATTTTCACGCATGCAAAAAAAGCCATCTGCAAGTTCTCTTAACACATTCTTTCTTACGCCATAAGAATTATTCTTCTTCAAGTAAAAAACTCCCTTCTACATTATGAATAGAGTTATTTTTACCAAAATTACGAAAAATATTCTCACAAACTACTCAATATAAAAAATAACTATCCCTTGCTGAAAATCTTCCAGCCTATTGGATAGTTATTTTAATAATATATAAGATTTAATTAATTTTTTACATTAAATCCATATATGTATATTTAATAGTTAAAAATATTAATTAAAAAATTCAGTGAACGCTTTAATTGTATATTCATTATCCTTAACTGAGGCTAATTCTCTTATTGAATGCATGCTAAGCACAGGCGCTCCCATATCTATTACTGGTATATTTAATTTACTTGCAGTAATTGGTCCTATTGTTGTCCCACCTCTTAAGTCTGATCTATTTACAAAGGTTTGGCATGGAACTCCGGCTTTTTCGCATATTCCTTTAAATACGGCACTTGCATAGCTGTCTGTTGAATAACTGCCTCCTGCTGCAATCTTTAAAACTGGCCCTTTACCTAACATTGGCGTGTTTGTTGGATCACATTTTTCTTGATAGTTTGGATGCATTGCATGGGCTAAATCTGCTGAAATCATTACTGAATTGCTTAACGCTCTTCTAAACTCTTCCCTATCCTTTTTAAGACCTAAAGTTATTCTTTCTAAAATATTTTCTAAAATAGAAGAATTTGCCCCTTGAGCTGTTAAACTTCCTATTTCCTCATTGTCTAAAGCTACTAAAACTTTAGTTTCTTTAATTTTATTGCTGTTTAACAGCGCCTTTAATCCTGCAAATACCATCCAAAGGTCATCTAATCTTCCACAAGATATAAGTTCTTCGTCAGGCCCTACTAACATTCCTTCTGCATATTCATATAAAAATAAATCAAAATCCAATATATCACTAGGTTTTACATTTAAACTTTCTGAAATTAAATTGATTAGATAACCATCTTTTTCTAGTTTATCTTCAACTATTGTAACTAATGGTAATGTATCCTTTTGCTTATTGAACTTATAACCTTCATTTACTTCTCTGTTCATATGTATAGCTAAATTAGGAATTATTAAAATTGGCTTATTAATATCAACTAACTCAACCTTAGGTTTAAATGGATTTTCTCCTTTTAATGTAACTCTTCCGGCTACCCCTAATGGTCTATCAAACCAAGTACTTAGTATTGGTCCACCATAAACTTCAGTATTTAACTTTAAATATTTCCCTTCAACTAACATTTCAGGATTTGGTTTTATTCTAAAGCCTGGCGAATCAGTATGTGCTCCAATTAATCTAAAGCCATCCTTTTCAATATCTCCAGCTCCGATTTCAAATGCAATTACTGCAGAATCATTTTTCGTAATATAATACTTTCCGCCTTTTTCTAAATCCCAATTGTCTTCTTCTTTAATTTCAGTATATCCTTGATTATCTAAAATAGATTTAATCTCAGCTGCACTTTGAAATGCAGTTTTACTCTTATTTATAAAATTTAATAATTCTTGTGTATTAGTCATGTCTTTCTACCTCTTTTTTCTGCCAATCAATTTATTTTCAAATTATAATTAGCTTATTTATATAAATTAACATAATATATGTTGCAAAATAATTATTTTTAAGTTTATAATTTCTATTATTTATTCTATGTCTAACCGTAACTCTAATATATCTATATTTACTTTTATTTTCAAATACATTATGAATTAAAATATTTCTTTAATTCTTCAATTGAATCCATATCAAACATTTCTGTACCTATAATCTCTATTGTTTCTTGTGGTAAAATCATAAGCTGCTTTTTATAGTCCTCTGGTACTATTTTAAATTTTTTTATTAGCTGTCTTATTAATAAATCTTCTTTCTTTTTTGTAGTTTGAAATTCAAAATGCAAATATTCATCATTATCTGTATAAAATAAATAATCCATTGCATTAGTTTTAATATCAATATTTTTTATTTCAGTTTCTGCTTGTGCACTTATTTTAACATTTAATCCAAAAAATTCTGCAGCGCCCTCTTTAAATACCTCCATTGCTTTCTTAAAAACTGCATCTTCCACCTTATTATAATCCATCTAACGTCTCCTTCCAAGTTTTATTACCTATATATTAACCATTTGGAAGAATTTTATGAGAATATATGTTTACAAATACTCATTTTTAATATTATTCTAAAACATAAAAAAACCATGCATAAATAGAGAAAATGCATGGTTTCTAACTATGTATCTGCAAGTATCAACCTAAATATATGGTTAATATATGCATTTATTTTATTTACAAAATCTATAAATATTGGCTTTTAATAACCTAACTGAATTCTTTAAATTTTAAAAATTTGATTTCTAACATGAAATTGTAGTTTGCACATTGTAAATTATCAATTTATATAAGCTTGTTATTTTTAAGCTCAATTTTTAATTTCTCTAAGTTTTTATCTTCCATAGGAAATAGTGGCATTCTAAGTGGACCTACATTATATCCCATAAGTCCAAGTGCTGTTTTTACTGGAATTGGATTTACTTCTATAAATAATGAATTAATAATATCTAAATATTTTGTTTGAAGCTCACAGCTTTCTTTTACTTTTCCCTCAAAGTAAAGACTGCATATCTCGTGAGTTTCCTTTGGCATAATATTTGATAAAACTGAAATTACTCCCTTTCCACCAAGAGATAAAATCGGAACTATTTGATCATCATTCCCTGAATAAATACTAAGATGATCTTTGCAAAGAGATTTTATTCTTGCAATAGCTGAAAGATCTCCACTAGCTTCTTTTGTAGCAACTATACGTGGGTGTTTAGCTAATTCGACATAAGTTTCAGGAGCTATATTAACACCTGTTCTTGACGGTACATTATATAAAATAATAGGAATATTAACTCTATCTGCAATGTAATTATAATGTTTTACTAAACCATTTTGAGTAGTTTTATTATAATATGGTGTAACTAATAAAAGTGCATCAGCTCCAACACTTTCAGCATATTTAGAAAGCTCTACTGCATAAATAGTATCATTAGAACCTGTTCCCGCAATAACTGGTACCCTTTTATTTACATACTCAACTGTAAATCTTATAATTTCTCTATGTTCTTCATCAGTCATTGTTGAAGACTCACCTGTAGTTCCTGCAATTACAATTGCATCACTGCCATTATCAATATTAAAGTCAATTAACTTTTTTAATTCACAGAAATTAATTCCTTCTTCTGTAAAAGGTGTAACAATAGCAACTGCTGCACCTGTAAATATAATATCCTTCATAAAATTTTGCCCCCTTGAATATTTTCTATATAAATTATAACACAGTAAAGTTATAGTATAAACTTAGAATATTTTAAAACTTAAAATATTATCCTTCTAAGTATTAGATTATTTCATATGAATAGTTTGAGCATATATTGCATATGAATAGTTTGGACTGAATTTAATGGTCTAAAGTTTAAATTACAATATATATATTACAATTAGATTTTTCATTTACATAGGATTATAATTACAAGTTTTTAGATGCATATTTATTATTTTAACTTACTATATACATTCTAATAAATAAACTACATACACTTGGCTAACATTCATCTAAGGTACATGAGAGTTTAATGTATTAAATTAATTAGAACTTATATATAAATAATATTTATATGAATATTATTAAAGTGGAAAAAAGTGTTTTATTAAGAAAGAATATTTACTATAATGAATATATTGCATAATTCTAGGTAATTATTTATAAAAGATTGGAGTGTATTTTATGTTTTTTCAACGTGTCGTTAATATATTTATAAAAAATAATTCTAACGTTAAAGATGAAAAAGTCAGAAATTCTTATGGTGTCTTTGGCGGAATCGTTGGAATCCTTATAAATTTTATATTATTCGTTATAAAATTTTGTGTTGGAGTCATTGTTTCAAGTATAGCTATTATGGCAGATGCCTTTAATAATCTTTCTGATGCAGCTTCTTCACTCGTAACTATTTTAGGCTTTAAGCTTTCAAGCAAGCCAGCAGATAGGGAGCATCCCTTCGGCCATGGAAGAATCGAATACCTTTCTGCCTTAATTGTTGCCTTTATGGTAATGTTAGTTGGTGTTCAGTTTATTAAGTCTTCCTTCGAGAGAATAATAAATCCAGCACCTGTGACTTTTGAGTTAATTCCATTTATATTGCTTTTTGTATCTATATTTCTTAAAGTACTGCTTTCCAGATTCAATAAATTTATTGGTGAAAAGATTGATTCTTCTGCTTTAAAAGCGTCTTCTGTTGATGCTCTAGGAGATGTATTCACTTCAACTTGTGTTGTAATTTCATTTTTAGCTGCAAATTTCACCACCTTCCCTATTGACGGATATATTGGAATGATTGTTGCATTATTTATAGTTTATTCTGGCTTCACCTTAGTTAAAGATACTATAAGTCCTCTTCTAGGAGAAGCTCCTGATCCTGAGCTTGTTAATTCAATTAAGGAAATGGTTTTATCTTATGACAATATATTAGGAGCTCATGACTTAATAATTCATAATTATGGTCCTGGTAAATGTATGGCTTCAATTCATGCTGAAATTCCAAGTGATATTAGTGTTGTTACCATCCATGAAATAATTGATAAAGCAGAAAGAGAAATCTCTACAGCACTAAAGATATATTTAGTAATACATATAGACCCTATTTGTATTATTGAAGGAGAAGTTAAAGAAGCTTATGATGAAATCTTATCTTTAATTGAGAAATATGATTATATTGAATCAATACATGATTTCAGAATCGTCGGAGAAGGTAAAATTAAAAATTTAATTTTTGATGTAGTTGTTACGCCACCAAAAGGATTTAATATGGATGATAATGAATTAATCACAAAAATATCTGAAGGTGTAAAAAAATATCATCCTCATTATAATTGCATAATTACTATTGATAAACACTTTGTATAAATAAAAAAACTTTTAATTAAATAAGTAGAGGATAATTTGTTATTTCAGATATAACAAATTATCCTCTATTTAAGTACAATCAAAAAAATAATAGACCAGTATGCTTACCTATTTTTTGTCATACTGCGTCAGCAAGTTCTGCTAACCAAATAAAAATTCACTATGTGAAAGTTTGAAGAAAGAAATTTAAAATTTCGATTCTCACTTTTAGAGCATTACTTTTGGTATATTTGCTTAGTGATTCACAACAAATCATAAATTTGAATTCTCTACTTATAAAACCTTAGATAAAAAGTCTATTGTACGTGGGTTTTTAGGTTTTTTAAATACTTCTTCTGGAGTACCTGACTCTTTAATTTGTCCTCCGTCCATAAAAAGTATTCTATCTCCAACTTCTCTTGCAAAGCCCATTTCATGAGTAACAACTACCATTGTCATTCCTTCTTTTGCAAGGTCCTTCATAACAGTTAAAACTTCCCCAACCATTTCAGGGTCTAAGGCAGAGGTTGGTTCATCAAAAAGCATAACATCTGGCTGCATAGCTAAAGCTCTAGCTATAGCTATTCTTTGCTTTTGTCCACCTGATAACGAAGCTGGATAAGCATCTATTTTATCTAATAAACCTACTTTTTCTAATAAAGCTACTGCAATCTTTCTTGCTTCTTCTTTTGAAAGCCCTTTTACTTTTATAGGCGCTAAACATATATTCTCACAAACAGTTTTATGAGGGAATAAATTAAAGTGTTGGAAAACCATTCCCATTTTTTCTCTCATTTTATCTATATTAGTTGATTTTGAAGTTATATCCTTATCTTCAAAAGTAATTTGGCCAGAGGTAGGCACTTCTAACAAGTTAAGGCATCTTAAAAATGTACTTTTACCTGAACCTGATGGTCCAATTACAACTACAACTTCGCCCTTTGTGATATGCTCATCTATACCGTTTAGTACTTCATTTTTCCCAAAGCTTTTATGTAAATCCTTAACGTATATCACTTGCCTTCATCCTCCTTTCAACATAACCTAATATTCTTGTTAATGTAAAAGTTAATATAAAGTAAACTATTGCTGCCACTATTATAGGTTCTAAACCTAAAGCTGTATTACTTCTTACAATTCCTGCATTATACATAAGCTCTGCAACTCCAATAACAGAAACCATTGAAGATTCCTTAATTATTGAAACAAACTCGTTCCCAAGTGCAGGTAGAATATTCTTAAATGCTTGTGGTATTATAATCTCAAACATTGCTAATCTCTGACTCATCCCTAAACTTCTAGCGGCTTCCATTTGTCCTTTATCTACAGCATCAATACCTGCCCTGATTATCTCAGATATATATGCTCCTGAATTTAACGCTAAAGCAACTGCACCTACCGTCATGTCAGGCATGTCTATACCTATTAATTTAGGTAATCCTATATATATTATATATATTTGAACTAGAAGTGGTGTACCTCTTACAAATTCTACGTAAGCTGTTGCTATATAACTTATTGGCTTAATTTTTGAGCGTCTTAAAAGAGTTAATGCAAGACCTAAAAGAGTACCAAATAACACTGCAAAAAATGCTAATACAATAGTTATTTCTGTTCCCTTTATATAATATTCAGAGTATTTTCCCAAAAATGAAAAATTCAATACGTTCCCTCCTAATTTTTAAATAGTAAAACTACAATTCACTATTATAAATTATTAAATGTTAATTATCAACTTCTATTAAATAATCTATAGCAGCTTGTAAAAATAAAGCAACTCCTTTATGTAATACTGAATCATCCATAACGTATTTTGAATTATGAAGTGGATATACTATTCCATCTTCAAAAGCCATAGGATTGTATAAATAAAAATAACATCCTTTAACCTTATCAAAGAAAAATCCAGCATCTTCTGCTCCCATAAGACAATCATTCTTTCTAATATGAATTTCATCTTCTTTTAATATTTTCTTAGATGATTTTACAAATCTGTCTACCATATCATCATCATTAACAACACCTAAGCAGCCACCATCAAAATTCAATTCAAAATCTGCTCTCATCATTTTAGTTAAACCTGCTACAATTTCTTCTATTCTTTTTAATACATATTTTCTTGTTTCAGCATCTGTATTTCTTGCAGTTCCTTTTATCTCTACTACATCTGGAATAATATTATTAGAATTTCTTCCTCCTTGAATACTACTAAAACTTATTACCGTTGGTATAGTTTGTTTTATTTCTCTCGTTAAAATATACTGAATATTGTTAATAACTAAGGTCGCAATAGAAATTGGATCTATACATAAATCAGGAGTAGATGCATGACCACCCTTTCCAATTATCTTTATGTTAATTGGATCTTCAAAAGCACTTAAACTTCCATATTTAGCTATTACATCTCCATTTTTACAATTATCTGTGTAATTATCAACATGTAGGGCCAATATTGCATCTACCTTAGGCTTTTCTAATACCCCATCTTCAATCATTGCTAATGCCCCACCAGGTGCACATTCTTCTGAAGGTTGAAATATTAATTTGATTTTCCCATTTATTAAATGTTCATTTTTTTTAAGTATCTTAGCTACACCAAGTAATATTGCCATATGTCCATCATGACCACAAGCATGCATATTCCCATTTTCAGATTTGAAATCTAAATTTGTTTCTTCTTCAATTTCTAGAGCATCCATATCTGCTCTTATTGCAATAGTTTTTCCTTCTTTATTACCTAAAACAGCACATATTCCAGAATGATTTTTATATGTAACATATTCCACACCCATTTCATCTAATTTATTTTTTACATATTCAGATGTCCTTGGCAAAACCATTCCTATTTCTGGTATTTTATGAAGATCTCTTCTCCATTTTATTAATTCATTATTAATATCTAAAGCTTCATTTATTATATTCATTTTATTATCACGCCTCTATCTGTATTGAGTTCTAATAAGTTAAGGCATCACATTCTTAATATTTTAAGAAGTGTTGCCTTAATTTATAAGTTAAATATGTTCTAAATTTTTTTATATAATCATACTCACTATTTTAGATATATACTATCTTTATTTTCTTTACAATATTATATATTTAAATAATTAATATTAATTATATTATTGTTCCATTGCTATTTTGTTTGCTTCTACAAAAAATTTATTAATCTTATCTTCGTCTTTTAATTTCTTTAATGTTTTATTAATTTCTGTTTGTAACTCAGTTGAACCTTTTTTCATTGCTATTGCACATCCACCATCTGGATCTTTAATTTCTAAACCTTTGGCAACTGCAACTCCTTCATTCTTTTGAACAGTTAAATCTGCAACTGTTGACTCAACTAAAACTGCATCTACTTTTTTATTTTTTAAATCTAATACTAAATCAGGAACTTTCTCTAATGATTTAATATCCCCTGCCTCAAAATTAGTTTTTGCTATACCTTCTTGAATTGATCCCTTTTGAACTCCAATCTTCTTTCCTTTTAAATCTTCTATTTTAGTTATTGAAGCTTCTTCTCCTGCTCTAAGTATAAATTTATGTGTTGCAGTGAAGTATATATCTGAGAAATCAGCATTTTGTTTTCTTTCCTCTGTTGGCGTCATACCTGAAAATATCATATCAACTTTATCTGCTTGAAGTGCTACAAGTAAACCGTCAAAAGCCATATCTTTTACTTCAAGTTCTACTCCTAAGTCTTGAGCAAATTGTCTTGCAATTTCAATATCAAAACCAACTATTTTATCTTTTCCATCTACTTGTGTATGGAATTCATATGGTGCATAATCTGCACTTGTACCAACAACAAGTTTTCCTTTTGATTTTATTGCTTCTATTCCTGTAGCTTTAGCTGTAGTACCTTCTTTTTTTTCAGCATTTCCCCCGTTTGTACTTCCACAACCTACCACGCTTATGGCTATAGTTGCCACTGCTGCTATAGCTATTAACTTTTTAACAATTCCTTTTTTCATATATTAATACCTCCACAATAATTTTTCCATTTATAAACTAGTATAATTATACACATTTTTTTATATTTACTCAATAGAAATATATTAATTTTTTAACTTTTTCTTATTAAAATTAAATTTTTATTAGCTTTTATTAGTATATCTACTAATTTATTTTTTATGTGTGAACTTTACAATTAACAATGCGCAATTTACAATTAATGTTAGAAGCATAGATTTCTAAAAAATAAAAAAGCCCGTAGGCTTTTTTATTAATTTTCACTCGTTAATTACTAATCATAAATTATCAATTAACTTTCCTGCTATTTATTTTTTCACATCTGAATATTTTGTGAAAAATTATTCACTTAAACACATAAAAGAAAATAATAGAACAAAGCTGCAATATATATTTGCCTTAAAGCACTAGGGTTTCAATTACAGATAATCTATGCAAAGCTCTAGTACACATTATATATTTTAACAAAGGTTGAATCTCTTTATTATCGACTACTACTACGCCATCAAATTCTAAACCTTTTGCTAAATAAGCTGGCAACAGTACTTTTCCCCCTTTATAAACAACATCTTCGTTATCTAAGCTTTGTATACTAATTTTTTCTTTAACAAGAGGTGCATATTCAGCTAATTCCCTCTTATCCTTAAAAATCACTGCAATGTTTTCAAGCCCCTCTTCTTCATAGTCTTCGACTATTGATAACAGTGTATCTATAAAATCCTCTTTTGAAGAAACCTTTTCCTCAATAACAGGTTCTCCATTTCTAACTAAAGGAACTATTCTATCTTCATCTACAAATTGATTTGCATATTCCATTATTTCTTGAGTTGATCTATAACTTTTATTTAAGTCATAAGGTTTAATTTCTGCCTTAGAATCTTTAAATATTTCATCTAAATGAAGCATTGCAGGTTCTTCATCAATTGTAATTAATCTTTGATTAGAATCCCCAACTATTGTATAACTATTGCAGCCTGTCATACCTTTAATTATTTCAAATTGTATAAAGCTATAATCTTGTGCTTCGTCAATTACAACATGTTTTATCTCTGATTTTACCTTTAAACCTTGTAATTTTATACTTAAATAAAGTACTCCTACTAAATCTAAATATCCTAAATTTATTATGCTTTCATCTATAACATTATAATTCTTCTCTTTTTCAAGAGGAAAGTCTACTCCCATTCGTTCACTTAAAATTTTACTTAAGCTATTCATGTCCATTTTTTCAAAAGCTTCTTTTTTACCATTGCAGATTCCTGAACCTATAATCTTCTTATAAATATCCATTACTGGTTCAACCTTAAGCCAAGCATCTAGCTCGTTACGAGAATTTATAACTTCTCTTATGGTTTCTCTTATTTTTATTTTTCTTAGATATTCTATATTACCCTTTTCTATTTCTAACTCTTCTTCTGATAGATTATTTATCTTTTCCTTCATTTCTGCATTTATCTTGTAAACTTCTTCATCTCTTTTATCCTTAATCTTCGAAGTTAAGATTCTTCTTATCTTTTCACTTCTTCTAAATAAAGGCATATCCTTATAATAAACAGTAAACAACTCTATTATGTCTTTAATAGAAACTATTTCTTCATCCTTAAATTTAACTGACTTTATTTTAAAATATTCTTTTTCTAAAGTTTCTATTATTAAGTCTAACAATTGAACAAACTTTTTAGAAGTTTTATATTGATATTCTTTTAAAACTTCTTCATTTCCATTCATAGCATCTTCAATATAACTCTCAAAGCTCTTTAGCTTTTCATGTTCTAATCCAAGCTCTTTCTTTACAAAGTTTTCAAAGGTAGTTTGTTTTATATTTCCTTCTCCAAGGGATGGAAGTACTTGGGCTATATAATCCATAAAGATATCATTAGGTCCGAATATTAATACTTTATCTCCAAATTGCTTTCTAAAATTATAAAGCAAATAAGAAATTCTATGAAGTGCAATAGTTGTTTTACCTGAACCCGCAACTCCATTTACAACAACTATTTTGTTTCTATCTTCTCTTATGATTTCATCTTGTTCCTTTTGAATAGTCATTACTATATCTTTTAGCTTATCAGAAGAATTTTCAGTTAAAACCATTTGAAGTATTTCATCCTTAACATCTAATGCTGAATCAAATACACCTTTTAACTGGCCCTTCTTAATTATAAGCTGCTTCCTACTTAATATATCTGCTGTTCTTTCCCCTGATGGTGGATTATAAGAGGCTTCTCCAAGTGTTCCCTTATAAAATAAGGCTGCAATTGGAGCTCTCCAATCAACAATTAATGGCTCATAACTATCTTCCAAGGTTAAACCATATCTCCCTATGTACATGTCTTCTGGAACATCTTCATCTTCCTTAAAAGTAATCTTACCAAAGTAAGGAACTTCCTTAAGCTTAGTATATTCCATAAGCCTTTTATCAATTGTCTTATATGCTTCTTCTTGAACATAATTTTCATGATCAAAATAATCTATAACTTGATCTTCATCATCCTTATAATCTTCAATATATTTCTTTCTTGAGTCAAGGATATACTTTGTAACATTTTTTCTTCTATCTAAATAACTTAAAATTTCTTTATTTAATATCTCTAAAATTTCATTTAATTTATTTTCTTCTCTTAAGAAATCTAATTGTGTATCCAAATATTCCAACCCCTTTAATTTCGTTAACAATTACGCGTTAACTGTTAATATTTGATAATTATTAATAAATACTCATTGTGGTTTATAAAAATTTATTTTTTATTACCACAGGATTCGTCTCATAATTGTACCTTGTGTATTGTTCCTTGTCAATTGCTTACATATAACATTAAAAATACATGGTTAATACAAGCTGAAACTTTCTTTATTGCTTCTGCAATTCAACTGTAAAATGCACAATGTGGGAGTAAAGCTTAATTTTAGTCTTATCCCCCATTGTGCATTAGTAATTTTTCATTTTAACTTAATTAATAATTTTCAGATGAAGCTTTATGATTATATTTCTTTATTTATTTCATCAACTATAACTTCATTATTTTCCACAGCTTCACCCTTAGTTCCACTTTCATTTTTAACTGGTTCTTCATTATTAGAAGTTATAACTTTGTCAGCTGGATTAATAACATCAGTTTCAACTCTTCCATCAATCTTTGCTGTCTTATCACCTATAGTAATATCTAAAGAATGCTTTCTAGCTCTTCTTTCTTCTAATTCTTTCACTCGCTTTTCATTTTCTGATTTTTCTTTTTCCTTTTCTTCCTTCATTTCAGGATATTTCTCATAAACAATTTCAAAGAATTCATCCCCAAATATGGTTTCCTTCTCTAAAAGAACTTCAGATATCTTATCTAATAAATCTCTATTTTCTTTAAGAATTTTTCTAGCATTTTGGTGAGCTTCTCTTATTATCTTTAGTGTTTCTTCATCCAAAATAGTTGAAGTTTCTTCACTACAGTTTCTCACAGCTCTACCATCTAAGTATCTATTTTGTATTGACTCTAAGGCCATCATATCAAATCTGTCACTCATACCATAAATAGAAACCATACTTCTAGCTGATGCAGTGGCTCTTTCTATATCATTTGAAGCACCTGTTGAAACTAAATCAAAAACTTCTTCTTCTGCTGATCTACCACCAAGCATTACTATTATTTGATTCATCATTTCTTCTCTAGAAGTTAAATATTTTTCTTCTTCTGGTAATTGCATAGTGTAACCTAAAGCACCCATAGTTCTAGGAACTATAGTTATTTTATGAACTGGATCTGCTCCCTTAAGCATTGCTGCAACAAGCGCATGCCCTACTTCATGGAAAGCAACCACCTCTCTTTCCTTAGGTGATAAAATTCTATCTTTCTTTTCCTTACCTGCTATTATAACTTCAACAGCTTCTCTTAAATCTTCTTGAAGAACAGTTTTTCTTCTTCTTCTTACAGCTCTTAAAGCCCCTTCATTAATAATATTAGCAAGGTCAGCCCCTACAGCTCCTGGAGTACTTCTAGCAATTTCAGTTAAATCTACATCTTCACCCAAGATTACATCTTTAGCATGAACTCCAAGAATTGCTTCTCTTCCTTTAAAATCTGGTCTATCAACTATAACTCTTCTATCAAATCTACCTGGTCTAAGCAAAGCCTTATCAAGTATTTCTGGTCTATTTGTAGCTCCAAGTAAAACTACACCCTTAGATGAATCAAATCCATCCATTTCAGAAAGTAATTGATTTAAAGTCTGCTCTCTTTCATCATTACTTTGCATTTGATTATCTCTACTCTTACCTATTGCATCAATTTCATCTATAAAGATAATACATGGTGCTTTTGCAACAGCATCTTTAAATAATTCTCTAACTCTTGAAGCTCCAACTCCCACAAACATTTCAACAAAGCTTGAACCTGAAAGAGAGAAGAATGGTACTTTCGCTTCTCCTGCTACAGCCTTAGCAATAAGTGTCTTACCTGTTCCTGGAGGTCCTACGAGTAGAACTCCCTTAGGCAATTTAGCTCCAATTTGAGTATATTTATCTGGAGCATTTAAGAAGTCTATAACTTCTTTTAAAGATTCTTTAGCTTCTTCCTGCCCTGCTACATCATCAAAGGTTACCTTTATTTCGCTCTCCATATAGACCTTAGCGTTATTCTTTCCGATGCCCATGACACCGCCTCCGCCGCCTCCCATTTTAGAGAATAAAAATCTCCACATTAATAATATAGCTACCATAGGTAATATCCAGCTAAGTAAAAAATTCATAATCGGAGTTTCCTTAGGGTTTTTACCCGTAAAATCGACTCCTGCTGACTTTAATTTAGTTATTAAAGTTTCATCATTTACATTTGCTGTATATAAAGTTTTTCCTTTATATTCTTGGTTATTTTCACTTGGTGTTATTAATAAGTTTTCATTAGTTATGATAACCTTTGAAATCCCCTTATTATCAAGCAATTTTTCAAATTCACTGTAATTAATTTCTTTATTTACAGCTGAATCTCTAGCATAATTAAATGCCCATAAAAATGCAATTGCTATTAAAAAATAAGTAGTTGCAACTATAATTGAATTCTTATTTTTATTATTCTTATTGTTATTTCCATTGTTCTTGTTATTGTTCTGCATCTAATCACCTTCCTCAATCTTAATTATTTTTATTCTTTAGTAGTATTTATCGATTAAATCATTCTTTCCACATATCCTTCATAAGATTCTCTATTTGCTTTCTTCGATTAAAGGTGAATGCTTTATCTATTTCAAAATATTCTCCTTTATTAATTAAAATATCTCCTTCCTTAAAGTCGCCTCTAATATTGTCTGTAGATATTCTATGCATATCTCCATTTTCCATTTCAACAACAGCATACTTCTCTTCAATTCTATCTACTATATATTTTTTATTCATTTGACATCCTCTTTCATAGATATATATTAATTCAAAGATTAGTTAACCAACCCTTTATCTAGTAGTAAACTGCTTATTATATTGGATTAATCAAAGCTTCTTCGCCTATCTATCTATCTATCTATCTATCTATCTATCTATCTATCTATTATTAGCATTCATTAAAAATAACTCTTAAAGATTCTTAGCTAGACTTAAATATATTTCTTATTTACATATTAATGAACTTCTGTACTAAAACAATCTCACAGTTAAGCCTTTATGTATTTGCTAAGAAAACTTATTGTGTAAATAATTATATCCTAACTCTAATATTTATAAACTCATTGAAAAATACTTATTTGAGAATTCCAAAATCATCAAATGGATAAAATTTCAATCTTGCCCTCCCTTGTATATCTGAAGCATCTATATATGGATTAATCCATCTTCTAGCATCATTTGAGCGGGCTCTGTTATCGCCTAAGAAAAAGAACTTATTAGCAGGTACATCATATATGCCATCAAATTTCTCATTGTTTTTTACATACTCTTCCTTAGTATCTTCTCCATTTATATTAACAATACCATTGTGTATTTCAATATGATCTCCTGGTAATCCAATTGCTCTCTTTATAAGTATCTCACTTAGTTCTTCTGAATAAAATACAATTATATCTCCTCTTTGAATTTTGCTGGTATCATAAGTTTTGGTTACTACTAATTTATCTCCAATATTTAGAGTTGGAACCATTGACTCACTTGGTATATAAACATTATAAACTACAAATTTATTTATTAAAAATGCTATTCCTATTGCAGCTATTATTGGAATTATCCATTCTCTAAAAATCCCACCCTTTGCAAAAACAGTTGAAACCATAAATTCCTTAAATGAATTCTTGTCCTTATTAGTTTCTATTTCTTTTGTTTCCAAATTATTGGTATTAGATACATTTTTTGATTTTTCTGCAGCATCTATATCTTTTGACTCCATTATATTCTCACTTTCTCCCATTAAATACTCTCCTCTTTATGAAACTTACTCATATTTTTTTGATTTAGATGGTTAATATATTATTTTAATACCATTTATACTTTTATTCAATATTAATTTACAAATTATTATGGTATTAACTTACAAATTATATATAGTATAAACCTAAAAGCTATTTATTATTTTATTATCTCAAAATCTTTTATAGGATAATACTTTATTCTTGCCTTTCCTTCTATCTTTGATTCATCAACATATGGATTTGACCAAAATCTCGAATCATTAGAATGCGCTCTATTATCACCTAAAAAGAAATACTTCCCTGTTGGAACTTCAAAAGTTCCACTATATCCTATTAGATTATTCTTTACATAATCTTCTATAAGCTGTTCCCCATTCCTAAAAACAACACCATTTTTAATCTCTATTTTATCTCCTGGAAGCCCTATTAACCTTTTTATTAGTATATCGCCCTTAAATTCATCATTTTTAAATAATACAATATCCCCTTCCTTTAAACTTTTATAATCATGTACTCTTGTAACAATAAGCCTATCCTTGACCTGTAAGGTTGGAATCATTGATCCACTTGTAATCCAAACTCCATAACCCACAAAGTTCCATACGAAAAGTGCTACACAAGCAACAATTGCTATATCTATTATCCATTCCTTTATTGTTGACTTCTTTTTAGATTTTTTATCTGTTATTATTTCAACTTCATTACTTTCTTCCACAATGCTGCCTCCATACTATATATATTAATATTCTTATTTCAAAAATATATTTCTATCACATTTTTATAAATTCATTTTCTATACTATATTTAGTATAACATATTTTATTCTCTTAAATATTTACAAGTTGTTAATTTTTAAACATAATTCTCCAATTTCCTAACAAAGAAACATATAGATACATAAAATTGAAATTTATGGTGTAAAAGCTTTGCAATAAATTGTATTTAGATTCTGTGAGGGAAATATATAAACGTATCATAAAGTTGTAGAATTTTAATATAAAAGCATTTTTTATTCTATAAAAGCTACATACTTAGAGTCTTTTTTTATTTACATTACACATCAAAATAAAAAAAGTAGAAGTAATTAGTTAATCTTCTACTTTTCCTACTTTCATGTTTTTAATATGATATGCTTCCCAGTAAAAGTGGGTGTTAAATAATTATACCAAATTTTAACTTAGTGTATTTTATTGTATCTATTAATTATTGAAATTACTTCAAACCTCAGATATAAAATATCAAATCTTCACATATTATATTTTTTAATAATATAACATATCTTGATGATGGTCGACAAATTGTAGGTATTTTAAAATTTGCCGATCAGTTTTCCTATAATCAAAGTAACATTAGCATTTCAATTTTATTTTCTTTATTATTTTGTTATCTTAATGGATAATTCAACTTGTTATTATATGGATAATTAAAAGTTGTATTTAGTATATAAAAATGCTGGTTTTAATTATTCTTTTTATATGGATATGTTTTTCCAAATATCTCTTCTATTCCATCCTTAAAATTTGTTATATCATCAGTATACAATATTCTTAAATTTGTAATTGTTCTTGAAATAGAAACACATAACAAATTTTTAATTTTCTCAAATTTAACTTTATCTGTCTCATTTAATGCTTTTGATTTTGTTTAATTTTTAAAGAAAAAATCAAAATGCTCTCTATTTCTTCCAAATGCATTTTCCATTATTATAATAATATTACTAAACTCTAATCCTTTAGTTCCATGATAGGTATGATAAATTATTTTACCATCCTGTTCATTTAATATATATTTATACCATAATATGTTTAGATATTTATGTAAAATAATAATG
>NZ_LZZM01000175.1 GCF_002006345.1 Clostridium puniceum
TATGCTTCCTACGATTATCAAGATTTGTTAAGAAAAAATAGTTTCTTTCAAAGCATGAGTGCTAAAGGTTGTTGTTTTGATAATGCCTGCGCTGAGACATTTTTTGCATCTTTAAAAAAGGACAAATTGTATGGAATAAAATTTAAAACTAAAGCTGAGGCTAGAACAACTGTTGTTGAATATATAGAGTTATTCTATAATTCAAGAAGGTTACATTCAACTCTAGACTATAACTCTCCAAGAGAATTTAAAAAGGATTACTACCTTGGCCTAAAGGCCGCATCGTAATAATTGAATCATTCTTGGGTAGGGCAATTACAACTACAAGTTTACTAATATTTGAATTATTTTAAATTATGAATAACAAATAGTGATTTATAATATTCTAAGGAACTCAAAGAAAAACGTACTTTCTATATGTCTATTCTACTCAGAGCACTCCAAAACTCAGTTATTTCCTTACGGATTTCATCGACGACTTTAAACAAAAATTTTCTTGTTCTATGAAATCTAGTTCTTGTACAGAACTTTGGAAATAAATCTCTTAAGTTTTTAGTACAAAAACCAAACCAAGCTTTCTCAGAGTCGATAGTAAGCAGTTCTACAACAATCGATAATGTAATTATTTCACTATCACTCATTATGGCTTTATCAATATTTCTACGATTTTTAATATGTGTTGGTGTAACCTTTTGGTAAAAATCATCAATTATAACAAAAGTAACAGTAACAAAATCTTTTAAATCATTTATTAGTATGTTAGAATTTTTGTTACGCTCTAACATATTGCTACCTCCTATCATTGATTGTTTGTCCTTTTTATGATAGAGTAACAAATTTGTTAGAGCTTTTCTATTTGTAAATAATACTAATGAAATTAACTAGCACAACGAGTTAAATTATATCTTATATACTACTTTTCTGTAACATATACACATTATCTTGTACAATATCTTCACTTGTATGCTTACTACCTGTAATAAGATATGCGTATTTGAATGATTCATTTTTATATATTTCAAACAATTCACCTAATGCGTTCATATCACCAGACTGGATTTTTATAACAAGCTCTTCTTCACACAATTTCCTCTCTCCCTTCGATTCTTATAGATGCATCTATATATTAGAGACATTAAGTTCTCAATTGGTTCATTTTTACTAAAAAATTTAAAAATAATAAAAAACATCATCTACTTAGCTGATGATGTTTTTAGTAATTATACCATATTTACTATTTTTTGTTTTCAACTCTTTTTCCAACTTGTTTATCTAATACTATTTTAAAATTACATAAAATCCATGACAAAATTGTTTTAATCTAAAGTTTTATTATAATTGTCTGAACCTTTAAATTTATCAAAGGTATAGAATCCACAATACATTTTTCCAAAGCTTCTTCCAGTAAATAGTTCAAATAGCTCTGCCAAAAGCATAGATAATACAAATGAAGATGCTATAATTAATCCCGATACAATATTTACTACCATATTGTTGTTTAGACTTCCAGAAAGTATTAGAATCGCCATAAAACCCAAAACCTGAATTATCAAAAAACATATAATAACTAAAATTAAAGTACGCATTAATTTTTTTATTCTCATCTAAACCACCTTCTATGCTTAAATTAAAATTCAAATTCACTATTATTTATATCTACAAATCCTACCTTTACTTTACAATTAAAGTTCTTTTTTGATAATTCTGCCAGCTCATCCCTTGCACTAATTACATTATTATAGTTTTTATCTTTAAATCCATCGATAGGGAAAAATATATTTTTGCTTTCCTTAGTAATTTTTCCTTGTTCACTTTGTCTCCATATCCATCTTCTTGTTCTTACTTCGTTATTGATTCCATTAGCCACTACAATTCCAAAAAATACGTTATCCATTTTATCAAAAACTTCTTTTGATACACTAAATTTCACAATTCTCCTCCTTTAAATATAATTTTATAATTTATTTATACTAAATCCTTAATAATAAAGAATATAATAGGAATAAGCAAAGATGGTAACAAATTCAAAACTCTTATTTTCTTAATTTCCAATATGTTTAATCCCGAGCTTAATATCAAAATGCCTCCAATTATTGATATCTCATTTAGTAAGTCAGTAGTTATATATCCTGATACAATATTGGCAGATAAATAAATTAAACCTTGCCATATAAATAATATAATAGATGAAATTATTATTCCCATACCGAAATTTGAGGCTAGAACAATTGAGGTAATGCCATCCAACATAGAGTTGGTATATAGCAAGGTATTATCTCCCTTTAAAGCACTTTCAAGTGGTCCTAAAATTGATAATGTCCCTGCACAAAACAATAATACTGCCGTAGATAATCCTTCTACTAAATTATTTTTAGAGAATTTCAATATAATGCTATCAACTTTTTTCTCCAAATTAAAATTTTGTCCCATAAGTCCTCCTATAGCGATACTTATAATAAATAGGACATGATAATTACTCTTAGAAATGCTATTAACAGCTGAACTAATACCTAGAATACTTGCTGATAGTCCGATTGCTTGTAGCATTATATCCTTGTATTCTTCTTTTATTCCTTTTTTAAAAGCTGCACCTAAAATACTGCCGCTGATAATAGAAATACAATTTACTATTGTTCCAATCATTTTAACACCTCCAGTTATCTATGTTAGAAATTATAAAGTGTCCAGTAACTGGAGGGTCAATATTAATTTATCCGATAGCTAGCATCCGTAACACTCCTACTTCTTTAAATGGGAGATAACGGCTGCACGCTCCTGGATAAGTTCAACTAAGATTCAGATGTGGATCAAACCCCACCTAAATCAAGTTTCACTTGATTAATATTTGGATTTCAGTTACAAACTCTGATTTTTCAGTAGTTAATCCGAAATCAATAAGTGTTATTTCTATTGAATCATCAATAATCGTATATCCATTTTCTTCAATATATTTTAAAATCTCATTATAATATTGAGGAGAACTTTTATGAGTTCCATTAAAACGAATAGTCACATAAACACCTTTAGGTAAAATTTTTATTAATTTTTTATTGTATTTTTCACCTTCTGTAAATGAAAAAATTGAATCATATTCATCAAATATTCCATTTTTTAAATTATCTCTAGAAATTGATACTCCAACTTTTCCATTGAAAACAGAAGAATTTTTGTTAGTTTTATTCTCTAAATTTCTAATCGATAACTCTAAATCCTTATCTGATTTTATTTTCTGTTTTAATAACACAATAGTTCTGTCATTAAATTCAATTTCCTGAATTACATCTAATTTATCATATTGCCTTGCATAATTAATTTGGTTTAATCTATTTTCAATCTTTTTTTCTATAGCCTGTAGTTCCTTTATTTTTCTTCGTGTAATCTCCTTCTGTTTTCTTAGCAATTCAGTTATATTATTAATACTACGTTTATTTAAATGAAAATTTATTGTACTCAAAGACATTCCAAGTGCTTTTAGATACATTATTGTATTTAATTGTTCAAATTGCTCTGTTGAATAATATCTATAGTTATTAGCTCTATCTATAAATATTGGCTTAAATAAGTCTATTTCATCATAATATCTTAATGTCTTGATATTAAGATTAAACAACTTTGACATTTCTCCAATTGTAAATAAATCTTTCATATAGCCTTTCTCCTAATCTTAAAAATGTAGTAATATATAACTACACTTATTTTTTAAATTATTCTCATTTTGAACTTCTCAATAGTTTCTCTAAGACAAACTGAACAAATCGCTTTCAACTAGAATAAATATACCTATTATAATAAATACTACTGGCACAATTATATTCTTATATTTTTGTATCGTATGTTTTACACTAGGAATATTGATCAGCGCTTCTGCAACAAAGCACCATACGCCAATCAGTGATAAGAAAATAACGATTGTTACAATAAGTTCATAAGAATCCAGCGTTGTAAAGAGTGGTATATAAGCACCAATATTATCCGCACCATTAGCAATTGTAACTAAAAAAACATTTATAATGGTCGGATGAATCCACTTACTTAACATGATTTTTATCTTTTCATTTTTAGTAATTTGCCTTTGTACTCTGTCGGTATTTAATTCATCTATCACATTATCTTTTGGATTACATATTTCTTTTAGGGTAAGACTTTTTACTTGTACTTCGGTTTCTATTATTTCTTTGATCTCTAGTGTATTAATTTCGGAATTTTCAATTATATGATTATCTTCTACTGTGATATTAACAATCTTTTTTTCATCTTTTCTATATTTTAACCATTCTTTAATTCCTAACAAGATTGGAATTATTCCAAGCAATCCGGTATATTGATGTGGTATTAAATTTAATCCTATTGCTCCCATAGTGCTTATAATAAGTAATGTCGTTATACCGAGATATTGACCAATGATAATATGACCTTTTTTAATTGCTTTACCTACCTGAGAAAAGAATAACATCAACACAAAAATATCATCAATATTAGTACTTGCAAATGAAACAAATGCTGTTATGATTGCACTTATCATAGTCTATCTCCTTCCTTAATATTGTAAAAAACAAAAAGCCTATACACATCATGAGTGTGCATAGGCTTACTAATCCAGTTCTAACCATATTATCTATGGCTGACTTTAATACTTTTCCAGTATAAACTTCCCCGCCCTATATGGTAATTTAAATATACCACATTATGTTGTGTTAGTAAACCTTTCACTTAAAGTTAATTTAAAACAAATTAAAAATTCCAATAGTTCTATATATCCGCCCAGGTCTTTGTCTGCATCTCTATTAACACCATAATTATCGTCTATCAGTTCAATTATTTCTTCTGCTTGTTTTAAAATTTCCTTTCAGTATTTTCTTTTACTTCCTCTAGTTGTTCCAACTTGTATAGTTTCGTCATTTTCAATTCCTCCTTCAAAATAGAAAAAGGAATACTTAAAGCTTTTACATTACTTTAGTATCCCTATTTAAATAATGGTTTCAACGGTTGTGCAGATGTTAATATTATTGAAACTATTAAAGCGTATATAAATCAGAAAATATTAAATATCTTCATATTTGTATCTGTGATAAAATTTACCATTTTCTATATAATTAGAAGAAATCCTCTTCTATCTTCAATTTTGTAAATAAAACATTATAACCACTATCAATAGGACTGCAGCAGTATATTCCACATTTAACACTTTTCTCTGAACTATGCAAATGACAAATTCTTAGTTGTCTCCAACCTTTATTTAGAACATTAACCTCTATTTTATAGTCTTTTCCTTGTCTGCTAATTCTAAATTCAGCTTCATCAAGTTGTTTATCTAGCTCTTGTGTAGACCAATCTGAATATCCCAAATTAGTCACGACAGCCCCTAGCTTTGGTGGATTATCTAGTTCATATTCTATAGAAGTTTTCAACCAATTATCTTCATCTATTCTTACTGCTAGTCCACATTGATCAAATTGATTGATCGGATTAAACTTAACTTTTGTTGTCATATTAAAGTCCTTTTCGGTTTCCATATACAACATATGAGCATTATCATTTCTGAAACCATAATGAGTCCTTTGCCAAAAATCAGTTACCTTATCAGGCTCTACATAAATTCCATTCTCTCCCACTTTCCAGATTTTAGGTTCGTATAGCCACTTCATCTTATCTACTGAAGAAGGATTGTTCAGTAAATCAATAAAAACTTCTGACTCTTTTTCTAATATCTTATCATTTGTTATTATTACATCTGCCTTTGCCTTAGGGCTATCTATTGAAAAATGCTGTCTTTGAAGCCACATAAAATAATCTCCATAAAGATCTTTTTTCTCTTCACTACTTCTTTCTATTGATGATGTAAAAGTACAATCTAACCATACTCTTATGTCAAAGTTAATATTTACAGTATTCTTAAATATTAATGCTCCCTCAATTATAATTATATCATTACTTTTATATGCATTTTTAATTTCATTTTCTATTGAAGAAAAATCATAAGCATTTTCATAATAATACTTAGATGGATTAATATTACTAAGAGATTCATTTAATACATCCTGATTATCCTCTAAAGAAATTGTATAAACCTTATATTGGCTTTGGTATCTTTCTTTTAGTTTATTAGCAAAAGTAGTCTTACCACTTAAACTTATGCCGCTGATGCCAATTAACACCTTTGAATTTTCTTTCATTTTTTCATTTATTAAAGAATATAATTTTTCCATAATTAATACCTCAACTCCCTCAGTAATATTCCTTACTTCTTAATGTACTTTTATAATAAATAATTATACTACATAATTATTTTCATTAACTTTGACACACATATTAGTTTTTTCAGAGCTTATAAACATTACTGCAATGTATGCCAGCAGAAAAAATGGATAAATCACTATACTAGTTTTTGAAGCTGTAAACCCTAAAAGTGGAGGCATAAATGTGGTTCCAATATAAGCAAATGCTATCTGCAACCCCATAATAGCCTGAGAGGCAGATTTTCCAAAACGCCTTGGAGTTTCATGCATCATTGATGGATAAATAGGAGCATACCCAAATCCAATTAAAATCAACGCTGCTATTGAAAGATAAATAGGCAATGGTAATAGCAGCAAAACTGCTCCTATAAAGCAAAGAATTTGTCCAGATCTTATTAAGAATAAATTACTGAATTTCATTGTTAAAAAACCTGACAGAAATCTCCCTAAAGTAATTCCTGCATAAAATAACGAAATAGCTCCTGCTGCCTGTGCAGCATCTACTCCTCTATAATTAACCAAGTAGCTGCTTCCCCAAAGACCTGTACTAGCCTCAACTCCACAATAGCAAAGAAATGTCAACAGCGAAAATTTTACACCTGGCAATTTTAACACAGAAGTATTGTTATGTTCCTCTTTTTCTTCCTTTTCTTCCTGTGTTTCGCTAGATGGACCTGTTCCTTCAACCTTCTTCCACAATGGAAGTGTAAAAAGTAGAATAAATATTAAAAAGAATTGAAGTATAGCAATTGCAAAATATCCTTTTCGCCATCCATAATTATTTGCAATGGAGATTGACATAATTATAGGTCCTGTAGTAGCACCAATTCCCCAGAAGCAATGAAGCCAGCTCATATGCTTTGCCTTACAATGCAACGCTACAAAGTTGTTAAGTGCTGCATCCACAGAGCCAGCTCCAAGTCCAAGAGGTATTGCTAGAATGCATATCCATAACATTGAGGGACATATTGAAAATCCCATCAATGCTACAGCTGTCATTCCAACACTTACAAGTGTAATTTTACCTGTATCAAAGCGTTTAATAATTTTACCACTAAATAAACTAGATATTATAGTTGCTGCAGAAACAATCATTGAAATAACTCCTGCTGAAGAAAGTGAAACTGACAAATCACTATGCATAACCGGCCATGCAGATCCAAGCACAGAATCTGGTAATCCCAAACTTATAAATGATAAGTATACAATGATTAATAATGCTGTAAACATTCTTACTATTTCCTCTCTATTTTATTTCTATAATTTTTCTATTTATTGAATAATTTATACCCAGTACATTGCTATAAATCATCTAAAAAAATTACTTCTACCAAAGCTTTTAATCCATTATAGCATTAAAAAACTCTACATCACGCAAACTAGCAATAACTTTTTTAGCCTGATTATATTTCTGGGAAGTTGAAAGCTTATGAGGCCAAGCATAAACATTACTAATTCCTGCTGAAACAGCAGCTCTTATACCTATATCAGAATCTTCTAATACTATAACTTCATCTGCATTTAAATTAAGCATATTAAGCATTGTAAGATATGGCAAAGGGTGTGGCTTAGATTTTTCTACACTTTCTAAAGCAACAATAGGTACCTTTTTTTTATCACTTATCCTTAACAAGTTAACATTTGCCTGGCAGATCTTCATCTCTGCTGTAGACACACAGCCAAATTTTATACCTTTTTTTATTAGTGACATCCATAATTTTTGCATATCTTTCCTAATCAACTTTGGACTTAATTTCTCAATATAGTATTTTATCGTAAAATCTTTTATTTCTTGATGTTTATTATCTTCTATTCCAAACTTTTTAATAGTTTCATCAAGAGTTAATCCTATTAATTTATCTTCTTTAACCTCTATATCATCCTCTGCTTCTCTTTTTATTGATTCAATTAAAGCTTCCATATGCAAGGGTTCACTATCAACAATTATTCCATCTATATCAAATATTACACCTTTTATCATGTTAATTTTTCTCTATTAGCACTCTATTATAACTTTTGCATTCTTTTCTTTAGCTGAAACCATCGATTTTGAATCAATATCACAACCTAAAATTGAAAATGCTTCTTTATAATTTTCTAGTGGAATTACATGACTTACTAACTTTTCAGCTGGAATGATATTCTTTGTAATAAGATGGAAAGCTTCTAAAAATGAACCATGTAAAGAATCAATTGAGCCAATTATTGATAAACTTTTATCAGCCAATTCTCTAACATTTATATTTGCATACTTATCTTTTAAACCAATACTCATATAAATTCCGTCACAAGACATTTCAGAATATAATTTTTCTAATAATCCAGATGTAGTATCTACCACAATATCTAATGGAGCCTTTGCATCATTAAAATAATTTATTCTTGCTTCTTCAAGTGAACTATATACCTTTACTCCTTCCGGAACGCAATCGCTTGCATACTCAAGCCTGTTTTTTGATGTTTCGATAACTACTGGAGCTAGACCTTTTAAATGTAAAGCCCATGTATATAAAATCCCCATTGTTCCAGCACCGAAAACATAGGTATTTAAATTCATAGATGAAGGTTGAATCTTACGTGCTCCTGTAATTACACAACTTAATGGTTCTGTTAATGTTACAGCTTTCATAGATACATTATCTGGAATTTTATATACAAAATCTGATGTAGTGCGATAGAAATCTGCATAAGTACCATCATAACTTACACCACTTTCTGTACCAAACTTATTCTCACAATGATTTATTCTCAAAGTCTGACACATACGGCATTTACCACAATAATAAGTTGGATTTATTACTACTTTATCACCTACTTTTACATTTTTTACAGCTGATCCTACTTCTGCTATAATACCAGTTGATTCATGTCCTAGTGTAACACCTTTTACAGCAACGGGATAAGTTCCAGCAATGATACCTACATCAGTACCACATATTCCGCAATATTTAATATTAACTATAACATCATTTGGATTAATAACATGGAGATCCTCTATTTCTTCAAGGGAAACATCCCATGTACCATTATATTTTAAAGCACGCATTTTTCTCTCTCCTTACTAAATTGTATTAATGAAGACTCAAGTCTTTCTAAAATTTCATATATCTCACATTCATTTACTATTAGTGGCGGTCTAACCTTTATTGATAAGCCAAAGCTATAACGGCTGGCTCTAACAATCAATCCTTGTTGTTTTGCAACTTCCATGAATAAATCTACACTTTTTCTATTTGCAAAATCAAATGCAAACATTAATCCCTTGCCTTTAACATTAAAAATAAATGGATATTTCTTTGCAAGATTTTCAAGTCCCTCTTTTAATAATTTTGATTGCTTATTAACATTATCTAAAATATTATGATTTCTTATATATTTAATTGTTGCTTCCATTGCGACAAGTGCTAATGGATTTGCTCCTGATGTTGTTGAATGTTCCCATGATTCTAAAATATTAAGTTCCTTTCTCATTAAAACGCCAGCAACAGGTATGCCAATTCCGCCGGCACCTTTTGCAAATGTTATAATGTCAGGTCTTAAATCTTTTGCAAAACCATTTGTAGCAAAAAACGTTCCAGTTCTCCCAAAGCCAGTTTGAACTTCATCTGCTATAATCAAAATGCCATGTTTATCACAAATTTCTCTTATTTTCTTAAAGTATTTAGGATCTGGAACTATATTGCCTCCATTACCTAGGATTGGTTCTATAATAAATGCAGCTACCTGACCATTTGAGGCATACTCAATAAAATCTTCCACTCTTCTTGCACATAAAAAACCACAATTTTCTTTTGATTGTGAATAAAAACAATTAAAGCAATCAGGAGCTGGTATTTTTAAAGTATTTGGTTGAGATAATGAAAAATTTTTTCTACGAAAAGCATTTCCTGAAACTGCTGTGGTTAAAACACTTTGTCCATGATGCGAAAGAAATAAAGATATAATATCTGATTTTCCTGTTGCCTTCTGTGCAATTCTAATAGCGCATTCATTGGCCGTAGAACCAACTATATCTCTAAACCAAAAATCATTAATTTGTTCTGGCAAAAACTCTCTTAATGATTCGAAAATCTCTCTTGATTTTTCTTTAGTAAAGGCTGATGAAAGATGACTGCATCTTTTCAACTGCCTACCTACAGCTTCAACAACTTCTTCTGCTGAATAGCCGAGTGCTAAATTAAAAGTTCCTGATGCGCAATCGATGTACTTTTCTCCATCAATATAAAGATGGATGCCTTGTCCAAAATATTTTCCTAAAGCATCCTTTTCTTCTTTGTCAACCTCTTTGGGATCTAATTTTGAGTTACCCATTATTCTTTTTTATCTCCCTTCAAATTAAATTCTTTAATCTGTATTTCATTTTTTCTACATATTACATCACCTTTTCTTTTCATTTTTGTTCTTTTTTGTCAGTTATTGGTATGACCAATCTCCCAGCAAGATAATTCTACAACTTAATTGAATATATGTCAACACTTTCCATGTAATTTTTTGGTTTTTTGCACCAATAATATTTTTAGAGCCCAAAAGAACACTTTTTAAATTAATTCATAAATATCCGTTGTTCTATATGAAGGTCCAATTATTTTAACAATATGAGAATGATGCAATAATCCATCTAATATTACATTAACCAAAGTTATATCAGCGTTAATTCACTTTTATTTAATAAACATCGCTCCTCTCCGGTGTACTTTTTAAGTTTATTATGTATCTCTTATCTCCTCTTATTGTATCTTTGTACAATGCAAATCGTATCTCCTCACTCTTTTTCTCTTTCACTTCAATTCTCTCTATGCAACTATAGTAATTATCATCTTCTATGCTTACTTTATTATAGATTTTGCAATAGCTTGTTTCTTTTATTATTTTAATTTCAGTTTGCTTTGCTATTTTTATTACAACTCCTTTTCTATTAGAATTTCCTAAAGATCCTTAGTTGAAAATACTACAATGGAATAGTCATTAGATAATATAAAAAGTGATGAATAGTAATCAATTGAGTATTTTTCTTCTAGTTGTTCTTTTTGATTGAATTTTATCATATTTTTATTCCTCATAAATAAAAAATGAATACTCAAAGCTATTATTGCTCTGAGTATTCATTTTAGTTTTCTTCATTCTTATAATATAGTTTACCATTGATATATTTTCTTGAACAAAAGAAGAAGGATAAACTTCTCATTCTAAACTTAGTTATCCTCCATTATTCAAATACTTTCAAAAGTCATTTATTTATATTTTTCCTTGTGATATGTGAAGTATATCATAAATTCTTCCTTCTACTGACTTTATCTTACTTAAGTCATCTATAAAGTAAAATACATGATATTTCCACTTGTCAGGATTGTAAATAACTATAAATTCAGTTTCTTTAACACTTGGAATATCGTTCTCTATTTTATCTTTAAAATTATTAAGGCTTTCTTGTGGCTGTATTTCTCTTTCTATCTCGAATACATATTTACTATCTTTAATTTTGTATGCTGTCGTATCAATTAATGGAATTCCTACATTTACTTTCTGCCATCCAAAAGAAGTTATTATATTGTCATAAAAACCATTAAACAAGAACTTATTTAATCCATTACTATCCTTCCAAACATATAAGGGACAATAGCTGTTTTGCAAATTCTTATTTTTTCCTTTTTCTGTTGTTAGATACAATTTAAACTTTAAATCTTCAAATCCATCTGTTTTATATCCATTGTTTTTCACTCTATCCTTTATTATGCTCATATCATAATCACTAGGTAGCATAATCTTATATTGCGTTGATATCATTTGTTTTTATCCTCCCTTTTACTTTCTATTTTATTTTTAATTCATAAATAAAATTATTACTTAATTCATTTATTACTTTTTACACTTACAGTTTAACTCCCCATGTAAAAATTGTATAATACTTATAAATAATCTTTAATATCACTAATAGTGATGACAAATATAAATTGATTTTATTGAAAGGTTTTTATACTATGGAAATTAATGATTTGAGGATATTTCAGACAGTTGCTTATGAAAAATCTATATCAAAAGCTGCTTTAAAACTTGGTTATGCACAATCAAATATAACTATGAGAATTAAATTACTTGAAAATAAATTAAACACAACTTTATTCATAAGAAACAATACTGGTACTATAATTACATCCAATGGAGAAAAATTGCTTAAATATGCAGATAAAATTCTTGAATTAGTCGATGAAGTTAATGATGAGTTTCTTCCATCTAAAATTGCTTCTAATATTAAAATAGGTGCCCCTCAAACTATTTCTGCATCTATTTTACCTAAATTATTTTCTTTATTCTATGAGAAAAATCCAGAGGTATCTTTAATATTAAAAACAGAAAACCGAAAGTTTCTCTTAGATATGATCCTAAAAAATGAATTAGATGGAGCTTTTATATCTGGAGAAATTGCATCTTCTAAAATAAAGAAAGTTATTAATTTCAAAGAAAAGCTTGTATTAGTATCTTCTATAAGCATTAATCATATTAATAATTTACCTGCTCCAATAATAGTAAGTTCAGATGCTAATTGTCCTTATCGCAAGCTCCTACAAAAATGGTTAGTTTATAATAACTCTAAGCCTGCTACTATCTTTGAATTTGATTCATTAGAATCTATTCTTAGAGGAATAACTGAAGGTCTTGGTATATCACTTTTACCCAAAAGTATTTTACCTAAAAATAACAATTTCTTTATTTATGATTTAAAAGATGAATTTGCTGAATTAGAAATTAAATTTGTAGTCAATAAGAATTTACAAGTAAACCCTTTACTTAAAAGCTTTATTAATATAGCAAATAGCTATGTCTTCAATTCTCATTGATTAATTCTTTAGCATTATATCCACTAGTTTGTAAATAATCATTTCATTTTCATATACAAATCTTTATGTCAACACTCTTCTTCTAGGCCCAAAATAAGAATGAGAACCTTCTCTATTTCAATCTAGACTTGGTTCTCCTCAATTACTTAGATACATTATTAAGTTATCGTTTCTATTAAGCTCTATTGATTCAATCACCCTAGTTTTGCTTATAGTTATTTGTGAGATTAACATATGCAGTAGTCTCTTTTGTTGTTCTCTCTAAGATAATTCTGACAGCATCTTATTGAAGCTTGACAATATAACCTCTACAAATTCATACAAAATCTCCTGTACACTGTAATCTAGAATGTTGCTCTTTGACTATTTACTTCTCGTTTGAGCTTTTATTTCTTACCTTTATTTCCTATGGTAAGCCTTAAGTTATTATGATATAATTTCCGTGTATAATTTAATAGTTTTTTGTGGGCTACTGGTATCACTTACCTCTTTGTACGAGAGAAGGTGATGCATATGAGTAATGACATTTTAATGTTGCTATTTCAAGGTGGATTATTCTTAATATCACTATTAACATTAATAGTGATTCTTATAGAAAAAATCTCAAAAAAATAGTAGCCCCTACTCGCAATTGGATGGCTACCATTTTTACTAATTAAAAATTTTAGTGATATCAGTTGCCTAAGCAACTAGAATTATATACTATAGGGTTTAAAACATATTCCAGTATGTTTTACCCTATTTTTATTTTTCTACTATATACTTATATTATATCAATTTTTTAATAAAAATAAACAATTATTTTTATTGAATTCATGTCGCATATTTTCTTTTACTTAAGTTTACTTATTATTCTTTATTTGTGATACGATTCTCTATATCAGTGGCAAATAATAACATTTTTTTCTAACTTATATAACAAATTCTTTTCTTTAAAATAAGAAGTACCTCTTAGATACTCCTTATCATTTATTTTTTAACTGCTCCATCATAATCTACTATTCTTGAATGTAATTTATTTATTACATAGCATATTTTGACTCTGTATCACTTACTCAAATACACTGCCTTCTTATATAAAGTTTCTCCATTAGCAACAAAAAATATGACTCTTAAATATTATGCTTTCAACAGCTTCTAGCTCTTGTTGATACAGTTTTGTTTATTCCTTAATAATATCATCTTTATTTTCTATTCTCCGGTCTTCCACCTCCACTCATTTGACCTAAGGCTGATAAATTAAGCGTGGTCGTGATATTTCCATAAGTTGTTGATGGTTGTTCTCCACTTAGTTGAGCTAAAACACTCTTTGTTCTATCTTCTCCAAATGTTTTCATTTCAGAAATTGCTGATTGATATTCTTCATATGTACAGAAAGCTGTTTGATCCTCCTTAACATAATCTCCAATAAGATTATCTATTTTATTTACTAAATCAGAATAATGTCCATTTCCAAAATATTTATTTGATATTTTCTCTAAGTAACTATTATAAAGTTCTTTATATTCATCTACTTCCAAAAGTTTTCCTATTAATGGTACAGATTCTAAACTACCTGTTACAGGATTATCTATTGGAAAGTTTATAGCCTTTGAAGCATCGCTTATTCCATGTCCCGAGAATGAAGCATTCAAATCCCAAGGCAGTATTTGACACTTACCATTATTTTCATATAGATAGTAATTATGATACATTCCACCTGAGTAACTGTCTAAATTAACTAAAAATGTGTTTACTGAAAAATATTTTAGAATTTCTTCAACATCCAATACTTCTTCTAAATTCGTTCCATCATTAAGGTTTTTATACATATTTATTACCTTTTTAAAATCTTCATCTGTAGTCCTTTTGAACTCAGCACTGTCTCTTACTGTTGAATAACTGCTAACTTCATCATCTTTATATACGAAATCAGCACCATTATTTTGTTTTCCACCACCTGGTTGTCCTGCACCACCTTTTGCCGTTTTATTATGTTTGGCCTCTCCTTGAGCAGTTTCTGTAGTATTCTGAACTTCATTTCTATTTTCTGCTGTTTGATTTTGTGTTATAGTTTCATCTGACTCTGATTGAGTCACTTTTTGATTTGTCTGTGGAACATCACCTTTTGGTAGTACAGCATTTCCATTCCTATTGGGCGGACCTCCTGCTGGCATATCACTCTTTCCATTTGGAGGATTTCCACCACCAACTCCACCGCCTATTTCCATAGTTTCTGGTTTATAAAGATTTCCTTCTGATGTTCCAAAATTCTTTTCTAAGAATCTTTCATCTAAAACTTCAATTGCTAAATACAATCCCCATTCTTCATTATTGACCTTTATATTGCTATATGACATTTCTGGTGTTGAAACACCTAAAAAGTCATATAAATCATAACTAATATACTCTTTCATATAAGTATTGTCTTGAAATATATTATTAAGTACTATACTTTCTATTCCATTATATGTTTGTCCATCAACATATTTATCAAATTTTATTTTAAAGCTATATCTATCAGTAGTATCATCTGATGCTACCTGTGAAAGACTTGTATTTCCTTTAGGTCTAATTCCCACGTTATTAAATGTTTCACCATTTATTGTTATATTACAACTACGGAACTCTTCTTCTGTTGCATTGTCTAATAACCATTGCCAATCTCTATCCTCTATGTCAATGCTAATTTCTGTTATAGATTCTTTATCTAAAACGGTACTAACTGTTTTTTCTGTTGTCTCATTTGTATCTTTACCTTTATTATAATAGACTAATGATACTCCAAATATTAATAATAATAAAATAGCTATTATCGGAATGTACCCTTTGTGCTTTTCCTTAATCATACATTACCTCCTATGACATATAATTTCCATTGTAGCTTACTAATATTATATTCAATAATTATTTTAATTTACAAAATTGACTTATAAACTTTGTATAACATTTATTTTAAACAACTATCCTTAACATTAGCTTAATAATTGATTATCTTTTTAGCTTAAATAAAAAAATATAAGATTTTACCCATATTTATTAAGTGCAAAAGCTTATATTTATCAATATATTTTTCATCATTATTATATATAAATTCTTATATTTACAGGATTTATCGTAAGAATTCTTCTTAAAACAACAAAAAAGGAGAACCGCTTCCATCTGGATTTGGTTTTCCTCTATTACTTATATACATTATTAACTTATTATTTATATTAAGCTTTATTGATTCAATCTCCCTAGTTTTGCTTATAGTTATTTTGGGGATTAGCATATTCAACAGTTTCTTTTGTTGATCCCTTGAAGTATAGCTTAATATCCATAGTATAATTCTTTAATTTTACATACTATCCTTTATTTATGATACAGTTCATCCTTCATTATCATAAAACTTTTTAAACTTTTTAATTGATGGCTAATCCAAATTTGCTTAAGCATTTAAAATAATATTATGTAGGCTATTTTTTTAGAATATTAAATGCATATATATACTTACAATTCGCGACTTTTGCTAAAAATATCCTTCTTCTATATCTAAATATGCGTTTTTCATATTATTAAGCTGCCTCTGAAATTCATCAAGCTTAATTTTTAAATTATCAATTTCTATATCTTTATTTTTTATCTTTTCTTTTTCTTTATCTACTAATTCCTTAACTTCTTGAATTTTTTTCTTTCGCTTTGCAAAAACTTCATAATCTTTCTTAAAATATACTTTTTCTTTTGCTTCTTCAATTAAAGATTTTTCTAATTCCATCATGTTAGCTTCATTGATTAATTTACTTGCTTGATCCATCCAAACTTCTGGAGATAGCATGCGCTTAAAGACTCCCAATTTATTTTTTGCCTCATTAAGGTGGTTTTCAGCTACTTCTTTCTTAATCCGCATTTTTTCATATTCCATATATGATTGCAAAAGAATTCTTTTCTCAGAGTTCATTACAATCTGCTTGAATTCTTCTTTATAATCATCATAATTTTCACAAGCCGCATCATGAGACTTTAATAAGTCTTTACAATTATTTTCCAATTGTTTTTTTTCTTTTATTAATACCTCTAATTCATTTTCCTTATCTTCCTTTTGAATGAAAATATCATTATATATTTGCTGCTTATGCTTCCACAAATCAACTAAAGCATTGTAAATTTCTAAATCCTCCTCATAGTCCTCTGAGCTTACTTTAACACTTACTATTGCACTTACTAACAGAGGCAGAAGTTCTTCTTGCTGTTTGTGATTAAGTAATGTTGCTCCACTAGATAAGAATGAGAAAATTATATAATGTTCATTTGAGAAATCTTCTCTTAAAATGTCCTCCCCATGAATTTTTAATGTTGGCTTTTGAATTATTAATTTTTCGATTTCAAATATGATACTAGCTATTTCCCTATAATGATTAATTGTTCCTAAGTCTACCATTATAGATAAAAAATCAAATACATGTGCTTTTATAGACGACTTAAATATTTCTTCTGACATAGTATCTAAATTAAATTTATCATAATGTATTTTTCCCTTTTCCATGTTTTCTGGTCTTTGCTTTGCCTGTATAATATTATCATAAATTTTATCCGTAATTTCATCATTTATTTGTAAATTACCACCCGTATTTTTTAAATGCAAGATTATCTTTTCCAAGTAATATGCATTTATTGCATCTAATTTATTTAGTCTCCCCTTAAAGTCCTTTTTATTCATTAGAATTTCATAAGCTTTATCTACAATACTATCTAAAACATGTATAACTTCTTTTCTGTTATGTATATTTCCTAAAGAAACCTTAGATAGTTTTATTAATTTATAATACAGTATTAATTTAATTTCATAATCACTTATGTTTTTTAGCTCATTAAAGTTTTTATTTATTGCCTCTAAAAATCTATCCTCACCAGACTTCAATATTAAATCTTTTGGTTTGCTTATTAGACTTGACATATTATTGCTTATAGTATAAATAATCCTAAGCTCTCTGCTTTGTAATTTTAAAAATCCACTATAAAAAAGTTTATATTTAAGTTCTCTATTAAGCTTTTCATTTAACAGCTCTTTAAAATTTCTAACTTTTCTTTTAGCATCTCCTATATTTTTTGTATAACTCATAATATTTTCATTGAATATTCTATCTTCAAAGCTAATTTTCATTGTAAGATTACTAATTTTACCTTCTAATATTTTATTTAGCTTTTTGTCATATGAAAATTCTATAGTTTCCAAACAATCTTGATATTTAATTGATAACTTTATTAAGTTTTCATATATGTGTCTAACTGTTTTTAATTCATCCTCAAGCGATTGTTCTATTTTCTTTACATTTTCATCTTGCTCTTCTAATTCTTTAACTAAGGCTTTTAATTCCTGAGTTTGTATCTCTGCTTTGACAAGCCTACTTTCTGTATTAAAAATCAATTCTTGAATTTCTATACAGCTTTCCTCCAACTGTTCAAATTTCTTTATATATATGTTATAATCTTTTTCCACCTCAACTACTTTATTTTTTTGTTCTTCAAATTTTTGACCTAATAATAGCTGTATGGATTCTAACTCTGCTTTTTCTTCTTTTATTACTATTATGGTTTCATTTATTTCTCTTATATTATCCCATTTGTCCCCTAATCCAATAATCTTCTGCCTTAAATTATTTATCTGCTTATCCTTTAATAAAATTTCCTCGTTTATTTTATTAAGTTCCTTTTCTTGATACTCAATAGTACTTGGAGCTCTAAAACTTAGATCTTCAATTGATAATTTTTTTTCAGGCTCTATATTTTTTAAATACCAGCATAGAATATCATGGATAGTCTCCAAAATCTCTATAGGATGTTTAGAAATTTTTTTATTCTTATTATGATAACAAGCATGTTCATAACCATTAACTAATACAAGCTCAATACTATCATGAATTTCATCTGGCAGAAAAAAGCTAGAGCTTAATTTAATATTATTAAGCAATTCCCACACAGCTACATCACTTTCTATACTATATTTTTCTCCTATATTCTTTAAAATCCCCTCTACTACTTTCCTAACAATCATTTTTGTAATTTTAGGACAATATTCGCATATATATTCTGCTTTCACTAGCTCATCATAATATCTTTCTATACTCGTCGTTTTTAAATATACGAAATTACTTTCATTATACTCCACAAATTCTCCCCCCTAATACCTATAACTTATATATTGCAATTTAAGTTTTACATTATTAATAATTAAATTTTAAAAAATCCTAAATAGAAAAGTGATGCTCCAAAAGCAAGCATTGAAATTTTACATTTTGTTCTTCTAACTTTTACATAGTGAATTTTATATTTGGTCTGCAAAACTTTCTCTTTGAGCCTTATCTTTAACTATTAATTATGAATTATTAACTGCAACACATATTATATGTTTTAGCCTATAAATTCATTTTCGGTTATAATATAATCTACAGGTACATCTCTCGCATTCATTGGCACCTTATCTAGCATTTGAAGCTCGTAAGCCAATGCTAATTTTACAATCCTACTTATGTTTTCTTTATTAATTTTCTTAAAATACCTATCATAAAAACCAGCTCCATAGCCCATTCTTCCACCATTTCTATCAAAAGCAACTCCTGGAACCACAATTAAATCAAGTTCATTCGGATCAATATGTTTTTCCTTTATTGATGGTTCTAGAATACCATACTTGCTTTCTATAAGATTATCCAAACCTATAATCTCTACTGCATCCATGTGTCTAGTTTCAAATTCTGTCCTTGGAACATAAATTTTCTTCTTATCTTTTAGTGCTTTATTTATTATTTCTTTAGTATTTATTTCTGAAGCATAAGATATATAAATAAAAATCTTTTCAGCTTCTTTATAATATTTACTTTCATAAAATTGATCTAATATCTTTTTATCCATTTCTTCTTTTTTAATTAAATCTATATTATTACGTTTTTCCAATATTTCTTTTCTTAATATTTTTTTATGATTAAAGATTGCCATAATATCAGCTCCTATAGTTATATTTCGTACTTAATTTAAGTTTCAGTAACTTTTTAATCACAAATATATTATTTACAAAACAAAATGTTTTGATAAATATATTGTAACATAATTTATTTTACGTTTATGCCTCATATTGCAAGTTTCTCAAGAATATTATTATAAGGAAACTCGACCTTTTCACTTATTCTTTAATTTAAATTTTCACCAATATTAAGATATTATAAAGAAACTCACATTAAACATCGAGTAAGTTAGAACATAAACATGCAACATTTTTATATCGTTAAGGATTTCGCATCCAAATTTTTAACTTCTAGAATTAGTTTCTTTACTTGATTAACCATATATCTTTTACTATAATGAACAAGAAGCATGTTAATATTTAGAAGGAGTGTTAATTTATGAACTATAATGTTGAATTAATAAGAGAAGAAAATTATAAACCAACATTTTGGTCTGGAGGCATGGCTACAGAATTAATAACCTATCCGCAAAATTCTGATTATGCAAATAGAAATTTTTTATGGAGACTTGGAGTTGCTAAGATTGATATATTAGAATCTACCTTTAGTACTCTGCCAAAGGTATCACGAAAATTTATGGTTATTGAAGGCCAAATCACCCTTGATCATGAAAATAAATATAAAAAATCACTTAACTCCTTTGAACAAGATAGTTTTATTGGTGATTGGAACACAAAAACTTATGGCAAAGCTTCTGTATTTAATTTAATGACGAGAGAAAATTACCAAGGGGATTTAATTCATTTAAATATTCCACCTAAAAAGCATCTTAACTTTGAATATAAGACTCAATTAAATAAAGACTTAATAGCAATTTGCTTTTATACTGTAGAAGGCACCTTTAAAACTACTCTAAATAATAAACAATTTAAAGTTAATACTAAGGGTTTATTAAAAGTTGATTATTTAAAATCTAGTTTTTCACATGAGTTTGTGTTAAATAATGATTCATCAAATATTACTAATATAGTGGTAAGTGTAATTTACTGTTCCTAATTATGCTTCATTAAATGAGAATTTCTATATTTCTAAAATAAAACTTTATATTCCATTTATAGCTTCTTAATTTTTCTTTTTAGAATGATAATTATAAAAAACTATTATTATAATTGTATATATTTAATATAAAACCCAAAAATTAAGATAATATTTCAATCTACTAAGAATACAAAAACAAGAACAATTAATTATTCTTGTTTTTTATTCCCTTTGTGAACACTGGCGTATGGCGATCCTCTAGTTATCAATGGCTGTTTTAAAACAGTGTAAACACGTAATTTAACTAATTCCTAAAACACTATAAAACATTGTTTAAGAGAGTTATTTCCAGAAATTTTTTTTCATTTCAATTCTTTAAAAATAATATTAAACATTATCCTTTAAATATATTCTCAGAAATTTTTAGCTAACCCTTGTAACTATAAATTAAAATTATTAACTTTTATCTCATTTCTCTTAAAAGCCACCTCTTTTTTTATTTCATAACTTTCTTCATCTATAGTAATCCTATAAATGTTCGGGCAGCCCTCTTCCCTCCACTTTCTCATGTATTTTGCTGTAGCCTCTGTATCTGTATAGTAGTTTTGATCATAATAATCGGAAAACTCCAAGTAAGATAATAGACTCTTTTTATCTAATTTTAAATTTTCTTTGTCTACATTATTACATATAGGAATAAAAAATCTTAAAGGTACTTCGTAATCATATCTTGATTTTTCTTTGAGAATTTTTGCTTCCATAAGTGCTCTCCTAAACAATACATTTTCTTTATCTTCGTCATCAATTTTTAATTCAAATATTATTTTTCCACTTTTATTTTTTTTTAATTTTACTTTAATCATTTGCTCACCATCAGTCATAATTTAAATTCTACATTAAAACATTATCTAAAAGTTTTTAGGTAAATATTTTAATAATCTAATTTCAATTGAATTTAAGCTAACTTTACTATTATTTTATAAAAGTATCAATATTTTTGTACAAATATTCCTGTCTTTATGTAAACTTCGTTAATTTTATAAAAATTTCTTTAAAATTAGTTAAATAATTTTCATTAGTGCAAAATTATATTACTGAGATTTTATCACATATGTGGGTAAAAATATAGACTGCTGAAACTTTATCAGCAGTCTGATTGATATTTTCTAGAATATATCTTACAAATTCAGTATATTAAAAATTGAAAGCAAAATTTGAAATTGCTACTTTTCCATTTGCACCTGTAGTACTGTTTGACCATATTTTAAATCCAATTGCACGTACATCATCTGGTGCTTGTAACTTTGCAGTATAATCCCAATTAGAAAGTGCTGATTTCCATATTGAATCAGTTAAATTATAAGTCGCCTTAACACTTTTTCCTGCTGGAATAATATCATTTCCTACTTTATTATCAATAATTCCACCATTTTCTTGCCATGTCCAGTTACTAGTTGTTCTTAGTAAAAGTGATGCTGAAACGTCTGTTGAACTATTATTGGTAATTGTACACGTAATAGTCTTGTAAGGTGAGCAATCAAGACCTTGTCCTAAACCTGGTTTTGTTTCTGTTTGAATGCCTGCTGCATTTTTTGCTGTTACGTTCTTAAATTCAACTCCAAGAACACTATCTTCACTACAGCTTGTAGTTGTTGTTTGGTCTTTCCATGAAGCTTCTGGATAATTCCATGTGAAATATGAAGCTGTTTTTGGACGATTAAGCTCAGCAATTTCTGATTTATAAGCATCTGTTGCTAAATCACAGCCAACAGATAAGAAGTCTACACTTCCAGCAAATTTACTGCCTGCGCCTTGAACTCTGAATAAGAATGCTTTTACATCATTTCTCGCTGTACATTTTGACATATCAAATGAAAGTTGTACTGTTGTAAGTGCTGGGATTGTTTGATATTTATCATATTCTGTCCATTCCCATTCATCACCAACTTTGAATATTGGTTGTAGTTGAACAGCATATGCATTATTATTTCTTACAATCACATTAATTTTATTATTCTTAGAAAGATCTACTCCATTTGCCATATTAACAAAATAAGGATATTGTTCTGTTGCTAAATCAAATGATAAACGATAACCTCCATTTTTTAATTCCTTAAGTGAAGATATGGTGGAAGTAGTAGCATCCCCTTTACCAGATACATACCAATCTGTAGTCAAACTTCCTAAATATCCTGGTTTAATATTTATTTCAACATTTTCATCTGGTACCGGATTTGTTGGTTGTGTTGGTTGCGTTGGTTGCGTTGGTTGCGTTGGTGTCACAACAATGCCATCATATCCTTTAAGTGAATATGCTAATTTTGATGTCTTTTGAATTCCGTGTTCACTAGAAAATGCATATTTACCCCAAGTAGTTAAGTTTGTTCCTTCCCAGTCATTTGATAAATCAAGAGTTGCATCTTGACCACCATTTCCTTTCCATGACCAAGCCATTGTTCCAACTTTCTTTTCATCACTATAGTTTATTATCGTTGCTTCATCTACATCTCCGCCATTTTGGAAATCACCAAATTCACCAATAGCTGTGCAAACACCTTTTGAAAGCATATTGTCAATATTACTCTTTACTACTGTCGAATTTGCGCCTGCTACTGAATACATATGAATAGAGAACATAATTTTTCCAGCCTTATCTGCATCTTTTACTGTTTTGCACTTTTCAATAAGAGAAGAAGTTTCTTGACCATAACCTGCTGCATCAACCATAATTACGTTTTCAATTCCTGCATTTCTCATTTTTTTGATTGCAGTACAGTAAGTGTTAGCCCAAACATCACCTTTATTCCATGTTCCAAGCCATTCATTAGCAACATTTACAATAACAAAATCTTTATTAGCATTTAAAATATCCTTTAATCCTACCCAATAGTCAACTGCGGTATATAATCTTTGTGGATCATCAAAACCTGTATGATCATGTACTTCAAGAATACAAACTAATCCTTTTTGTTTACATAATGCAATGATATTTTTAACTTCATCAACATTAGTTTTAGTCCATTGTGTTCCATCCGCTAATACTACTCTTACAGTATTTGCTCCAAGTTTTGCTACAGCGTTAATAGATTTTTCTGTGTTTGAAGTATACCATGCATGTGAAATGTTTACACCTCTCATGACAAATTCATTTCCATTTCCATCGTACAACTTAGTACCTTTTACATAAAATCCACTTTTTGGAATAGGATTTGTTGGATCTGTTGGATTTGTTGGTGTACTATTAACTTTTTCAATTGTTACATTATCTAAAGCTACATGTCCCCAATTACTAGATACTCCAAATTTATGTTCTCCTGCAGAAAGATCACATACATATTCTGTTTTATTCCAAGTATTTGGGTTTGTACATAATTTTCCTGCTGAATTATTATCAAGATATAACCAATTTTCTTTATATTGATCCGAATTTGATGAGATAGTTAATTTATATTTTCCTGCCTCTTTAATATTAAACTTAGTTTCTGACCATCCTGATGCTAAATAAACATAACCATTGCCTGAATAACCTTTAAAAGTATCATTTGCGATTTTATTTCCACTATTAGTTGAGAAACTATTAGCATTTTCAAACTCACAAACTACTTTGTCAGATGATACATCTGGTATAGTACCTGTTTGTCCATCTTGATTATTGTTGTCAATAGATTCCACAATAATATAATCAAGAGCTACATACCCCCAGTCAGATGATACTCCAAATTTGTGCTGCCCTTTTGAAAGAGTATATTCATTAGTAGTTGTATTCCAACTACCTGCATTAGTACAGAGTTTACCAGCTGAACTATCATCTAAATAAAGCCCATTCTCTTTATATTGGTCTGAATTTGTAACTATGGTTATTTTATATTTTCCATCACTAGGAACTGTAAAATTAACATCTGACCATCCTTTTGCAAGATATACAAATCCACTTCCAGAATAGCCACCAAAAAGCTCCTTTTTTATAGCGTTACCATTATCTGATGAGAAATGATTTGCATCTTCAAATTGAATGATTTGTTTAAATGAACTTTTACTATTTACCTGTGCAGTATCTGATGCCCAAGTAGTAATATTACAATTAGCAAGAGTTAAAATTGCTGCGATGCTTCCAGCAAAATAACTACGAAATTTTTTTGATTTTTTCATTTTTTTCCCTCCCATTTTTTAATTTTGTTCTGTTAAGTTAGATAAACATTACTCTTCTTAAATTTAGGAAATACAATAAGTTCGACTATAGATCAAATTAAATTGTTTACCAAAATATTCCCTACTTCAATTAAACTGCTACCCAACCAGTCAGTAGACAAGTCAAGGTATTTTAACTGTAGTGCCACTCCCTTAAAACCTGTGACAAAATAGGCTTTTACCCCAGATGCAAATGTACTATTAACATTATCAAGGGACTAATTATTAACCCTAAAAACACTACCACTGACAATATAATTAGTTTTATATATTTTTTTAACATAAATTATCCTTCTTATTTATTCATCAAATTATACATATCTTTTTATATTGAAGTTCATTTGAATTAATTTCTTTTAGTCATATTTACTCATCTTTGATGTTGAATAGAGCACTTTTAAGGGTATAGTGGTTGTGTAAGATTTATGGTTCTAGAGATTATAAAATTGTTTTCTAAAAATTCCATTGTAAGTCGTGTAAAAATTAGTTTTTTTAGTCATAGCATTTCTTCCCCCTTTGTTTTTATAGATTTCAACATTATATTAACATTCATTTCAATTATTTACAGTAGAGAGAAGTTGAAAATAGTTTATATTTGTATATATATTAGTAAAGTCTTGTTGAATCTCTTAAATATTTAGTATAAATAGAAACTGCGGCTTTATCCGTATTTAATCATCAGATATAAATCCACAAATTGACTAATGCTCATAGTACTTATTCTTCCTATAAAGCATTGGAAGTACGGATCTATTTAATGCTTTAAACACATTAATGATATCTAGGCTATCTTACCTGCTCCTGCAAAATTTAGTAGAAAATTGTTAAAAAAAGTGTAAATTCATAATAATATACACTTTGATTGATTACAATCTATAAAATGTATTCTAAAAATCATATATAAAGTATATTAATTAATTTTGCTTTATTTACAAGCCTCTATATATACTACAGTTAAATTATCTTGTGGAGAATTTATCAATATTTCTTAAGTAAATTTTATTAATCATAATTCTTAACAATACTTAACATATTTTTTTTAAACATTTTACGATTGCCTTATGAGAAAAAAGTAAACATTATAACACATTTTTAAAAAAAACATATAATACAAAAAGTTTCGCTTGAGGGTGATAACTATAATTTTATTTCCAAAAATGAAATAATAAAGCTATTTTTGGACGAAAATTTGTTTTGAGAAAAAATACCAATAGTGATATAAGTATACTGATGAGTATAAAAATTAAAGTTATATTGGAGGTATGCATTATGAACAATTTTTTTCAAGATTTTAAAGACAATTTGATTAAGCAATATTTCGAATGTCAGGCTTACAAATTCCTGTGTGATAGTCAAGGTTTTAATCCCAGTATTAATTTAAATTCAGAAGCAGATATAGAAAAAGTTCCTTTCATTGCTACAACATTATTCAAAAAGTCAGCTGAAATGTTTACTAATTTGTTAAGAGTACCTTTAGACGTTATTGATAAATGGACTCTATCAAGTAGTACGAGCGGAGATCCAAGTATGGTTGGAAGACGAAAGTGCGATATTATGAAAATTAAGGAGCTTGACGATCTTAATAAAAAAACATATAAATCGTTTAGCAACCAAGCTTGTGTGTTTTTTCCAGAACCAAAAGTCATGAGAGAGTATAAAAGTAAAGTAGTATATGGTAAAAGTACAGAATCATATATTGGAAATATTTTAGATGTTTCAGATCTTAAAGACAATAGCATTTTTCTTGTAAAACCAGATGAAGATAATTTAATAGTTGATATGGACAAGTTTAAATTATTTTTAGAAACTCATAATGGATTAGAAAATAATATTTCAATATGCGGTTCAACACCTTTACTTTTCGATGCAATAAATATTCTACAAAAAACAATGAAGCCGTTAAATTTAGGAAAAAACGCGCTGGTTAATACTTTTGGTGGAGGCTGGGATGGAAAAAAAGGAACAGTAAGTATAGGAACAAGTATAAAAAGGCAAGATTTTGTTGAGAATCTTTCAAATTTTCTTGGAATTCCAGAAGACAATTTTATTGATTCTTATTCATTTACTGAAAATACTTTTTCTATAACAGGGCATTATTCCAAAGAATATAAAGATTATCTATTTCATGTTCCAGAATGGGGAAGAATGATTATTAGAGATATAAAAACATTGAAACCTCTTTATAGCCCAGGGGATAGAGGTTTTATTCAAATGTTAAATGCATATGGAACAACTACATTTGCAGGAGCTTCTGTGTTAGTTGATGATATTGGAGAAATAGTTTCTATATCTGAATGTCCAGAATGCAAAACAAAGCTTATGACAATAAAGATTATTGGAAGAGTTAGAGGCGCTGAGGCAAAAGGTTGCGGTGCTACACTTAATGTAAGGAGTGAAAAATAATGAAAATTGAATATACTTGTGGAAGTAGTGCCTTATTAAAGAATATAAATGATATTAATCTTGAACTTATATGTGCTGAAGAAGATGAAATAGTAAATGAATTAAAACGGCTTAAAACAAATACAAGTAAAGTTCATGAAATACCTGTTAATGATACACTTGAACTTCTAGATAAGTGTGGAAGATTATGGTTGAATAGAGATTATTCAAGGAAACATATTGAAATTTTATCTCATATTCTAAATCAAAGTAAAGAACTTGTAACTTATGAGTTAGAAAGTACAATGCACGCACTTTTAAAAGAAAATATGAAGACAATAATAGAAGATGAATTAGGGAATTACGATATATTGGATAAATGGATTGATACAAATTATGGGAAAGTTCATAGACAGCCAAGAGGCTTAATGTTTCATAATGTTTCTGGCAATGCATTTGTAGTAATTCCTATGAGTATGGCAATGGGATTGATATCTAAAAATTGTAACTTAATTAAGGTTTCTGGTGATGAACCATATTTTGCTTATGCATTTTACAACAGTTTATGCGAAATTGATCCTACTATAAAGGATAGATTATCAGTTATGTATTTTAATAGTGAAAAATCAAGCATTTATGAAACTATTGTTAAAAATTCTGATTGTGTTATTCATTGGGGTGGAGAACATTCAGGTAGAGTAATAGCAGAACTTTGCGCTAGGTATAATGCTCATTTAATAATGCATGGGGCTAAAATTAGTTTTGAAGTAATAGATGATACAGAAAATATCAATAGTACTGCCCAGGAGATTGCAAAAGATATCGTTTGTTGGGAACAAAAAGCATGTTTATCACCTAGAATTGTATTTGTAAATAATAAAGTTAATACTAAACTTCTTACTAAAGCTATTGGAGAAGAATTAAAAAGGGTAACAGAAATTATTCCTAAGACCTATTTAAATCCCTGGACTTCTATGAAGATAATACAAGATAGACAGTATTGTTTGTTAAAGTATGGAATAAAGAAAAATCAGAAAGTTGAGATTTATTCATCGTATAATTCAGACTACACTATTATATTTAATGACAAAATGCCAGATAAAGAAGATATTGATAGATGTTTTAACAGATTTATATTTGTTTGTCCATATGAAAGTAGTGATGAAGTTTATAACTATGTAGAAAATAATCTGAAAGAATATTTACAAACTATGGGATATAGTGGCAATGATCAACAATTTATTGAGAAAATGACTTTATTAGGAGTTAGTATAGTAACTAAACCTGGTGAAATGCCATTGCATCGTCCTGGAACATCTCATGATGGAATTTATAATTTAAATGAAATGACTTATGTGGTTAGCAGTCAACTATAATTATTGATATTAGAAAAAATAAACTATGAATTTAAATAATCAATTTAGATTTGTGAATTAAAAACTCTATTTAGGATATGCAGCCATGAATAGAGTTTTTTTCTTACACATTAGATTTACCTCTTAATTAAGTATTTAAAAAGTTGTTTCTATACTGCATGGGAGTAATTCCCTTGTATTTCTTGAAAACCTTGAAAAAATATTTTTCATCACTGTACCCTACCCTTACCGCCACATCATAAGTCTTATATTTTATATCCTTCAAAAGTTCACATGCTCTTTCTATTCTTATACTATGAAGATAATCAATGAAGCTTGTATTCATTTCTTTCTTAAATAGAAAACTCAGATAGCTTGGAGTTATGTATACTTCCTGAGCTACAATTTTGCGACTTAAATCCTTATAATAGTTGCATTCAATAAACTCTATGGCATTCTTTAAAATTTTGCCTATACTCTTCTGACTGACAATACTTATATATATTTTTTTTGATATATCTATAAGTATTTCTTTTCTCCTATTCATACTCATAGGTTTTTGCATTTCATTTAATATTGGACAGTTTATACCAAATATTTCATCTATATTAATATTTCTCTCTATACAAAGTTGATATAAGGAAAATATAAGTCCAAGTACTGACTTTATTACGACATCCTTTGATATACAAGCTTCGTTTAATATGTTGAAGTATTGATTAAACTTAGTAACTAACATTTCTTTACTACCTGATTTTATACAGCTTAATATTTCTTTCTCCAGAATATAGATATTAGTAAACATATCTTCTTCTAAAATCTCTTGATATAGTTCTATAAAATCATTACTTAACAAAAGTTTTTCTTCCATATCATTTACAGCCTCATCATAAGATAAACGTATATTCCTTAAGTTTTCATAGCTTCTCCCAATACCAAAACATATACCATGATTAAATTGTCTTTCGAAAGTTTCCTTTATGTCTTTAAATATAGTTAAAAGATTACCTTTTTCTACTAGATTTCTTGTATTTATTATTATCACTATATCATCTAAATTCTCAAATACCTCACAGTTATAATTTCGCAACAATTTTTTTTCAATTATATTTTTCACTGAAAGTTTTATCAGCTCAATATCACTACTATCATTTATACAATGCAAATCTATAATTCTTATTAACACTACAGTTACAAATGGTTTTCTAAAATTAATATTATATAATTCAAGCTTTTCTCCTGAAATTTCAGTTTGCCTTCCTTTCGATATAATAAGCTTATTTAAATATTTCTCCTTCATTAGAAAAATATTCTCCTTAGACTGATTAATTAGATTCTGTAAATTAATTTCCCTTTCTCTTTCCTCCAAAAGATGTCTTTTTGCTTTCTCGACAACATTCTGAATTTCCTTTGCACCGCTTGGTTTTAAAAGGTAATCAAATACCCCTAATTTTATAGCTCTCTGAATATAGTCAAAATCATCATATCCACTCATAATTATAAACTTTATCCGAGGAAATTCTTTATTTAGCTTTTCTATTAATTGAAGTCCGTCCATTATAGGCATCTTTATATCTGTAAGAACAATATCTGGAGTTTCTGTAGAAGCTAATTTTAATGCTTCATAACCATTGGAGGCTTCCCCACATATCTCAACCTCCAAAGCCTTCCAATCAATTACGTTTTTAATGCTCTTCCTTATTTTTTCTTCATCCTCAACTAATAGAAGTTTAAACATTGAAATTATGCTCCCCTCTAACAACTCTAAATTCTTCTGCCGGAATAACTATTTCAACAGTAGTTCCTTTTCCTATCTCACTATAAAATTCCAATGAATATTCATTCTTAAAGTAAAACTTCATTCTTTCTACAACATTTTTTATAGCATAACCTTCTAGTAATGATGGCTTATCTATGGAACTTTTATCTTCATTGTCTATTATCTTATTTATAGTTTCACTGCTCATGCCTATTCCATCATCAATAATTTTAAATTTAATCTTTTTATCTATTAATTTTCCTGTTATTTTTACATTTCCACCATCAGTCTTACCTTCTAGCCCATGAACAATAGCATTCTCTATAAACGGTTGAAGTGTCAATTTCGGAATCATATAATTTAGAATATTATTATCAAGTTCTACTTTAAAATTTAATTTAGCATCAAAACGCATCTTTTGAAGATTTAAATAACATTGAATAAGTTCTTTTTCTCTTGATATTAGTGTAAAGCTTTTCCCTTTATTAAGCATTAATCTAAAAAGCCTAGAAAGATTAAGCAACATTTCACTAATATTTTTTTGTTCCGCTACAGCTGCTTCCCAGTATAAGATTTCAAGAGTATTATATAAGAAATGTGGATTTATCTGAGCTTGGAGAGCATTTAACTCCGAATCCTTCTTTGACATCTTCAGATTATCTAATAGCATTGAACCATTAAGGGCAGAACTTAAATAAACAGATAACAAATTGTAAATTCTCTCATCCATTGGTCCAAGCTCAAATAATACCACACCACTTAAATCTTCCCCAATACATAATAACTGTGATAAAATATATTTTTTCTCAATTATAAGCTTATCCATATATTCAAGAAGAAAATTTGTTTGTATTATATCTAGTTTTGTCTTTTTACTATATTCAAATGCTAAAGTGCAATTTTCATAAAAGTAATCTTCATCATTGAATAAAAAAATATAACAGCTGGATATATCTAATTTAGGGAGATTAGCTGATAAAATATCAAATACCTTTGGTATATCAAAAGTTGTGATCAATAATTTGCCGGTGGCATACAATTCCTGATTCAATCTGTTGGATATCACTTCCCGCTGGCCCATTAACAATATTAATTTTTCCGAAACTAGTGTATGTACCTTATAGAATATATTTTGAAACCAATCTAAAGCATTCACATCACTTGAATGCCAGAATAAAATGAACTCTCTCATTGAGTGAATAATATTTAGTAAATCTTCAAAATTACTCGGATAAAGAAGTCTTTCCATTACATTATTCAATCGCTGTTTCAGCGTAATAAAGAAATTTTCTGTAGCCTGCTCTTTATAACTTTCTAACAATAAATTTAGTAATGGTTTTATGTCAATGTGAAGATAAGAATAATATTTTTTAAGTTCTAAAGCAAATGCTTCAACTCGCTCTTTATCTAACCTTCCCGTCAATTCATTACTGTCTGAAACATCATAGTGGAAATAATCAGAAAAAGTTTTTGTACATCCGCAAGAGTCACGATATATTACTCTTGCAGGAACCTCTGTTGAAAAATCAGTATATCCAGTTGTAATAAGTTCTATAAGTTTTTTGCAGCCAGTATATCCAATTTCCCAATAAGGATAATAAATTGTAGTAAGGGATGGGGAATTAAATTTTCCGGCTTCAAAATCGTCATAACTTGTTACGGCCACATCCTTTGGAATAGACATTCCTCTCTTTTGCAGTTTATGAACAAGAGCTAAAGCTTCATCATTATACATAGAAACAATAGCATCGAACTTTTGCTTCCTCACATTAATCAATATATTTAGCGCTTCTTCTGCTCTCGTTTCAAAATCCGAAGCACATAAAATGTCAGTATCTATATACAGATCAGGCTTAAATATGCCCAATTCTTTTATAGTATTCATATAAATTTCGATTCTGTCATCATAAGTCAATGGTGATATAAAAGCTATATTTCTATATCCATGAACTTTTGACAAATGAATTAACAGCTCCTTTAAATATTTTCCACCATCCATATACACGTTAGGTAGATTTTTGTATACCTTCCCCAAACTTAATATTGGAAAATGGCCTGTTTGTTTCGAAAAACTTTGGAGCACCTGCTCTTCTGTATCTGGTAACCACCCTAGGAAAATAAGTCCATCCAGTTTAAGCTTGCTATACAATTCAAGAATCTTTGTCAGCTCAAAAGGAGCTTTTCTCATATCGCTTTCATTAGTGTTATAAGCAAATCTAATTATGTTGGCATTATATGCTTTTGCGCCCTCAAATACTCCCTTCATCATTTGGCTGCAACATTCATCTCTTCCGTGAATACTTAGAAAACCTAATTTCAATGGCTTTTTTAGCTGATCTTGATATTTAGACATTTTTTTATCTATGCATCTCTTAGATTCAAGCATGTTTAATTCCTTTCCTTTTTAATTTATATATAAATTAGCAAATAAAAAAACAACTTTACACAACGTATTTACATTTTATTCAAATAATAGATTATTTTATCACATTTAGAACATAAAATCAAAATTAAGAATTATAATAAATATTATTGTATTTTCTTTAGATACCTGTGAATTTTAACTAATTAATTGCAAAGTGCTCTAAATTTTAAGTTTAGAGCTACTTTTTATTACTAAAGTTTTATTTAATTACTTGTACAAAAATAAAGTGTTATAAAAATAAATTTGTATAAAACAAATTATTCATAACACTTTATTAATTTTAGATATACTAACTATTAATAATTTTCTACCAAAACTTCAAAATATGCTTGTGGATGCGCACATGCTGGACATGCTGCTGGAGCTTCTGCCCCTTCATATATATAACCACAATTAAGACACTTCCAAAGGGTTCCTTCATCTTTCTTAAATACTGTTCCAGCTTGGATATTTTCAGCAAGTTTTTTATATCTTTCTTCATGATGTTTTTCTACTTCACTTATTTTTCTATAAATGAAGGCAACCTCTGGATATCCTTCTTTCTCTGCAATATCCGCAAATGTTGGATATAAATCTGTCCATTCTTCATTTTCACCCGCTGCTGCTGCAAGTAAATTCTTTAATGTTTCTTGGTGAAATGAAACGGGATAAGATGCGTTGATTTCTATTGGTTCATCAATGTAATCTTCCTTAAGGAATTTATAAAATCTCTTTGCATGCTCTTTTTCCTGCTCTGCAGTTTCCATGAATATATTTGATATTTGTACAAATCCTTCTTTTTTAGCAATGCTTGAATAATATGTGTACCTAGTTCGAGCTTGGCACTCACCCGCAAAAGATTTCATTAGGTTTTCAGCTGTTTTACTTCCCTTTAAACTTTTCATATCTCTGCCTCCCAAAAGTATTAATATTTATTTAAATATATATTCTAATAAATAAACTACCTATACTTTTATTGCTGTATATAGTTTTACTGTAGCAAATTAATTAGAATTTATATATAAACCCTCAATTAAAATTATAATACCATATGGGATATTTATCTACATCATTATTTATCTTCCCTCCAGTAATAAATGTCGATGAAGCAATTTTTTTGATATTTATCTGCTATTATTATATTTTTAGGTTCAATAAAAAAATTTATACTAAAGTAGAACAAACATCAGAAAATTCTACTTCCTAAGGCAATTATTATTCTTCAATGCTTATGATTACTGATGGTAATCCCAGTAATATTCCTCCACCTATAATATTCCCCAAGGATACCCATAATAAATTTCTTAAAATTAATATTATAGGAAAGTCACCTATTGCAAAATGAGCTATGGAGAATATGCCCATGTTAGCTATACTATGTTCAAAACCTGCAATTATAAAAGCAAAAACACAGAAAAATAACATTGCAAGCTTCCCAATTTCCGTTTCCATCTTTATAGTTGATAAATAACCTAAACACACCATAAAGTTACATAATACACCTCTTAAAATCAACTGATGTACTGGTAATTCTAATTTTGCATTTACTATTGGTTCAAGATAAGCTTTCATTGGTTCTAAAGTTGCTCCACTTTTAACAAATAAATATGCTATTATAACTGCCCCTATAAAATTTCCTATATAGCTATATATCCAAACTTTCATTACCGCTTTAATATTAACTTTTTTCGTATACATTCCTACACACATAACTAAATTATTACTAGTAAATAATTCTCCCTTTAAGAATACAACTAAAGCCAATGCTACAGAAAAAGTTCCTGCTACTAATAATTTTGCAAACTCTTTATAATGAGGATTTATAATTGCTCCAGTTGAATATGAAAGTATTATTGCTAACATTATATAAAAACCTGTAATAATCGCCCTACCTATATACTTTACTGGTGTTTCCTCTGCATTCTTATATTTATTTTTTCCCAAATTACTTATCGTATCAATGTCTTTTTTATACATCTTCTTTCCTCCATCTCTTCCACTTTTCATATGCTTAAATTTAATACCAAAGCTGCTTATCACTTATTATTTTGTATTTTTAAATCTATATAATCTTTACAACAAGTTGTAAATTTAACAAATAAATCATTCCTTCTCAGTATTGATACTCATTTTCAACTGAATTCCAATTTCATTATACAACAAAAATAAAGTAACGTCACTTTATTTAAAATCATAAACGTTACTTTATTATTTATTCAATTATTACTTCATAATTTTATTATTATATTTTAACATTCATTAAATATATATTATAAACCTTCATTCCTTTTAGACATTATTGTACTTATTTATGTACTACTTATTTTTATTGTTTTCTAGTTTTCTATTGAGTTTCTATTGTAATCATAATAAATAAATTTGATTTTAGTTGTATATATCTAATATAATATGTATATACATAATGTATAATCATATTATATTAGGTATATAATATGACTTTATTGAATCAAAATTTCAACTATCAACATTAACTAACATATGTATTGGTACAAAATGTATCTAATCTTTACTTTCTTTTTGATATATATTAATTAAAGGAGGAATTTATTTTGGATAATTCAATTATAGAAAATTATCATCCTTTTAAATCGGATTCTAATCTCTTCAGCAATGATATTTCTTTTCTTATTGAACTTAGAGCAAAACCACAAATTATAGAAATAATTAAAGAAAAGCATTTAGAAGAAATATCTGAAAATATATCTATCCAGGATAAAAGGAATAATCTAATTATTTGGAACGCCATGTACACTAGAGAAATAGTTAAGAATGGAATTCTAACAAGATACCTCCATCCAATATACAACAAATTTTATACGTTGATTCCAACTTTAAATACTCTAAAAGAACTTCAAGACCTTGAATTAAGTATGATAGATACTTATATTAATTTATTAATTAATGATGTTGAGGTGAAAGATAACTTTGTTATAAACAGAATTTTAAAACATCTTCATCTTAATATAGAAAGTCAGATTTCTTTACATAAATTAGCTAATGAAGTTAATCTATCAGAAGGGTATATATCTGATTGTTTTAAAAAACATATGGGAATAACTATTATGAAATATGCGAAAAAAATAAGAATAGACAGAGCTAAGGTGCTCCTAGTTACTACAAATACCAGCATTTTAGAAATAGCCATCACCTTAGGCTTCCATGACCAAAGCCATTTTCATAAGGTTTTTAAAGCTTTTACTGGAATTTCTCCTTCTGAATATAGAAATACAAACTTTGGCTAAGTTCAACTTACTATATAATTCTCTTCTAAATTAAAGCTACTGTAAGAGAGTATTTTAGCTTTCGAATCTCCACAGTATTTCAAAATGCTAGAGTATAATGAAAACCATGCATATAAAGAGATTTCTAGCTCTCCATTATGCATGGCATTTAATTTTAATTGGAACTTTAATATGAGCAAAAGTTTAATTCAATTTCGTTACGTATTTATTGGTTAATTTTGCTATTTAAATTATAGTTTCCAAATATCTTTATTATATTGTGCAATTGTACGGTCTGAAGAAAAGAAACCAGCTTTACTTATATTTACTAAAACTTTCTTATTCCAAGCTTGTCTGTCTTCATAGTCTTTAAATACTATATCCTTAGTCTTAATATAATCTTCAATATCAAGTAAAGTCATGAACCAGTCTTTGGTTACTAATTCCTTATGAAGTCTTGTAAGATTTTCCTCATCTCCAACCTTAACCATTTCATCACTTACTAAAAAGTCTACTAACTTTCCAATTGAAGCTTTCTTATAGAATTTCTTAGAAACATAATCTGCCTTCTTATAGTGTTCAATAACTTCTTCACTAGATTCACCAAAGATATAGATGTTGTTATCTCCAACTAATTCATGTATTTCAACATTGGCACCATCATCTGTTCCAAGCGTTAATGCACCATTTAGCATGAACTTCATATTACCAGTACCACTGGCTTCCTTAGATGCAAGAGAAATTTGTTCTGAAATATCACAAGCGGGTATTAACTTTGAAGCCTTAGTTACATTATAATTTTCAACCATAACAACTTTTAAATACTTATTAACTTCAGGATCATTATTTATGATTTCTTGTAAGCAAAGGATAGCATGTATAATATCTTGAGCAATTATATAAGCTGGTGCAGCCTTAGCTCCAAATATCATAGTAATTGGTGTAGCTGGCTTTTTCCCCTTCTTAATTTCTAAATATTTATTTATTATATAAAGTACATTCATTTGTTGTCTCTTATATTCATGAAGTCTTTTAATTTGAATATCAAAGATAGAATTTTCATCAATTTCTATATTTTGAGTTTCCTTTAAATAATTTTTTAATACAACTTTATTTTTTTTCTTAATTTCACCAAGTTTATTTAATACAGTCTCATCTTCTAAATACTTAGCTAAATCTTCTAACTTAGCAGCATCCTTCTTAAAATCCTCACCAATAAGCTCAGTAATATAATCAGCTAATTCATTATTACAATGCAATAACCATCTTCTAAAGGTTATACCATTTGTCTTATTGTTGAATTTTTCTGGATAAATATCATAGAATGGCTTTAATTCTTCACCTTTTAAAATTTCAGTATGAAGTGCTGCAACTCCATTTACACTAAAGCCATAATGAATATCCATATGAGCCATGTGTACACGCTTTTCTTTATCTATAATAGCTACTTTTTCATCCTTGAATTCTTTCTTTACCCTATTATCTAATTCTCTAATTATCGGTAATAATTGAGGTACAGCCTTTTGCAGATAATCTATTGGCCATTTTTCTAAAGCTTCTGCGAGTATTGTATGGTTAGTATAAGCACAAGTCTTGCTTACAATTTCAATAGCTTCTTCCATTCTAATTCCTTTTTCACCGAGTAGTCTAATTAATTCAGGAATAACCATTGATGGATGTGTATCATTTATTTGAATTACTACATGCTCATTTAACTTATGAAGATCATGTCCATTTTCTTCTGCTTCAAGTAAAATTAATTGCGCTGCATTACTCACCATAAAATATTGTTGATATATTCTTAATAAATGCCCAGCTTCATCACTATCATCTGGATATAAAAATAAGGTTAAGTTTTTCTTTATATTTTCTTTGTCAAAGTTTATACCATCTTTAACTAAAGACTCATCTATAGTATCAATATCAAATAATCTAAGTTTGTTTGATGACTTATCATATCCTGTTACATCTATATCGAATAAAGTAGATGTAACTGTGAATCCACCAAATGGCACTTCAAATTTAATGTCAGATTTATTTAACCAGCTTTCACTTGTAATCCATGGATTTTTAGTAGTTTTTTGCTTATGTTCTTCAAAAACTTGCTTAAATAAACCAAAATGATAATTTAAGCCTACTCCATCTCCATTTAAACCTAAAGTTGCAATAGAATCAATGAAACATGATGCTAATCTTCCAAGACCACCATTACCTAAAGAAGGTTCTAATTCAACCTCTTCAATTTCAAGTAAACTCTTTCCATTTTTATCAAGTACAGCTTTAACTTCTTCATAAAGTCCTAAGTTAATTAAGTTGTTAGATAATAACTTACCAATTAAAAATTCAGCAGAAATGTAATATAATTTCTTATTGCCTTTGTTAGTTCCTTTTTCCCTAATTGTTCCCTTAGTTAATTCTAATAATGCTAAATAAATTTCTTCATTGTTAGCTTTACCAATAGCTGTGTTAAACCTTTTCTTTAAAATCTGATCTAAATTCTTTTCTATCATAATAAATTTCCCCACCTTTAAATTATTTATATCTCACTAAATATTGACTTCAATTTACGATTATTATATCAATTTAACTTAGATTATTTTGTACATTCATTAACTTTTTTGTATATTTATCATGTGAATTTTCTATTTTTAAATTTATTTTTCATGTTCTTAGTTCTACTTAATTTAAACTATATATTTTGAAATTTTAATTCTTCTACAAAATAACACCTAAATATTTTTTAGTTTGACTAATTTGCTCCTTGAGAGATCTCTTAAATTATTTAATTCACGCCGCAAGAAAAGTATATGTAAAAAATCGTTTTCTCCAAATTGTAAAAAACTAAGCATTTCTAATTTGTTGAAAATACTTAGTTTTATATAATTTATTATTCAATTGTTTCTAAATTCAAAATTGGTAATCTATTGAAAATCATTTGAATTTAAATAGGAAAATAGAAAATCTAGAACATTACCTAATTATATTTATGCTCTTCTCCACATCTATGCTAATAACTTTTCCTCTGCACACCACATATCACTATACTTACCCTGTTTTTCTATTAAATCTTCATGGTTGCCTTGTTCTATAACTTTTCCATCAGATACTACAAGAATTTTATCTGCATTTTGTATTATAGAAAGGCTGTGAGCTATCATAATAACAGTTTTCTTATTTGTTAAAAGATTGCGAATTGCATTTTTAACAGCTAGTTCATTTTCTATATCCAAAGAAGCTGTTGCTTCATCTAAAAGTAGTATAGGGCTATCCTTAAGAATTGCTCTTGCAATAGAAATCCTTTGCCTTTCTCCCCCTGAAAGCTGATTTCCGTTTTCACCTACACTTGTATCATATCCCTGCTCCATTTTTTTAATAAATTGATGACAATTTGCCAGTTTACAGGCTTCTATAATTTCCTCATCACTAGCAGATGGACGTGCATACCTAATATTATTTTTAATTGTGTCATTAAATAAAAATATATCTTGTTCTACCATTGAAATTTGACTTAATACTTTTTCTGCCGATATGTCTTTAATGGATATTCCGCCAATTTCAACAGCCCCCTCTTGTGGTTCATAATATTTAGAAATCAGGCTTAAAATTGTGGATTTTCCTGATCCCGAATCACCTACAATAGCTGTAAGTTTTTCATTTTCTGCTGTAAAATTCACTCCATTTAGCACAGGTTCCTTTTCGTCATAAGAGAAAATAACACTTTTAAAGCATATTTCATAACTCTTAGGTTCAAAAGGAGTAGCTTGGTTACTTTCTTCCTCTGCATTGACTACACTTTCAATTGCACGCCTAGAAATCACCATATTTTTATAAGAGGTAAAATCAGTAAACAAAGTTCCCCAAAGTTTACAAACAATAATTGGTAGCATAATCAGCATAATGAAGGTAGCTGTATCCAAACTTTTATTGATCCAATCTGTGCCTGCTATAAAGATTACTGCTGGAATAGAAAAACCAACAATTATATTAAAGACCACAGCAGCTGGAATAATCTTCGATTCATACCAATAACTTATATCGCTAAAATTCTTCATGGAAGCAGTAACAGTTTCATTTTTCATGCCTCCTAAGCCATATGCTCGGAAAGTTTGAATTCCTGTGATATATTCCACCATATCACTTACAGCTTGAACCAAAATATTATTCTTCTGCTCACCAAACTTTTTAACCTTCATAAAAGAAAGCCACAAAGCTGGTATTAAAAGCAAAGCTGCTAAAAATAAAATCAAGCCTGCTGGTAAATATACAACAGTTACAAATAATATAAGCATAGACATAAGAGATATATTTTTTATAATATCACCCAATTTATGAGTTAAAATATTTTCATAATTATTTACAGCACCAGTAACCACATTTATATATTCACCAGTCTTTACTTTAGTAAAGCCAGATAAGGATATTTTCTTAATCTTATCTCCTAAAAAAATACGTATTCTCTTTGTTACTTCTGCTCCTGCAATATGTCCCTCAGTATATGCAATACTGTAAATAACTAATCTGACAATAAAAATTAGAACAAGCATACCACTTAAACGAAATAACAATTCTTCTGATAAAGAATTTTCTACCAACGCTTTAATTATTAAATATAGTACTGTAAAATTAAAGCCTGAAAGCAATCCTTCTATTACATTCAAAGTCATTGAAATATAGAATTTACTTGTTTTTTTCAAGATCTTATTATTCAATCAAAGCACCTCCAATGTTATAGTATGAAATATTATGAGCCTGATTATAGTCCTGCCACGCATTTTTGTAATATCTGCTGTTTTTCAAAACTTCTTCATGGGTACCTATAGTTGCAATTCTATGATTTTCTATTACTGCTACTCTATCACATTTAGCTACTACACTTAATCTATGTGCCACAATAATAACAGTTTTGCCTTTGCAAAGATTAGCTATAGCTCTGTCAATTTCTACCTGATTTTCTGGATCCGCTGCAGATGTAGCCTCATCTAAAATCAAAATAGGAGCATTTTTAAAAATAGCTCTTGCAATTGCAATACGTTGCTTCTCTCCTCCTGAAAATCTCGAACCGTAACTGCCCACAAGAGTATTGTATTTATCAGGTAGTGTCATAATAAAATCATCAATTTGTGCCTGTTTAGCAGCTTTTCGAACCTGTTCTAAGGTTGCATTACTACCCATGCGTATATTTTCTAGAACACTTCCCTTACTTAAAAATGTTTTTTGGAACACTATGGACACATTTTCTAAAAGTGTTTCATAATCAATTTCTTTAATATTCCTTTTGCCAATTAAGATTTCTCCTCTGCTTATGTCATAAAATCTAGCAATAAGTTCTACGATAGTACTCTTCCCTGCGCCAGAATATCCGACTAATGCTATCTTTTCTCCATCTTTAATACTTAAGTTTAAATCTTTTAGCACATCATTCTTTCCATCATAAGAGAAACTTACATTACACATCTGTATAGCATGATTTTTAGGAAACTCCTTACTTCCATTTTCAAAGGCTGGAATGTCTAATATTTCCTCTATCTTGTGAATGCCATTTAAAACCTGTGAGAAATTTGAGCCTAATTCTAGCAAAGGACGAAGTTCAGTTAGATAAAAGGAACCTACATATATAAACAAAATAAATATACTAGCTAATAAATGACCCTGTAACGCCATAAAGCCTCCAATTGGCACAAGCAAAACTAAAGCACACTCTATAACAATTACATAAGCTGCAAAGGGAGGTCCCATTTTTAAAGATGCTTTTTTCCAAACATTATACTGATCATCAATAGCCTCTGAATACTTCTTAAATGAGTGGCTTCCCATATTATAGGCTTTAATCAGCTTCATTCCAGTAATATATTCAATCATAGTTGCATTAAGATTTCCCATAGAACGATTCATGTCAGCCATTAATTTATCTTGCCCTCTAAACATAATATACTGACAAAGAAAAGCAAAGGGGATTGGAACTAAAGAGACCAATGCCAATATCCAATTAATACTGCAAAGATAAATAAATACTACCACTGGTCCGCTAGCATACATAATAAGCTCTGGCAAATGATGAGCAAGAAAAAGTTCCAGTTTTTCAATATCTTCGTTTAATACCTTCTTAATTTCTCCTGTACTTCTTTCACTTAAATTTCCTAGTGGCACCTTAGCCATATGATCAATTACCATACAACGAACTTTAAATAACGAATTATATGCTCCTTTGTGTGACAAAGCTATAGATACTCCAAGCAAAAAGTAACGTATAAAAATAGCTGCTGCAATAATTCCTCCACTCTCTAGGATAATTTCTCTTGTATAGCTCCCATTATATACGGTCTCAATAACTTTATATGCAGCTAAATATGGAATCATAATAGATAATCCACTGATAAGTGAACAAATTATAGATGCAATTAAATAATATTTATCTTTACCAGCCCATTTAAATAACAGCCCTAATGAATTTTTCCCCTCTTTTTTCATATATAACACATCCTTTCATTAAATAGGTTTTATACTGTTTTGAAACAATACTCTTTTCTACAGTACAATTAGTTAAACTTTCTTTTAACAAATTTCCTTTCTTATAAAGAATTAATTTAAAAATACTTTCCCCATTTTTGTTGAAAATCCATATAAAAAATGTTAAAATACTCCCATTAACTTCAAATATCTTTATTTTATAGGCATTTTAAATGATAATGATATTCATTACTATTGTCAAAGTTCAATAAAAAAGGTTATATGACCTTTACATTGCTAATAATTATTTGTAAAATCAGCTTCATCTCAATAAAAATAATCTATCTTCGTGATATATCAGGACAATATTAAATTTAAAAAGATATAATTGGGTTTTGGAATAACACTTTCATTAATCTCGAAAGGAGTGATTTACTTGGAAAGTAATAGTGTTCTATCAGAACATGTTTTTTTTGATAAAGCTATAGAGGCTGGTGAACAATTATATGAATTATCACAAAAAAACGGGAATGGCTATATTTATCAGCTAAATCCTGCTTCTGGACTTTTTATAACTGCAGGTGATTGGATATCAAATAGCCAAATAGAAGCTCATTTTAATATAAATCAAATGTTCATGGAAATTTATTTATTTGAATCTGGAAATGTAACCTTGATTCAAAACGGTAAAAATACACTTTTAATACCAAAAGGAATAAACATCTATGTGAATAAAACCTCAAAGGGACGTATTTGTTATGAACCAAAGATTCCCGTAAAATATGTAAGTATAATACTTTTTAAAGATTTCATAAAAGAGCGTATCAAAAATAACTTTGCCGAGGAGGATTTTAATTTTGCACAAACCTTTAATTGGAAGTCTATAAACTACAATACTCCAGAGGTGACTCTAATATTTTTGCAAATAAAACAAAAGCTTATGTCTGATGAGAAATCGAACTTATACTACGAAAGTAAAGTTGGTGAACTTTTTTCTATAATTATGAGTAATTTCATTAAAGAAAAAAAGCGTTTGGAAATTCAGGAAAAGGATTTTTCTTTCAACGAATTAAAAAGGCTAGAAATGGTGAAATTGGCTATTGATCAAAATCTCTTAACCCCTCCCTCAATAACTACCTTATGTCAAATAGCCACAATGGGGAAAACAAAATTAAGAGAATCTTTTAAATCAGCTTTTAATATGACACTAGGAGAATATATTCGTCATGCAAGAATGAAGTATTCCCTGGTACTGCTTGCTAATAAACAATTATCAATTGGAAATATTGCTGCTAACTTAGGGTATTCAAGTGCAAGTAAATTTTCTATGGCCTTTAGAAAAGTTTACAGCCAATCACCTACTGAATATCGCAGAAATATTCTGCATCTTCTGTAAATTCAATCTAAAATTCATTATTACTGAAAATATCAATAAAAATATGAATATAAAGTATACAGGATAGTTTATAAAGTTTAAATATTATCATTGCTTAAAGGTAAAAAGCTCTAAACAATTGGTTTTATTCTAATTGTTTAGAGCTTCTTATATTTACTGAATCATATTACTTATTTAACATATTTTGAAATAGGTAAATTATTTTCTTTTACTCCTTGAGAAACTAATTTAGCAATTTGAATTCCTCCTTGTTTAGTAAAGTGTGTGCGATCTGTTCCATCTAAGGAAATCATAAATAATTTGTAAGTTTCGTTATATCCAATTGAAGTAAAATAATTTATACTCTTTGTTGTAAGATCAATTATTTTAACTTTTTCTTTGGCAGCTACTTGTTTCATTGCAGCATCATAATCAACAAAATCATTGTTAAATTTGCCATTTTTATAGTTAAGTCTTGCAACTGGTGTTATTAAAACAGGAATGGCTTTTTTTGCACGAGCACCATCAATATACTGTTTTAAATATTGTTTGTACGTTGTATATGGTTCAGTGTAACGAGCTGGATCATTCTTTTTTTGATCATTATGACCAAATTGAATAAATAAATAGTCATTAGGTTTTATTTTCTTTAAAATTTCAGCTAAACGACCTTCATCTATAAAGGATTTAGAGCTTCTACCACCAATAGCATGATTTTCAAAGATTAAATCTGAAGTAAAGTATGTGGGAATAACTTGCCCCCATCCCACTTTAGATGAAACAGATGGATCATATGTTGCAACTGTTGAATCACCAGCAATGTATACTGTAGGTTTTGTTGACGCTGCATTAGCAGTAGTTGTTAAAAAGCCTATTTGTAAAAAAGCTATTAAAAAAAGCAATAATTTTTTAAAAATGATTAATATTGATTTTTTCATAGGTTGTTAGCCTCCTTTAAAATGATAAAGTTGTTATGCTTATATTATTTTCTAGTTATTTTGATATACTTGAACCCCAATTACCATACCATGCATATCCTGTTCTTCTTTCCTTATCAATATCAGCAAGTTTATATTTTACTACACCATTACGTCCTACAAATATAGGCTTATTAGTTCCGATTTCGTAAAAACGAGCCCAAACAGGAGTTTTTACACTAGAATCATTTACAACAGTAACGTCTCCATTTGCCTTAACGACTTTTATTCCAGTAATTGCAACTGTTTTAAACCAACTTTCAGCAGCTTTAATAGAAGCAGCTATTTTAGGAGTAGTAGGTCTAGTTTTCAAAAAATTTATAATACCTACACTTTCGCCAGTACAAAGAGAAGGAACTTCATATGCTCTTGCAGATGTAGGCTTTAAAGTTTTCTCATCATGTTGCTGCCCCCAAACTGTTAACTTCCCATTAACATTAACTTGAGTTTTTAATATACAATCTACACCTTTTTCAACTGCTATTTTACATCTATTCGCTAAATTGCTATCTACAAATGAAAAATCACCTTTTCTATTTGAAACTTCATCTAGAAGAAACATTACATTAATCATTGCATTGTCATTATATGTAATATGTGTATGATAGCCGTTGCTTTTATAAACCTGTGGCCATCCCCCATTATCATATTGCATATTTAACAAGAAATTGATTCCTTTTATAGCTGCAGCAGAATAGGTACTATTTTTTGTCTTTTTATACTCGGCTGCTAATCTTCTTATTTCTGTATAAGTAGCTTTGTTATCAATAGTTGACTTTGCCCACTCACTTACTGGTTCATTATAATACTTTATCCACCCACCATCTGGACGTTGGTTCTTTAAAATTTCTGCAATACTTGCTGTGGTGCCAGAGCCATCAGCAGCAAATGCTGTTATAGAATTTTGTAGTGTTACTCCAAAAACAGTAAAAATAAATGTAAAAACTAATATAAAGGTCACATATTTTAATTTTGTTTTAAACATAATAATCTCCTCTTCTTTTTTATAAATATAATTCAAGAGTATCTACAAACATAGATACTCTAATTTAACTTGATTATTTTTTTAATCTACAACTGTGGCTCATCCATTTCCTTAGATTAGAAACGAGATTTGTCTTTCTTTAATTGGCTCCATGTATAACGTAACATCCAAATGTCCCAATCAGTTATAGTGCTTGAATCTCCAGCCCACATAATAGTATGTGTCGGAAATCCAGTTGGTGGACGATCAGCATCTTCATAAAAATCTGGAAGTCCAAAACCATGTCCCATTTCATGTTCAATTATATGAGCTTCATTTGAATTCACCGTGCTTAGTATGTAATCCTCAGAGATACGTTGTCCCCAATCTCCACCAGCACCACCTTGAAAATTAGATGTTCCCCATAGATACATATCAAAACGCTTGTCTATTCCACCAGGATAAGAATATGATTTATCTTCAAAATGTTCAGCTCTAGAAAGTGAACTAGGAGCAGTAGGAAGCTTAGCAGGAATGCTTGGATTTGTTTTGCTCAATTCATCAGTAATATAATCTTTATAAACTATTTCATTAGATTGTTTATTTAATATTAATGAAGGATTAGAACAAGCCCAACCTACTACCTTCACAGTAACTGTGTTATAAGGCCAACCATCATATCCTTTAAGAGCTTTTGTCACCCAATTATTTACTTGACGGTTAAGCATTGATGCAATATCTTTACGTTGTTGAAGCGTAACGCTCTTATTTGATTGCCAACGTACAACATAATTAAGAGTTCCTTTACCTGCATAAATTTGATCAAAAATTAAATTTTTACGATTTGTTGAACCTTCTTTAACCATTCTATTGCTCCATACCCACTCAACAGATGGTTTAAGGTTAGCAGGCATATTCCCTAAGGTTAAATTAGCGGCCTTAGTGGTGGTAACTACATTCGCACTTTTACTGTCTGTCGTTGCTGCATTAGCAACAATACTACTTACAGAAAGGCTTAGAAACATTACAGCAGACATAATGATACAACTTAATTTTACTTTAATCATAATTTTCCCCCCTTAAATTTTTCATCATAATTAAGATGCTATAGCAAAAAAACTAATGACTATAGACTACTTATAATGACATACTCTCATAAATGTACCTATTAAATAAATAGCTTTATCCTTAAATGGTCGAAATAACGCATAAAAAGTAACTATTCTATGTATTTTTACAAAATGCTCATTTTATTCTTAAAAATAGGTATTCTACGATAATGGTTTACTCTTCCCCACTTTAATGAATATGAGGAATTCAAGCTATATTATAATTTAAAGTAATGATAAAAATTATGAAAAAGCAATATTAATATCACTAAAGCACTATTTTTAATCGTAACAGGCGAATATTCTCTTTTAATATCTATTTTATGTATTTTAAGGAAAATATATTTATTAATTTTAAAAATTATGTCATTATATAGGTGGTGAAGCTGAACAACTTCTATATATTAATAATGCTTTAACTACATACTATATTTTATTAGTTAAAATATAGTATGTAGTTAATTGAAATAAGCATAATTGATATTTAGAAAATTACAATACACGTTTTATTTAAAGAAATTTTGTATAAGTAATCTTTGTAATCAATTACACGCGCCATAAAAAACAAATAAACTGTCACTGCGCTGTAATAAATACAAATATATAAGAAAATAAAATATGAAGGGATGTTTGATTATGTCAAAAATTAAGTCACTTAAATTTTCTTTACTAGCTATAACTTTCCTATTTGCAACTGCTATTTCTAGCCAGAGTTTGGCTGCATTTGCAGCAACTGCAATAACCTCTACTACACAAATTGTTTCCTCAATGGGTGCTGGTTGGAATTTAGGAAATCAGCTTGAAGCCAGTTCTAACAGCACACCTAATGAAACAGCCTGGGGTAATCCAATAATTACAAAGGCTTTCATTCAGAAAGTAAAAGCCTCTGGCTTTAAAACCATTCGTATTCCAGTTTCATATTTGAATAAGATAGGAGATGCACCTAATTACACTATTGATTCTGCATGGCTTGCTAGAATAAAAGAAGTTGTTGATTACGCTTATAGCCAAGACATGTATGTAATAGTTAACATGCATGGAGATGGATATAATTCAGTTAATGGTTCATGGCTTTTATGTAATTCAAGTGACCAAACAACTATTAAAGCAAAATATGAAAAAGTATGGCAACAAATTGCAAATACCTTTGTAAATTACAACGAACATTTGATTTTTGAATCAATGAATGAAGAATTTGATGGCACATATGGCACACCTAATACCACATATTATTCAAACTTAAATGCTTATAATCAAATATTTGTTGATACTGTAAGAAAAACTGGTGGAAACAACAGTGCAAGATGGCTGCTTATTCCTGGCTGGAATACCAATATTGATTACACAGTAGGTAACTATGGTTTTGTACTTCCTACAGATACTTACCGATCAACCACTATTCCAAGTTCTGAAAAGAGAATCATGATATCAGCTCATTATTACTCACCTTGGGATTTCTGTGGCGAGGAATCTGGAACAATAACACAATGGGGGGCAACAGCTACTAACACTGGAAAAAAATCATCTTGGGGGCAAGAAGACTATTTAAATTCACAATTTAAATCTATGTATGATAAATTCGTAACACAAGGTTATCCTGTTGTAATTGGAGAATATGGCTCTGTAGATAAAACAAATGCTGATTCAACTAGCAATACTTATCGTGCAAAATTTGCAAAAACATTATGCATAGCTGCTAAGCAGTACAGCTGTGTACCAGTTTATTGGGATAATGGATACAATGGACAATATGGCTTTGGATTATTTAACAGATCTAACGGCACTATAACACAACAAGGAATTATTGATGCAATAATGAGCGGTATAGGTGCAGGTAGTATTTCTAATTCTACAATTACTGCTACAATTGGAACCTTTGACAAGAATACCTCTTCACAAGCCGATGTAGTAGTAACTATGGCACTAAATGGTAATACACTTAATGCTGTCAAAAATGGTACATCTGAATTGGTATCTGGAACTGATTATACAGTTTTAAACAATACTATAACTATTTCCAAAAGTTATCTTGTAAAACAAGCACTTGGTAGTGCAAGTCTTACATTTGACTTCAGTGCAGGTACAGATCCTGTTCTAGCCATCAATGTAATTGATTCGTCTAAGGACCCAGAAAATCCTGTAGCTTTATATGGGGATGTGAATAATGATGGTATAGTTAATGTATTAGATTATACTGTATTACAAAAATATGTACTTGAAGGAACAGGTAATATAAATAAAGTAAATGCAGATATAAATAAAGACACAAGAATCAACACTTCTGATCTTTTTGCATTAAGAAAGATAATTCTAGAATCTTAAAAGTTAGAAGTTTTATAATAAACTTATTATAGCTCTAAAATTATTAAATACTTTAGGACAGTAGATAATTTTGTGTGAAAGCAAAATTATCTGCTATTTTTTATAATTTTTTGGTAATTTAAAAATAATACATAATAAATATTTTAGGTTCAACAGTTAGCATTATCCTGTCTTACAAACTTTCATCAATTAATACCTCTTCATGCTTAAGATACAAAATAAACCTACAACAATTCAAGTTTTGATTGCCGTAGGTTTTTGCTTGAGGAGAAACATGAACTATCTATTTACTTCTATTTTGAAGTTGTAAGTGATATATCTGAAAACTTAGCAGTATTGTAGTAAATTATGTCACTAGATGTCTGAGTAGCATCCACTGCAAAACCTATATAAGTATTGCTTCCCATGTTAAAGGTTTGTTTTGCTAATTGATTCCATGTTGTACCATCGTATGAAGTCGAAGCTATTATAGAATTCCCAACTCTTTCAAGCTTTAACCAAATAGGTAATTTACTATCTACCAAAGCTGGTAAGCCTGGCTTTTCTTGTGGATAATCATTAAAATCTAATGTCTTAATATTCTCACTCTTAGTCATTCTTGATGAAAAGTAAGTACCATAATAAGTATCATTTTCTCCTCCATCCTTATCTTCGTCTTTATCTGCCTTAACAATAGATGTACTTATAAGAGCTGCTTTAGAACCTTCATCTAGAGTTTCTCTAATCATTAAACCAGAAATTGCATTATTATCTAAAAGTGCTATTGAGTTTAACTTAGCCACTAAAGCTGCATCACCAGTCATTTTTTGATATACATAATGAAAACTATCTGCTTTACCAGTTATTTTTCCTGCTCCCTTTACAGTAAGCTGTCCACTTTCATTAAGGCTTCCATTTCCTTTAATAGTAACTTTGCCTATGTCCTTAGAATTCCAAGTTCCACTAACGTTCTTTTCATTAACATATATAGGCATAGATGTAGATTGTGTTGAATTGCCCATCTTATCTGTAGCTCTTGCTGTTATAAAATATGTTCCAGCTGAAACACTATTCCAACTATAACTATAAGGTGCCTTAGTACTTTCTCCTATTTTTTCTGAACCATTGAAGAATTCAACTTTATCAATTCCGTCTTTATCTGAAGCTTTTGCAACTATTTTTATATTACCACCAGCTTTTTGTATACTATTAATTTCTGGAGTACTTATATATACTTCTGGGTTATCTGGCGCATAATTCTCATCTACTATAGAATTCAAATAAGTTTCCAAATTAGTATATTTATTTGGATCTCCTGTAGTGCCATCTGAGGCTTTTCTTCCATCTGAAGAGTCATTAGGGTTCAATCCATAAAATTTTTCCCATTCATCTGGCATACCATCCTTATCTGTATCTACAGGTACTTCATAGGTATTTAATTCGGGATACCCACCAACCTCATATTCTCTATTTATAAATCTGCCTGTACCATTTTTTATGTCCGCTACAACTCTTGCGTCAGCAGCATCTCTTCTTGGAAAACTATCTCCTGCTTTAGCTAGTACATCACTATATGCAACTGTTGCACTTTGCATTGTAGTTGAATCAGTATTTCCTGTACTAATTGGATTATTTTGAATAGTTGCATCACAATCAGTATAATCTTGAAGCCCTAATAAATTATTATCAGTAACCTCTGGTGCTCCTTCCATATAATTACCACTAAAGTACCATTCACTTGGCTTCCCTTTTACACCTGGTTGAGCTATCCTAGTTTTAACTTCAGCTCTAGTCCCTGGACCAGCCTTATAATAATTATTCATAACATTAACATGTGATGTATCGCCTCCATACATTGAGTTAAAACCCCAATCGTATAAAACATTATTCTTTACATCTAAATAAGCTGGAAGTTTGTTATCACCTGGTTGTCCTCCACCTATTCTAGGTTCCCTGCTTGTATGATGCGCAATTATATTATGACTCCAGGTTGAATTATTTCCTCCCCATACGCCTCCATATCCATGTCTTCCCTTTATATGACCAGACAAAGTTAAACTTTCATAAGCCATACTCCATTGAACTGTCAGGTTATTACATCTATAAAGTGAAAGGGTTTCATCTGTAGACCAGCTTGTTGATATATGATCTACCATCATATAATTCATATCTCTACCACCAAAACCATCAGGTTCTAAATCAATATGAGCTGACCCTGGTCTAAATCTCAGATATCTTATTATTACATTCTGGCATCCGCTACAGTCTACAAGATAATCTGCAAGGCAGACTCCATCCCCAGGAGCTGTCTGACCAGCTATTGTTAGATTATTAACTTTTAATTTTACTCGTTCTTTTAAATGTATTGCCCCTGACACACGGAAAATTATATTTCTATTTCCTTGACTTACTGCATCTCTAAAAGAACCTTTTATCGATTTCTCTCCATTGGATGGTGAATAATCTTCTAACGTAGTTACCTCATACACATCATACCCGCGTCCACCACTAGTAAACCTCCCACCACCTTCTGCTCCTGGAAATGCAATTATATTTGATGGTTGCTCAATAGGATCTTTAGGTATTGGTGCATCTGCTTTAACTCTATCTAGTGGAATTACTAAAGAAAAAGTTAAAAAAGCACTTATTACTATACATATTGTCTTTTTACTCAATTTGGCTCCCCCTCAATAGTTAATTATAAAATTCCCTTACCATATAAATTTAAGGTTTTCTTCCAAATCCTTATATATCTTTTTAATTAATAAGGTTTTTTAGTTGGATTCCAATTATCTGTTCCTTTCATATAGTTGTTAACAGTATAATTTTCAGCTTCTTTAGCTGATAAAGTTTTTGCCCATTTTACTCTCTTAGAAGCATTCCATCCAGTTCCAGAACTTCCATATTCCATGTATCTTGCTGTAGCTTCATTAGCTGAATTTCCCCAATTATTCCAACCAGTTAAATTAATATGTGCATCCATAGTACAATTTTTGTATACTACACTAGCATATGGTCTCCAAGGTCTGCCTAGATATACTCCTCCTGTAGTTACAGAAGAATCCCTAGTAAGATTACAGTTAACGAAAAGAAAACCATATTTTTGTTGTTGTGGAGTAGAAGCAGCAGTGATATATCCTGTTTTATCATTAGAGTTAATTATGCAGCTATCGAAGGCAGCTATCATAGCTCCATAAATAAAATCCACATCTCCTGAAATAGTGCATTTACTAAAATAAGCTCTTTCACCAGAATTATTTAATAAAAGAGTATCCTGTCCACCAAAAATTATACAATTGTAAAAAGAAGCTCTATCTGACTGTACCTTAATTGCATTTGCTCTCTCAATTTGTCCCGAGGTATTTACAAAATTAATATTTTCTGCTGAGAAATCTTTTGCCTTAATAATTACAGTTGGAGTTTCTAAATTATATGAACTTGGCTTGCTTGTATCAACATGATCATTATAAGTAATAATTGTTTTATTCTTATCTTGACCAATTAAGCTTACATACGGTTTAGTTACTCTCACTTTTTCTTTATAGGTACCATTTTTTATATATATTATTTTTCTGCTAGTATTGTTAGCTGGAATAGAATCCAACGCTGCCTGAACTGTTTTGTAGTTTCCACTACCATCTTTAGCAACCGTTATGTTTGCAGTATAAGCCGATGCTGGAGATGGTATAGACAAAATACATAATAATATTGACATGAGCATGCTTACAAATATTTTCTTTTTCATAGTTATAAATCCTCCTTAATATATCTACATTATATTTCTTAATTAAAATGGACTTTTACCCATTAAACCTCCTCTCACTACTTTTTATTTAATTAGAAGTCTGCAATAGTAGTGCTATATACTTCCTTCTAATTTAGTTTAACGTTCACAATTTTATTATCAGTTGTATAATCTCAAATGCTAATTATTATATCCTATAAGAATTTGTTTAGTATTTTTTAATATATCATTTCTTTTAAATCGTCATATTTTAAACAACCAAACTTTTTGTAAACGTTAACTTAATTATGTTTTATATTACCTTTTATTCATAAATATATCAATCTGTATATCGTAATTTGTTGTTTTTTAATCATGTTTGATCAAAAATTCAATTTCTTTTAGTTATTAAGTTCATCTCCTTTTTGGCGTGAAATCACGGACTTCAATTTACCTAAAATAACTAAGATCAAGTAGTTATTGGAATTATTATACTAATAGCCTTATACTGTCAAAGACTTTATAACTGTTTCTGCAACTTGAAACGTTATAAAATTGGGTAATATTTAAATTATGAAGCTAAGATCTGACTCTAATGGGACATTAAAGTCAGATCTTAGCTTCATAATTTTTATTTTTTAATTTTTCTACTTAACAACGTGTAATTTATTATGTTACTGGCGGGGTTTTGCTTGCACTTTTTATTAATGAATAAATTTAAAATCCGAATCGACTATGGTTGTGGATTGGCAAAAAGATACATAATCATTGGTTTCCTCAACTATTTTGTATCCAGCACTTTTTAATAATTCAATTTCTTTTTTAAACTTTTCAATTGAAGTATCTTCTCTAAATATTTCTATTGTTTCCGTAATTACCACCAAAACCTCACCTTTCTATAAATATTATTGATTGCTTATATTGAGTTATTCTTTTTCTTTGTATGGCTCAGCAATAAACTCGTCTAGTTTCTCACTTAATTTAAATCTTGCCAGCATTTAATTCTTTATTATCAGTCACTTCATTATTATTTATATATTTCTATGTGTAAATTAGGAATAAAGTTTAATCAAAAATTTCTATTTGTTTTAGTTTTGGTGAATCTATTATACCTTGTATATTATGTGCTACTTTACAGCAATAAATTTTTTAATGTTATAATATTTTCAATATTTTCTAATAAATACAATTAATTTTATAGAAATTATTTTTTAGTTTATGTAATAATAAATGAATATATTCGTATAATTATAAATATGTTTTATTTTCAATAATAGATTTATTTCAATCTATTAAGATTTTTATATAATTCTTTTATTATTCAACCTTATTACAAATATACAAAATTTTATATACTTTTTTCCATTTTTCCCATTATATCAACTTGAAAATTTAACGTCAATACAAAATATCAATTCAAGAAATTTTTTCATCTTAAATATCAATATTGTTGATATTATTTTTATTTTTATTTTTCCTATTGATTTTTTTAATATTATTTCTGCAAATTTTAAATAAAAATAACGGATCTAAAATTTCAGCTCCCCTAAATAAAAATAAATCTGTGCAAATATTATAGAATTAATGAAAGGTTCTTTTTCTAACATCCAATGTGTAACAAAGTATATAATCCGTTGTCACATTAAATAATTCTGCTAATTTTAAAACATTTTCTATTGTTACACCTGATGATCCAGATTCATATTGTGATATGGAATTTGCTTTAACCTCTAAATATTTTGCAACATCACTTTGGCTTAAATTATTTGCCTTTCTTAATGATTTAATTCTTTGACCTATTTTTTTATTTAGAGGTACATTATTTCCTTTAAAAAATTCTATTGATTTTATTATTGTTTCTATATATATAATGATTCTTTCAAAATCTCCTGTTTTTTCAATATATCCTTGTATATCCATTTCATCTAGTGATTGCATTGCTGGAATTTTTTCTGCATATCCTGTTAGTAATGTTATGTAAATTGATGGATTAAATGATCTTATTTCATCAACGATTTCTTTTCCATTTAAATCATCTATAAAATAATCTAGTATTAATAAGTCAAAATCACCTTTTTCTAATGCTGCCAATCCTTCTTTTGAACTTGTGAATCCTTGTACATAATACTTATCACTCAAAAAAGATTCTAGTGTATCGATTATTCCTATTTCATCGTCTATTATAGCTATACTCATTCCTTTGCTCATTTTTCTGCTCCTTTATTGGTATTTTTATAAAAAAAGTTGTTTTTTCATTGTCACTTTTAAAATACATATCACCTTCAAATCTACTTTTTATAATAGATTTAGATATATACAACCCCACCCCTGTTCCAGCTTTGCCTTTTGTAGTAACCATTTCTTTAAAGATTTTTTTTTGGACCTGATCTGGTATAATATTTCCTTCATTAGATACAGAGAATATGATATTTTTATTTTCTTTATATACACTTAAAATTACATTTCTATTATATTTTACTGCACTTATAGCATTACTTATTAGATTATCTAATACTTGAATTAAAGAATTGATATCGCCTACAATTTTCATAGAATCATCGATATTTATTTCTTGTATTAACTTGCATTGATTCTTTTTTAATTCATAAGACATTAATAAAATTGTGTCTTTAATAAGATTCTCAATAATAAAACTTTCTGATTTATTTTGTTCAAAATCTTTTAACTGATTTTTTATCGCATTAATTATATCTGTCATATAACATAAATAAGCTTGTCCTCGTTCATTCCATAAATTAATCTCAGTTATTAATTTTTTAATGTCTTGATTATTATAATTACCAAGATAGGTATCTAGTTTATTAATATCTTTTTTTATTATTGCAAGGCCTCCTGATACACTCATAATAGGAGTTTTTAAATTATGTGCTACCCCTCCGATAAGTTGACTTAAAGACATTAATCTGTCTTTTTCTATCATAAGTTCCATATTTCTTTTTGAAGCTGTTATGTCTTTAATAAAAACTATTGTACCAAAATAATCTCCCTTTACTATTACACAATTTACTTGTACTTCAAAATAAGTAACTTCCTTAGCTATTACTTTTATTTGTGTTGATTGATTAGTTCTTGTTGTATTAGCCTTATTTATTAAATCAGTTAATAAATCCTCATAACTTTTCAGACTACTATCTCTTATTAACTCTCTATATTCTTGATATTCTCTTTTCTTACTCGGTTTAAATTTTTCATAAAATATGTTATTAACTTCTTTTATTATCAGATTTTCATCTATGATAATAATCGAATCTGTAATATAGTGTTGATTTACAATTAAAACTGACCCACCTTTTACGAGCAAAGTTGACCCACCTAAGTTCATAAAGTATCCTAGCCTTTGTAATGAAGGTTAGGAGGAAAAACATAGGTGAAAGACGTGAAAGCT
>NZ_LZZM01000176.1 GCF_002006345.1 Clostridium puniceum
AATTTCATTTAAGATAGTGTTTATAGGTCGTTTTAACTCTTTTGCTATCTTATAAGGTGAAAAGCCATCTTTTAGACGAAGCTGGATAAGCATACGTTCTTCAAAATTCAAATGTTTATTTTTACGTGGTTCTGTGTTATTATTTGGGTAGTCCATAGTGATTATCCTCCGTGTATGTTTTTTGTTTAACGATTAAATCATAACACAGAATAATCCACTATGGATTTTTTATTAGTTCAATTTCATTTTACAACAGGTCTAATTCTTTTTTCTCTTTTATTCTTTCTGTAAAACTTTTTCTTCTAGGAGTTTGACTTAATGGGCTAGTTAAGAAACCTTCTTCTGATTTCTTTTTAGCTTCTTCCATAGCTTTTGCTCTGGCTTCTTGAGCCTTCTTTGCTTCTAATACAATTGCTTTTTCATCTATTTGATAAGCTTTCACTGAAACTACATTTCTATCTACGTTGTAGCTTCTATCCACATGATTTTTATTTCTATCCACATGTTTTGTTAAGTTACCTTCCTTATCATAATAGAAATATTCACTATTTCCTTCTTGGTCTCTTATTTCACATACTTGTCCTAAACTATTGTAGAAATATTCTATACTTCTACCATTTGCATCAGTAGTACTTGTTATATTTCCTGCATAGTCATAAGCATATTTTTCAACTCCGCCTTCTGCTGTTGTTATTTGAATAATTCTTCCCCAGTCATCTAAGAGATAGCTTGTTTGATTTCCATTACCATCAGTGATCCCAGTAATATTTCCTCTAGCATCATACTTATAGCTTTGAGCTAGTTTATTTTCTTTTCTGGAATTTGGAGTAACAATATCTTTAATTTGCCCTAGTAGTGTGTAGGTGTATTCTACTTTATTATTTTCTCCATCTATTGAACTTTTAATATTTCCTTTATGGTCATAAGTATTTTTAGTTATTGTTTCTCCTAAAGCATTTTTAACTTCGACCACTTGTCCTTTTAAATTATAAGAATAAGTTGTTCCAACTCCATCATCTTTCTTATTATCATATTGCTCTGGTAATACTTGCTTTATAATTCTATCATTTTTATCATAAAACAATCTTGTTGTATTTCCTGAGAAATTCACAAAATGAGTAAGTCTATTTTGAGGGTCATAAGTATAAGTCTTTTCCTTAAGTGAAAATCCTAATTTTATATTTGTCTCTTGGAACTTACTCAGCGAATGTAGGTGAGTAGAGTTTTCTTCATTATTAAACTTAAAGTTAATTTTCTTAAATAATTTCTCATTTTCTCTTTTGTTTTCAAGTCGCTCAGGCCAATGCACTCTATAATCATTTTCACTTATATATTTACTGCTTATAAGCTTTGCATCTTCCCCTGAATATTCACTTATGCTTGTTATATTATCAGCCTTATCGCATTTATAAGCATAACTTCTAAAGATTCCATTAGCTTCATCTTTTTCATGCTGCTCTATAACTCTATCAGCTTTATCATAAACTCTTCCTATTTCATAGCCTTTTGGAGTTATAATCTTTGTTGTATTACCATTTTTGTCATATTCATAACTTGTAATAGCCCAAATATTTTTTCCAGCAGTTTCTGGAGCTACAAAACCTCCGTTTATTTCTTCTTTCTTTTGAATTAAATTTCCTACTTTATCGTAAATATAGTGAATTGCCTTAGTAGTTGTATCATTAATCTTAAAGCTCTCATATGTTTTGTTGTTTAAGCAATCATATTTATATCGTGCTTTTGCACCATACCTATCCTTAACTTCAACAAGCCTGTTTTCTTCATCATATTCAAAATGAATTTCATGATATTTATTACACACTTGATTTTCAGATACTATTGTAGTTCCATACTTTTCTAAGATTTTATTTCCATTCTTATCATAATAGTAGTATGCTAAACTATATTTAATCAAATCTTGTCCAATACTTTTTTCATCAGCTGACAATTTATTATTTTGTAATAAAACATTATCTTTATTATCATCTGTTGAATTCTTTACTTGTATTGAATCATTTGATCTATTGTCTTCAACTTTTTCAACCGGAACTCTTTTTTCAATTAGATTTCCAAGTAAATCATATTTAAATAATGTTGCATTTCCTTCATTATCTATTTCTTTTATTATGTTTCCATGAAGATCATATTCAAAAGTTTTTTCTACACTTCCTTCCTCATTTATTATTGAAGTTAACCTATTCATTGAATCATAAATATAGCTAAATCCTAACCCATCATCATTTTCTTCCTTGTAGTATTCTGGGCTTATATGCTTTATAACATTTCCATTTGAATCATAGAAGAATCTTTCTATTCCTCCATCTGGATATATTGTTTTTATTTTTCTATTATCTTTATCATAAGCATACTCTACTCCAAGACCATCATGAGTTTCGTCACTATAATAATTAGGATTTACTTGCTTTATTATATTGCCTTCACTGTCTCTTATGCTCTTTTCTACAATTCCAAGTGGATTTTTTATACTTATAAGTCTATCCATATGATCATAGGTATATCTATAACCTTCTTCTGAAGCACTTCCATCAATACATGCGTTTGGAGTATAAAGGCTCACTAAATTTCCCATATTATCATAATTTTTTATTGTTACATTTCCATTTGCATCCTTTATTTTAGCTGCAAAGTTTAAATTATTGTATGCAAATTCTATTGTTCCATAATCTGTTTGTATTTCAGTGTTTCTGCCTACTTTATCATAGGTATATCCATAAACATATCCACTGTTTGTAATTACTATAACTGGATCTTTTCCTTGTTTTCCTCCTAAGTCACTTGAATTTTTGTATTCATATTTTGATATATTTCCATTACCATCTGTTTTACTTAGAATTCGTCCATAAGAATCATATTCATAACTTTCAGTTTTCCAATTTCCAACCGAAATCTTTGTTTTCTTAGTCATTAAATTACTTAAGCGATCATAATCATAGATAATTTCTTTTTCTTCATTATCTTTTTCTTGAATTAAGTTTTCATTTTCATCATAAATATATTCTGTTATTAATCCATTTGGCAGCGTTTCTTTTAGCAAGTTACCAAATTCATCATAGACTTTAAAAATTTCAAAGCCCTTTCTATCTTTTATATAGCTTTTATTTTGATAATCATCATATTTATATTCTTCTGTAGTTCCATCTTCATAAAATAAATGTGTAATTAGTCCATCTTTATTAAATCTTGTTTTTTCTGTTCTTTTACTCTTAGTATAATAGAAGGTTACTTCTTTTTCTGAGTCATCATAAGTTATTTTACATGAATCATCATTCGGGAAGTCTTGACGTATTACTCTTCCTTTTTTATCAAAGAAGTTCTTAGTATAGGTATTTCCATTTTGATCTGTTATAGTATCTATATATCCTTTATCATCGTAGGTATATCTTGTTATTCCTTTATCAACATGAATAACATCTGTTAAATAATCTCCATCATACTTATATTGAACTACTCTATCTAAGTCATCTTTTATCTCAATTACTTTTCCATCTTTGTAGATCAAAAATAACTTATAATTTGAGAAGGTTGTTATTGTTTCTATATTTTCTCCAATGTAGGTTACTGAAAGTTTGTTATTGTTCTTATCAGTTATATCAACTAGTTTACCGAAATTATTGTACCTATAAATCTTTTTCTCTGTTGCAATTTTAAATATCCAATAGTCACCCTTATTCTTTAATGAATAAATTTTTGCTCCACCCTTGTCATTTATCCATTCATCATAAGCTTTATTAAAAGTTTCAACATGACCATCTGTACAAAGTACATTTATTTTTTCTCCATTAAATTCAAGTAAAGTTTCAAAGTTTGTAGTCCATCCAAGTCCAAGAAGCCCTGTCCTGTTATTTACAGATTCATATTTCCTTTCAATTTTAAATTCTTCATGAATATCTGGTAGTACAATATCAGTTGCTGGAATATATAAACTTCCTGTTGCTCCATCTACAGGATCAGAGAAACATACTTTATTACCAATATATTTCTTTATAAAAGTACTTGTAAAATTAGCATCTCCAGTAGTTGCTAATTGACTTCCCATATCTAAAGCGATATCAGAAGCTAATCTTACTCTTCCTAGAGTCTTACACGAAAGCTCTCCCGCTTTCTCTAACTTTTTGAATTTATTCATTGCACCTATACTAACATTAGACATTGCAGCTGAAGTTACTGCTGATTTTACATAATCCATAATATCAGTATCTAATTTTCCGTTATCAGCATAATCAGCTAACATATTAAAAGCAACATCTCCGCCTGCATCTAATCCCATTTTTAACAATACCTCTGTAGCTGCTCCACCTGTTCCAATTGCAATTACGACACTTGATATAAGAACCGATCCATATTTTACAATATTATATAGTGTTTCATTCCCTCCACATACAGTATCCCGCATAAAATTATAAGATTTCGAGAAGTCACCACTCTTGGCTTTACCATAATCAGATAATCCTTCTCCAATTTCAGCTGCACCTACTGCTGCTGCCGTAAGCCCAACTCCTACAGCTGCAAGTGCTAATCCTCCTGTAAGCACTGTTGCTGCTACTGCTACCGCTACAACACCAATAGCCAATGCAATTGCTCCAAAACCCACCTTTTGCTTAGCTGCATCAACTTTTTGTTCTTCATATGCTTTTGCTTCATTATTTATTTCTTCTATTTTGGCTGCATCTCCATCATTTCTATGCGCTATTTCATCTGGCAGCACTACTGGATCTTTTATTGTTCCCTCATATTTAATTGTAGTTCCTTTTATAAATGTCTGCTCAGACATTTGAACTCCAATTGAACCTTTAGATAGTTCTATTTTACTTTTAGCTGAAAGATTTATACTTTCTGGTCTAAATGGAGGTGTATCCCCAAATCCTTCTCTCATTCCAAGTTCTAAATTTTCTGTTGCTGTAAAATTAATATTATTACCTGCTAAAGAAACATTTCCACTTTGATTTAAAGTTAAACACACAGTTCTACTATCATCTGCTGCAAAACTCATATCACTTGGAGTTAATTTCATTTCACTACCTGATGTATGAGAAAATGATTTATTATCTGGATTTTGAGTTTTTCCTGCATATTTTGCATCTGATCCGTGTGCTCTTACTGCGTGAATTGCAATTGAATCTTTCTCCTCATTAGTTGGAAAATAAATATGAACCGTACTTTCTTTTTCAGGCATACAGTACCATGCACTACTTTCTATTGCAAAGGTAAAATATTTTTGATTTGGATAAGCTTCATATACAGAATCTATTTCAAAGTGTACACTCATAGTGTTTCCTTTTATATCTTTAACTGCAGCAGGTATACTCATTCCAAAAATCTTATGATTAACTTTCTGAATGCTTCTTAGACCTCGTTCAATTCCTAATGCATAAATTGTTCTAATTTCTTCTTTATAAACTTCTGTTTGAACTTTTGCTACTACGCATTTAACTTTATTGAATATAACCTGTTCTCCAAGTATTAATTTGTTAGGAGTTACAATTTCCCAAGTGGTATACTCTTGAAGAAAATTTTCCTCAATACCTAAAGCTTCTCTCTTATTGTAATTATTAATATCTTTAACAACTTCATAATCATCTAAATCTATTTTCTCATCATTATTAATTTCAGGTATTCCAAAATGGAATCTCCCATAATCTGCTGTAAATTCGGGAAGTAATACTCCATTAAAATGGCTTGCAATCCTCTTTATAAATTCCCAGTCTGTTTCTTCATATTGAAGTATAAACTCCCCTATTGCTTGTCCTTTAGTTATATTATCGGTGAAGTCTTTCTTAATATAAGGTTCTAAAACCTTTTGTATAACCTGTTGATAGGTCATATCTAGGTTACAGAAGGTTCTACTGTTTTTCTTAATATCAAAATCCTTTGTATAAGAGACACATTGAAGCTCCATAATATGAAGATTACTTTTATAAGACATGAAAACTTCCTTAATCTTACCTATAAATAACTTAGTTTCTTGCTTAGTATCTTCATCAACTCTCGATACACTTACCTTTTCTTCCCTAACACTTTTATTTATATACTCTAATATTTTTCCTTCTTCTATTAATAGCCTTAACTTTAAGGAAGCATGGTCATTAATTGGCTGTACTATTTTTATATCTTCAACTTGAATACCATTGTAAGGTATTTCTATTTTTAATCCCTTATATGTTAGTATCATATAGTTCTATCCTCCTTCTCCTTTGTTAAATTTCTGATAGTTTTTCTATTCTTTTTGCCCACTTGTGTATAATGTAATTTCTCCCCCATATGCACATTGAAGCTTACATCTACCAAGTAATGAAGGTTTTCCATCCATAAGAACATCTTCTTTTCCGTCTATCCATTCAGTAAATATTTGAGGATCACATACTCCTGCACATTTTGATGCTAAATCAGCACTTGCTTCTTTTGCTGGAGGTTTTGAAAACAAATCCATGACCTTTTCAAAAAAACTTTTCGGTCTACTATTTACTTCGTCTAATATTTTTTTAGCCGCCGCTTGTACACTTGGATTATTTGGGCTCTGACATATTCCAAAATTTCTTATATTTACATTAGGTTTGCTATCGCCAACATTTAGTTGAGCAATTCCATGTATAAATTCCCCATGGCTTATAGGAACTACAGCAAAGCTTTCATGAACTGCACAGCTGCACAGAATAACTGCAGTATGAACAATATAGCTTTTTTGAAGATCTTTTAATCGTTGAGCCTCTGCTTCTGCTGCCTTCTTTTCCTCTTCTGCTTTCTTCTCCTTTTCCGCTTGTTCTTCTGCTTTCTTTGCTGCTTTTTCTTCTGGAGATGCTGTAAGCCAGTTTATTCCATTACCAATATCTCTCTTTAAAAAGCCACCAACTCGTTCTACCATCCCTACTGTTTGTTTAACTGTATCAACTGTATCTTTTACACCTTTTTCAGCTTCATTTACTACTGTTCCAGCCAATACCCCATATTTTCCCTCATTTTCACTTGCCACCTTATTCCACCTCTATTTCCTCAAAGTTAATTCCCACAAATAAATTTCTCTTTAGCATGCTTTCAACTACATCTAAGGAAACTATAAAGTAATAATCCACACCTGCTTTTATTTGAAATATATTATAATCTTCTATTTTCTTAGAATCTAAAACTATCTTATCTACCCAGCCGTTTTTTAAATAAATAGTATTATCACTTAATGCATCTAATAAATCAGGTAAAACTAACCTATATACTTTCTGCTTTTTCAGTTTTAAATCCGAAAATACAGCTATTTTATAAATTATTGTATTTTCATATAAATTAAAAACTTTGTGAAGCTCATCTGAAACAAGTAATACTGGTGCTTGAATTAAATCTGGATAAACACTGTTTTCATTCCCTTTTACAGGAACGTTTGTACAATCTCTATATTTATCTTCATCTACCTTTAATAAAGTCATTTTTTTGCTATTATTAAAGCCTTCTATTTCAATTGCATTTTCAAGAATTCTATCTTGTCTTAAAATAAAATATTTCATTCTTCCTTCCCTCCATCTATATATATAGTTTGAAGTTGTTCTGAAGTTAAATGAATAAATGGTATATCTTTTTCACTGAAGACAGCATCTTCTACATCCGCTCCTTCAAAAGACACATTTTTTAATTTTGCACCTATAAAGGCTGATTTTTTTAATTTTGCATTAGTGAAGTCTACATAACTAAGTTCAGAATTACTAAAATCTACTCCGATACATTCTGCACTTCTAAAATTAGAATCTTGAATTATAGCATTTTCAAAAGATGCTCCTCCTAATTTTGAATTTTCAAATTCACAATGTTGTATTTTTGCTGCCTTAAATTGTCCTTTTATTATGTAACTTTCTGAAAAATTTATTTCCTTAAGTCTGCTGCCTTTAAAATTAATAAATAACATATTCTGCTTTGTTAAATCACCAACTTCTAGTTTGCTGTCTTTCCACACAGTATAAACAAAGGGATGTTTTTCTTCTGGCTGCTTTTTTAATTCCAAAAGTTCGTTTATATCTTTTTGTCTATTATCCATAGCAAATAATATTTCACTTTTCCCTTGATATTCACTCCATTTTACAGTGTAAAAAGTTTCTATGAAGTTTTCTTTCATCCATGGCTCTTCATCTAAATTCCAAAACCAGCTTCTTATGCTTATTGAAATGTCGTTATAACATTCTACTGCTAAATTAAATATGATTTCTTGAATATCATATTTATTTACTTTTCCCATATAAATCTTTTTTTCTTTTATTAATTTTTCTTTAAGGTCTATAAATAACTCAAACAGAAATTTCAAGTCTATTTCTTCATATATAGAATCCTTATCTAAATACCATAATGAATTATAGCCATGAGCAAATATCTTATAGCTTTCATTTAAAATATTGATTCTAAGAAGTTCAAATTGAAAAACTCCTATTTTATAATCCTTTTCTGTTTCATCAAACTCCTTGGCTTTCTTTATTAATTTTTTCATTCCATCTATTAATAATTTTTTTACCTTTTCTTCATTTTCCTCAAAGTATTCTTCAAACTTTAATCTATATTCCTTCACTAAGTTTTCGCTTACATTTGCTTTAAAATGTTCTAATGCTTCTTGTCTGTTCATGATAATCCTTCCTTTTCCTTTAGGAATTATTCTCTTAAGTAAGTCATATTAAATCCAATAATTTTATTGCTTTGTCCTTTGCATCATTTACTTAACACTTGCTTTATATAACTAATTATTATTAACTTGTGTACCTTTTTCTTTTATTTGTCCCTCTTGATCAAAGTCCAAACCTCCACCTTTATCACAAGCAAAATTTATAGTCTTCTTGGAGCTTACTAAAAAACTCTTTTGAGCCTGAATTTTAATATTTTCTTTTGCATTTACATTTATATTATTTTGGCTTGTGATGCTTAAAGTTCCATCACTCGTAAGGTTCATTTCTGCCTGTCCACTATCGCATGAAATAAAAATACCAGCTGGTGTAAGCTTAACCTGTTTATCATGAGCTGTTCTTAGATACTTATCATCTGGATTTCCCATTCTGTCTTCTGATTCTCCGGCTCCTTGAATGTATCCACTAACGGCACTGACTGCGAAGGTTTCATCTTCATCTTTAGTCGGGAAATATGCTCTTACACTATCCCCTATTTCAGGCATGCAATACCATCCACTTCCATCAGTAGATGCTGACATAGTAGAAAATTTAAACCAATAAGCCTTTTCTTCCTCTTGGCATTCATCTATATTTAAATGAATCTTTACTAAGTCTCCTTGAACCTTTATTATTTTTCCATCAATTGAACTTCCTATAATATTGGTATTAAAAATTCTTTTCTGTCTTAATCCGTTTTTTATTCTTAATTTATAAGTGTTTTCTAGTTGTCCATTTTTAATTTCATAAATTCCTTCATACACATAAAAGGATTGTCCTTGCATTTGTATATTATCTCCAAGCTTTAATATTTCATAAGTTTCTATTTCATAAGTTATATAATCTATTTCATCTGCATCTTGAAGGAAATTTTTAAGCATATATTCATAAAGCCCTAATTCTTTATATACTTTATAATTAGTATTATCACCTTTTAATTCCTTTACTTGATCTGGAACTCCCATAACATACTGTATTGATTTAGTATCCATAACTGAAAATAATCCTTGATTATATCTTGATGCTATTCTCTTTAAAAATTGCCAGTCTGTTTCTTCATATTGAACAAGGAATTCTTTTACTTCTTCATCTGGTATATTTAAAATATAATTAGAATTGCTATATTCACTCATTATAGATTTTATGAGGTTTCGAGTAGTCATAGATATGTCTTGAAAAGATTTGGACTTTAATTTTACATCCATTAAATAGGACATGCTTTTAGCTTCAATATTAATTTTGTATACTTCACGTTCTACATTTATTTCTATATTAGTAACAATGCCATAAAATAAAGTTATATTTTCATTTCCTTCATAATAAACTTCTATAGTCTTATTATCTGTGGTTAAATCAATATCCTTATCTTCTTCATTTTTTAAAATTCCACTTAAATATAGCTTTATATGTTCATTTATCTTTACGTCTATTTTTAAGTTTTTAATTGATTCTAAAGTATATCCACTAACTCTGATTTTTTCATAATTAATTGATTCTACTACTTGGTTCGGATCCATTTTTACAAGTCCCCTCCTTTAACTTTCCTTATCCTTTAGCTAAATTAACTTATTTTCTTGTATTTTGATAAAAATTCAAATACATTTATTTCAGGTATATAAGTTCCTTCATAAAATTTGCATCCATATGCTTTATTCCATGTAAATTTATAATTGCAAAATATATAGTTTAATTAATCTTTATCAGCATTGTACTTGCTTTTATAATTAATTCCCAAATCTTAATATCTTTATAAAAACAATTATAATTTCCTATAAGCAAGGTTCCCTTATATTCTCTATAGAAAACAAGATTATAAATCGGACCCTTTCCGGTTGGAGTTTTATATGTTCCATAATACATTTTTGAAGCTCCATCTCCAACTTCTCCCTCTTCAATCCATTCTAGGTAAAGCTCCATATCTTTAAAATTATTTTCCATGCCTCTTTTAAACTTAGCAAAACTCTGTTTTTGAGCACCTTTATCTATATAAGTTAAAGTAAAACTTAAACCATCAAGATCATTCACTAAAGTAACATTTTTATTAGTGTTTACTTTTTCTTCGAAATATCCTGCAGGCATTGGTATTTCTAACTTTCCTTTTATAAGTACTCTGTTTTGAAATTTAAAATTGGTATTGTTTATATGTAATACCCCACTTTTAATTTGATTTATTACTTCTTTAAGGGTAATTTCTTCCTCATCTGCATTATGGTTATCTTCATCTAGTTCTTTCTTTAAGCCTTCTTCTTTTTCCATTCTCTGCTGCATTTTCAATTTTGCTATTTTTTCATCTATATTATCCATGCTAATCTAATCTCCTTTAATCTAATATTACCCATTATTATGAGTTCTAGTTCCAGTGACTAAAATCTCATTGCCCTCATTCATTATTAAACTGCTTCCAGTTTCACATAAAATATCTACACTTTTTTGCGCACTTATTGTCATTTCATTTTCTGCTCTTAATAAAAGATTTTTAGCACAAGCAATATTAATATTCCTTTGACCCACAACATCTATAGTTCCATCTCTATTTAAATTCATAGAAGCTTGCCCACCATCACATTCTATTAATATTCCATTAGGTGTAAACTTAACTTCTTTATTTGCATCTGTTTTTAAAGATTTGTTATCTGGATTAGACATCCTATCTTCCTTTGCCTCTGCCCCTAATTTTGCTTCATGAGTATCAATAGCATTTACAACAAAAGCTTTACTTTCCTCTTTAGTTGGGCAGTATAATCTTATTTTTTCACCAACTTCAGGCATACAGTACCATCCTCCACCATCTGGTGATGCTGCAACCGTAGCATATGGAAACCAATATGATATAGAAGGATCTGAATTGTTGCTAATTTCTAATTGAACCTTTACTCTATCTCTTTGAACTTCTAATATTGATCCATTAATTGATATTCCTATACAATTCATATTGTATAGACGCTTTGATCTAAGACCACCTTTATGTCTTAATTCATATATATTCTCTAAATTGCCTGCTTCCATTGTATATACTACTTTATTAATATAAAACTGACTGCTTTTAAAATCAAAATTCTCACCTAGATTTAATATCTCTTGTGTTCTAATTTCATAAGATATAAAATCTGTTTCTAAAACCTCAAACACATCATTATTTTTTGCATCATTATATTCCTCTACTGCTTTAGAAATAGAATAATTAAGAATTTTTGTTTTTGGCTCCACATGTATTTCTGGGGTACCTATATATAAATGAATATTCTTAAGTTCCATTTCACTTATAAGACTTTGATTATACCTAGATACTATACGTTTTAAAAATTCGTAATCCGTTTCATCATATTGAAGTATAAATTCCCCAATTGGTTCATTAGGAATGTTTATATTATAATTTGCACTAGGATATACTTTCATCACTTCATCTATAAGCTCATGAGTAGTCATATTTATATTTTGAAAATCTCTTTTTTTCTTTTGAATATCCATTTTATAATCAAAACTTTTAGCTTCTATAAATAAGGTGTATACATAATTAATGACACTTATCTTTATTTTTGTAACAAGCCCGTTAAACAATGAAAAATGTTCTCCATCCTTTTCATAAAATACTTCTATAGGTGTTTCTTCATCTGTATCCTGCAAACAATTATCTTTCATTTCATCATTTAAAATACATGTTAGATTTAAGGTAACATGATTACTTAAGCAATTTTGTATCTGCATTTTTTTTATAAAATTCACTTCATATGTAGATATTCTTAAATTTTCATACGATATAAAATCTTCTTTCATAAAATACATCCTTCCCTTCACTTTTATACTAAACAGATTTACTACATACTTCTTTACTTTTTTTAATTCATCATTACATCATATATTTTTTCTTCCTTAATATATACTTAATTACATACTTCTTGGTATAATGAGTATTTTCTTCACTTTTTTACATTATTTTAATAAACTTCACTTTATCATCTTAATAAAATATAATAAATATACTTGTCGTAAATTCCCAAAAATTAATCGTAAAAAATAAGTATTTTAATTATTTCGCCTTTACTATTTAATTGGTATATTCCAGGATAAATCCATTGACTTTTAAGTTAATAACTAGTATTTAACAAACTTTTTCTTGAAATTATTAATTGCTTATAGCTCAAAAAAGCTGCCTCAAAATAAATTTGAGACAGCTTGAATATCATACTATAGATATTTCTTAATTTCTTCTACTTTATTTAATTGCTCCCATGGTAAGTTAAGATCATTTCTTCCGAAATGTCCATAAGCAGCTGTTTGTTTGTAGATTGGTCTTCTTAAGTCAAGATCTCTAATTATAGCTCCTGGTCTTAAATCAAATACTTTTTCTACTATTTCAACAATTTTATCTTCATCAACTTTTCCTGTTCCAAAAGTTTCTACTTCAATAGAAACTGGCTTTGCAACACCTATTGCATAAGCTAATTGAATTTCTAATTTATCTGCAGCACCTGCAGCAACTAAATTCTTAGCTACCCATCTTGCAGCATATGCAGCTGATCTATCAACCTTAGTTGGATCTTTTCCTGAGAAGGCTCCTCCTCCATGTCTACCATATCCGCCATATGTATCGACTATTATCTTTCTTCCTGTTAAGCCTGAATCCCCTTGAGGTCCTCCAACAACGAATCTTCCTGTTGGATTGATGAAATATCTAGTTTTATCATCTAATAATTCTGTTGGAACAACAGCATCAATAATATATTTCTTAACATCTTCTTGGATTTTTTCTAAAGAAATCTTATCATCATGTTGTGTTGATATAACGATAGTATCAATTCTTTTAGGTGTATTATCTTCATATTCAACTGTAACTTGAGTCTTTCCATCCGGTCTTAAGTAGCTTAATGTACCATTCTTTCTTACTTCTGTAAGTCTTCTTGATAACTTATGAGCCATAAATATTGGAAGTGGCATGAAATCTTCTGTTTCATTAGTTGCAAAACCAAACATCATACCTTGATCTCCAGCTCCAACTGCTTCAACTTCGTCTTTTTCACCTGCTCTTGATTCAAGGGCTTCATTTACACCCATAGCAATATCAGCTGATTGTTCATCTATTGCTGTTAGAACTGAACAAGTGTCACAGTCAAATCCATATTTAGCTCTGTCATATCCAATTTCTCTTACAGTTTCTCTAACTACCTTTGGGATATCTACATAACAATTTGTTGTTATTTCTCCCATTACCATTACCATACCTGTAGTCGTACAAGTTTCACAAGCAACTCTAGCAAGTGGATCTTGTGCTAAAATAGCATCTAAAACACCATCTGAAATTTGGTCACACATCTTATCTGGATGTCCTTCTGTAACTGATTCTGAAGTAAATAATCTTCTCATTTTTTTCTCCCCTCGACATAACTCTTTATCATAAATTTTAATACATATATTTTAATTTTAGTAAAATATATACATACTTTTGGTAAGCAGTATAACTTTTAACTTTTATGGAAATTGTTTTGCTAAAATAAAAAAACTCTTCGATAAGAAGAGCACAATTTCAACAATACTTTCTTATCTTGTAGAAATACATCTACGGAATTGGCACCTTGTTTAATACAGGTTGCCGGGTTTCACAGGGCCCTTTCCCTCCACCTCTCTTGATAAGAGTTACATAATTTAATTTTCATCATTATGTTATCATATGATTTGTGATTAGTCAATATAATAAAAACAGTCTTTTTTTAAATTTTCCTTGTTTAAGTATCAATGTTATTCTATAATTAAATAAAAATACTTTGATTGTCAAAGTACTTTTATCATTGAATTTTCTTGTGAAAGGATATATGTAAAATGAATTTTAATTCACTTAAAATTGGAAATTTAGTTGCCCCTATTCCTATTATTCAAGGAGGAATGGGCATTGGCGTTTCATCTTCTAACTTGGCCGCTGCTGTTGCAAACGCTGGTGGTATTGGAATAATTTCTGCTGCTCAACTTGGTTATGATGAAGGTGACTTTGAAAAGAACCCTTTAGAAGCAAATTTGAGAGCTTTAAAAAAACATATTGAACTTGCAAAATCTAAAGCAGTTAATGGAATAATAGGCATTAATGCTATGGTTGCAACTAATAACTATGAAGATCATATAAAGGCCGCAATAGAAGCTGGAGTTGATTTAATAATTTCTGGTGCTGGACTTCCTACTATGTTACCTAAACTAGTAAAAGATTCTTCTGTAAAAATAGCACCTATTGTTTCTTCTTTAAAAGCAGCAAAGGTAATATTAAAGCTTTGGGATAAACATGATAATATAGCTCCAGACCTTGTTGTAATTGAAGGTCCAAAAGCTGGTGGGCACTTAGGCTTTAAGGTTGAAGAATTGGAAGATGAAAATCTTGATTTTGATAAAATTGTTACAGATATAATAGATGAAACAAAAAAATATTCTCAAAAATATGACAAAGAAATTCCTGTTGTTGTTGCTGGAGGAGTTTTTGATGGCTATGATATTGCTAAGTACCTTAAATTAGGAGCTAGTGGTGTTCAAATGGCAACAAGATTTGTAGTAACTGAAGAATGTGATGCTTCACAAGCCTTCAAAGATGCATATTTAAAATGCACAAAGGAAGATGTTCAAATAGTTAAAAGTCCTGTAGGAATGCCTGGACGTGCTATAAGAAATCCTTTTGTTAAAAGAACTCTTACTGAAAGAGAAAAAATAACTCATTGTTACAATTGTTTAACACCTTGTAACCCTGCTGTAACTCCTTACTGTATAAGTAAAGCTTTAATTAATGCAGTAAAAGGAAATATTGATGATGGTCTTATCTTCTGTGGAGAAAATGCTGGCAGGCTTACAAAAATGACTACTGTCCAAGAGCTTATGGATGAGTTAGTTTCAGAAATAAAGAAAGCTTAACTAAATAAAATTTGCTGCATTTACAATTGAATCATAATTGTGATTTAATGTGAATTTTATGAATCTATATAACTTAAAATTATATATAATTAAATGGACTGTTACAAAGAATTGCTATACAAAAGCTTTCCTTGCAACAGTCCATTTTACTTTCTTTATAAAATTATGTTAAATATTATCTTATAAATATTTTAATTACAATAGCATGAAAGTATCCTAATATTAATTATTCCTTTTTGCATGCAATTACTTCAACTTCACATAACACTGCTTTAGGAAGTTCTTTTACTGCTACGCAAGAACGTGCTGGCTTACTTATAAAATATTCAGCATAAACTTCATTAAATTTAGCAAAATCGCCCATTTCAGCAATAAAACAAGTTGTTTTAATAACATTATTAAAATCAATGTTATTAGCTTCTAATATAGCCGAAATATTTTTCATAACCTGCTTTGCTTGTTCTTCTATAGTAGTTCCTACTACTTCACCTGTTGCTGGATCTAAGGCTATTTGACCCGAAGTAAATAATAAATCTCCAAAGCTTACTGCTTGAGAATATGGTCCTATAGCTGCTGGAGCTTTTTCTGTGTTCGTTACTTTTAACATTTTTAATTCCTCCCCAAAATATATATGGCATTTTCTTTGTTATTGTTTTTCAAATGCCTTAATCATTAATTCTTTTATATGAATTTATTTAATTGTATCATCTTATTATTTCATATACAATTTTTTTAGTAATTCCTATTTTATCCCTATATATATCTACAAGATAACTAATTCTGTTTTTTCAAAAAATCTTCCTTAATCAATAAGTAACTTAAAATCTTTTTTGCGCTTTAATTATAATATTAATTTAATACTTTTCCAGATAAATATTTATTAATTATATTTTCCTCATTCCCAAAATATATTAATCTTTCTATTCTCTCTTCTATGCTGCCTTTACTTACCTTCCATAAATTCTTATCATCTATTACTAGAGCATCAAATTCATAACCTTCTTCAAAGCTCCCAACTCTCCCAAAAAATCTTCCACCGCCTTTAGTTGCTAAATAAAAGGCTTCTTGAATCGTTAAAGGTTTTTCTTCCTCTTTAAAACAGACATATCTTAATTTTGACATTTTTATTGCACTAGCCATTACAGAAAACATATTTAAAGTTTCTCCACCTGATATATCTGATCCAAGACCCATTTGAATATTTTTCTTTAATAACTTACTAATTGGAGATATTCCACTAGATAAATTTACATTAGAAGTTGGACAATGAGCTATTACTACTTCATTCATTTTAATTTTAGCTATTTCTTCTTCAGTTAAATGGACACAATGAGCCATTATAGTTTTAGTTTGTCCAAATAGATTAAATTTATCATATACATCACCATAGTTTTTGCAGTCAGGATGCAGCTCATTAACCCACTCAATTTCCGATGGATTTTCTGCTAAATGGGATTGAACTGGAAGATTGTATTTTTCAGCAATCTTACCAAGCTCCTCCATTAAATAACCTGTGCAACTTGGTACAAACCTTGGAGTAACTATTGGCTTTACAAATTTATATTTCCCACTACAATTTTCTATCCATTGAATAGTCTTTTTAATTGATTCATCACTATCTTCCTTTAAGGTATCAGGACAATTTCTATCCATATTTACCTTGCCTACATATGAAGTTATTCCCTTATCATCTAATAATTTCATTAATATTTCTGTAGACTCCTCATGAATTGTCCCAAAAATAACTGCTCTTGTTGTTCCTTGATTACATAATTCCTCAACAAATTCCTTATATATTTTTTCAGCATAACCTTTATCTTTAAATTTTGCTTCTTCTGGGAAAGTATATGTTTCAAGCCATGGTATAAGTTCTTTATCATAACCAATACCTTTTATAGCAAATTGAGGCGCATGTGTATGTAAATCAACAAAACCAGGAATTATAAGTTTATCACCATAATCTTTAACTGTAATTCCTTCATATTTCCCTGGTAATTTATCGTATACTCCTTCAACGGAATTTTCTTTTACTACTATATACCCATTTTCAACTATATTAAATGCTTCGCTAGTTTTCGTATGTACAATGTTTCCTTTTAATATCTTAATCTTTTCCTTAAAACAAGCCATATGTTCAACCCCTTATTTAGTTATTATTCGTATTTATTATAATAAATCTCTTATATATTCCCGTCAAGATTTTGTTAATTCTCCTCTAATGCTAAATCTACTTATAAATTTAGCATTTCAAATTTTATGGCTTTTATTATATCAAAATTATAATAATAACGGAAACATTTACACTTGACTCGTGAAAACGTTTATGATAATATATACACATAAAACTCAAATAAATCACAGTAGACGTGTTACTGGTAATGCAGGCAAGATCGAATCAATTGTTTAGATTATTCTATATAATCTAGCGATTTGGTTTGGTCTTTTTTTTGTTGAATGGCCATGAAACAAAAAATTAAAATTTCTATAAATATTTAGGAGGATTTAATTATGGATTATGCAAAAATAGCACAAGATATTTTAAAAAACTTAGGCGGCAAAGATAATGTAAAAGAATTATCCCATTGCATGACACGCCTTAGATTTAAATTAAATAACTCATCTAAAGCAAATAAAGATATAATATCTAAAATTGAAGGAGTTATTTCAGTTGTTGAAGGTATGGGCCAATTTCAAGTTGTAATTGGAAATAAGGTTACAAAAGTTTATGATGAAATGATTAAATTAGTACCAGAATCAGGTGTTTCAAATTCTGATTCCGCAGCTGCTGAAAAACAAAGTATTGGCAATACACTTTTATCTGCCTTATCTGGAATTTTTGTCCCTATCGTTCCTGCTATTGCTGGCTCTGGTATGGTTAAAGGAATTTTAGCAATTTGGGTACTATACTATACAAATATGTATGGAATTGATGTAAAACAATATCAAAGTTATATTATTTTAAATGCATTATCTGATGCTGTATTCTACTTCTTACCTATATTTTTAGGATTCTCAGCAGCTAAAGTATTTAAAACCAGTCAAGTATTATCAATGATTATTGCTGCAACTTTATGTTATCCTGCTTTCACTGCCCTCATGACAGGAAAGGAAGCAGTTGATTTTCTAGGACTTCCTGTAACAAAAGCACCTTATACGTCTTCTGTAATTCCAATAATTATTGCAGTATGGGTGCTATCATATGTTGAAAGATTCTTCGAAAAATATATACCAGAAGTATTAAAGATTATTATGGTTCCAACATGTGTTTTACTTGTGATGCTTCCTGCTACAATATTACTATTTGGACCTATTGGAATATACCTAGGAAATGTTATCAATTTTACTTATAAATCTATTTATACATTTAGTCCAATCCTATGTGGAGCTTTTATTGGCGGATTATGGTGTGTATTAGTTATCTTCGGTGCTCATAAAGCTTTAGTTCCAATTGGTATTAATGATGTTGCACAAACTGGAAGGCAAAATCTTTTAGCTTTTGCAGGTGCCGCTAATTTCTCACAAGCTGGTTCTGCACTCGGAGTATTCTTTAAAACAAAAAATAAGCAATTAAAAACAATTTCTATGTCTGCTAGTATTACTGCTCTTTTTGGAGTTACAGAACCTGCTATCTATGGTGCAAATCTTAGATTGAAAAAGCCAATGGTATGTGCTGTAATCTGTGGTGCTATTGGTGGTGGAATTATGGGACTTGGAGGAGCTTATGGAAACGCCTTTGCAAACCAAGGTATTTTAACAATACCTGTTTATGCCTCAGCTGGAATGATACCATTTTTAAGTTACTTAGGTGGCTGCGCCATTGCATTCTTTGGTTCTGCTATCTTAACTTATATAGTAGGCTTTGAAGACATAGAAAATAAAGATGAGGAAGAAGTTAAATCTAGTAATTTAATTCAAAATTTATCTTCTAGTGAAGATCTTGAAATAACATCTCCCTTAAAAGGCAATATTATTCCTTTAACTGATGTAAACGATAATGTATTTTCCTCAAAGGTTATAGGTAACGGTGTAGCTTTAATTCCAACAGATGGAATAATCAAAGCTCCTGCTGACTGTAAAGTCGTTTCACTATTCCCTACCTTACATGCTATAGGCCTAAGATTAAATAATGGAGCTGAACTATTAATTCATATAGGAATTAATACAGTCGAATTAAAAGGAAAACATTTTGAATCATATGTACAACAAGGTGACTACGTAAAAAAGGGAAGCAAATTAATATATTTTGATATTGATAAGATTAAGGCAGCAGGATATGATATCACAACACCAGTAATAGTAAGTAATACAGGAGACTTCGCAGATGTAAGTCCATGTGAAAGTAAATATGTATCAGATGAGGATATAATTATTTCCCTTGCAAAATAAAAAAACAATAAACTACTAAAATAAATGTTTTATATAACAGGAGGATTTCTATGAATACAATATTTCCAAAAAATTTCTTATGGGGTGCTTCCTCTTCTGCATTTCAAATTGAAGGAGCGTGGGATGAAGATGGTAAAAAAATGACTGTAGCTGATTTCAATTCCTTTAAGAAATCTGACATACAAGCTGATACAAAGGTAGCTTCAGATTTTTACCATCATTTTGAAGAAGACATTAATTTAATGAAAGAATTAGGAATGAAAACTTATCGTTTTTCTATCTCATGGGCAAGAATTATTCCCGATGGTGATGGTGACATTAATCAAAAAGGAATAGACTTTTATAATAAAGCAATCAATAAATTAACAGAATGTAACATTGTACCTTTTGTAACTTTATATCATTTTGATTTACCTTTTGCTTTAGTTGAAAAATATAATGGTTGGGAAAGCAGAGAAACTGTATATGCATATGAACGTTTTGCAAAAATCTGTTTTAAGGAATTTGGAGATCGAGTTAAGTATTGGCAGCCTCATAATGAACAAAATTTAATTGTTAGGGTTGAGGAAAGAATCAATATTTATGATGAAAAAGACCACTTAAAAATTGATAAAATGCGTGCTCAAATGGACTACAACATGTGTTTAGCACATGCCCTTGCAGTTAATGCATGTCATGAGATGATAAATGATAGTAAGATTGGAGCTGCTGTATCATCATCTGTAACCTACCCACTTACCTGCAAGCCAGAAGATGTTTATGCTGCACGTATGAATGATAACTTTAAAGTTTACTATATGCTTGACATGCATTTTTATGGTGAATATCCAGGCTATTATTTAAAATATCTTAAGGAGCGCGATATAATGCCTCATATGGAAGACAATGATAAGGATATTTTAAAAAGTGCAAAAATGGATTTTATAGCAGTGAACTATTATAGAACAAATTGTGCTGAAGCATTACCCGTATCAAATAATAATACTTTTGGAACTAGAGAAGGCACTGTAGATTTTAGCATGCATGGACTTTTTAAGATGTCTATGAATCCTAATTTAAAAGCTTCTGAATATGGTGCTGCAATTGATCCCTCTGGCTTACGAGTTGCATTAAACGAATATTGGCAAAGATATCATCTGCCTATTATAATTACAGAAAACGGTCTTGGAACTCCTGACGTTTTGGAAAATGGAAAAGTTCATGACAAATATCGTATTGATTACTTAAAATGCCACATAGATGCTTGTGCATTAGCTATAGAAGATGGTGTTGAAATGCTTGGTTACTGTCCTTGGTCTTTTATGGATCTTTTAAGCTCTGCACAAGGCTTTAGAAAACGCTATGGTTTAGTCTATACGAACAGAACTGACCACGATACCTTAGGATTAGAGAGAATAAAAAAGGATAGCTTCTATTGGTATAAAAAAGTTATAGAAACTAATGGTGAATTAGAATAAAATAACATAATATATTTATAATAAATTTATATAAAAACTAATGATATTACTTCATTTTATTGCTCACCATTAAACTATTTAGGCATATTGAGAAAGCTCCTAGATAGCTTCATATTTTGTATAGAACAATGAGTATGTGCATCTTATAAATACACATACTTAAGGGATAATAAAACAGAATGGCTTATTGACTTATTTTCAATGTGCCTAAATTAACACTATTTATTTAAATAAATATAATGATGAGATTGGAGTGCTAAGTATGTATATTACAAAAATCTTAAATAATTCCTTGGTACTTGCAAAGGATAATACAGATAATGAAATAATTTTAATGGGAAAAGGTCTTGGACACAATCATGCTATAGGCTATGAATTGAAAAAAGAAGAGATTGAAAAAATTTTTGTTCTTCATGATGAAACAATGAAAAAGAATATTATACAATTAGCTTCTGAGATTGACGAGGTCTATTTTAATATCGCACAAATGATTATTGATTATGCAATAACAAAATATAATATAAAATTAATGAATCATATATATTTAGCTTTAACTGATCATATTGCATTTGCTGTAAAGCGTTTTAAATCTAATATTCTAATAGAAAATCATTATTTATCAGAAATTAAAGATTTTAATCCTAATGAATATGATATTGGGGCATATGCATTAAGAATAATTAATGAAAGTTTAAGCTTGCAGCTTCCACAAGAAGAAATTATAAATATTGCTAATCATTTTATTAATGCTCAACAGGATAATCCTTATAGTGAAAAAAACAAAAAAATTTCTAAAATAATAAAAGATATATTAGAAATTGTTCACTATCATTTTGCAATTATATATAATGAAGATTCATTTTATTATAAGCGGTTTGTAGCACATTTAAAGGCTTTTTCTCAAAGATTTCTTGATAAGCAGCCTAATAAAGAACAAGTTGATTTTATTTATGAGCAAGTACGTGCTAATTGTAAAGCAGAATACGAATGTGTAAAAAAAATTAAAACGTATATATATAATGAATATTCTAGAAATCTACCTATTCAAGAAGAATTATACTTGATGATACATATTCATAAAATTTTAGGAGAATTAGATGAAATCTCTTAAGATAAATTAAGAAAGTATATTAAAACTTTGCCCACTCTAATTATGCAAGGAGGTTTGATTATGGTGATTATTCTGGTTATTGATGTAGGAACTTCGAGTATGCGTGGTATCCTATATTCGCAAAGCGGATATGCACATAAAATTATTCAAGAGACTTATTCACCTGAATATCTTAATGATGGTTACGTTGAACAGGATACTCTTACTTTTAAAAAAGCTCTTATTAATATAATAAAACAAGCCGTTGAAGGTGCTAACAATTTAGCTGCTGAAATCATTGGTATTTCACTTACGTCCCAACGTTCATCTATGATCGCACTTGATTTTGAGTGTAATCCATTACGTAAAGCTATAATGTGGCAAGATAGACGAACACTTCCAATATGTTCAAATTTGTTGCCATATGAAAATTATATTTATGAACGAACCGGTCTTAAACTAAGTCCTGTTTTTCTAGGACCTAAAATAGCATGGTTAAAGCAAAATGAAGAAGAGATATATAGAAAAGCTTATAAAATTGTTACTATTGCAGATTATCTAATGTATATAATGACAAATAATCTTAGAACTGATTATACCTATGGCAGTAGAACTCTATTAATGAATTTACATACTCTTAATTGGGATACTGATTTACTTAACTTATTTGATATAGATGAAGATAAGTTATGTACTTTAAGTGGACAAGGTTGTATTTCTGGATATATAACGGATAGTTTTTCTAAAATATCTGGATTAAAAGCCGGTATTCCTGTAATTTCAGCCGGTGGTGACCAACAATGTAGTGCAATTGGAAATGGTGTAATTAATGAAGGCGATACTCAAATAACTACTGGAACAGGTTCGTTTATTATTACTTCCTCCGACAAACCTCATATTGATCCCGTTAGTAAAGTTATATGTAGTATTTCTGCAGTTCCTAATAAATATATTCTTGAATCTAGCATACTGACATCAGGAACTATTTATAATTGGTTCAATAAAAATTTCTATTGTAGTACTGAAACTGTTGAATATAATTATGATAAAATAAATTTCGATGCAGAAAATTCTAAACCAGGTTCTAATGGTGTTATATTGTTACCACATTTTCAAGGCAGTGGTTCACCTGATTGGAATCCAAATGCTACAGGGTTGTTTCATGGTATTTCACTTGGCACTAAAAGAATAGACTTTCCACGTAGTATTTTAGAAGGAATAGCCGCTGAAATTGCTGAAAATTTAGACATATTACGTTCATATGTAGGAACGATCACTGTAATTAATATTTCTGGTGGTCTTACTAAAAATTCACTTTTCAATCAAATACAGGCTGATATGTATGGCACATCTGTAAATTTACCTTCTGATTTTGAAACTACTGCTTTAGGTGCCTTAGCCAGTGCAGCTGCCGCTTTAGGAGTATATAATTCTATACCTGAAGCATTAGACTATATAAATAAAAATAAAGAAAATACTATTTATAATCCAATTTTAAATAATATTGAAATTTATAATCAATTAAAAATCCGTAGAAAAACTATTTACAACGCTTTATATAAAAGTATAACTTGATTAATATTTAATCATTGTATAGCTAGAGACTTATTTCCTAAATATAATTGAGACTTTTACAATTAATATATAAAAATAATTCTCTATCTAAACTGCAAATTATTTATTTAATTTTAGGAAATTATTGTTTACATTAGTATTTTATGATAAAATCTGTATGAAATTTAAAAATTTGTAGATTAAAGGAGTTTAAAAAATGAAAATTGGAAGAATGATTAGTAAAAAAACCCTATGTTGTATAGTAACAGCTTCATTAATTATGGGCGTTACTTCATCAAAACAAGCAGCATTTGCATCTGACCTAAAGACTACTTCAAGTATCCAAACTACATCAGCAAGTTCTATACAAAATTTAAGTGAATATTCTGTTACAGGCTTCTCTAAAGGAAACCAAGGTGGGGGCATAATTGATGAGACAAGCCCTGATTATAAAAAAGTAACTAATGCAACAGAATTAGCAGCAGCTTTAAATAAAAAGTCACCTGCAAAAGTTATAGAAATAGTGAATGATATTGATTTAGGATGGAATGAATTACCATCATCAGTAAAAGGTTCACCTTTCTCTCAAGCTAATACTCCACTCACACATCCACTATTGAAGAAAACTGGTGTAAGCAAACTTTATGTCAAAAATTTAAATGGCCTTACTATTTACTCTAAGAATGGAGCTAAATTAAAACATGTAGGAATAATTTTAGATAATTCTCAAAATATAGTTATTAGAAATATACAGTTCGATGAGCTTTGGGAATGGGATGAAGCTACAAAAGGTGATTTTGATAGAAATGATTGGGATTATGTTACTGTTCAAACCTGTAAAAATGTATGGATAGACCATTGTACTTTTGGAAAATCATATGATGGTATAGTTGATTCTAAGAAAGGAACAACAGGACTTACTATTTCTTGGTCTAAATTCTTACCAGCAGACATGACAAATGGTGGCTTCTATGCTGCCATGTTCGATGAAATGGAAAAAAATCCTTCAAGCTATCCAATGTATAGCCTTATTAAATCTCAAGGATTAAGCAAAGAAGATATTATGAAAATTGAAGCACCACAAAAGAAAACTCATTTAATTGGTTCAACAGAATTTGCAAGTGATAATGCAAATTTACAAGTGACTTTACATCATAATTATTATAAGGACTCACAAGATCGTATGCCTAGACTTAGAGGCGGAAATGCACACGTGTACAATGTTGTAATGGACTCAACAAATGCATATGAAGCTTCAAAGTTAATACCTTCAAGTGTTGCTACAGCTTTAACTAAGTCAGGATACCATTTTGGTCTTTCAAGTAATGGTGCCTTATCAACTGAAGGCGGTGCTGTTCTAGTAGAAAAAAGCCAAATATTAGGTGTTCAAAATCCATTAAGAAATAATCAAAAAGATCCTAAAAAAGCTAATTATACAGGTAAAATTAAGGCAGTAGATACTATTTATAAATATGGTGATGTATCATACCGTGGAGATAGTGATACAAAAGATAGTACATTACAACCAAATCCAGTAGTACCTGCATTAAGTTTCTCATGGAATGGATTTACTACTTTACCATATGACTATAAAATGGATGATCCATCAACATTAATTGATACATTAACAGGAGTTAATGGAGCTGGCGCTGGAATTATTAATTTAAGTTCTAAAGAGTGGCTTCAAACTACTTATTAAAATTTTAAGCAAATAAAAAAAATAATCATGACAGAGGCTTTGAAATAGTCTCTGTTTATTATTTCTAAAATCAATTATTAATTAATTTTCTTGGAGTTCACATAGAACGTAACTGTCTTATATTTCCTCTTTGTTCCCTAAGGCCATCTGTAACATATATAGGACATCGCCTATAGTTAATAATATAATTTTAATGTACCACAGATATTTCTCCATCACCATTTATAATTAAAGTCTCTCCCTTTTCTATAGGGCCAACTTTTAAATACTCGTTTTCATTATCAAGCTTTGCAACCAATACCTGTGCACCATTAGAATCAAGTACTATAATAGTAACAGGTTTGCCTGGAGACACAAGTTTAATATTACGATAATACCCCTTATGTTCAGGAGATATTTTATATATCCCCTGTTTTAAAGTCGTTGATGTTGGAATTTGTTCTGCTTGGGAAACTTCACCAAACATAAATATAGATATTAAAAATACTATTAAAATTTTTTTCTTTTGCACATAATTCACCTCTTGTAATTAGTATTTTATTTTACTAATTACAATATACATTTTATTTATACCTAAATCATAAACAACTTCTTTACTTTTATTTACCATTATAAATTAATATTTATTATTTTTTATGATAATCTCTTCACTATAATATTTTCTCAAAAGCTATTCTTTTGCTTCTATTTGCTAAATAAATTATTCCACAGTATTGAAATTTGTTTTTCTTGAGTAACTTTTGCATAGATATGTTTTCTTCATGTGTATCTACCTTGATACTATGTACACTTTTTTTAAAGCAAAGCTGTTCTATATTTTTGATAATTTGTGATGATAATCCTAATCCCTTATAAGTGTTATCTACAGCTATTCTATGAATAACTGCATATTCATTATTACTAATCCATTCACCCTCATAAATAGCTTCATATGTTTTTTCTCCGTCAAAAGAAACTGCTACTGTAGCAACAATATTATTGTCTTTTAACAACACGTAACTATTTTTATCAGCAATATCACCGCTTATTGTTTCAATGCTAGGATAGTTATCCTGCCACTGATTAATCCCCTGTTCTTTAAAATAAACTTGTGCTTGTTTAATAATATTCATTATATTATTAATATCTATTTCAACTGCTTTTCTAAATTCCATTTCTCTACTCTCCTTTTTCTTATATAACTTTTTTATATATCAAGCCAATATTCTTCAATATTTTCGCTCATTCTTTTTATTAATCTAGCTGCCATTTTCTTTTCTTCTTCACTAAAACCTTTAAAGCTTATTTTCAATTGTTTACTTTCTTCCTCAATTATAAATTCATATACTTTTAAAGCCTTTTTAGTAGGAGTCAGTTTATACTCCCTCTTATCCTTTTCATGTTGTTGTTTATTCAAATATCCAATGTCAATAAGCTTTTTCACAGCTTTTGTAGTTGTAGTTTTATCAACTTTTAACATGTTTGATAAATCCACAAAATTAATTCCAGGATTTTCACAAACTCTAGTTAGAAACATATATTGACCTTTTTGTAAGTTAAATTGTTTATATTTAAAATCAGCTTTGGAGTTTATAGCCCTAGATAAAGTTCCTACAAATCTCAACACTTTAAATTCTAATTTTTTCATTTTTATACCTTCTTATAGCCAATTATTAGTTGAACTTTCAACTAATAATTATTGTATATTAATTTAGTTGAAAATTCAACTTGTTTTTTTAATAAAATTATTATACATTCATAATGTGTAATTATATTATCTAATCCTATAGTTCATTTATATCAATTACATTATCACAATCTTAATTTAAATTATTTACAATCCTTAAATTATTTTTTATTAATTATATATAAATTTTTATATTTACAGTCTTTATTTAATGTTCCTTTTTACAATAAAAAAGAAATGCTCAAAGTTATTATTACTCCTGAGCATTCCTCTTAATTTTCTTTGTCATTATAATATATTTTTTACATACTAATAAAACTACACTATTTATTAAAGTATAATGATTGTACTACTTTTATATGGATTATTATTTTACTTTTTAAATGAATATTGTAATTTACATTCACCATTTAAAATAAATATGTTATAGACTACTTTTAATCATATTTACTATTATGTCTTCACTAATACCGCTTATTGATGAAATAGAATATGATACAGTACTTTTTTTCCAAGTTGCTAGATTGGCTATTTTATTTTTATTGCCCTCTAAATCTATATTGATCCCGTTTGTATCACAGTTGTTCTTAATTTTATATATATTATAATCACCACTTATATTTTCAATATCTTTACCAGCTCTAAAGATGATTCTATCATTCCCATTATTATATTCTATTTGTATTATATCATTTGATATAACGCTTATATTATCTATATTAAACCCTTTAGGTAATTCTTTTATATAATTTATTTTTAATTTTACTGCTGCTTCTGCTTCTTCTAATGTTTTATATTCTTTTATGATCTCCCCGCAAGTAACTAGATCGGAACTATCTAGGTTATCCTCTTCATTATTTTCATTATTATTCTTAGTTAATTCCCCTTGATCTTTAGTTGTTTTTTTCGATTTATCGTCTGAGCTTATAGGGTTTGTTGATTCAACAATTATATTAGTTGGTGGTTCCATTGTCTTTGGTGCTCCAATAGAATCCTCAGAACTTTTTTCATTTTGCTTTATTTTTGATGAATTTTCATTATTATTTTCATTGTACTTTGAGGAATCACTTTTTTTATAGTTTTCATCATTATTAGTATGTCCATTTATAACTTCCTGTTCCTTCAGTTTATTATCATTTTGACTATCCTTATTATAATCTGCACTATTTTTATTATCATAATATGATTCACTCTCTTCAATATTTTGTAAATCTTTATTTTTATCATCTATATCTTTAGATATTTCTTTTTGCTTAAAATTATCATTATCATATTTAAATAATTGAGGGTTGTTTTTTACAACACTTAAACATATAACTACTGTAAAGCATGCAGCAATAATTTGCATATTTTTTCTAAGTAAATTATGTTTTTTTATTTCTATACTTTTGTTTTTAATGTCTGTATTTTCGTTAAGTACATTATGGAGTATTCTTTTTTTCATATCTTCACTCATAACAATTTTGTCTAATTCCTTTTTATAATTCTTACTCAAAATCATACTCCTCCTTTAACTCTTTTTTTAATATATTCCTTCCTCTGCTAAGCAGCGAGCGTATTGTTGATTCTTTCTTAACTAATATAGATCCAATTTCCACTGTAGTATAACCTTCATAATAATATAAATAAATAATTTCTCTGTATTTTAGTGGAAGCTGCATTACTTTATTAAGAACATTACTATCTTTATATTCATCGTAATATGGCATTTCTGTTAACTCTACACTTTTTTTAAACCAAGAAGATTTTAATTTATTTTTACAGATATTTCGAGCAACACAAATAAGCCAATGCTTTTTATAGTCATCACTTTCAAATATGTCTATATTTTTAATTAATTGTACAAAAACTTCTTGTACTACATCTTCTGCATCATAAATATTTTTCATATATGAATATGCAAGTCTCAGCAGCATATTTCCATAATGATCTAAATCCTGTGAGATAATTTCATCCGTACGCAATGAAATCTCATTCATTCTAAAACTCATCCTTCCATTCTGTAGCACAATTAACTAACAAAATACCATATAGCCCCAAAATAATTTCATTTTTATTGTTCCTACACTAAATAATTTATAATAAAATTTTTTAATTATATATGTTGCAATAATAAATCTACATCTAAAACCTTGTAATGTTAATCAGCTGCAAATAATTTATATGTAGAAATCTAATTGCAACATATATACTAAAAAATACTTTTAATTATATTAATAATATCATCTTTCTTCATTCCATCAGTTACCGAAATAGAGTATGCCATATCATTTATTTTCCAAGTTGCAAGCTTTATAAGTTTATCATTTCCACTTAATTTAATGCTTTTACCATCTAACTTTATACTATCATTATTTTTATATTCATTATAATCTCCACTTATATTGTCTACACCTTGACCCATTCTAAATAGAATTTCATTTTTTCCATTACTATAACAAATTTGAAATGACTCCCTTGAAATAGTGCTAATGAATTTTGATTTGAATTGTGCTGGTATTTCCTTAGGTAATATAACATTAAATTTAAGCACTTTTTGAGCTTCTTCTACAGTCTTAAATTCTTCTATTGGATTTGCTATACTTTCTAATCCTGCAGTTTGAGTTTCCAAAATTGAAACTTTCTCTTCTAAATTCCATTTTCCACTTTGGTCTACTTTATATCCATCAGGCGTAATTGTATTACTAACCATTTCTCCACTATCGTTTGAATAATACCAATTACCGTTTGTTTCTACCCATCCTTTTTGCATTATCCCATTGTTATTCATAAAATACCACTTATTATTTATTAGCTTCCATCCTAAAGTAAGATCTCCATTATCAACATATATTGATTGTCCATCTTTTGTTTCACTCCAAAAACTACCTACTGCTTTTGAATCATTAAAAAGTAAATTATAAATTTTAATTGGAGCATATATGTTATTATCAATTACTATGGGTACCGCTCCTAATTGTTCTGGTGCAGTCATTCCTATAGCATGACTACTTTCATAATTATATGAGTCAACACCTACTTCAATTTTAGTTTTAATCTGATCGTTATCTAAACTTACACTCTTATTATTCTTATCTATATTTACTTTAAACCCCAGACTTTCTGCTGTAACTTTTATCGGAACCATAACCTTTCCATTATTTATCACAATACTAAGTTTACCTATATTTATATTTTTTCCTTTTATAATCAAATCATTAATTTCATCTTTCGATACATTAGTTGATATTAACATTTGTTCTTCATTAATAGTAGACATTAATTTTTCTTTATTTATATCTGCTGCAAATGCTGGAACGGATATTCCTGCAAGTGTTATAGCACTTAATAAAATTGTTATTACTTTTTTCATAATTATTCTCTCCTTTAATTTGCATATTGTTTTTTATTTGCTTTTCTAAATATAATACAATCCAAATTAGGAAAGTGTTGCATCAAGTTCTAAAATATTTTTATATTAAATGTTCAACTATGTTTATTACTACAGTTTTTTCTAATGTTCATTATTTTATCGCAATGAATTAAATACTAGATTTATTAAAAAACATATTTAGCACCCTTAATCTAAGTTTAATAATTATAAGAAATTAACTTTTTCACAATACTCAAGCATTCTTTTTAAAGCGCCCTCATCTAAATTGCTCCATTCAAAACCAAATTCTTTTAAAATGGCGTTTGTTCTATCACTAACAGTTACAAAAGTTGTTGAATTATTATTTTCAAATAAACCTAAATTAACCATAACATTATCAACATATTCCCTTAATTTTTCATCTTCGCTCTTTAATGAAATATAATATAGAAAATCATCCATATTTCTTAGTTCTATGTCTTTATATTTCTTTCTTAGTGCTTCCACCAAATCCATTGTACTTAATTTTTTAGGGTTTTCTATGTGAAATACTTGATTTTTGTAATTAGTCTTATTAAAAAGAAGAATAACTGCTTTAGCTAATTGATCTACGTAGGAAAAATCAAAAATATTTCCTTTTATTTTTGGTATACAATTAAGTTTAATAAATGCTTTGATATTCTTGTAAAAAGCATTTTCTGTTATATTTTCTTGAAATAATCCTGTTTCGTAATTAAACGTCACATTTCCAAGCCTGAATATTTTAGTATTTAATGATTTTTTACTAGCTTCTTCAACTAATTTTTCAGCTTCTAATTTTGAACGCACATATACATTATCACAATCTTGTCCAATATCAATATCTGATTCTGAAAACATAACAAAATCTTTATTAGAAATACTTCCACTTCCAACACTTATAGTAGATATTTGATTAAAGTCCTTTATTAACCCTTTTTGAGCAAACTCCAGTAAATGCTTTGTACTTAAAACATTTATATTATAGAAATCTTTGTACTTACCATAATGTTTTACGTTTGCTGCAGAATTAACTATACAATCTATTTTTAAAGATAAGCTTTCATAAGCATTAATATCTAAACCGATGTAATCCTCCGATATATTTCCTATTAAAATATTTATTCTATGCTTATATTTAAGGTAAAATTCTTGCCCAAAATAAAAAGCAGTTTTTTTCATAATTCTTTCTTCAACTTCTTTGATAGTTTTTCCTCTTAATAATAAATATATTTTACTATTTGTATTCAATAAAAGTTCTTTTAAAATATTTATACCAACATATCCAGTACTACCTGTAAGTAAAATATTTTTATAAGTCATTTCCTTATTCAAATCAAAATTTATATATTTTTCAATATCATTTATATATAAATCATAGGCTGATTTTATGGCTTTTGGAATTTTATTTCCTTCCTCAAACTCTGTAACACTTACCTCTTCTTTAGCTGTTCTAACCTCTAAGCTTGATATTTCCTCTTTAAACTTAATATTAAGTGCTAATTCTTGTATAGTTGGGTATTTAAATATGTCATTTATAGCAATACTAAATTCCTTTGCTAATCTTGAAACTACTGAAATTGCCTTTAATGAATTGCCTCCTATTTCAAAAAAATTCAAATCAGTACTTATATTTTTCATCCCCAATATTTTACTCCATGCCTTAAAAATTTTTTCTTCAATATTATTTTTAGGAGCTATATATTCATACTTAAAATCAGATGACTTTGGACTTGGAAGTGCCTTTCTTTCAACTTTTCCATTGGAATTAACAGGCATACTTTCAAGCTGCATTATATGGGAAGGAATCATATAACTTGGAAGTTCCTTTTTCAAAAATTCCTTTATTTTCTTTGAAGAAACTTTTTCGTTGCTTACAACATATGCACATAAATATTTATTTCCACTTTCATCCTTCTTATCCACCACTACTGCTTCTTTTACTTTTGAATATTTTAATAATTCTCCTTCAATTTCCTGCATCTCTATTCTAAATCCATTAATTTTCACTTGATAATCCATTCTCCCCATAAAATGTATATTTCCATCTGACAGCCACTCTGCAAGATCACCAGTTTTATATATTTTTTCTCCACTTACATATGGATTTTCTATAAATTTTTCTTTTGTAAGATTTCCTCTATTTAAATATCCTCTTGCAATACCAGCTCCACCTACACATAATTCTCCTGAAACCCCTATTGGAAGCAGATTATTATTCCTATCCATTATATAAGTCGTTGAATTAGATATTGGAGTTCCTATAGGTATTGCTATGTTTTCATCCCACTTACCTTTGACTTCATACAATGTAGAAATTACTGTATTTTCCGTTGGTCCATATGCATTTAGAATTTTTAAATCTTTATATATTTTTGTTATTTTACTTACCTGCTTACTAGATAACACATCTCCTCCAACAATTAAACATCTTAAATCTTGGAATATTTCAATATTGCTCTCACAATATTGATTAAATAGCGGAGTTGGCATAAGCATTACTGTTATTTCATTTTGATTAATATAATTTTCTAATGCATTACCATTAATTATTAAGGTTTTTTCTTCTAAATGTAATGCTGCTCCATTAAGCAATGTGATCCAAATCTGGAATACTGATGCATCAAAAGACAAAGATCCAGATTGAAGAATTTTATCATTGCTCTTAATCTCTATATAATCAGGATTATTTACAAGATTTACTAAATTTTTATTTTCTAAACATACTCCTTTAGGCTTTCCTGTTGAACCTGATGTATAAATTACATATACTAAATCTGTAACTGTATTTACATTCGAAAGATTTTCTTTACTTTCTTTAAATATTTCTTTACTACTTGAATCTATTAATTGTATATTTATTTTTTCTAAGTTAACTTTATCTAATTGATGTTTTTTAATTAATATTATTTTACTTTTACTATCCTCAAGCATATATTTTATTCTTGTTTCAGGATAATCTTCATCTATTGGCAGATATGCTGCTCCACTTTTTATTATGGCGAGCATGCCAATTATTGTATCTATACTTCTATCGCATAATATTGGTACAATCTCTTCTTTGCCCACTCCATTTTTCACTAATAAATTCCCAAGTTGATTTGCTCTTTCATTTAATTCTCTATAAGTTAAACATTGTCCATTTGATACAAGTGCAGTTTTATTTGATAAATTTTCAGCTTTCTCTTCAAATAGCTCTTTTATTGTTTTATTGTGAGCATAAGCTTTCTTTGTATTGTTAAATTTATTTAATATTAAATTTTTCTCCCACTTAGATAACATATCAAAATTATCAATAGGTTTATCTAAATCTTCAAGAATTCTTTCCATTACGTTAATATAATGTTCTATAAAACATTCTATTGTTTCTTTTTTATATAATTCTGTTTGATATTCTAATTCACCTGATATTTTGTCCTTTTCCTCTTTTAGTATCATGGAAATAGGAAATTTTGCTATGTTGCTTTTCAACTTATATGCTGATATTTCTGTATCATCTAACCTTAAATCTTCAATATTTACATTTTGAAAAGAAAAAATCGCATTAAAGAGCGCTGCTTTCTTTATATTTAATTTTTCAAGTATATTCTTAAGATCATAGTTTTGATTTTCAAATGCCTTTAAGGAATTCTCTTTAACTTCCTTTAAGAAATCTCTAAAACTAATATTATTGTTTATTTTATTTCTTAAAGGCAATGTATTAACAAACATTCCTATTGTATCTTTTAAATCTTCAGAGGTTCGTCCTGCTGCTGGAGTTCCTATTATTAAATCATCTTGGCCAGTATACTTATATAAAAGTACATTATACGCTGCCATATAAAACATAAACTTTGTTACCCCTAAACTAGTTATAGCTTGGTTTATTTTTGAAGTTAATGCTTCATTTATTTCAAAAATTATCATATCTCCTTTAAAACTTTCAGTTGATATATTTTTATAGTCTGAAGGCATATTTAATTTAGGAATTTCTCCTTTAAACATATTAAGCCAATATTTTTCCTCACTATCTAATAACCCGTTTTTATATAAATTATTTTGCCAATTTGAAAAATCTTTATATTGAATTTTAGGTACACAAAGGCTTTCTCCATTATATAATGAAGATAGTTCTTTTGTTATTATACTCATTGAAATTCCATCTGAAACTATATGATGTATATCTATAAGTAATATTGATGCATCATTAAATTTAATAAGATTGACATGAATAAGTGGTGCTTTACCTAAATCAAATGGTTTTATAAAATTTTCAATTTCAATTTTATCTTCATTAAAATTACTATTTATTTTTATATGCTCAACTTTAAAATCTACTTTAGTTTGAACTTTTTGGAATATATTTTCATCAAATACATGAAAGCTTGTCCTTAATGATTCCTGCCTATTTATTAATTCATAAATTCCTCTTTCTAATCGTACATTATCCAAATCACCTTTTATTAAATATGCAATAGGTATATTATAATTTGTGCTATTTAAATTTGTTTGATTTATTGCATATATTCTTTTTTGTACTGCTGATGCTTCATAGTAATCTTTTTCTTTTATCTTTTCAATTTCATTAAAATCAGAATTTTCCTCTGCAGACATATCTTTCAACCATTCTGCTAATTCTTCTATTGAAGGCTTATTAAATACATCTGTAACAACAATTTTTGTCTTAAATTCTTTATGAATTTTAGAAACCAAATTTACAGCGGTTAATGAATTTCCTCCTAGATCAAAGAAGTTATCTTTTATAGATATCTCTTTAATATTAAATATCTGACACCAAATATTTTCAAGTTTTAATTCAATTTCACTTCTAGACTTTATAAATTCAACTTCCTTTTGCGATAAATCAGGGCTTGGCAATGCTTTTTTATCAATCTTCCCATTACAATTAAGATCAAACTTTTCAAGCTGCATTATATATGAAGGTATCATATAATTTGGCAGTTCTTCTTTTAAAAATTCCTTTATTTCTTTTGAAGAAACTTTTTCTTCACTTAAAACATATGCACATAAATATTTATTTCCACTTGCATCATTTTTATCTACTACTACTGCTTCTTTTATTTTTGAATATTGTAATAATTGTGCTTCAATTTCTTGCAGTTCTATTCTAAATCCTCTAATTTTCACTTGATTATCTATTCTTCCCATAAAGGATATATTTCCATCTGGCAGCCATTTTGCAAGATCACCAGTTTTATATATTTTTTCTCCTTTTACATAAGGATTTTCTAAAAATTTTTCTTTTGTAAGCTCTTCCTTATTTAAATATCCCCCTGCAATTCCGTCTCCACCTACACATAACTCTCCTGGAACACCGATTGGAAGCAAGTTCTTATTCTTATCCATTACATAGGCAGTTGAATTAGAAATAGGCTTACCAATTGGTATTAGCATATTTTCATTCCATTCACTGCTTATTGTATAAGTTGTTGAAAAAGTAGTATTTTCAGTTGGCCCATATCCATCAATTATTATTAAATCTTTATAAGCCCTTTTTAGCTTGCTTACAGAAATAGACGAAACTACATCTCCACCAGTTAATAAACATCTTAATGGCTTAAATAAATCTATATTTTCTTTACATAATTGATTAAATAATGGTGCAGTAAACCAACATATTGTAATCTTATTTTCTCTTAAATAACTTTCAAGTAATTCTGGATTTAAAATAATATCTTTTGCTTCCACAAATAATTGGTTTCCATTAAGAAGTGCTCCCCATACCTCAAAAGTAGATGCATCAAATGCAATAGAGCCTGTCTGAAGTATTCTGTCATCTTCTTTAAATTCAATAAAGTTAGTATTCTTAATAAGTCTGATTACATTTTTTTGCTTTATACATACTCCTTTTGGCTTTCCTGTTGAACCTGATGTATACATTACATAGATTAAGTCATCTGTAGTATTAATATGTTCTAGATTATCTATACTTTCATTTAATATCTGCTCATCTTCATAATTTATTGTTTCTATATAATTTTCAAATTTAAACTTCTCTAATAAACTCCTTTTTCCTAAAATAACTTTACTCCTAACTTCTTCTAACATATAATCTATTCTTGACTTAGGATAATCTTCATCTATTGCTAAATAAGCACCTCCACTTTTTACAATAGCCAACATTCCTATTATGGTTTCTAAGCTTTTGTCACATAATATTGGCACTATGCTATTTCTTGTTATTCCTCTTTTCCTTAATGCAGCCGCAATTTGATTTGCTCTTTCATTTACTTGTCTATAAGTTAAAGATCTACTTTTTGATACCACTGCAGTTTTATCCTTCATAGCATCAACTATTTTTTCAAACAATTCACTTATGGATTCATTTTTAGGATATTCTTTTTTTGTATTATTAAATTCATTTAATATAAGATTCTTCTCTTTTTTCGAAACTATCTGTATTTCTGAAATTTTTATATTAGAATTACTGACAATTTGTCTTGCAATACACTCCAGGCAAGTAACCATTTGTATAATTTGCTCATCAGTATGATCTTCTATTCTGTACTGAACCTCTAACTCTATATTTCTATCCTTTTTTAATTCTTTAATAAAAATATGTAATGGAATATTTGTGTATTCTTGAGCAATAAGTTCATTACTAAGAATCATATTGCAACTATTTTTTACATTATAACTTTCAAATGAATAATAATTTACACAAAATTTAAATAAAGAATCAACTCCCTTTTTCTTTAGTTCTAAATCCTGAACCAATAAGTCATAAGGATATTTTTGATTAGTATAACAGCTTTTAAGTTCACTATTCAAATAATTTAAAAATTCATTAAAACTAATATTATCTTCTAAATTTATTCTTAAAGGCATAGTTCCTGTAAACATACCTATAGTTTCTCTTTGACGTTCATTGCTTCTGTTAAAGCAGGCAACAGCAAGTGTTATATCATTATCATTCAGAATCCTGCTCATATATATACTTGAAATAGAAATGAAAAATTTATTTAAAGAAATGTTGTATTCCTTCAAAAATTTCTTAAGCTTATCACTCATCTTACTATTTAATAAGAATGACTTTGTCTTTGATTTAACGCTTTTGGGATTTATATATAAAGAATTTACATTTAGATTTGAGAATTTTTCATTCCAGAATTGCTTATTTTTTTCAAACTCTTTGGAATTTAAATATTCTTTTTCATCATATATAAAATCTATATATGAATTTTTAATATTAGACTCAGCAATTTCATTATTGCATAATTGCTGATATATATTAGAAAGTTGTTCAATTAGTAAATTGCAAGACATTCCATCAAAAATGAGATGATGTATAAAAAAACACACTCCCATTTCTTCATTACTAATCTTATACATATAGAATTTGAATAATAATTCATTTTGTTTATATAACGTTTTCTTACCTTCATTCATACAAAACTCATTAAGTTTTTTAATGCCATTGTTTTTGTATGATGAAAAATCTAAAAAAGGTACATTAATAAAACTATATTCATCTACATATTCATATAGTTTTCCATCTTCTTCATAAAATTTTAATCTTAATGAATCATTTTTTTTGATTATTAAATTTATTGTTTTCTCTAATAATTGAATATCCAAATTACTACCTATATTAATTTTTGATACAATATTATGCATTGATGTATTAGGATACAGTAGCTCATTATACCAAATTCTCTTTTGTGGATGAGTTGTTTCAAATTTTTCACTAATATTGTTATTGTTCATAAAGAACACCTCCTAATATATTATTTTTCCAAATATAATACAATCCAAATTAGGAAAGTGTTGCAATAAATTCCAAAATATTTTTGGTAATTTATCTTCTTAAGTTAAAATATGCTATATTATAAAAAACTCGCTTATTATCAGCGAGTTTGTATGGATTTAGTATATTTAAGAAATCCATTTTCCATTATTAATTCTAGTTTTTCTATTTCATGTAAATATTCTACATAGGATTTTAACATTCTCTCCATAAAATAATACTTATGTACATTATTTATATTAATGTTAAATTTTTTACTTATAATTTTCATAATCTCTTCCATTGTCATAGATCCATCTATTGCTTCATATATTCTCATTGCTCTGCTTTCATAAAAATCTATATTATCATTTATTAGTTTTGTAATATTGTTATATATTCCTTTATGTGCCACCACATATTTACTGCAGTTTAAGTCATAAAGCTTGGCCTTGCTCTTCATATCTTCACTTAAAATATAAGCATATGGCATTTTTGCTCCTTCCATTAGTTCATAACTTATGAGAGCATCTCCTATATAGGCGATATCGTCAGGAGTTATAATACAAATATGTGCAGGACTGTGACCTGGTGTAGAAATAATCTTAAAGTCAACCCCGCATAGTAATATTTCATGTTGGTTTTCCTCTATAATAATATCTGTTTTAAAAACCATATGATCATAATGTTCCTTTACAAACTTTAAGGTTTCACTTCCATAATAAAGCTTAAGATTAACCTCTGAACTGCAGATAATAGCTTCATAAGCTGACATTGCAATAATAGAATTATATTTATCTTTAAAATATTTATTATTTCCAATGTGGTCTATATGAGCATGACTGTTTAAAATAGCTGTGACTTTAAACTTATTTTTTTCCAAAACTTCCTCAATGCGTTCGCGCTCTCCTCTTTCCCGTCCTGTATCCAACATAATAATTTCTTTATCATTAATTTTATAAAATGGTATATAGGTTATTCCAGTATCAATACAATAAGTATTTCCTTTAACTTTTAATATATCCAATTAAAGTTCTCCTTCCTCATAAGTACAATTATATTATATATTATAATTATCGCATTGTTATATAAATTTTTATATTTACCAGATTCATTATCAACATTCTTTTTGAAACAAAAGCAAAATTACTTCAAATAATTTTTTATATTTTAACTATTGAATTCATCTAGTTATACTTCACTATGTCTATATTTTTCTCTAAACTCGTCTTCTAAAATGCTCATGGTAATCATATCATAATATTTATGATTATAAAAACAGCCATCCCGTTTAATTCCCTCCCCTCTAAAACCTATTTTTTCATAGACATGAATTGCTCTTTTGTTAAATATAAATTACAATGTTATATTTGTATTTTAGCCTAAAGCACCTTATATCATGCTTTAGGCTTATTAAATTATTAGATTATATTTGGCTTATCCATGCTGTCATATCTGCATCTGAAGGTATTCTCTAATCACTTCTAGGAATCAATATACTAAACCTACCTTTACCTCAGCTATCATACATGGACGTTTAAATTGTTGTGTAAAGAACCTTCTATAGAATACTCTTAACCATTTTCTTCATCATACTTATATAAGTACATTATCCTAACACAAGCAATGATTAATCTTCAAAAACATGCTCGCTTAACATTTCATATTTAAGATCCCATAATTTTCGAGATAAATCTACAAAGTAATTGTGTGGATTTTCAAATCTTGTAACCTCTGACCATAGTGTGTTAACTTGCTCTTTGCAAAACTTTTGAATTTCATGGACACTTAGACATTCATATACACACTTACCATCTTTAAAGATTTCTACTTGTAACCTCTTAGCATAGAAGTTTGTTATTTTTTTCTTCTTCCAGGTATGTATAGGATCAAATATTACATATGGTTTTGATTCATCTATTATTTCATCTGCTAGACAGATTACATCCACAAGTGCTTTATGTAAATCTTTGTCGAATAATCTATATGTGAATTTAAATCCCGGATTTGTAGTTTTGATTTCATTTTCACTTATCTTAATCTTAGGTACAAGCTGTCCATTAAGTTCAATTGCAGACAACTTATATACTCCACCGAAAACACTTTCAGACCTTGCAGTAATAAGTCTTTCTCCTACACCGTATCCATCTATCACAGCACCTTGTTCAATTACATCCTTGATTATATATTCATCAAGTGAGTTGGATACTATAATCTTGCAATCAGGATATCCTGCTGCATCTAGCATCTCTCTACATTTAATACTTAAATAAGTTATATCTCCACTATCTAGTCTAATTCCGTTTGGACGCTTTCCTTGTGGTTTTAACACTTCATCAAATACCTTTATAGCATTTACCATACCAGACTTTAACACATTGAATGTATCAACTAGCAATGTACAATTATCAGGAAAACTAGCAGCCCATGCTTTAAACGCCTCATATTCACTAGGGAATAACATTACCCAACTATGAGCCATTGTTCCAACTGCAGGTACTCCAAACATTCTTTCAGCCATCATAGTTGCTGTAGCAGTACAACCTCCTATATATGCTGCCCTTGCTCCATATATAGCAGCATCGTATCCTTGACCTCTTCTTGCACCTAGCTCTAGAACTGACTTACCTTGTGCTGCTCTTACAATTCTATTGGCTTTAGTTGCAATTAAAGACGGATGATTTATACTTAATAAAACCATTGTTTCTACGAATTGAGCTTCCATAACATGACCTTTTATTACTACCATAGGTACATTAGGGAAAATTGGTGTGCCTTCGGGTATCGCCCACATGTCACCTCTAAATTTAAAAGTTTTTAAATACTCAAGGAATTCTTCTGAAAACATTCCCTTTGATCTAAGATACATAATATCATCTTCTTCAAATTTTATACCTTCAACATATCTTATCAATTGTTCTAATCCAGCCATAATAGCAAATCCGCCACCATCAGGTACTTTTCTAAAGAACATATCATAGTATGCAGTTAAATCCTTAAATCCGTTGTCCATGTATCCTTTCATCATTGTTAGTTCATAGAAATCCACTAATGCAGTTAAATTTCTTGAGTCCTTCCAATCAATCTTGTTTATTGTATTTTTCATATTACCATCTCCTTAATTATTCTTTTAACTTTTTTTTGAGTTATTATATTTACAATGTAATTTACTATTTTATCTGTATCATTTTTATTAAATTCTCTTATTGAATGCTCTCCTACATGTTCGAGTAAGTACAATTTATGGTTATCTTCCTCTAACCAAAATGACATTCCATTTGTATAAAATTCCAAAGGTTTGCTTGAATTTATACTATAAGCAAATCTATATCCATATTGTATAAGTTCCCTTCCATTCTTATATGCACATCTACTACAAGTGATTATCCTGCCTTCTACATCTTTGAGTCTTTTGTCTTTCAATAACATTTCAACTATTTTATAAGGATATCTTTTTTGTTCTAAATCTACCATATCTTCCACCCTTCATTTTAAACACTTTGTTATTAACAAAATGTTTAAAACACTTTGTTATAAATAATTGTATTGAAAATAAAATGGGTTGTCAAGTATATTAGGAAATATTTTTAAATTATTTTTATGATGTGTATATGTTATAGATTTAATTAGTATAACTTAAAAGTTGTCTCACGGAAGAGGTGGATTTCAACTAAAAGTCATAATCGCTCCGATAGCAAATGCTTTTTCTTAAGATTAAAGTGCATAAAAAAAGTATGGAGTAAAAAATTACTTCATACTTTAGCGTCAATTATGATTAATTATCCTAATCCTTTAACTACCTTAATGCCATTATCCATCATGCTATATAAGAATACTACATTCATAAGGTCTCCATCATGATTGGCAATGTCAAGGTCATAAGTATCTACAGCACTAATTGGCACTATTATTTCAACTTCTTCATTATGTTCATTAAAGAATGTTTTCATGGAAATGGCAGCGTGAAAAATACAGATATCACTACAATCTCCTATAAATACAAACTTTCTTATACCTTTCATATGTAATTTGGCTACTACTTGTTTAAACTTTTCTGATACAAATGCGTTAGTTGAATTCTTTCCAACAACTACTTTATTTTCAATATCATCTAACTCACTTATAATTTTCGCTTCCTCAGAACCTCTTACACAGTGAATAGGTCTAGCATTAAATTCTATAGAATCTTTAGTATGATCCTCATTTACTATTACTACTGGAATATCTTCATTCTTTGAAAACTCATGAGCAATTCTTGATACTTCTGGTATAAGTGCTTGTATTCTAGAACTATATAAAGCTCCACAATTACAAAAGCCATTATTCATATCAATCACTATTAAAGCAGTATCACCCACTAATTCTGATATCTTTAATACTGGTAGTTTATTAAAACTCTCCAATATATTCATTAATGTTTTTGTACTTTTATTAATAAAGTCTTCTGTTACTATACTCTTCATAAAAATCACTCCATTTCTTATTTTTTATTGGTGTTTATAAAAATGCTACTAACTATATATAACTTCTTTATCTATCTTACATTTTTATTGTAATTCTCTTCCACTTTACATCACTTGTAAGAAAATAAAAAAATTAAGCTTCCCATTCAGAATTGAATTTTATTAGTTTAGGAGGTCTGTTTCCCCTTTTCTTACCAGCACCACCAACCGCGCCTTTTTCATCTGTTTCAATTATCATATGTTCAAATTTTCTTCTAAAGTTAGTGTCCTTATACTTACTTTCGCCTTGGATAGTTTCATATACTTCTTTAAGCTCGCTCCAAGTAAACTTTTCTTCCATAAGGTTGAATATTATATCAGTATAATCTATCTTACTTCTTAATCTTTCTATCCCATAAGCAATAATCATAGAATGATCAAAAGCTATATTTTCTTTTTCAATTTGCTTCCAACTTATTTTCTTTGTTCTGCTGTTTTCAACTATCTTAACAACTTTTACTATTCCATAAGCATCTTCCGTACCATTAGTGAAGGAAATCTTGATATATTTTTCTTTGTTAAAGCCTTTTTCAGTATATACTTTTCTTTCTTCCACAATTTTAAAGTCTACAGTAAACCAGTCAGCATCTTGAGCGTCATCACCTGCAATAACTTCAAGATTTGTACTATTTGCTAAAGCCATATAAGATACGCTCACTATTCTATGTCTTTTATCTCTATCTACATCTCCCCAAGTATATAATTGTTCCATATATATACCTGTAACAGATGTTTCTTCAGCAAGTTCTCTCTCCGCTGTTTGGTCAAGATCTTCATTCATATTTATAAATCCACCAGACAAAGCCCATTTCATTATATCAGGATGATCCTTTCTCTTAACTAAAAGTATCTTTAGCCTCTTACCATTAGGACTCTTTTCATCATCTGTTACTGTAAATATTAATTGGTCTGTTGTTACAAAGGGAGCCACATAACTCTTTTTTTCTTGTTGATATAATTCAAGAAATTCCTCTTCCGTTTGTCCCTTTGCGTTTCTTATTAATTCGTCCATTACAATCACCTCTTACTATTTTATGTATATTTTGTTTTTAATATTTTGTTTAAAACATTTTGTTAAAAATATTGTATTAAAAAGAAATATATTTGTCAAGCACTCAATAAACTGATCTAAAAGAAAAGCAAATTAAAACATCTTATATCTATTCTAAGACATTTTAATTTGCTTTATTTTGACTAAAAAATATTTTATTTAAATATTTTTTAGTTCATGCATATTATTTAAATTACTATTTATCTTCATGAAGCAAATATTCATTTCCATCCTGATCTTTAGATGAAACCTCCTTTCCATAAAACAGCTTCATAGTTTTTGTTACTGTAACAGCATTTACTTTCCTTATAAATTCAATTTTTTAACTGCCCATTCTGCCATTTCTCTTACTTTTAAGTTACTATCATTACAAGCGTTTAGTATATGTTCTCTATATTGTTCCTCATAGTCATTTACCATTACATTAATAGCATTTACTTTCCATTTCCAAACACTTTGTTTATCTATATACCAAAATTTAGGCTGCATCACGTCTTCTAAAAAGGAATAATCCATTTTAAGAATTTTTTCTAAGGATATATGCTGGCTTAATTCTTGTAAGTTAGGAAATTCTTCTGTTTCCTCCCAACGATTTTTATTCATAGGGCAAACATCTTGGCATACATCACATCCATAAACCCAATTTCCTATTTGTTCTCTATATTTTTCGTTAATCATATCTCTCCCCATAAATGTGGTTACACAAGATACACATGCCATAGGGCTCATTGTGTAGGGCTCTGATAAAGAAGCTGAAGGACACGCTTTTATGCATAATCCACACTTTTCAGAGCAAGCTTTAACTTTAGGTTCTTCTATAGCTTCAAGCTCCTTATCAATAAGCCATGCTTCTAAATACACCCATGAGCCATTTTCAGTATAAAAGAAATTATTCTTTCGAACTCTTCCAAGCCCCGCTTTTAATGCCGCCCATCGTAATGGTGCAAGACCAAACCCTCTCTCATTTTCTGCTCTAAGTCCCAAGTCTTGCATATATTTTTCAAATTTCAAGCTATCTTGAAAATCTTTAGAGTTCTCATCTTTCCTTCCATCAACTAAATAATATTTTGCAATCATACCTTTTAAATGTTTTGGAATATTATATTTTCCATATCTTCTTACACATATGACAATTGATTTGGCCCAAGGATGAGTTTCTTGTATACGTGTAAAACGATACATACTTTGGTAAAAACCTTTGGTTTCTGGAATACGATCAATCCTTTCATTAAGCTTTTCTTCATATCCATCAAGATAAGAAACCTTAATAATTCCACACTTTTCATATCCCATTTCCAGTGCTGCACTTTTTATTTGCTCTGCTAATAAAGTCATTTTTCCACACTTCTTTCTTAGACGCAATCAAAAAAATAATAAACCCGTATGCTTGTGTATTATTTTCTTTCATGTGCCTTAATTGGTAATTATAATTACTCTCTTTCAACTATTACGGCAGTTCCTTGACCTCCACCAATGCATAAAGTAGCAAGTCCTTTCTTTGCATTTCTTTTTTTCATGGCATGTAGCAAAGTTACTAAAATACGTGCACCAGATGCACCTATAGGATGTCCAAGTGCTATAGCTCCACCATTAACATTAACTTTACTCATATCTAAATTTAAATCTTTAGTTATTGCGATGCTTTGAGATGCATATGCTTCATTTGCTTCGATTAAGTCTAAATCTTCAGCTTTTAAATTAATTTTATCCAAAGCAGCTTTTGTTGCATAAAATGCTCCATATCCCATTATTGCAGGGTCTAATCCAGCTGATCCATAAGAACTAATTTTAGCAAGTGGCTTTATTCCTAAAGCTTTAGCTTTATCCCCGCTCATTATTACTAATGCTGCCGCCCCATCATTTAATCCAGATGCATTTCCTGCTGTCACTGTGCCATTTTCTTTAAAAATAGGCTTAAGTTTTTTTAATGCTTCTATAGTATTACCAAACCTAGGAAATTCATCTTGGTCAAATATTATTTCACCTTTTTTTGTTTTAATTACTACAGGAACTATTTCAGCTTTAAATTCTCCATTTTTAATAGCTATTTCAGCTTTTTGTTGTGATATAAGTGAAAATTCGTCTTGTTCTTCTCTTGTCACCTTCCATTTTTCTGCAACATTTTCTGCTGTTACTCCCATATGATAGTCATTGAAAGCATCCCATAAACCATCTTTTATCATTTCATCCACAAGTTCACCATGTCCCATTCTTTGTCCCCATCTTGCATTACTTAGTAAGAATGGTGCGCTAGACATGTTTTCCATACCACCCACTACAATAGTATCAGCATCGCCAGCTTTTATAATTTGAGCTGCTAAACTTATAGACCTTAACCCTGAACCACAAACTTTATTAATTGTGAAGGCAGGTATTTGTACAGGTAATCCTGCTTTCACAGCTGCCTGTCTTGCTGGGTTTTGACCTAAACCTGCTTGAAGTACATTCCCAAAAATAACTTCATTAATTTCCTCTGGCTTTATATTTGCTCTTTTAACAGCCTCTTTTATTACTATTGCACCTAATTCAACTGCCGGTACATCTTTTAAAGTTTTACCATATGCTCCTATTGCAGTTCTTACTGCACTTACTATTACTACATCTCTCATTTTTTATTCCTCCTATATTAAATATAACTTTGTTATTTTTTTCACAAATATTGATATACAAATTCATTTATTTTATTGATATAAGGTTATTCTGAAAACCTATTTAACCAAATTTGCAGCTGCTCTATCATCTGATAAATTTATATTATCAAAGAATAATATATTTGTAAAATTGATATATTCGAATTGACAATTCATTTTTTTCAATATATTATTATTTTAAATATTGAAATCGAGGTGAAATTAATGGATATTAGACACTTTAAAACTTTTAAAAGCATTATTGAAGAAGGTAATTTTTCAAATGCTGCAACAAAATTGGGGTATACACAATCTACTGTTACCTCACAAATTCAGCAATTAGAGCAAGAACTCTCAATCAAGTTATTCGAAAAAATTGGCCGCAATATGATATTAACACCACTTGGAAAAGAATTGATACCTTATGCAAATGAATTACTTAATACAGTGAAAAAAATTGAGAGCGTTGGTAAATATGGAGAGAAAATTACAGGAGAATTAAAAATTGCCGTTGCAGAGTCATTGATGTCTTATAAATTACAAAATGTATTGAGCTTGTTTAAAGAAAAAGCTCCTAATGTAAAACTTTCTATAATTTCTCTCAATTGTTATGCCATAAAAAATATCCTATTGGATGGTGAAATAGACCTTGGTTTAATGTACGATGTGGGAATTCCAAATGATAATTTAACTACTGTTAAACTTTCTGATTTCAATTTAGCTTTAATCTGTTCGCCATTATTGGAACAAGAAAATTTAGATTTTTCTAAATCAAATCAAAAAATAAATACAAGCCTTATAATTAACGAAGTTGAATCCATTTATCGAAAAATAGTTGAAAGTTATTTTTTTGATAACAATATATTCTTAAATAACACAATTGAACTTTGGAGCATAGAAGCAATAAAAAAATGTGTTGGTAGTAATTTAGGAATTTCGTTTTTACCTCGTTTTACAGTAGAAGAAGAGCTGGAAAATGGTAAATTAAAGGAACTTAACGTAGGCTGTTCTGATGCAAAAGTTACAGCAATATATGCTTATCATAAAAACAAATGGATTAGCCCTGCAATGTCGTTATTTATTGAGTTAGTAAGAAAAAACTTTAATATTAGTTAAAGTGATTTCTTACTTGTATTGCAAAAATACACTAATCCTTAGTATGTACAGCAAAAGAAGGACAACCTCATATATCTAGATTGGGTTCTCCTTCTTATATATAAATTTCTATATTATTTATAAAATCTCTTATTTAGTCCTATTTATAAATTAAACATTTGGACTAAGACTTAATTTACTTTTTACTTTAATTTCTTTATCTCTCACAAATTTGTATATACGTGCCACAAAGTATCCTCCAAATATCAAAGTGTAAATTAATACATCAAATAGCCTCCCACCTTGGATTTTAGGTATATATAGACACATAACATGAGCATATATTAACCCATAAAAAACATATGCAAACCTTTGAATTGCTTTCCACTTTTTAAATGGAATTCTTTTTCTAACACTCGGAAATGAAGTTATCATTAATGGAAGCATTATAGTAATTAGAACTACTGATATTATTGATGCTATTAGCTTAAGCCAAGTGAACGAAGTAGGATTTGTAAATAATATTGCAAAATTTGTTATCCCATATAAAACATTATGCCCTAATGTTAAAATACATGCAATTATTGACAGTTCACCACGTATACTTAATAATTTTTTAGTTATATTCATTTTCTTATTTAAAGCACCCGTATACATTACAATAGTAAATAAAGCAGTTGAAACTGCACTTCTTGAGAAAATTGATACAACATATTTATTTATATCGTTAGGTACTTTACTGCTTAAATTTAATTCAAAATATAAAACAAATCCTATTGCAATTATTCCCGATATTATATAAAAAATATTTGAATGTCTTTTTATTTGTTTATGAAATAAAACAATGAAAATAGACATAAGTAAAATGGAAATTAATATTAACACTAACTTTATCCTCCTTAATTGGTTATATTTAATAACAAAATCAATTCTATCACAAATGATAATGATTTTCAATATCTTTTTTATTTCGTTTCTAGGTTTCATTATTCCTCATAAAGAAATTGCTTTTTTAACTTCTTGAAATAGTAAATAAATCTAGTTCCTTTCCATGCAAACTTTATTAAAAATAATTTCCATATTGCAATCATTTAATTGAAATGCTAAAATAATTTCTGAAAAGAAACTATTTTATTAATATTAAGGAGGTCCTTATTGCATGAATAAACAATTATATAATTCTAAATTAGAAGAAGGCTTATCAAGGCTTCAATGTGAACTTGTTACTGAAAGAAACAAGATAAACACAGAAAATATTTCTTGGTTTCAGTATGATTTATTAGAATCTCTATATCGCACAAATGGAAGCCGTCCTGCAGAATTAAGTAATAGCTTAAGCGTTTCACGATCTAAAATATCTAAAGGATTAAAAACTCTTAAAGAGATAGGCTATATAAGACAGGAAAAAAATAATTCTGATGCAAGAGAACTTAAAACAGAATTAACCGATAAAGGTTTCAAATTTTTGAAAGAAATACAAAAGGGACATGAACATTTAGCTAAAATTGCATCATCTACCTTAACTCCAAATGAACAAGCACTTTTTGCCAAACTATGCCTTAAAGTAAGCAAAGTTTTTGAGGAAAGAAGGAACTAAATATGACAAGAGAAATGATTGAAATCTTCCATGCAAATGAAAATAATCTTAAGGATATCTCAGTAAATATTCCAAAAAATAAAATTACTATAATTACTGGTCTATCTGGTTCAGGAAAGTCTTCACTAATTTTCGATACATTAGCTGCTGAATCCCAACGAATGTTAAATGATACATATTCCTCTTACATTCAACAATTATTACCCCACTATGGCAGACCTAATGTTGAAAAAATTAATAATCTTCCAGTTTCTATCATTATAGATCAGAAGAAAATAGGTGGAAATGCACGATCAACTGTTGGTACCGTCACTGATATCTATACCCTATTACGTCTTCTCTTTTCTAGAATTGGAAAACCTTTTGTTGGTTACTCTATGAATTTTTCTTTCAACAATACAAATGGTATGTGCTCTCACTGCCAAGGATTAGGGGTTATTAAAGATATTGCTATTAACAAACTAATAAATTTCAATAAAAGTTTAAATGATGGTGCTATTCAATTCCCTACCTTTCAACCGGGTGGATGGCGATTAAGCCGTTATACAGAATCTGGCTATTTCGATGTTAAAAAGCCAATTAAAGATTACTCAGATTTAGAGCTTAATACTCTATTCTATCAAAATGAAAAAATCCCCGATAATCCCACAAACAATTGGCATAAAACAGCAAAATATATTGGACTCATCCCAAGAATCAGAAGCTCTTTTATAGAAAAAGAGCAAAAACAATATAAAAAAGAGCTTGAGCAGCTTGTTGATGAACAAATTTGCTCCCATTGTAATGGAAAACGTCTTAATGATACCATTCTATCATGCAAAATTGAAGAAAAATCAATTAGTGATTGTGCTGACATGCCGATAAGTGAATTGAAATCTTTTCTTCAAATACTTCAAGAATCCAAAGTTCAGACAGTTATTGATGATATTCTCAAGCGTTTAAGTACATTAGAAGAAGTTGGATTAGATTATCTTACATTAAATCGCAAAATTAATACCTTATCTGGTGGCGAATCTCAACGTATTAAAATGTCAAAACATTTAAATAGCAGTCTTAGCGACATTCTATATATATTTGACGAGCCTAGTATTGGACTACATCCCTACGATATTGCTGGTATAAATAATATATTCAACGGACTTAGAGAAAAAGGGAATACAGTTATAATCGTCGAGCATGATCCTGATGTAATAAAGATAGCAGATTACATTATTGATATGGGACCAGGATCAGGAGTTAGTGGTGGTAATATAACTTTTCAGGGAACATATCACCAGCTATTAAATAGTAATACTACTACTGGTGCTGTCTTATCTAAAAAACATAATATAGCTTCAACAAATAAAGACTTTTATGATTTCTATGAAATTAATAATGCAAAAATGTTTAATTTAAAGAATATCTCTATAAAAATACCTAAAAATGCCTTAACAGTAGTAACTGGAGTAGCTGGTTCTGGTAAAAGCACATTAATAACTCGTCTTTTCCGTAATAAGTATCCAAACAGTATACTTTTAGATCAAAAAAGAATTTATACCTCTTCTCGATCAATATTGGCAACTTATATAGGTTTTTTTGATAAAATTAGAAACATCTTTAGTAAAGTAAGTAGTAAATCACCTTCATTATTTAGCTTTATTGGAGACGGTGCCTGTCCTTTGTGCAAAGGTAAAGGTGTAATAAAAACAGATTTAGCTTTTATGGATGATGTGGAAGAACCTTGTGAATTATGTGAAGGAACACGATACAAACAAGAAGTATCAAAATATAAGTATGCTGGATATACAATAAGTGATATTCTTAAGCTCTCAATTGATGAGGCTTTAGAAATTTTTATAGATAAGGAGCTTAAAAAAATATTAAATACTGTCTCTGACGTAAACCTAGGTTATATTAAACTTGGTCAATCTCTTGATACTATGTCTGGTGGAGAACTTCAGAGATTAAAAATTGCTGTAACTCTTTTAAATAATACTGGCGAAGTTTACATATTGGATGAACCAAGCACAGGTTTACACGAATCAGATATAACAAAATTAATACAACTATTTAATAAATTAATTAATAAAGGAAAAACTGTTATTATACTAGAACATAATTTAAGTATAATGTGCTATGCTGACTGGATCATTGATTTAGGTCCATTAGGTGGATTTAATGGCGGCGACCTTATATATATGGGATATCCAAATGGTATTACAAAATGTTCTTCATCTTTTACTGGAAAAAGATTATTAGAATACATATCTTAAAAATGTATTAGATAAACTTTGAAGCTAATGTTCCGCAAACTTTTACTTTAGTAAAGTTAATTTTGATATAATAGGACTGTAAATAAATAAATGGAGATTATAGTTATGAATATGAAAATTCTTTTTATAGCACCTTATTTAGGATTAAAAGAACTAGTACTGTCAATTTTAGATGAGTATAAGGATATACAGATAGATGTATATCAAGGAAATTACGAAAAAGGACCAACGCTTCTAAAGAAACTACATGCCGATGAAAAATACACTGCAATTATAACAAGAGGTGGCACCGTTGAAACCTGTAAGAAGATTACAACAACGCCTATAATTGAAGTTTATATAAATGCTTTTGATATTCTTAGGATTTTAAAATTATCTGAAGGCTATAATGGAAAGAAAATATTCTTAGCTTATCCAAGCATTGTTAATTCATTTAAACAGTTAAGTGAACTTATGGGATATTCCATGGAGTCACAATGTTATTTTGAACATAAAAATATAAGAAGTATAATTGAATATCTAAAAAAAGAAAACTATGAACTTATCATTGGAGATAATATTGTATATGAAACCGCACAAGAACTAGGAATAAACAGCATATTGCTTACTAGCGGAATAGAAAGTGTAAGAAGTTCTATTGAAGAAGCTGTTAGATTATGCAAAGCTCTCTCTAAACATAATGAACAAATTATTGAATCTGATTACTATATAGATAATCAGAAAATAAAAGAAGATAATGTAGATAAATTTATAACAATCTTTAATAGCAATGAAATATCACCAAGACTTATAGATACAGTATTTCCCCAGACAATTTTATCTCAAATATCAGAGCTTAGTAATACATCGCTTGCAACTATTATAATTGGTGAAGATGGAATGTGCAAAAGTGATGTTGGTTACTTATGCTGTTGCTTTGGCCCTCAAAAAAGAAAAAGTCTAGTATGTGTAAGCTGTTATTTGATGCCAGAATACTATAACTATAGTTTATTAGATAGTATTATAATGAAGTACTTATGGAATGATGGAGGAACTTTATTTTTAGAAGATATAGACCAATTATGTAAAGAAGGACAAAAAAAGATAAGTACTATCTTAAAAAAGTTAGCTAAAAACAATAACATTAAAATAATTGCCTCTTCCGAGTTACCTATAGAAATCTGTGTACAATCTGGGAAACTACTAAAACAGCTTCGTTCAATCTTAGATGAAGTAAGAATAGAACTAATGCCTTTTAACAACTATACAAGTGAAATCACTAATATGATAAGCATGTATCTCTCTAAATTAGATGTAAGATGTGCAAGCCAAGTTGTCGGAATAAAAGAAGGAGGAATAAAATTATTATCAGATTACCATTGGCCAGAAAATATTAGACAGTTTATGAGAGTAATAAATCAATTAGCACTAACATGTAATGGTTCATATATTACTCAAACTGAAGTTGAAGTTGCTCTAAAAAAAGAACGTGCTAATCATCAGCAGGCTAGCTTAATACCTGTTGATCTTAGTGGAAATTTAAAAGAAATTGAAACTCGTATTATAAAACATATAATGGCAGAGGAAGGAATGAATCAAGTAAAAGTTGAAAAAAGATTGGAAATTGGACATAGTACATTGTGGAGAAAGCTAAAATAATTTCATAATGAAACGAATTTGATATTTCACTTATTGAAGCTGTCCCAATCACTTTAGTATAATAACTAAGGAAAAAATACTAAGGAAGTGAAATATATGATTAAAGATATGACAAAAGGTAACATACCAAAGCATCTGATCAGTTTTTCTATACCTTTAATACTGGGAAATCTGCTTCAATTAACTTATAATGCAGTAGATTCTATAGTTGTAGGAAGATTTTCTGGAACAGATGCATTAGCAGCAGTTGGAGCAGCTAATCCTATAATGAATATTGCTATTTTAGGGATAACAGGTATATGTATCGGCTCCTCAGTGCTCATGAGTGAATTTTTTGGTGCTGGAAAATATGAAGAATTGAAAAAAGAAATATCAACTACTTTAATATTTGGATGTTTTTTTTCTTTGTTAATTGTAGTACTTGGTTTGATTTTTTCAAAAGGAATATTAAGTCTTCTTGGAGTACCAAATGAAATTCTTGATTCTTCAACACTCTATCTTAGAATCATATTTGTTGCAATGCCATTTACATATTTATATAATGCAGTATCAGCGGCTATGAGAAGCGTTGGCGATTCCAAAACTCCAATCAGATTTTTAGCAATTGCATCTATTTTAAATGGATGCCTTGATTTTGTTTTTATAGGTGGCTTAAACATGGGTGTACTTGGAGCAGGTCTTGCAACAGGAATTGCAGAAGCTTGTTCTGCACTTTTCTGCATAATTTATATATATGAAAAAGTTCCATTGTTAAAATTGACTAAAAGTGATATTAAAATTGACATGAATCTTTTAAAGAAAACACTTCAACATGGTTCTATAACAGCATTACAACAGTCTTGTCAGCCAATTGGAAAGTTACTAATACAAGGTGCTATTAATCCATTAGGCGTCGCTGCTATTGCAGCATTTAATGCTGTAAACAGAGTTGATGATTTCGCATTTACACCACAACAAAGCATATCTAATGGAATGATGACATTTGTAGCTCAAAATCGTGGTGCAAATAATAAAAAGCGTATTAAAGATGGATTTAAAATTGGATTATGTGTAGAATTTTGTTATTGGATATTAATTTGTATAGTTATTTTATGTTTAAAAGAACCTATTATGAAGTTGTTTGTTTCTTCCGAAGATACAAGTATGATTAGTTTGGGAGTTCATTATTTAGGTCTTATGGCATTTTTTTATCTACTTCCAGCATTTACAAATGGTGTACAAGGTTTCTTTAGAGGCATGGGAAATATGAAAATTACATTAGTTTCTACATTAATACAAATATCATTTAGAACAATATTTGTATATGTATTGGTTGCACATATACAAATGGTTAGTGTTGCTTACGCAAGCCTTATAGGATGGATATTTATGTTAGCTTATGAAGTGCCTTATTATTTCATATACAAAAGAAAAAATGATTTATAAAAAAATTAGTTTAAGAAAATATTAAATGGAAATAATAGATTTAATGTTCCCATTTCAAACAGGATTATTTTTATTGAAACTACTTACATTTTCAATGTGTGTACATTGCAATAGCAAAATTATAGATTTTGACTGTAACTTATGATATTAATTATGGATAATTTATTTAAAAAATTTTTTATTTGACAATATATTATTTAATCGTAAAATATTATTTATACAAAATTTTTAGTAATTTGTTAATTAGTAAGGGAGAAATCTAAATGAATGATCAAATGAAAGACAGACGATATAGACGTACTCAAAATCAGCTTACAAAGGCTTTAATTGACCTTTTAAAAAATAAAAATATTAATCAAATATCTGTTCGTGAACTCTCTGAACTAGCTGATATTAATAGAGCTACTTTTTATTTACATTATAAAACACCTCATGATTTACTAATACAACTTGAAAATAATATTTTTAATGTAATTTTTACTTCATATGAAAATCATAATATTATGGCTCAATATGATTTTTTACTATCAATTTATAAATGTGTAAATGATAACCATGAATTATTATTAGTCCTTCTTAATCCAAATTCAGGTAGTACCTTTTGGGATAAATTGAGTAATTCAATTAAGAAACATCATAATTTCTTGTGGTCACCCCATTTCAATTATTTATCTAAAGAGGAACTTAACTATTTTGGCGCTTTTATCATAGATGGTTACATTTCTGTAGTAAAATTCTGGCTTTTAAATGGAATGAAAGAATCACCTGAAGAAATGGTTGAATTATCAAAAAGATTTCAATACAAAATACTTCCCTCAAATTAGAAATACATAAATATAATTTTTAAGATTAACAATTACTAAAACATATTTAAATTTTTAATCTAAATTATCTATTAAAAATAAATTTAATTTAGATTTTATATTTATAGCAAACTTAATATACCTCTTAAATTCTAACTTATAAAAGTGCTTAATATTACTTTTTTATGAGTTGGAATTTTTTATTTATAATTTCATAACATACATATTAATATTTTTAAATACATATTTAT
>NZ_LZZM01000177.1 GCF_002006345.1 Clostridium puniceum
TAAGGTTTTTATCTAAAAGTTTAATAAAGTTATCCATTAAAAATCCTACTTTCAAAATAATAAATCTCTATAATAATATATCAGATTAAATAGAAGTTCAACTAACTATGGAAAGAACCATTTTGATATTGACATTTACACCCCTAAGTTTTAGTATAAAAATCTAATAAAACAAACATCTATTTACTATAATATCATATATTGTAATATTGTGGTGTCTAATTTGAATAGACTCTTTATTTTTCTTGTATATATCTTTCACCACACAAAAATAAGATTTTACTCTACATAAACTCTTATATAACTATATTTAAATATAAAAAATGAGAGTTTACTATGCATAAACTCTCATTTAAATCCAATGCCCTTACACAACAACTTCAAATATATCTTTATCTTCTATCAAATATCTACTGCTGTTGTATTGTTTATTTTCATTAAAATTAAAAATCAATAAATATCCTGTGCTTAATCCTTCTATTTCAAGATAATTTTTTAATTGATTTAATCCCTTCTTATGTGCTTTATCTCCATACCAAATTTTTGTTTCTATAACATATTTACATTTATTATATTGAATAACTATATCTAAACGTCTTTCCTCAGAAATTTGAACCTCTTTATAATCAAAGCCTACTCCATTAATTATAGGTTTAATAAAAGCTAAAAACAAAAGAACTCCTTGTCTTTCTAAAAATTCCGTATCCCTAGTACTATAATTTTCTTTCATAAATTGTTGAAATCTTAGTAAAACCTGCTCCATATGAAGAGTGTTATCTTCTTTTATGAAATTATCTTTAAAATTATATCTAGACATAGCCATAGTATCTGTTTTAGAAATCATATAATTATAAATAACTTCCTTAAAAATTTGATTTGATACAGCTATATTGTTATTTTCATCTTTTATCAAATATCCAAACATATATCCCAAATCTATAACAGGATTATTTATATTATATGAAATTGGTAAACCACAAATTAATATGTTATACAAACATTCATACAACTTTAAGTTATTTTCAAGATTTTTGATTAAATCATCAAATAAAGTATTTTTATCTTCTAACAACACTTTCACAGCTTTTTGTATATCAGAAACTGTCCATTCTCTTTTGACTTCACATAATAAGTCCTCATCAATAATTTGGCATATCCTTGATACTAAAAAAGGATATCCTGAAGTAAACTTGTATATCTCCTTACTAATCACTTCTATATCTAATACTAAATTATTTTCATCCGCATAATTATTTAGCATAGTAATTATATCTATTTCACTAAAACTCATATCCACATTAAAATTAACTGCTATATTCCATGGTGAATTATATCTTATCTCAGAATCATCTCTAACTTTTATCTTCAAATTTTTAATATCATACACTCCAGCTAATATAACTGATTTAAAAGTAGTTGAAAGTTCCTGCTCCCTGCTCAAGTATAAAGATCTCAGCATTCCAAGAAAACTTAAAAACAATCTATTATTAGAATTTTTATCAACTTCATCTATAATAAGTACAATCTCCTCACTTATGGTCACATCCATTATTATATAAGAAAGTTCTGTTAAGGTTGAAGCTTTTTTTATTTCCATCTCTATAAATCTAGCCATAGAATTTATAAAAGTAGTGCAAAATCTTTCTTCAGACGAAAAGTCTTCTCCAATAAGTTCAAAATCCATTCTTATCACTTTATATTTGCTATTTAATCTTTTATATAATTCATTTAGCGTTGTTGTCTTTCCAAACTGCCTAGGTCTATTTATAACAAAGTAAAATTCTTGACTTACAAGCTTTTCTATCTCATCTATCTTACGTGATATATCTACCATATAATGTTTTTTTTGTATACATACCCCTGTTGTATTGAATCTTTTTGTCATGATTTCACTCTCCTTTTTTAGGCATATATAGGTCCGCTAAAAAAATAATTACTTAAATATATTCATCTTTACTCTATTTAAATATGCTTTTCTTATATTATACCCTATAATTTTGCTACTTATATCAAAAAACTTTTCATAAAAAGTCCATTAATATTATAAATTTGATTTAAAGTTTTTAAATTATCTATCTTAACTTCTTTAAATGTATCCATTGCTTGAGTTCCTAAAGAAGTTCTATCAACTAAGAAAATATACCATAACTATATTTTATCATTTATATTGAAAAATTAAAATAACAGCTACTTGGAAGGAGTTTTAATATGGATTATAATAAAATTGAGGATGCAGTATTCAAAAAAGCCATGGAAATCTTCATACTCACTAATAATTTTTAATACTAGTTCACCTTTTTCATTAATAACATCGAAATCATGCAAACGACAATCCTTCCAATTAAATCCAGATATTTCTTGTTTTTATAATTACTTTTCCCGTAATTATTCAATTTGTAACATCATATATAAATATCGTACCACATCACTCATTTTTCCTCCATTAAAATGCTGATTGCATATACTTAATAGAAGTACATATGCAAATTAGATCTAATAGAGTATAATATAATTGTAAAAGTTGTCAAAAATTTACATAATATCAATTATAAAATCGTTATTTTAAAAGGAGGCAATATTTATGAAAAGAAGTAAGAATCTAAGTTTTAATCCATTAAAAGCTTTAAATATAAAAAGCATTATTTATAGTTCAATTATACTATTGATCACTTCTTTGTTTTTTTTAATAGTATTTTCTTTCAACAATTTATATGGAAATTCAAAGATTATTATTTTAAGCTGTTTGATATTTTCATTATTTCTATTATGCTTGGTATTATTAGCTTTCAATACACTTATGAGTTCAATGAAGAGCTTAATTAATAGTTCAATAGAGCTATCTAAAGGAAATTTAAATATTAGTGATATTATTATAATGGAAAATAATGATTTTAAGATTCTTGCAAAAGCTTTTAATCAATTAAAAACCAACTTATTGTTTTTTATTGATAATACGAAGAGGAATATTACTACCTTGTCACAGGTTATTGAAACTTCCTCAACAAGTATGGACATGACTTGTAGAGGAAATGATCAACTGGCTGGATCTATACAGGATATAGCTTCTAATGCTCAACAACAATTGATATTGGTAAATGATACTGTATCCAAGATTAATAGCATTCATAATATAATAAATAATATTTCTAAAAATATAAATGATGTTGAAAAAATGACGTTAAGTTCTAATTCTATTTCTATTGAAGGAAAAGAAAGTTTAAATACATACTATGAAAGTGTGTTAATGATATCTGATAGTATGTCTAATACTGGTGAATTTATCTCAATGCTAAAAAAAAGTATTTCTGAAATAACTAATGTCACTAATTTTATTATTGGAATTAGTGATAACTTAAAACTTTTATCACTTAATGCGTCTATAGAAGCCGCTAGATCTGGAGAAGCTGGAAAAGGTTTTTCTGTTGTGGCCGATGAAATCACAAAGCTTTCTGAATCCGCTAAAGATGAAATTGGTAAGATTAATTCAATAATATTAAATGTTTTAGAAAACAGTACTAAAGTTGAAAAAAGCATAACTAAGAGTATTGATGATTTTGAAAAAGGCAGAGAAACTTTTTCTAAAGTACAAGATGTATTTAATAATATATATGATAAAAATTCAGAAATTTTAAAACAGGTAAATGAAGTAGTTTCAGAGGTTACCAATATTAACTCAATTTCTAATGAAACATACTTGATGAGCCAAAAGGTTTATAAATTTTCATCTTCTGTTTCTGAATCAACTGAATCAGCAGTTGCTGTTATTGAAGAAGAGGTTGCAGAACTTCATGAAATAAATGAAACAATCTCTTCTTTAAATGCATTTATTGAAAAAATAGAAAATTCAACAACTATTTTTGATATTGGAGTAAAGCCAATTAATAATTCAAACTTGAAGAATTTGAACCTTGCTTTCATTCTTCCTGGAATAAAAGGTAGTTTTTTTTGGAATACAATACTTAATGGTGTGCAATATGCAAAAAGGGAACTAATTGCTAAAAAAACTAATGTTGAAATAATTATAGTCCCTTTTAACAATGCTGAAGAATTTGAAAATGATTATATTAAAGCCATTGAACAGTGCATTGTAAATAAATATGATGGAATATGCTTGCATGGTGGAAATGCTAAGAATATCCCTAGTGTTGATAAAGCTGTTTCAAAAGGAATACCAGTTATGACCTTCAATGCTGATTTTACAGCTCCTAGCAAACGATTAGCTTGTGTAAGACCTAATGCATATGAAGCAGGCGCAATTGCTGGGGAAATTATGAAAAATAAAGTTAATGGGACAGGGCGAATAGTTATAGTTGGAAATAAATCAGAGTTTATGATGTAGATACTGTAACTTGTGATTATATTAAAAAAGATATTATTACCTGTGAAATTGGATTAGATCCATTTAGTCAAGGTCATGATTCAACAATACATTTATATAACTATCTTGTAAATGGAAATAAGCCTGAATCAGAAAATATATGGACAAGAGTAGAAATAATTGATAGGGAAAATGTAGATCGTATTTTAAGTTAAAGTAAAAATCTATGATGACCTAGAAATAGATTTTTATTCTAAAAAATAGCCTAACCTAAATCATCTCTAGGTTAGGCTTTAATCCTGCTATAGCTTTTATTATTATTTGTAATTTCTACAAACTTAAAAAATCTACTTGAATGTATATCCAAGTAGACTTCTTTATGACATAAATTTTATTTTACTGCTTCTTCATATAATTTATTAGCAAAATCCCAATTAACAACACTCCACCATGATCCAACATAATCTGGTCTTCTGTTTTGGTATTTTAAATAGTATGCATGTTCCCAAACATCTAAAGTTAGTACTGGTTTTAAGCCTTCGCTAACTGGACTATCTTGATTTGCAGTTGATACAACTTCTAACTCCTTATCCTTGTTAACTACCAGCCATGCCCATCCACTACCAAATCTTGTAGCAGCAGCTTTTGCAAAAGCTTCTTTAAATGCATCAAAACTTCCAAACTTTGCAGTTATAGCTTCTAATAGAACTCCTTTTTCCTGTCCTCCATTTGGAGATAATAACTTCCAGAATAGAGAATGATTTAAGTGTCCTCCTCCATTATTTCTAATAGAAGTTCTTATCTCTGCTGGAATACTCTCTAAATCCTTAACCAATTCTTCAACTGATTTATCTTGAAGTTCTGGATAATTTTCAAGTGCTGCATTTAAGTTATTTACATAAGCTGCATGATGTTTTGAATGATGTATTGTCATTGTAGTTTCATCTATATATGGCTCTAAAGCATTATATTCATATTCTAATTTTGGTAATTCATGTTTCATTTTCTCTTCCTCCAAACATTTATTTTCTATGTTTCAATATTAACACAATTGATAATAATAATCAATAGTATTTAATAACATTTTAAAGTTAATATCCAATTTTTGCTCTTTTCATCTCCAAAAGTCCACCCACTATAATTTCAGATTCCAATACTAGAAATAGAAATGATACTTCATTTATTTTCTTATAAATTTCGTATCGTATACATATTATCATTAACAGCTCTATTCAAGATAAATTTATTATAACAAAATAAATCATTATAACTCAGAATAGCATTTATTAGCTATTTCTTTAACTTCTGCTGCTGGTTCACTTCCTGATAAAACAACAAATTGATCAATATAATTATTATTAAAAATTTGGCAGTAAAAATCTTTTCTCATCTCATCTACATCTTCATAATTTTCCTCAAACTTTTGAAGTAAAGCTTCTTCATCAAGACCAGTTTTATCTATAAAATAATATAAGTTTAATTTATTTACATACTCATCTATCTTCTTAAGATTATCTTTATTTATAACAAAACCAATTATGTAATCCTTATCGGTTTTCTTAGCTCCTTTTTTAATAGTTACTCCCCAGACAGATACCTCAGGTATTTTCTTTGTCTCAATTTTTTTATATGCTACTCTGGTAAAATCTAAGTGTTCTATTATTTCTGCAATTGAAATTGGGAATTCTTCTTGAGTTTTGAAAGATAATAATTTAGAATCTAAAATTCCTAGACAGAAATCATCCCCCATTAGCTCATTTAAAACCTTTACTTTAAAAATATCCTTCTGTTTTATTCCAGAGTAGTTTACAAAAGTATTAACTCCATCTTCATCTTCTTCGCTTCTTACTTTTAACTTATTTCTACCAAATAAAAACATATTCTCCTTCTCCTTTAATCAATAATTGATACAATTATAATGTATTAATTCTGCACAGTCAAAAGTTTAGAACCTGCAAAACATACTTTTATATATATTGTTATATTCTTAAAACAATAAAACCTCGAGAAATCGAGGTTTTTATTGCAAAGGTTGTGCCCATGTATATAATACTTCATTAATTACCTAACAGACTTAAGTACAATCCCTTCCTTAAATCCCCCACGTTCCTCTCTTTTCTTATCCCTAGCCCTCATAAGTTCCTCTTCACTATAACCCAAGCTATCCGCAAGCCCAAATAAAACCTCCATTACATCAGCTAATTCCTCTAAATTTTTATCCTCTAAAAATTCATTAACTTCTTCTTGTAATTTTGCTTCTAAAAGCTTGCACTTTTCTTCACCTGCTACAATTAAAGTATCACACTCGCGTCCATCTGATTTTATTATTTCTGGAATTTTATCTCTTACTAATTTATTATATGTTTTCACTACTTCCCTCTCTTTTCATTGCTATTTATTTTAATATAAATTACTTCCAATAATTCATTATCATTTTACTGAAAGTTATACCTTACTTACCATAAATTCAATTACCTTTTTTTCATTTCCATACTTTAAAACACTATTTTCTTCACAAACCTCAATTACAAAATCACTAAAATAAAAACGTATATCTTCTTCAGTAAAAAACTCTTATATACACCTTCTGTCAAATAGAAATTCTTTTCTATTTCTCTCCCACATCCTGCTCCAAAATTAAAATCATTTATGGAATTTACTCTTCCAATTAAGCAGCCCTCAGGTTTTAATACTCTCCTTATTTCTTTAACTATATTTTTTGTTGTTCTATTATCAAAATAGTGAAGAGATAAATCTGCTAATATCAATCATGATTATTCTCCAACTACAATTCTTTCTCCATCTTCAGCAATGCTTATGTAATTCCTTCTTTCAGCTTCTTCTAGTCCATTCGTAACTGCTTTTTCAATCGTTTCATTTACTTTTACAAATCCAAAGGTCTTAGCAACTTCACGAGTTAGGTCTCCCTTAATTAAACTGATTTGTGCTTTAAGAATGAATTTAATGGCATTTGATATTTCTTGTGGAGAAATATCATCTAATGTTCTTTTTATTCTTGTATTTCCAATTATTCTATAAACATCATATTCACTTGGTTCTTGATCCTCTCTCCAAAAGAATTTCGTATCGTTTGAAATTGTGGTTTTAATTTTACTGATTATAAATAATTCTTCAAACCTTCTATCAATTCTTGCACCTAGTCTGCTTATATTCCAAGCTGTAAGAATTCTTTTGCATAGTTGTCTTTTACTTATCGGTGCTTCTTCATTTATAACAGCTTTAATTTGCTCAATAATAAAACTATTATTTTCATTTAAACAAAATTCTTCTGCGCCTTCTTTTATTATTTCCAGCTTCTTTTCTTTATAGTAATTTAATGCATTTATTTCTTCCTGAATCTTATATGCTTCATATTTAAAACCAACATTACTTGCAGTATTCTCCTCAACCTTTACAGATTGAACTAAAATATTATGCTTACTATCTTCAATTGATTCTTCGTGAATTTTGGGTTCATTTTCTTTTGCCTTTATAAGGGTATCAACTAAATTTTTTATTTTATCTAATTCTTTTTTAGGATTTTCTAGCCAATCAATTATCCAAATTCGATATAAATTCCAACCAAGACCATTTAAAACATTTGGCTGTAGTATATTTCTATCCTTCGCATTTCCGGAATTTTTATAGTTCTCTCCATCGCACATAATTCCTAAAATATACTCATTTTTATTTTTGGGATTAACTATACCTATATCAATTTTATATCCTGAACATCCTATATTACACTTTGTATTATAACCAAGCTCACTTATTCTATTTGAAATAATGTTTTCTATACCAGCTTCTTTTTCCCTAGCATCACCATTTTTAACTATTAATGCATTACTTCCTTTTTGAGCAAATTCAAGAAAGCCTCTAAGCCCTGCTATTCCTTCTGATCTTGTTCTTGCTAAATCAATTTGCTCTGGCTTTAAAGTTGAATATACAATCATTTTCTTTCTTGCTCTAGAAATTGCAACATTTAGTCTTCTCCATCCACCATCACGGTTAATTGGTCCAAAGTTTAGCGCCACTTTTCTTTCTTGATCTGGTCCATATCCTATAGAAAATAGTATTACATCTCTTTCATCACCTTGAACATTTTCTAAATTTTTAATAAAAATTGGCTCCTTAGAATTTAAGTTTATTTCTTCTAATTTAGGTTCTTTTTGAAATGCTGCTACAAGCATATCATCAATTAAATTTTGTTGAACTGAGCTAAAGGTTACAACTCCAATACTATCCTTTCTAAGCTTTGGATCTTTTAGTCTCCTTAATATTTCATTTACAATATGCTCTGCCTCAGCTTTATTATGCTTTGTCTTCCCTCTATCATAATATCCATCTACTTGAACAAATTTTACTTCTGAAACTAAATCATTTGGTGAAGGAAATGTAAATAAATTATTATCATAATATTTAAAGTTACTATAAGCAATCAAACTTTCATGCCTTGATCGATAATGCCATAACAAATGCTCCTGAGGCATTGATAATGCTAAACAATCATCAAGTAAACTTTCAAGATCTTCCTTATCATAATTATCCTCATCATACCTATTGCTTGTAAAGAAACTTGTTGGAGGTAATTGTTTCGGATCACCTACAACTATAACATTTTCCCCCCTAGCCATAGCTCCTACTGCCTCGCATGTTGGCATTTGAGATGCTTCATCAAAGATGACCAAATCAAACTTTGGAAAGCTCGGATCAATATATTGTGCAACTGATATAGGACTCATTAGCATACATGAGCATAGTCTTCTTATAAGATTAGGAATACTATCAAATACTTTTCTTATAGAAAGCATTCTTCCACCACTTCTAATTGCCTTTTGCAGTATACCAATCTCAGATGATGCTGACGAGTTAGCAGCATTATTAGGTACTTTAGAAGATAATCTTGAAATAAGCTCATGTATTGTTATATCTTCAAATTCCTTACATAGATTTTTATATTTTTCTATTATATCTTCAAATATAGCTCCTTGAAATTCCTTAAGTGATTCGCTTTTTTCTATAATATTAATAGCACATGATAAAGAAAGATTACAGTAAAAACTTTCTTCTAGATTATTTTCTAATGTTTTACCTTCTTCGTATGCTGCTACAACATTATTTAAACCCATTGAAATAAGCTTGGATTTTTCCTTTAAATAAACGCTCCATTCTTTTAATTTATCTAAATTCGAATGCCATTTTTCTGACTTTTCTAAAGCTAAACAAATCCATGATCCTTGCTTTCTTAATTGTTCAAAATCTATTCCACAAATTTTGTTTAATTCTTCTTCTGCACTACTACAAGCTTTGAATGTTCTTAAAATACTTTCAAATAACTCCCTATTATAGTTTTTAAAGTTTTCTAAATTAGAAAGCTCCTTGCCTAATTTATCTTTAACTTTATTTTCCTCTGAATTATTTTTGCAAGCTTTTGCAGTTGCTTCTTGAAGTTTTACACATTCATCAAAAGCTTTTTCTAATTTATTCCAATGTGATTTTGTTGAATTCCATAAGGCTCCAAAACCTTCTACAATTCTTATGTCAGTTTTACTGATTTCTTCTTCTTTTTCTTTATATTCATTTAAAAGCTTATATAATTCTTCAATATTATTTTTGCTAATATTTCCAGGTTCTTTAGCATATAATTTTAATTCTTTTACTAACCTTCCTTGAGACATGAGCCTTTTAATAAACCAACTTGTATTAGCTTTTTTAAATTCTAATTCAGCTGTTTGAACATCATATTTAAAAACTTGATCTTCAAACTTACTAATAATTTGATTTTCTAATTCATCTTTACGTCTTCCAACCTTACAAATATTCCTTACATTTTGCTCCATTAATTTTAATTCAAAATTTAAAAATAAGTTTTTAGGTATGTAAGCTGAATTATTAATTACTTCAGTCAATTCATTAATATTTTTAATATTTAAATGTTCATCTACAAAATCAAATCCTAGCTTTTCACAAATGCTCTGATAACTTATATTTAATTCCTTCAAAGCTTTAATATAATCTTCTAGAATTTTAGTTAGTTTTTCTTTAGTTTCAATTGAATAAGTTATGCTCGTAATTTCTTTGAGTCCATTATCTTTAACTCCACCACATTCAATTCCTGCAACTTTGAACTTCGATAATTCATCTATCCAATTTTGATGTTTTTCATAAGTTAAACTGTTTATTTGCTCTTGGCTAAAAGAAATATTACCTTTATAATCTATGTATTTCTCATGTTTTGATATGGCATCATATAAAGATACACCATACTCTTGCTTTTTATGTATTTCTGAAATTACATTATTCAAATTTTTTCTGAGTTCATGTAATCTTTCAGCTTTTTCATTATAATTTTCTGGCTCTTTAATATTACCAACTTGAAGTACCTTTTCTAATTGATTTAGAAAATCTTTTTTCTTCGCTTTATTAGAATGCAATTCTAAACAAAATGGGCCAACTCCAATATTTTCCAATCTTTTTTGCACAACATTTAAAGCAGCCATCTTTTCTGCCACGAATAAAACTGATTTTCCTTGAAATAACGCATTTGCAATCATATTAGTTATTGTTTGAGATTTGCCTGTTCCTGGTGGTCCATGTAAAACAAAACTTTCTCCTTTTGAGGCTGCATATATTGCTGATAATTGTGATGAATCTGCACTTGTAGGAACTGCCATATCTAAAGGTGTTACATTCTTATCTAATTGTTTTGAAGAAAGAAATACCTCTTGAGCTTGCCAATCCATCTTACCTGAAATTAAGCTAGCAACAATTTTATTTTTCTTTAAATCCTCTGCTCTATTTTTAATATCATTCCACATTACAAATTGGCTAAATGAAAAAACACCTATATATGAAAATTCTTCTACATCCCATTTCTTCTTACTCATAACAGCTTGTCTAATAATATTAAACACAAGCTTCAAATCAATGCCGCTATCATCTGTAGGTAAAGGATCTAATCCACCAATATTTATTCCAAAATCCTGTCGTAGCATTTCAAGGAGTGTAATATTCATTTGTGGTTCTTCATCTCTAATTCTTATAACAAATCCTTTTTGCTGCACTTTCCTTACTATTTCAATTGGTATCAAAACAATTGGAGCATATCTAAGCTTTTCGCTAAGATCAGATTCATACCACTTTAAAAATCCCAATGCTAAGTAAAGTGTATTTGTACCATTTTCCTCTAAACTAAGTTTTGCCTGTCTATAAAGACTTGTCAACTTATATTCAAGTTCTCTTTCATCTAAAAAAGTTCTAATTCTTTTACTCTTAAATTCATTCTTAATTAAAGTATCAAGAACACTATTTGAATTTTCAATTTCATAGATTTTTGTATCTCTTAAAGCATTATCAAAATCATTAGGCCTTGCCATTATCCTAAAATCATTTCCATCTGCTAAAGCATCTTCTAACTTGCATAAGTCATTTATCATTAACTGAACGGCACTTTTTGTTATACGAAAGCTCAATAAAGTATTTCTTAAACTTAAATCCAGAAGCTTTCTTTCCCAAAGCTGCTGCTTAGACACTTCAACTTTATCTACATTTTGAACCTTTGGCAAAAGCTCCATTTCTTTTGGGGCATTTGTAACTTCTTCATCTTTTCTTTTTTCAAATTCTACTAATTCGAAGGTACCATTTAAATTTTTTCTCATTGGAATTGGTCTTATTCCACTGCCTCTACTACGCTTAACATCTACTAATAATTCAAATACATTTTCATCTAATATGTTGCTTTCTCCCAATTTTACTGCTTCATCAAAATTTATCGTTTTTCCTCTCGTAAGAGCTGTACTTTCAACTAAGCAGATTTCATTAATTCCATCTGCTAATCTTTTTGTTAGTACTGTTATGTCATCCTGAATAGCTTCTGAAAAACTTTCTTCCTCAAGCCAACATCCAATAAAAGCATGACCTTTTATCATAATCACTAATGGATTTAATCCAATTGCTTCAAGGCAACTTGCATATAATAAGGTTAAATCTAAACAATTCCCCATCTTTTCTTCAAAAATCTTATCACAAAGCCTGACTCTTTGTCCTATTATTTCATAACTGGCTGGAGAAACATTGTAATTTATATTTTCTTTTTGAAGGGCTGCATATATAGCTGCCATTTGTTTTTTTACTACATTAGGATTTCTAGTATAGTACGCCGTAAAAGATGGATCACCTGTCCATTCCTTTAAAAATTCACTTGCCTTTATAATAATTTCAGAAATTTTAGGATGATTTGGCGTTACAAAAGCACATACCACCTCTGGCATTATTCGAGTACCACCCCATTCATCATAAGCTAAAATTTCAATATCATCCATATGACTATATATTTTTTCTTCTCCTCTTATAACTTCAAAGAAGATAGTTCCAGTAATTTTTTCTGTGAGTTCAAATAAAAACTGTGATGAAAGCTTAATATTTACTGGTGTAATTTCTATTGCTTGCTTAGGTTCTATGCATTCAATATGGGTTTCATATTCATAAGCAAAATTAGGCTCAAAACGAATTTTAAGCTTTAAATTTTTCATTTCTTCATCACTATCATTATGTACCGTTAGATTTTTAATTATAGGCACATAATTTTGCTGCATAGCAAAATTTATGGCACCACTATAAAGACATGAAATTTTAATTTTATCTTCCATAAAATTCACCTTTTTCAAAAAATATTCTTTAAATATTATTATAACACCTATTATTGCATTTTACAGGAACTTTTTGTTAATAATATCCTCTTCTTCTAAAAGCATAAGTCACCTTTAGTCTTTCAAGCATTTCAAAAACTACAGGACACACACTTGCAAAATCAATTCTGCTAAGTAAACTGAATAATCCTTCTCGACCTTTTCAAATTCTTCTTTTATTTTTGATGGTTCTATCACGATATCTTCTCCTCTACAATTTTTCATCTACCACTTTAATAAAATCATTATACGTCATTCCTAACTTCATCCTTTTATTTAGCTCATTGATTTTAAAACATTAGTAGAAGCCTTTGATGCTCCCCTAATGTTTATTTTATTAATTTTGAGTCTTACCAACCTCCACCATACTGCTCAGGTGATTTCCCCTTTGATTCTATGATCATAGGATTTAAAATAACTGGTGCTTCAGCATCATATTCCACTAATTCTACGTTAAACTCCCACTCATCTCCAAAATCAAATAAATATAAAAATCGCTCACCTTTATAAAGTTCTAAACTTTCAATGGTAGTATTTTCTGCTATATCACCTTCATGTTCTACATATTTACAATTTATCGTCTTTCCTGTTTTTCGATTTCCTCCCATATAAAATGCATAAAGATGATCGTCATCAAATTTAAATGCCTTTTGAATAGCACTATGTAAATCTCCTAAAGTATGTTTATATGATAAATCTATCTTTCTCCATATTGTCTTTGATAAGCTTACTTTAAAAGTGTAATTTCCACCTTTATTTATTTTACCCTTTACCTCTACTGTATTTTTTACAGTATTTTCTTTAAAAATATTTTTGAAAACATCAAATATGTATTTTTCTTTATTAATTTTAACTTTTACTTTCATAGCTTCTAATAAAAATATAACATCTTCTCTATTCCAATATTGAATAACCTCTTTCAAAAGAAAACTGCATATTTCTATTCCAAATTGATTTGGCGAAAAACTTTTTATTGAATCTTCATATCTACCTTTTGCTCCATCAATTAATTCTAATTCACCAAAACCAAAAAACTTTAAATGATGAAAAAATGCTGCACCTGTAGAATACATTATATTAGAAATATTCATTACTTCTTTTACAATTGTATCTCCTTCTTTTGCGTTAGCTATACGAGCTAAAATATTATAAAAAGCTACTATATTGTGGAGTCTATCAAATTTTATTTCAAAATCATATTTAGTCCAGTAGGTTTGCAGCATAAAAACATATTTTTCATATTCATTTAAATTTAAATAATTTTCTAACTTCTCTGTTTTTACAAGTCGAACTTTTCCTTTTTCATCACTAACTTTTATAAAAAGCTTACTTGAAAGAGATAATTCAAACATTAAATCTATTGCAAAATATTTATCTTGATTATGGCTAGGCTTTTCTACATCTTTGTTATTTTCAAGTAACATATTTAAATTATAACAATCTTTTCTGCTCAATACTTCTTGAGCCGCTGATAATATAGATTTTTCAGCCTCAACAAATTTTATAAATTTTTCAAAATCTTTTATTGTATTTCTAATTTTATTCACTTAAAAATCCATCCTTTAATCTTTTTCTTGTATCTATACTCTATTATGGTAATACTACTGCTACTCTTGCTTTTCCATCTGTCTTTAAACTTCTGTATATATGTTGAAGAAAGTTTAATTGGTTATTTGATGTCATGCAAGTCAAGTCGTCTCTTGTAGCTCTTTCACCACCTTTTTAGTTCCAAATGGAGGCGTACTTCTTATATGTAGTTGACTATTATTCATCATTAAAAACAACTCGGATTCCCTAAATTACATGATAAATACATTATTCTTTTTATAGAACCTTATAAAAAGAATAATGTATACTAAAGTAATAATCAAGAGGTTAACACTAAGATCTTGATTACTACTTTAGTATACATTGAATCATCAATAGGCTTCTATATCTAATACTATGATGAAGGAAAGATATTTTTATTCTTATATAAATCTTTCACAAACTTTACAACACTCCATGAATTATATACCTATACTTGCCCAAAAATATATTCATTATACCAAGATTTTGTTAGTTCTTCTTTTTCTCCTAAACCATAATCATCAATGATTTTACTAATTTCTTTTTGAGTAAATCCAAAGTACTCATCATAATATTAATCTCCCATTGGTTTCATAAAAATGTTCATCCTCTTCTCTATACTCTGCATACATAAACTCCTGGAATTTTATATGAATATATATGATTATAAGATTTTTATTTTATTAATTACCATTGTAATTATAATGAAATATATAAATTATTTAGAAATTAAGCGTGCTTAATACAAATGACTGTACGTAAGTCAGCCTCTTTCTCTCCTATTATATGATTTAATTTTAGACTGTAATTATATCTATACTTTTAGCTTTCTTGAAAGCCTCTCTTAAGTAATTAACAAAATAATAGACCGAAAATGTGCCTTTATTCCCAAAAAGTACTATTGTACCTTTCTTTGTAATATTCAAAGAAACTGCTCTCCTAATTTAGTCAAGTTCATGTAAAGCAAAGTTGATTATAAGACATGCCAGATGCTTTCTTTCCCAGTGCTGTGGATCAGAAAGTGCAAGTCTTGTGGTTCCCTCCGTAAACATAATAATTCCAAGTAACAAGCGCGAAAGTGCAACTCTTGCTCTTGCATGTGGGGTAAATTGAATTTTTTCTTCTGCAGCGGAGTTATATCCATCTATTAACCCTTTATTATTTTCAAGGTAACCAAGATAATCTATGGCAAAAAAATCAGCATAGTAATCGCCAAAGAAACATCTTTCCGTATCTATAAGACCAGCAAAATTTCCTGTTTCGTCAATAAATACATTGTTATCAAACAAGTCATAATGTATAAGTCTAGGAACTTTTACCTCCTCAAGAGCTGCTTCCCATTTTCTTATAAAGCGAAGTATTTCCGACAGTTCTGGAAGCATATTTCCTTGCTTGTCAGCATCTTCTATTAGGGTAAATATCATATCATAATAAGCATCTTTCCAAGTGTTGTGCATACGTACTTGTGTAAAACCAAATTTCTCATTTTTAATGTTATGTATTTGTCCTAATGCTTGACCAAATTGATATTGCCAGCCATACATCTGCTCTTCAGTCAGATCTACATCACATAATAATTTTCCTGGAAGCTCGCTCATGATAAACCAGTGATTACCTATTACTTCATGGCCGCTATGTATTATTTGAGGTATTTTTATATTGGTATACTTTCTAATTTGTTCATATGCCCAAAGCTCAACGTTCATGATACCTTTTTCATGTGTAAGCGTAATTGTTCCTTCGCTTGGTCCGATTTTTAGTATATACTTTGCAGCTTTTGTATAAATCATGTATGCAACATTAAATTCTCCACCTGTTAACTCCTCGATTTTAACTAAGTCCTTAATACCAGCAACCTCAATCATTTGTATTAATTTTTCTTCACTTATCTTTGCCTTTGTTCTTGAATGCATGTTATAAACCCTCCTTTAAATATTTAGTGTACATTTTTTAATCTTTTTACAATTGCAAATTTTCTTCTATTCCTTCAAATATTATTGTCTTATTTATTTCTATTTCTCCTTAGTATGATAAATTTGAAATCCAACTTTCGGCATCTGCAATATTCTTAAAGGTTCTAAAATTGTTTCCTTTGTTAGCCTCCATAATCATTTCTTTAAATCTATCATTATATATTTCTTCGTCTTCTATAATAGCCGCAACTTTTACATGGTAGTTTATAAATTTTTGTAATGCCATGCCTGCAAGTCTTGTCTTAAGATTATAAAAATCTTCAGATAATACATTTGAAGGAAATATAATTGTATAAACATCATTTTCCATACAAATGGATATACAATCCACCACATCTTGCTCTGAAGAAAGTTTCCATGCTCCAGAAACAAACTCAATATATTTAATATTATTTTTATTTACTACTCTATAATTCAACAAGTTCTCTCTCCTTATAAATCTCTTTGTTCCACAAGCATAGAGATAGAATTTAGAATTTCTTCAATGAAGCTTATATTCCCCCATAATAAAACTCTTAACCTGTTTTCTTTTTCATCATATTTCATATTAATTGTTGATTTCCCCATTTTAGGGTCTTTACAGTTTATTATTGCTATAAGAGTATTGGATATTCTAAAATATTCTTCTTTATCTACATCATCTATATCAACAACAGTAGATACATTTACTTTTCGCTTTTCAGTTTCTTTAACTTCTCCATTAGTAAGAAAATCAATATTTGATTCTTCGGCAATATTTTTATCATTTATATTAACATTATTCTTTTCCATAAAAAGACTTAAATCATGACCTGAAATTCTCCATTGTTTTCCTACCTTGCTTGCTGCAAGCTTACCTTCTGTTATAAACTTTCTTATAGTTTTGTGATGCATACCTAGTATTTCTGCGATTTTATCTATTGTATAAAATTGATTCTCCATAAAAAATCTACCCTTTCAAAATTAATCTATAGTCAAATTATAATAATTCTTTTCACCATCGTCAAGTATTTTATTGCATTTTATTGTATTTTGTTGCACTTTATTGAGTTGGAGATGCAAAAAATTTGCTATCCTCATTACTGAATTAATTTATTATGTTTTTCTTACTTTTCATTCACTGTAATATATTTTTAATCATTAATCATAAATAAACCACCATTCCTTTGTAAATTGGATTTACAAAGGAATGGTGGTTTTTTATTATTTTAAAGCCAAATTTTTATCCTACTGCAAAATGTTTACTATACCCTTTAACTAAATTTTGCCTATTATATTTCGGTATTCAGCATTTTGCTGCTTGTAATGTCGATAACTTTCTCAATCTTTTATGCCTTGGAACACTAGATTTATTCTTTCATTTTTTCCTCCTTATCTCCTAAAAACACTTTTTAATTTTTAAATATCTAGTTCATCTAAATATTCTCCATAACCTAATTCCTTCATTTTATCCATAGGAATAAATTTAAGTGCAGCTGAATTAATGCAATATCTTAACCCCCCTGCATCTTCTGGTCCATCATTAAATACGTGCCCTAAGTGAGCATCACCGATATTACTTCTTACCTCTGTTCGTACCATACCATGACTTTCATCCTTTTTTTCTTTAATAACTTTTCTTGTTATAGGCTTTGAAAAGGCAGGCCATCCGCAACCCGAATCAAACTTGTAAGAAGACATAAATAAAGGCTCTCCTGTTGTTATATCTACATATATTCCTTTTTCATAAAAGCTATTGTACTCATTATTAAATGGTGCTTCTGTAGCATTTTCTTGGGTTACTCTATATTGTATTTCTGTCAAATTTTCTTTTAATTCTTTCACTGACTTTTTTACATATTTCTCATCCATTTTATTACCTCCATAAAACATATTATAAATATAATTCCTCATTTAATTATATTATAAACATATAATTCTTAATAGGTATCAATTCCCACCAATAGCAGATTGTGCTTTTAGAAACAATACCATTATTCAATATTATTGTTTCTTGTGAAGTATATATTTTATTCATTTAAATCCAATAACTTTACACAATTATGTTGAAAAGGTTGTGCCCATGTATATGATACTTCATTAATCTTAATCATTTATTAATATCACTTACTACAGCTTCATACCTTCCTTCAACACTATCATAAATTCTTTCTTTATTTATCGAATTAGCTCTCAATTAATGCTATTATTTTATTAAAAGATTATGAAAGAGGGCAATACTATAAATCAAGGAGGTTTTTTCATGTAATATATCCAATATAAAGATTATCTCACCTATGATGAAAATGAAAGAATTGAAATAATTGAAGGTAAAATTATTAATATGATCCAAGCTCCAAGTAGAATTCACCAAGAAATATTATCAGAAATACTTTTTTAAATAAAGCAATATATTGAATCCAATAATGGTTCGTGTGAAGTTTATCCTACCCCTTTTGATGTAATACTTAAAAATAATGATGAAAACGTAATTGATAGTAGAAATATACACATATAAAAAGAGTGCAAAGCACAATATGTAACTTATTAAGCACAACCAGATATATCAGTTATATGTGATAAAATAAGAGTCTACTTTACGTAAACTCCCAATAAAACATATCATTTCCAAGTTTTATCTGGGCATATTTTAAGTTCTACTATGTGTTTTTACTACCATAAGTAATGACTATATCAGCGCTAGCAAAAGAATTAAACAATCATCATTTTAAAAACAAAAAAATAACAAGTTCCCTGCATTATATAGTTGAACTTGTTATTTTCATAGTTTGTTTATATAGGTTTAATTCACAATCAAAAATAATAAACTAATACCATCATATACTTGTCCATTATTTTTTCATGTGTTTAACTAGAGAGCATATTAATTATTTATATATTATCTAAGCATCCATCCTGAAATTACCATCATTTGAACTTCTGATGTTCCTTCATAGATTTCTGTTATTTTGGCATCACGCATCATTCTTTCAATTGGATAATCACTTGTATATCCATAACCACCAAATAATTGTAAGCAACGATTAGTTACATCAGTAGCATTTCTAGCAGAAACTAATTTTGCCATAGCTGCTAGATGTGTAAATTTTTCATGATCATCTTTTGCACTTGCTGCTTGATATACTAAAAGCTTTGCAGCTTCTGTATTTGCACGCATTTGAGCTAATTCAAATTGTGTATTTTGGAATTGTGCAATAGGACGCCCAAATTGAACACGTTCTTTAACATATTTTACAGTTTCCTCTATTGCCCCTTCTGCAATACCAAGAGCTTGGGCAGCAATACCAATACGGCCTCCATCAAGAGTTGCCATTGCAATACCAAATCCTTTGCCTTCTTCTCCTAAAAGATTTTCTTTTGGAACTATGCAGTTATCAAAAAATAATTCACATGTAGAAGATGCACGGATTCCCATCTTTAATTCATGACTTCCAACTGAAAATCCTTGGAAATCTTTTTCAACAATAAATGCTGAAATACCTTTTGTTCCTTTACTCTTATCTGTCATAGCCAAAACAATATATATATCTGCATATCCTGCATTAGTAATAAATATTTTGCTTCCATTTAATACATAATTATCGCCTTCTAAAACTGCTGTTGTCTTTTGCATTGAAGCATCAGTTCCTGCGACTGGTTCTGTTAATCCAAAGGCTCCTAATTTTTCTCCTAAAGCAAGTGGTTTTAAATATTTCTCTTTTTGCTCCTCTGTACCATATGTGTAAATTGGTGTTGCACAAAGACTTGTGTGAGCTGAAACTATAACACCTGTTGTTGCACAGCATTTAGATAATTCTTCTACACATTGTATATAACTTAAGGTATCCATGCCTGCTCCGCCGTATTCTTCAGGAAATGGAATTCCAAGTAAGCCCATTTCAGCCATTTTGGCTACATTTTCTTCTGGGAAACGCATACTTTCATCTATTTCTTTTGCAATTGGTTTTACCTCATTTTCTGCAAAATCTCTATACATTTCTTGTAATTGTTCATGATTTTCATCTTGTTTAAAATTCATATTAATTTCCTACCTCTCTTTTTGTTTCCTTTTTATTTTATGGAATATCAATTGTATTTTGATTGTGATTCATTAATTTAAACCATCTAATGGACAGCATACTTTACCTGGATTCATAATAAAATTTGGATCAAAGACTTTTTTAATGCCTTTCATTAATTCCATATTTACTTCTCCAATGCTATCTGCTAAATAACTCATCTTTCCACTACCAATTCCATGCTCTCCTGAAACAAGACCACCACATTTAATCGCTTCTTCGTAAATGATCTTAAAGAATTTATCAACTCTTGTTTTAAATTCTGCTTCTTCTAAATCATTGCTGCATTGGTATATGTGAAGATTTCCATCTCCTGCATGTCCAAAACTTTTAATTGTTATTCCACACTCTTCCCCTGCTTTATTTACAAAGGCAAGATATGGAGCAATTTTATTTACTGGAACTACAACATCGCATTCATCCAATAACTTTGTTTCTGCCATAATTGCTTCTAAGAAACTAGAACGAGCTGCCCATGCATCTTTTATCTTTGCAGGGGTATCTGCTACAAGAACATCAATTGCTCCAGCCTCTAATACTATTTCACTTGCTTGTTCAATAAGGTCATTTAATTCATCTTCATTACTTGCATCTATAGTAACAAGTAAATAAGCATTTGCATTTACTCCATCAATTACTTGTGGGAATACACTCTTTCCAATATATCTTTCACTAGCTAAAACAATTTCTCTTTCCATGAATTCTAGTGCTTGTGGATTCATATGTTCCATTTTAAATTTAGGAACAGTAGAAATACAATCCTCTAAATTTTCAAAAGGAATAATTAAACTAGCTACTACCTTTGGTGCTGGCATGATTTTCAAAGTAAGTTCTGTAATAATTCCAAGGGTACCTTCTGAGCCAATCATTAAATTTAAAAGGCTGTAACCAGAACTTGTTTTTGATACTGTAGCTCCAAAGTCTGTAATTTCTCCTGTTGGAAGAACTACTTTCATTGCACGTACATAATCACGTGTTGCCCCGTATTTGACAGCTCTCATTCCACCAGCATTTGTTGCAACATTTCCACCTAAACAAGCAAACTTTTCACCTGGATCTGGAGCATATAATAAGCCTTGTTTTGCACAATCCTCTGCAAGATCATTTAATAAAACACCAGCTTCTACATGAACAACAAAGTTTTCAAAATCATAAGAAAGTATTTTATTCATCTTTGTAATATCAATTAAAACTCCCCCTAAAATTGGAACTGCCCCTCCTACAAGACCTGTTCCTGCTCCTCTTGGAGTTACTGGAATCTTATTTTCATTACATATTTTTACTACCTTACAAACTTCCTCTGTAGAATGTGCCATAAATACAACTTGTGGAGCTTTCTTTCCATAAATAGGCATTTCATCATGGCAATAATCTTCATTAATATCATCACCTGTCAAAATATGCCCTGGAGCCGCCTCCTTTAATTTCTTAATTAATTCTTCTGTCAATTGATTATACTCATCCATAATACTCATTCCTTCCTAACATAATTAGTATAAAAGTCGATTTGCAGTTTATGCCTTAAAGTGTTCCTATAAAACATACGATTCCACCGATAACTATATAGCACACAAAATATTTAAATACACTTCTTAAAATTTTACTTTCTGAACCAGATTGATTAATTGCACTTGCACCAATTGCAATGCTTTGAGGACAAATCATCTTTCCAATACCTGCTCCAAGTGTGTTTGCAGCTGCCATCCACCCTCCAGAAAGTCCAAGATTTTGTGCTGTTTGCGCTTGCAATCCTCCAAATAAAACACTAGTTGATGTACCTGAACCTGTAACAAAACCTCCAATAGCTCCAATTAATGGTGATATAAGCGGATATGCTCCTCCTGTAACTACAACTAAAAGACTTGCAATATCTGAAATCATTCCACTATAGCTCATTACCTTTGCTGTTGACATAACTGCACAAATTGTAACAATTGTTTTCCAGTTTGCTTTTAATGTGCCTTTAAATACATCAAACATAGTTGATATTTTTGCACCTTGAATGATACCTCCAATAATTGCAGCAATAAAAATAATAATACCCGGTGTATTAATCCAGCTAAAAGTCAACGTATTTCCACCTTTACCAGCATATACGCTTGTACTTGTTTTAAATACTGCAATTGCATCATGAATTGGTGCACATAATGTAGACGTGAACATTAACATTAAAAATATTAAAATAAATGGACACCATGCTTGCATGGCTTTACCCAATGATAAAGTTTGTTTTTTTTGTTTATCACCAATTTCAATGCAATACTCCTTTTGAGGTTCTTTATTAAAGATTTTTGCTGCAACAACTGTACATATCATACAGCAGATAGATCCTACTATATCAGGGAGTTCTGCTCCAACTGCTGTTGCTGTAATATAAGCAGGTACTGTAAATGATAATGCAGCAACTACTGTAATAAGAAATACTCCCTTTAATGCTTTTATTCCACCACCTACAATGAATACCATAACAAATGGACTGACAAAAATAAGAATCGCTTCAATTATTGCTGTATTTGCAGCCAAGGTGTTCGCTCCAATTCCTGTCACTGCAGAAACCGTTACTAAAGGTATTCCAACTGATCCAAATGCAGTTGGTGTACTATTAGCAACCAAACATGATATAACTGCTGAAAATGGATTCAATCCAAGACCAGCAAGCATTGATGCTGGAATAGCAACTGCTGTACCAAAGCCGGCCATTCCTTCCATAAAATTACCGAATCCCCATCCAATAATTAATGTCAAAACCCTTTTATCCATGGAAACTCCAGCTAACATTTCTTTTATAAAATCCATTGCGCCTGTACGTAAAATCAAATTATATGTAAATAAAGCTGCAACAATAACTAAACAAATTGGCCACAATGCGTTAAGTATTCCTTCCAGTACTCCTGTCATAGTGGAAACTCCACTTAATTTCCAGAAAAAAATAGCTAAAAACATGGTAAGAACAAGTGCAATAGAACAAGCTTTATAACCTGGCATTTTTAATCGGCTAAGTGCAATTATGAGCCAAATTATTGGTAATATAGCCATTAAGAATTTAAAAAACAGCATTCTCTTATCCTCCTCTTATATACTTTTCAAGTGTGTAACCCTTTCAAAATTGATATGACCATAACATTATAATTCTCTTGCTTCTCACTTGCTAATCGAATACTGTTTTTACATATATTCTAATTTAATTATTTTTTTATATACTGCGTTTCTTATCCACTTATGTTCTATCAATAGTTCTTTAAATGTACAAGTGTGAATTTATATACATTATTATTCTTATTTCTTTCTGCAGTATTTGGAATTACTGCAACTTCTGCATATTTCTCTTTACTAAACCTATCTACTTTTCTTTTACTTTCTTCATTTCCTCAATCATAACAGGCAGAATCTCAGTTACATTTCCAACTATACTTAAATTAGCCACTTCAAAAATTGGAGCATCTTCATCTTTATTAATTGCAACAATATAATTAGCTCCTGACATTCCAGATGTATGTTGTGTTGCTCCAGAGATACCACATGCAATATAAAGTTTTGGTGCTACTATTTTTCCTGATTGTCCAACTTGATGTGCACGAGAAATCCATCCACTTTCAATTGCTGGTCTTGTTGCACCTACTACACCACCAAGTACACGTGCTAATTCTCCAACAAGTTTGAAATTCTCTTCATTTCCCATTCCACGTCCACCAGAGACAATAACCTCAGCTTCTTCTAAATTAACTGATTCAGAAATCTCTTTTACTGTGTCAACAATTTTTGCCTTAATAACATCTGCAGGGATTTCCACCTTTTTTTCTGTAACGACTGCATTTGAAGTATTTTCTGGCTTTGAAAAACTCCCATTTCTAACTGTAACTACAGCTGGCCCGTTCACTTCAATATGTTCTAAAACTGTACCTCCATAGGCTGGTCTTGTATATATAACTTTACCATCAGTTTCTCTTAATTCTATTACGTCACTTACACAACCTAGACAAATACGTCCTGCAATACGTGGAGCAAGATCTTTAGCAAGTGTTGTGTTAGCTAATAAGAAAAGATCTGGATTTTCTTCCTTAACAGCTTGTGCTAATACTTCTGTCAAAGTATCACAGTCTGTGGCAGTATCTATAAAAATAACCGGAATTCCTAAAGCAGCTACTGTATCTGCAATTGCTCTGTTACCAGCTACAACTGCTGTTCCTTCTGCATCTAGTGCTTTTGCTGCACTAATAAGTTCAAGACTTCCACCTAATGCTTTTTCTCCATCTGTCTCAATAAACAATAATGCTTTCATACGTTTGTTTCCCCCTTAATTAGATTGCCTTATCTTTTTTCATTTGTTCCATAGCAACACTTACTGCTAATACAGCATCTTTCTCTTGAATCTTTATGCCAGCCTCTTTCTTTGGAGGTTCAATATATTCTATGCAGCGCACTTTTGTTTGTTTTACCTCTCCAATTTCTGCTGCTGAGTAAGCTTTAATAACTGCCTTACGGCTTGCCATCTTACTCTTAATAGTAGGATAACGTGGATCATAATCTGGTTTACTTACTGTTACTACAGCCGGACATTCTAAAGAAACTAAATTATATCCTTCTTCAGTTTCTTGATGCACCTTTATTCCATTATCTTTTAAATCGATTTCAATAGCGCTACTAACATATCCTAATCCTAATTTTTCAGCAAGCATAGCTCCTACCTGAGCAGTAATTTCATCTGTAGATTCCTTTCCACAAAGAATTAAATCAAATTTATCTCCCTTTTCTTTTTCAAGCTTATGAATAGCATCTGTCAAAACATCAGCTGTTCCCATAGCATCTAAATCTGCATATAAATCATCCTTTACAAAAAATGCTTCTTTAGCTCCTACAGCAAGACAATTTTTTAATGTATTTATAGAATCCTCTGATCCAACACTTAATACACTAACATTTCCTCCATGCGCCTCAATAAAACGAACCGCTAGCTCTAATGCATATGTATCAAATGCATTTGCCACTAAACTAACTCCTTTTAAATTAGGCTTTTTCATTTCTTTATCCAAATGGATTTCAATCGAATCATCTGGAACTTGCTTTACGCATAACAGAATCTGCATAACTTTTTCCTCTCCTTTACTCTTTACATTAATTTAATAATATTAGCAATTTTATTCACATACTTTTTCTGGATTTAACATATGCTTAGGATCAAAATTTAATACAAACTAAGATATTAATAATTTTTTCCTCCTATAAATTTGCACATACTTATCATACCATTTATAAATTGGTACTACCAATTTATAAATTAATTATACCTTCCTAAATCTTCCTTGTAAACAATTGTTATTAATTTAACAAAATATTATTCTGATTAAAATTCTTTCTTTAAATGTTAGTTGTTTGAAAATATCAAAAAAATACTTGGATTATCAACATAAACCACATTGATAATCCAAGTATTTTTTTGATTGTGACTAATTATCATACCCGTAAGATTTTCTAATTAAATTAAAGTGCTCCTTCATGGCATTACACACTTTTGATTCATCCCTACATTTCAAAGCTCTAAGTAAATTTTCATGTATTTCCAATAGACTTTCTTTAGTATTCCCTTCATGTAAAATCTGCATTCTAGATTTTTGAATAAATTCATCCATAAGCTGGGATATAACATCAAGGACATTTATTAACAATACATTTCGTGAAGCTTTTGCAATTAAGTAATGAAACTTAATATCCAATTCAAGACTTTCCTCTTCACTTCCTGCAATATACATTCTATCTACTATTGCAGTCAAAAGTGCAAGTTCATTATCTTCTATATTTTCAGCTGATAATTTGGCACATTGTAATTCTAATGTTTCTCTTAAGTCATACATTTCCTTAACAGAACTTTCCTGTAGCATAAACATTACTGAAAGAGGCTCAAATAACGAATTATCAAAGTTAGTTTTTATGTAATTCCCAGCTCCCTGCTTGCTTTCTACCAAACCAACCACCTCTAAGGCTCTTATTGCCTCCCTTACTGATGTTCGCGACACACCAATTGATTCTGCCATTTCTCTTTCTGATGGTAATCTATCTCCCTTTTTGATTTCTCCACTTTTTATTTTACTTTTAATTTGTTCTATAACTTGATCATATACTTTTGTAGTTTTATTAGGTGCTAACATATATATCTCCCTTATTTCTTTATTTTTAATTAAAATATATATATTACTATATCATAATCTTTTAATAATTTAAAAAGAACATATTAGTTTACGTACTAACTGAAAATGGATATGATGCTCCTAAATTAATGGGCTTTCCGGTTTCTTTTTATATGCCATAGTTTTAGATATTCACATGAAATTTCTCACCTTTACAATATACATGCTTTGTAATTGCTGCTAAAGTAAATAAAACTACAAATGCAATTACTAAAAATACTGAAATCATCCCTACTACTCCACTCCATCCATATAGGGACCAAAACCTTCCACCACTAGTTCCACCTACACTAGAACCAACATAGTAAAATAATAAATATAGAGAAGATGCTTGTGCCTTGTCATGGGTTGATATTTTGCCAATCCAGCTACTGACAATTGAATGTCCTGCAAAAAATCCGAAGGTTAAAGCTGCTATGCCTAAAATCTTCAAAAATAGGTTTCCATTTAAAGTTATACTTATTCCAAACAACATTATAACTAATGACACTAATAGAATTTTATATTGTCCATGTTTATCAGCTAACCGTCCCATAAATGTAGAGCTGAAAGTTCCAACAATATAAATTACAAAAATAAAACTCACTAAGGTTTGGCTAAGATTATATGGAGGCTCAACTAATTGATAACCAATATAATTATATAAGGATACAAAACTTCCCATAATTAAAAAACCAATGCAATATAAGCAAAGAAGTTTTGGATTTTTTAAGTGATTCACACTGGATTTTATAAGTTTTTTAACCTCAAAAGTTCTTGCTTCAAAATGTTTTGACTTAGGCAGCTTAAACCAAAATAAAAAGCTGGCCATAAGGCTTAAAATGCCAATACATCCTAAAGCTAATCTCCAATTAAAAAAGTCTGTAATAACCCCTATTATAATACGTCCACTCATTCCTCCAATGGAATTACCACTAATATATAAGCCCATGACCATTCCCAAGCTTGACTTATCAACTTCTTCGCTAATGTAAGCCATAGCTATAGCAGGTAATCCTGCCAAAACAAAACCCTGTAAACACCTTATAACAAGCAGACTGCTAAAATTAGGAACAAAAGCTGATAACACAGCAAGTATTGATGTGGCAAAAAGAGAAAAGCACATAATTGGCTTACGTCCTAGAACCTCAGATATTGATCCAAAAAGCAACATGCTTATTGCTAAAGTACAGGTTGTAACTGATAATGATAAACTAGCAACTGTAGGAGATACCCCAAATTCTTTTGATAAAAACGGCATCAATGGCTGCGTACAGTACAAAATTGCAAAAGTATTAAAGCCACCAGCAAATAGCGCCATACTAGTCAAGTGAAATTCTCTGGTGCCTTTTTCAATATAACTCATAATTGTTCACTCCAAACTTAATCCTATGCTGATAAAAAATAACTATTATAATTTTAGCACAATCCTAAATACATTTAATTTAGAAATAAGTTCTATTATTTCATATCTCCTCATGATAACGTTTGTAGTTTAAAATTACAATCTTTCTTATAATATTTCAATATTTATCTTTTTCATAGGATTATTGCAAACTACCCCCATACCTTTTACAATTGAATTAATAATTTTTTTAGTTGTACCTGTTGGTGAAAAATATATAGTTGTTGATAAATTTTCTTAATGCTTATATATAAATATTATCTATATTCTATTTTACCATCAGGATATTGTGCAAATCTTCCTTTTTTTCTTGGATGAACAAAATCATCACGTTCCCATGGCCATCCTCCAAAGCCAGTGCTTCTATAATCAGCAAAAGCATCCTTAATTTCTTTATCAGATGTCATTACAAAAGGCCCATAACTTATAACAGGTTCTCCCTCTAAAAGCAGCAGACAGCTTTCCATTTGACCATTTTTTATTTCTATTTGAGAAGCAAACGCTTCTCAAATAACATTATGATCTTTTCAAAATACTTTTCCCAATTCTAAATTAAAAGGAATTATAAAATTCAGAAAAGACCCTTTAAGATCTTGAGGAAATGTTTACGACAATGGAAATATTTAATTTAAAACAACTACTTATTTTGATAATAAATTAGAAGGCCGTCTATCTTTTTAAGCAATAAACGGCTTATTTGAAATCTTAGCAAAAATTCTTCATCATTTTTCTATAATATTAGTGAACAATATTAATAGGACTTCCCTTTATAAATCCTTCAATGTTATCAGCCAATAGATTTGTAAGTCTTTGTCTTGACTCAAGGCATCTCCAGCCTATATGTGGAGTAAGAATAACATTCTTCATATTAAAAAGTGGATTATTTAATTCTGGAGGTTCCTGTTCCTGAACATCAAGGGCTGCACCTGAGATTTTTTTATTCCTAAGGGCTTCAATTAAATCAAGTTCATTGATAATAGCACCCCTTGAAGTATTTATAATACAAGCTTGTGGCTTCATAAGTTCTAATGTGGACTTATTAATAAGATGCTTTGTATCAGTCGTCAAAGGACAGTGCAAAGTGATAAAATCACACTCTTTAAGAAGCTCTTTAAGACTAACAAATTTAATAGTTGAATCCCCTAAATCTTTGGGAGTTCTGCTGTATACAAGTATGTTCATTCCTAAAGCTTTAGCTACTTTTATTACCTGCTGACCAATAGCTCCAGCGCCAATAACTCCAAGAGTTTTATTTTGTATTTCAAAGTGAGGCACTTGAAGATACTTAGTAAAGTTATCATAATTTTTATTTTCAATCATCCTTTGCTGCTCTGATAATGATGAAGTTAAGTTCAATATAAATGTAATAACTAACTGAGCTACTGCTTCACTACTATAGCCTGGCACATTACATACAAATATATTTTTTTCTTTTGCAGCTTCAAGATCAATATTATTATAACCAGTACCAGCTTCACATATTAATTTAACACAAGGAGGAAATTTCTCAATTAAATCTCTTCCAATTATCATCTCTTTAGTAATTACTATTCCTTGGTCCTTAACTCTCTCTAAAATTTCCTCATTACTACTATCTTCATATTTAGTAACTTTGCCCAACTTATCTAGTAATGAAAAATCCAGTTTGTTATCAAAATTTATTTTGCTTGAATTAAGAAATACAATATTATTCATTTTTCTCCCCAACTTTCCTTATAATGTAATTCTATAATAGCATAATATAAGTTAAAAAAGGAGATGTGATAAAGTTTATCTTGCCCTCTTTGATGTAATATTAAAAAAGATGATGAAGATGTACGATATAGCAAAAACATAATTCAACCAGACATATCAGTTATATGTGATAAAAGTAAATTGACTGATAAAGGTTGCAACGTTTCTCAAGATGTAACTAGTTTTTCATTTGTTGGTGAGGCTATTCATTATTATTATTATTATTATGAATACCTTAAAAATAGCAGCGTATAAAATATGGCTTACCTTTAACAGCAAGCCATATTTATCATTTAATAATTGTTATCCTAAATAAGAAAAATATGAATTTAATGAACTACTCCAATTATTTCATGTTCTTTTTCCCAGATACCAATTTTTTGAGGATAGAACATTTGACAACATAGATGCTTAGAAAAGGAGTCCCATACTACCTTGCGACAACTATTTATTTCAATATTAGATTTCGCAAAGCAACCAAAAAAACAACTAATTTTTCCACATCATTTTCTTTTATCAAAAAGATTAGCTTTTGCTTTTTAATTGAAATTAGCCGAAAAAAATGTTATGCTTTAAGCGGTAAACCAAAATAGAATATCGGTACTACATAATCTTCCAAGTTATAAAATCATGAAGATTATATATATTGAAGAGCTTATTTTTATAGGCTCTTTTCAAATGATAAAGCGAGGTAATAATATGATAAAAGTTGATAACTTATCCTACTCATTTCCGCAAAAAGATCTATATAATAAAATTTCATTTACGCTTCAAGATGATCAACATTGCGCTTTTATAGGAACAAGTGGTAGTGGAAAAAGTACACTAATAGATATACTTATGGATCCAGAAAAATATATGTTCGATGGTAAATTAGAGATAGATCCCGATTGTAGAATTGGATATGTAAGTCAGTTCTCACAAGTAGACAAAACAAAAGAAACTACAGTTTTCGAATATATAGGGGAAGAATTTATTAAGCTGCAAGATGAAATAGCCTCTATTTGTACTGAAATGGAAACATCTTCAGATATTGATACTTTACTAATAAAGTACCAACAAGCTTTAGAATCACTTGATGCAATTGGTGGCGATGATTTCGAAAGCAACCTTATTAAGAAACTAAATCTTGCAAACCTAAATAAGCTTAAAGATCTAATGGTATCTGAACTTAGTGGTGGAGAGTTTAAACTTATTCAAGTTATTAAGGAAATGCTTAATAGTCCAGACTTAATGATTATGGATGAACCAGATGTGTTTTTAGACTTTGAAAACCTTAATTCTCTTAAAAATCTAATTAATTCTCATAAGGGAATGATGTTAATTATTACACACAACAGATATTTATTGAATCATTGTTTTAATAAAATTATTCACCTTGAAAATATGGAACTCCAAGAGTTTGATGGAAGATATATTGATTATAATTTCACATTACTTCAAACTAAAATTGAGTTGCAAGAATTAGCTATTGCTGATGATGATGAAATTAAGAGAAACGAGCACATAATCAAGAAACTAAGAGATAGAGCAGAAATTACAGGTGAAACTTCTGCTGGAAAATATCTAAAAGCTAGAATGAAATTTCAAGAAAGATTAGAAGCGCGTAGAATTAAAACACCATTTGTAGAGATTAAACAACCAGGCATCCGTTTAGTTACTAATAATAAAATCGAAGAAACCATTGCTTTAAACGTTACTGATTACAGTACTAGCTTTGATGAGATGCTTTTAGAAAATGTTAGTTTTGAGATTAAATCTACTGATAAAGTAGCTCTTGTAGGTTCAAATGGTACTGGTAAAACGACTTTACTTAGAGACATCTTTAAAAATAATCACGATTCTATTGAAATAAATTCTTACATTGAAGTAGCTTATTTATCTCAACTTCAAGGAGAAATACTAACTGAGTCTAATACAATACTTGAAGAATTCTTAGATGCAGGATTTGAAACTTATGAAGAGATTAGCTCATATATTTCAAACTATGATTTTGACGAAGAAATCATAAACCAAAGGATAGAATCTTTATCTGGTGGAGAAAAGAATATATTGCAATTGGCTAAAATTTCTGCAAGTAAAGCAAACATGTTGCTTCTCGATGAGCCAACAAGTCATTTAGACACCTATTCGCAAATAGCGCTTGAAAAAGCCATAAAAAATTATAAAGGTGCGATTCTAATGATTTCTCATGATTACTATTCTATAATAAACTGTATGGATTATGTTTTAATCATTGAGGATAAGACAATTAGAAAAATGAATATGCGAAAATTTAGAAGGATGATTTATACGAAGTTTTTTGATAAAGACTATTTAGAAATTGAACAAAAGAAAAAATCAGTTGAAACGAAAATAGAATTGGCTTTACAACGTACTGATTTTGAGCTTGCTAAAATTTTATCTGAAGAGTTAGAATCGCTGATTAAGTTACTTTAACTCTTATATTTTTTACTGGGGCGTTAATAAAATTGTAAATAAATCCACAATTTTGTTAACGCCCCAGCAGGTTATACAAAACAATAATTTTTATAAAATATTTATCGTCTATCCCATGATGTTATATACTATTTTATGATACATGAAGAATTCAAAGTTAAAGTATCATATGATCAATATAATCCCATAGTCTCAATTAAAATACTTGAAACTATTGAGTTAAAATCATAGTTTAGTAATAATGCTACATTCCTATAAAAAACTAAATATTTTTAATATCTTCAAAATTGAATTGTGGAAATAAATATAGCAGTTCCTCATGGATTTTATGACTTACTTTCCCTTGCTCAGTAAATCTAGAATAAATTTCTTTCTTGTTATCTGGCTTCTGGTAGCTTTCGATAAAGCCTTTTTCTATGAGCTTCTTAGTTATTTTACTTATGGCTCTTCTAGTCATATAAAAGGACTCCGCAAGTTTCATCACATTGGAATCTACATTTCTTCCAATGTATTCGATACAATGTACTTTAGAAGACTTATACCCCTTAAGACTGTCTTCCATCTTAAGCTTATTAAGCTAAGTCATCTTGTTAAATAAGCCCCTGAAATCCATTTTGACCTGTTCTTTTTTGTTCATGGTATGTCTCCTCCCTGCCGTTGGTACATTAACAATATTATATTAAATTCTTGTTTCTATTTCAACAATATTGCCTTCCTCTTGTAATTTAGCTTCTAAGACATAAATCTAGGTTACATTTAATTTTGCCTTGATTTCTTCAAAACAAAAGTTTTTCCCAGGACATTCTGTATTTGCTACATCCTTATGCCTTTTTAAATCCTTAATATTGTATTTTTTAATTAGATATTTTGATAATGCAAGAAGACTACTCATTTGTTTTGGAGTTAATTGTTCAATATTAAAATTTCCTTCTAAAGCAATACCAAAGGCTCTATCATTTACGCAAGTGGCATGAGCACCTACTGCATCTTCTGGTCTCCCTCTATATATGGTGCCATCTTTTCTTATATAAAAATGGTAACCTATACCTGCCCAGCCTCTTTTCTTATGCATTTCATCTATTTTTTGAGGAGTAAAATTAGTTTCTACAGTATGATGATATACTATCATGCTAGGCTTTAAATTATGTTGCAAAGGTTGTGCCCATGTATATGATACTTCATTAATTTGGGGCATTTTATATAAAATTTTATCTCTTATATTTTTTAATTCAGCTCTCATAACTATTCCTAATTCATTAATATAATTAAACTATATGTTTTTTATTTTATTTTTGATACTAGGAGCATAAGCCTATCCTTCATAATTGCATATTTAAAGAAGATATAAGCAGGAAATATGATATTAATATCCTTCACCATACTGCTTAGGAAATTTCCCTTTTGCTTCTATAAGCATAGGCTTTAAAGTGACTGGTGCTTCCTCGTTATATTCCACAAGCTCTACATAAAACTCCATTTTCTCTATTCTAAATTAATTTGGAAAAAAGTTTTTATTGAATCTTCATATCTGCATTTTGCTCCAACAATTAGTTCTAATTCTCTCCAAACTCCCCTTCTAATACACCTTAAATAATTTCACCGCAGTTTTAGCAATTTTATAAATAGGTGTCTCCAACTCTCTACGAGCCTTCTTTAATTCTTTTCGAATCTCAATATGCTGTGGACAATGTTGTTCACATTTGCCACATTCTACGCACTGAGAAGCACTGGTTGTATTTTTTCGCAGAGCAGTACACATAAGATATTCTCTCCTACCATTTTTCTTATTTTCAGCATACATCATGTTATAGGAATGAAAAGCTCCAGGGATGTCCACTCCTTTAGGACATGGCATACAATAAGCGCAGCCTGTACAACCTACTTTTATGTTTCTATTGATTTCGTTCTTAACTTGTTCTATTAACTGAAAATCTTCTTCAGTGAATTCACCTGCTTTTACATTACTTGCAATATTTATATTCTCCTGAACCATTTCTAGAGAATTCATTCCAGACAGTATGCAGGTAACTTCAGGCTGATTCCAAAGCCAACGGAATGCCCATTCTGCAGGGGTATACTTCCTTGAATTATCATTTATTATCTCCTTAGCTTTCTCAGGCAATAAATTGACTAGTCTTCCGCCTCTTAATGGCTCCATTATAATTACAGGAAGTCCTTTTTTATTGGCAGCTTGAAGCCCCTTTCTTCCTGCCTGACTATGCTCATCTAAATAATTATATTGAATTTGACAGAAGTCCCAGTCATAGGCCTCTAACAACTGTATAAAAGTTTCTGTATTTCCATGATAAGAAAAGCCAACATTACGAATTTGCCCCTTCTGAACTTTTTCCTTTAACCATTCCTCAGCACCTAATGTTTTTAAGCGTTCCCATGTCTTCACATCAGTAAGCATATGCATAAGATAATAATCAATATAATCTGTATTAAGTCTTCTTAATTGTTCATTAAAATACTTTTCCAAATCTTTTTTTGATTTAACCATATAATGAGGAAGCTTTGTGGCAATACATATTTTATCTCTGCAATTATTTCTTTTTAGAATTTCACCGAATGCAGCCTCACTGCCTGGATAAACATAAGCTGTGTCAAAATAATTGACTCCATTATTTATTGCTTCCATAACTTCTTTTTCTGCCTTATCAATATCAATGCTATTTCCCTTTTTAGTAAATCGCATACAACCATAACCTAGTATAGATAAATTATTTCCTTTTTTGTCTTTTCTATAATTCATCTCTGGAATTTTTTCTACAACCTCCATTATTATAATCACGCCTCTGTTTTCTTTATTTTTAATTTTCTCCTAAATCACTACTTCTACTATAATAAGAAGTATGTAGCATTTTTTCTGCTAATTCACTTAAAGGCTTTTTATAAAAATCCTCATAAAGCATTGCTATTTCAGGATTTTTATGACTTAATCTAAGCTGCATTTTACTATCTTTATTATATAAACTCATAATACGTTTTTCATTTGCTCCTTTAATTTTATTCAACCTATGCTTAGTTTGACCTCCACCACCTATACAACCGCCTGGGCATGTCATTACTTCTATAAAATGATATTGTTTATCAGAAGTTTTTAGTTTGTCCATCATTTTTCTTACATTATTAGTACCATAAATAACAGCTACATTTACCGAAAAATCTCCAATCTTAAAGCTTGCTTCTTTCATTTCTTCCATTCCTCTTACTGGTTTAAGTTCGTATAAAGTGTCTGGAACCTTTTCATTGGTAACAAATTCATATGCTGTACGAAGAGCCGCCTCCATAACACCTCCAGTATTTCCAAAAATAACACCAGCACCAGATGCTTCTCCCATTACTTTATCAAATTCTGAATCTTCTAAGGAATTAAAATCAATTCCTTTTTCTTTAGCCCATAAGGCTAATTCTCTAGTAGTAATTACATGATCCATATCTCTCATATCATCTATATTAAGATAATTAGAAGCTGCCTTCATTTCATCTCTTCGTATTTCAAATTTTTTAGCAGTACAAGGGGTCAAGGCAACATTGACTATTTTCTTAGGCTCTATACTCATCTTTTCAGCAAAATATGATTTTACTGTTGGACCTTGCATACCTATAGGACTTTTTGAAGTTGATATATTAGGAATTATTTCAGGATAATAAGTTTCTGCAAAGTTAACCCATGCTGGACAGCAGCTTGTAAATTGTGGTAATTGTTTGTTTTCTTTAATTCTTTCTATTAATTCACTTGCCTCTTCCATAATTGTAAGATCTGCTCCAAAGTTAGTATCAAGAACATAATCTACTCCTAATTTTCGAAGTAATGCAACCATCTTCCCTTGAACAAAAGCTCCTTCTTCCATTCCAAATTCTTCACCCAAAGTAACTCTAACTGATGGAGATGTATTAACAATTACTATTTTATCTTTATCATTAATTGCATTTATTACATCTCTAAATTCATAAGTTTCTACAATACTATCTACTGGACATACATTTGCGCATTGTCCACAATTTATGCATATTGGAATATCATTAGTTTTACTTAAATCATAATAATCAAGAACACCTATGTAGTCCTTGCATATAGTTTTACACTGACGACATTTAATACATTTTTCTTCAATTCTCATAATTGATGGATTATCAGCCTCAATTGGAACACGTATTTCTTTTGAAAGATGTTTACTCATTTTTCTCTCTCCTTTTTCAATTAAAATAAACTCAATACCATTCAAGTAAATCTTTGATAATTAATTTAAAACTCTTGCTTATAAAAACATTCCGAATATTCTTATAAATATATTTTCCTACAATTTATGTAAAATTTCAATCCCTATATCTGTAAAACAAAACTTCATGAACCTAAATTAAATTAATTTTTAAACATAAGCTTTATATATATCCTTTAAAAGTTAAGGTTAAATTACTTAATCTTAATGTGGAAGTTAAAAGCAAAAAAAGTGCCCTATCCCAATAAGATAAGCACTTTTCTAAAATGACTAGCATCATTCAATCTATTCTGAAAATCTATTCTGAAAATCTATAATTGCAAGTTCTCTTAAAGCAATTAATCTTCTAAATTTTTGATCTGAGAGGTATTAATTATCCTATACTATATCTTTTTCAACCTCTTCCCCATTTTTCTTTTTTGATTTAAGTATATTATAAATCACTCCAAGCATTATAAACCATACTGGTGTTACAAACAGAGCCACACGAGTTTCCTTATTAAGTGCTAATACAACTATAACAAAAGCAAAAAATGCTAGAATTATATAGTTTATTATTGGATAAAGTGGCATTTTGAATTTGCTCTTTGAAGCAAGCTCAGGATTAGTCTTGCGATATCTCATATGGCAGATAACTATAATTGCCCAAATGTAGATAAAGCAGAAGGTTGATATGCTTGTAATTAGTACAAATACCCCTTCTGGCATAATGTAGTTCAAAATAACTGAAATCAAGATAACAGTTGCTGAAAACATTGTAGCATTAGAAGGTACTTGGCTAAAAGTTAATTTTTTCATTGACTCAGGCGCATTACTTTCTTTCGCAAGAGAGTAAACCATACGGCTTGTGCTAAAAATAGCACTGTTACAAGCGGATGAAGCTGAGGTTAATACAACAAAATTTACAATACTTGCTGCTGCTGCAATTCCTACGGCTGCAAACACCTGCACAAATGGGCTTTTATCTGGATTAATTGAATTCCATGGATATATACTCATAATAACCACAAGTGCTCCTATATAGAAAATAATAATTCTAATTGGAATATTATTAATAGCCTTTGGAATAACATGCTCAGGATTTTCGGTTTCACCAGCTGTTAAACCAACTAATTCGATTCCAGCAAAAGCAAATACAACCATTTGGAAAGAAAGAATAAAACCGCTTACTCCATTTGGGAACAAGCCTCCATGACTCCAAAGGTTTGAAAAGCTTGATGCACCAGCATCTGTAGAAAATCCTTTAATAATCATAAATGTACCGATTATAATTAGTGCTAAAATTGCAACAACTTTAATTAAGGCAAACCAGAATTCCATTTCACCAAATAATTTTACTGCCGTAAGGTTCATTATTAATAAAATTACAAGGACAATAAGACTGGGACCCCATTGCGGTATATTGGGGAACCAATATTGTATGTAAAGTCCTGCAGCAGTTAAATCAGCCATACCAACTGAAATCCAGCAAAACCAGTATGTCCATCCAGTAATAAAGGCTGCACCGTTTCCTAAATAATCATATACAAAGTCTACAAAGGAATGGTAGTTTAAGTTAGAAAGTAATAATTCCCCAAGGGCACGCATAATAAAAAAACAAATTACTCCTGTTATTATATACGCAAACAAAATAGATGGACCAGCCAAGTGAATTGATCTTCCTGAACCGAGGAATAATCCAGTACCAATTGCACCTCCAATTGCAAGTAATTGAACATGCCGGTTTTTCAGCCCTCTTGATAAATTTTGATTTTCTGATGTTAATTGATCCATTTTATCCCTCCATCTTAGTCAAAAAGCATGTAATTTAAACTGCCTTTTCTTACAAGTATTTTGTAATTGGCTGAATTACTATAGCCATTATTTTCTCTTTATCTTCAGTTAAAATTTAATTTTTACTGTTAAATACTAATACATATTTAACAAAGTTGCAATGATTTCTTCATTTTTCTATGAATTTTTTATAAATAAAGAAGTTATTTTATCATAATTTTTTAGCCTACATAGATTGGTTACTGTAATTTATCACTTCTAGCTATTCTCTGTATTATACGTCTTCATAATTGTTATTATCTTAATTTTTAAAGATACGTGGATAATTTATATAGTACTGTACAAACTAAATCTGTAAAAACTACTATGCTAAGGAGGTATTTTAATGGCAAAAGATAGTCAACCAGATAATAAAACAGCAAGAATGGAAAAATGCAATTATCAAACTCCAATAACTGAAGAAGGACATAATCATAATCCTAATGCAAAACATAAATCTATAAAGCAAGAAGGCTTTAAAAGTCAACATTTCAACAGATTTGGTAATTAAATATCTTAATCTAAAATATAACCAAGTGAAAATCCACTTGGTTATATTTTATGTTCAATTGATTTTCATTCCTCTAAGTTTTCATCTCCAAGCCTTAAAGTCCATCATAAGCCTTTTGTAAAACTGCTAAATCTAATTTTTTCATTTTCAGAAATGCTTCGGTCACACGCTGTATTTTTTCTCTGTCACCAGAATTCATCATCTCACTCATAATCCTTGGTACTATTTGCCATGATACTCCAAATTTATCTTTTGCCCATCCACATGATTCTGCTTCTGGTACAGCAGAAAGCTTATCCCAGAAGTAATCAATCTCTTGTCGATTTTCACAGTTTAAAATTATTGAAAATGCTTCATTAAAGCTAAAATCCACATCAAAACCATTATCCATTGCAGAAAAATCAACACCATAAAGTTTAAAAGCAGCATAATTTATCTTTGCCCTTGGTGACGCTGCTTTTCCTTCTTTATATCTACTAATAATTCCTGCTTCTGAATTTTCAAATATTTCAGTGTAGTACTTCACTGCCTCTTCTGCTTTTCCACATGCTTCATTTGAGAAAAGCAAGTTGGGCGTAATCTTTTGAACTGTTTGATTATTATCTATAAGCATCAATTGCCAGGACAAGCCATACCTATCTTGAACCCAACCGTACCACTTGCTAAAGGGATATTCACCTAGTGGCATTAATTCCATCCCATCTTCAGACAAAGCTTTCCATTTAGCATTAACTTCTTCCACAGAGTTACAAGCTACCATTAAAGAAATTGATGGATTAAATTTGAAAAAGGGCCCTGCACTAATAGCCTCGAATTGTTGTCCCGCCAGTTCAAAACTAATAAGCTCTGCATCTCCAGATGGTGTGTTTTCTATTAATGTCACATTGAGCAATTTTGACTGGTCAAATAAACTTATATAAAACTGAGCAGCTTCCTTTGCTTCCTTGTCATACCATAAGTGTGGAACTATTTTTTGCATAATAATCTCCTCCATAAATTATATTATTGTATTTGTAGTTATTGTTTAATTGTATTCCATATTTTATTCTCATGTTTTTTTATATCTCTAGCATTGGATATCAATATTTTACCACATTTTGTATACATTCCAATTGCAGCACTTTATAAATGTGATACATCAGTTTTATATTTTTTGCTCTCATCTTCTCAAATCAACCTTCGCTGTATATTATAAACACTCCTTTTGTTTATATATAATTTTAATTTAACTCAATTTAGTAACTATCCATTACCGCAAAATCTATATCCATATATATTACAATCGTGAAATAGTCTATACAAAGCGTAATTGATAGCTTATTTGCTATTTTTTTCCACATTTTTCATCCAATTTCATGTTATTATGTAATAAACTAATTATTTTGTTAAATAAATCTTTTTATTTAAAATTATATATAAAGGAGAATTATAAAATGTTTACTAAAAAAACGAGACTAAAATTAATAAGTTTAATTATTGGAGCTTCTACTTTTAGTGGAATGTACATTCCTACTAACTGTATAGTAGCATCAGCTGAAACCGTTTCAGTAAAAGAAAATAAATCTACTGGGGCTAAAGACTATAATCAATCATTTGAGGATGGATTAGATAATTGGAATGCTAGAGGCAGCGCTATTGTTTCACAAGATTCATCACAACATAAAGATGGAAGTAGTTCATTAAAAGTAACAGGTAGAACAAAAACTTGGGAAGGTCCAGTAAAGGATTTAACTAATGTTCTTACTAAAGGAAAAACTTATCATTTTTCTCTATACATCATGTATAATGATCCAAATGGAGCAAGCAATCAAATTTTTGATTTGAAATTTGCAAATACTGCTGCAGATAAATCAGAAAAATATGTATCTGTTGCAAGTGTTAAAGCTACAAAAGGTAATTGGACAGAAATACAAGGTGATTACACAATACCTTCTGATGCAAACTTATCTAAATACTCATTATATTTAGAATTACCTTATAAATCCAATGATAGTATTACAGCTGCCGAAAAAATTGATTTTTATTTAGATAATGTAGCTATTAAAGAAATAGAAAAAAATTATCAAAAAGATATACCACAATTAAGAAATGTATTTAATGATTATTTCCCAATTGGAACTGCTGTTACTGGAACTGAACTTGATAGTACTGATGTACATTCAGATTTTATCAAATATCAATATAATGCGTTAGTACCAGGTAATTGTATGAAACCTGATGCACTTCAGCCAACTGAAGGAAATTTCAAATGGGATGAAGCAGATAAAGTTGTACAATTTGCTGCTGATAATAACATGTTATTAAGAGGACATACTTTAGTTTGGCACAATCAAACACCTGATTGGTTCTTTCAAGATCCAAGTGATTCAACTAAACCTGCTTCAAGAGAATTGTTATTAAAGAGACTTAAAACACATATAGAAACTGTAATGGCTAGATATAAAGGAAAAGTAGATTATTGGGATGTTGCTAATGAAGTTATATCTGATTCAAATGGTTTAAGAGCTTCTAAGTGGAAATCTATAGTAGGAGATGTTGACGGCGATGGTTATGATAGTGATTATATTGAATTAGCCTTTAAATATGCTCATGAAGCTGATCCAGATGCTAAGTTAATTATAAATGACTATAATGTAGAATGGAATGCTACCAAAAGAGATACTTTATATAATTTAACTAAGAGAATGCTTCAAAAAGGCATTCCAGTAGATGGAGTAGGTCTTCAAATGCATATTAATATGTATTTCCCTGCTGTTTCAACAATCAAAGAAAGTATTGAAAAATTTGCAAGTTTAAAGAGTATTAATCCAAACTTTGCTGTTCAAGTTACAGAATTGGACATGTCAATTTATAGTAGTAGCGGTGAAAGTGAAAAGACATTAAATGATTATATTTTAGATACACAGGCCTCTCAATATAAAGCACTATTTGATATGTTTAAAACTGAAGCTACCAAAGGCAATTTAGGCTTAGTTATGTTATGGGGAAATTCAGATGATGATACGTGGCTAGATAGCTTTCCAGTAGCAGGTAGAAAAGATGCACCATTACTCTTTGATAGATATTTACAAGCTAAACCAGCTTACTATTCAATTGTTGGTCTTCCAAAGCCTACAATACCTGTAACACCACCAACACCTACTGTGACAAAACAAACAGTAAACACAATAAATACAACACCTACAATAGGAGATGTGGTGGATAAAAAATGGCAGATGGCTATACCTTTTTCTGTTAAGACATATGTAACAGGAACAAATGGAGCTACAGCAAAAGTAAAAACTATGTGGGATGCAAATAATTTATATGTTTTCGTAGATGTTACTGATGCAACAGTTGACGACTCAGATACTGTTAATATCTCTTTAGACAACGGTAATAGTGAATATAATAAATATACTGTTAACCGCAACACTAACACTGATACAATAAAAACTACTAAAATAAGCACTGGATATCAAATACAAGCTAAATTACCATTAAGTAATACCCAAGCTGCAATAGGCGCTAAACTAACCTTTGATATGAAAATTAATGATTATGATTCTAATGGAAATTTAAATTCTTCAGTAGTTTGGATTGATAATGTTAGTAAAGACGCCTTAGCATTTAGTAACGGTGGAACATTAGCACTTAGTAAAGAGCCTAAATTAGTAGAAGCTAAAAAAGGCACTCCTACTATTGATGGCAGCATAGATGATATATGGAGCAGTGCTAATGTTATAAGTACAGATGTAATTTTGAAGGATGCAGATACAGCTAAAGCTAATGTTAAATTATTATGGGATGAAAATTATGTTTATGCATTATATGAAGTTACTGATCATACTTTAAATAAAACTGCTGGTAATAAATATGACCAAGATTCCGTTGAAGCATTTATAGATGAAAATAATGCAAAAGCACCATCTTATGATAGCGATGATGCTCAATATAGAGTAAATTATGATAATGAACAAAGTGGTACTGCAAATGGAGCTATAAAGAATGCTTTATTCAAATCAGCAACTAAGCTAACTGATACTGGCTATATGGTAGAAATGGCTATCCCTTTAAATAATAAAGGTTCAATTGATCAAATTATAGGTTTTGATGCACAAGTAAATGATGCAATTGCTGGTGTAAGAAAAGGTGTTAACCTTTGGTGTGATAGCAGCAACAATACTTGGTCAACTATGGTGAATGCAGGTAATGTGTTGTTTGTTAATTCTGCTGATGATTCTAAAGTATTATTAGGGGATGTAAATGATGATGGTAAAATTGATATATTAGATTATATTCAATTACAAAAATATATACTTAATCCTGAAAATGTTATAAATAAAACAAATTCAGATTTAAATGGAGATTCAAAAATTAATACAGCAGATCTTTTCGCATTAAGAAAAATATGTATGAATAATTAGTTATACCTTCTATAAATAATTTTGTGCGATTAAACCAATTCTATGTACTTACAGGTTCTGTGGTTTAATCATATTATAGTAATCAAATTAATTCAAATATAAGCATCCTCAGCATATCCTAAAGAGCATGAATTGTTTATTGATAAAAAACTTCTTCTGCCTAAATATAATTATTTATTTGGATTAGGCAGAAGAAGTTATAACCATCCACTGAAAAATAGTATCATGATCCATTTACTTGCTTCCAACCAGTAAAATTGAAACATTTTTTATAAATAATATTAACTCTCATTAAATTATTTACAAAAAATTCAGGGGTCTATCCATGGCACTGTAAGGTATTGAATAATATCATGGTGCATAAAGGAATATATAAGAACATACTCAAGAGATTTAGAGCTAATATCTTTTAAAAGGGTTAATCAAGAATATCGCATGTTGAATAATGTCGAAAAGATGTTAATATAGAAACATGTCCTTCCTTGAAAACAGCAAACATTCAAAAAATGTTTAATGTTTATAAAAAAATCAAGGAGGCAAATAAAACATATAGAAGGAGAAAAACTAATGAGAAAGAATTTTTTAAAAACAATGGTAACAGCATTTATTGCAGCTACAACAATTGGTAGTTTCTCATCATTAGGAGTATCTGCAGCAACTTTTGATTCAAATACAAACGATTATTACAAAATGATTTCTAATAATCTTTTAAAGACAGGCTGGGTTATGAATAATGGTAATTGGTATTACTTTGATAATTCTGGAATAATGCAGACAGGAGTTATTAAAGTTAATGATAAAACTTATTGCTTAAACTCATCAGGTATAATGGAAACAGGAAATGTTACAGTAAATAACAAAGCGTATGCAACTAATTCAAACGGACAAGTTACTGGAACTAAATCTCCAGTTATTGATAAAGTATTTGATTCAAATAATAATGTAGTAAAAGATAATAATAAAACGTCTACAGTAACCACTTCAAATGATAATCAAAAAACAACAACTAATACTTCAAATGCAGCTAATTCAGTAAATAGCACGAGCACAAATAATGTAGACACTAGTGCAAAAACTTCTACAAACACCGTAAATACAAATTCAGTAGATGTACAGGGGTTACCTAAATTACCTACAAATTATTCTATAACTGTACAAACTTCTGCTGAGCAAAAAATTCTTGAATTAATGAATGCAAAAAGAACAGAAGCAGGGCTACAACCATTAACTATGGATAGCACTTTAGTACAAGTAGCGAGATATAAGAGTAACTATATGATACAAAACAACTTCTTTGACCACACAAATCCAGACGGAACAAAGTGGACAAACTGGTTACAAAAAATAGGTTATAAATATACTTCAACAGGAGAAAATATTGCTTACAATACTAGTAATGCAGTTGAATTATTTAACCAATGGTGGAACTCACCAGGTCATAGAGCAAATATGATGAACTCTTCATATAATAAAGTTGGTATAGGCGTAATTTACGGAAACGGTAAATATATGGGAACACAAACATTCTCAAATTAACAATAATCTATAAAAATTAAAAGGGACTAGTTATAGATTTTATGAAAAAAATAATTAACAAGTCCCAAATATTTAAGCAGCCACTTATATTATGGCTAAGACGACAAAAAGCATTTTCTTGAAATTTAGAAAATGCTTTTTGTTTCTTTATTTATATTTTTTTAAAATTATTTCATTGACTCGATAATGCTATCAGCAATGGCATCCATTGCATCACCATCTTCTTCTTTCATACTAGAATTCACCGACATCTCATTATCTAAAATGGTCATATCTTTCATCTCATCTAAAAGTTCGCGCATTAATTTTCCAGATTGAGGAGCCCATGAACCATTTTCTATAAGAGTAAAAGTACGTTTTTGGAGGTTTAATGATTTCATATCCATTATATAGTCAAGCATTGGTGGATAAATCTTCAAATTGTAGGTTACAGATGCAAGAACTACATGGCTATATTTAAAAGTTTCAGAAATCAAATAAGATACATGAGTTTTTGAAACATCATACATAACTACATTTGTCATTCCCTTTTCCACTAACCTTGTTGCTAAATCTGTGGCAGCTGCTTCTGTATTTCCATACATTGTTGCATACACTATCATTATACCTTTTTCCTCTGGTTCATAACGGCTCCACTTATCATACTTATCTAAAAGATATCCAAAATCATTACGCCATACTGGTCCATGTAGTGGACAAATATACTTAATGGTAAGACCTCCAGCCTTCTTCAAAAGAGCTTGAACATGTGGTCCATACTTACCTACAATGTTTGTATAATATCTTCTGGCATCATCAATCCAATCTCTATCAAAATTTACCTCATCATTAAATAGCTTGCCATCCAAAGCTCCAAAAGAGCCAAAGGCATCAGCAGCAAATAATATACCATCAGTGGTGTCAAAGGTCACCATGGCTTCTGGCCAATGTACCATTGGAGCAGCCACAAAGGCAACATTATGTTTTCCAAAGGACATAGTGTCACCTTCTTTAACCTGTATTATATTTTTTTCTATGTTGAAGCCAAACTGATGCATAAACATGAATGCTTTTTCAGTGCATATAACTTTTACCTTTGGATATCGAAGAACAATCTCTTCAATACATGCTGCATGATCTGGCTCCATATGGTTGATTACCATATAATCTAAAGCTCTATTTTCTAGTACCTCTTTAATATTTTCAAGAAATTGACGACAAATTGACCAATCCACAGTATCAAAAAGTACTGTTTTTTCATCTAAAAGTAAATAGGAATTATATGAAACACCTCTTGGAATAGGGTGAACATTTTCAAAAAGAGCAAGGCGATGATCATTTCCACCAACCCAATAAAGATCTTCTGTTATTTTTCTTACACAATACATAAAATTTACTCCTCCTTCACGCTTAAAACACATTATTATGTTTGTTTATTTTTAAAATCAGACTTCTATAAACATATCTTTTTCTTCACTACAAGCAGGACAAGTCCACTCTTCTGGTATATTTTCAAATAGTGTACCTGGAGCTACTTCGCCTTCAGGATCACCTATGCCAGGATTGTATTCATAACCGCACCCGTTACAAACATAATGCTTCCAAGCTTTAACTGCTTTCTTAGGAATAGCTCTCTTAATTTTCTTCATTGGTGGCGCTTCTTTCTTTGGTTCTCCATTATCTAAAGCAGCAGTAAGTATTGGCAAGATTTCTTTCAAATCTCCAACGATACCGTAGTCTGCGTTCTTAAAAATTTTTGCATTAGGATTAATATTTATAGCTACAATTGTAGAAGCATCTTTTATACCTTTCAAATGCTGACCTGCCCCTGAAATACCACATGCAATATAAAGATTTCCAGTGAACTTTTGGCCAGACATACCTACATAACGATTTAATGGTAAATATTTAAGAGTTTCAGCTACTGGACGTGATGAGCCTATGGCTGCACCAGCTTGAGCTGCTAATTCTTCGATAAAGTGCATATTCTCCTTTTCCCCTATGCCTAGACCTACGCTAACTACCCTTTCAGCCTTACTGATAGGTGTATCTATAGGAATTCCAACTGTGAAATCATAACCATCAGCCTTAAGTGCTTCTACAAGAGCATTAACTTTCTCCTCAGAAGTTCCTTGCTTAAAAATCATATTTTTGCGATAACCTGTAGCAAGTTCACTCTTTGAAACTTTAGCTACTGCCTCATTCTTAGGCATCTTACCAATAATATGAGAAGCAATAACAACACGTTGAATCTCATTAGTTCCTTCATATATTGTACAAATCTTAGCGTCTCTATAAGCACGCTCAACTTCCATACCTTTCAAATATCCACTTCCTCCAAATATTTGAAGAGCATCGTTGACAATTTCAAGACAAGTATCAGAAGCGTATTGTTTTGCCATAGCAGCTTCCATACTATAATTTTCATGATTTTCCTTAAGTTCTGCTGCACTATAAATAAGTAATCTAGCAGCTCTAAGCTTTGTTGCCATATCAGCTAACTTAAAAGAGATTACTTGTTGCTGGCAAATAGGTTTTCCAAATTGAACTCTTTCTTTTGAATATTCAAGTGCATTTTCATAAGCCCCTTGTGCAATGCCAAGAGCTTGGGCCGCAATACCAATACGTCCACCATCTAAGGTTGACATAGCAATTTTGAAGCCGTCTCCCTCTTTACTTAGTAAATTTTCTTTAGGCACTTTTACATCGTTAAAAATCAATTCTGCAGTTGCAGAAGAACGAATTCCCATCTTATCATAATGTTTGCCAAAGGTAAAACCTTCAGAGCCTTTCTCCACAATAAATGCACTTATACCACGAATACCTTTATCTGGTGTAGTAACTGCAAATACAACATAAATATCAGCTTCACCGCCATTGGTTATAAAGATTTTTTCTCCATTTAAGGTGTAATAATCACCTTCTAAAACGGCTGTAGTTTCTGTGCCTCCTGCATCACTGCCAGCGTTTTCCTCAGTAAGGCCAAATGCACCAAGTTTATCTCCCTTCGCTAAGGGAATTAAGTATTTTTGTTTTTGTTCTTCAGTTCCATAGGCGGCAATTGGATATGTTCCTAATGATGTATGAGCAGAAAGAATTACTCCTGTACCACCATCCACTCTCGATAGTTCCTCAACGGCGATTGCATAACTAATTATATCCATACCTGCTCCGCCATACTCTTTTGGATATGGAATTCCCATCATTCCCATGTCGGCTAACTTTTGAACTGCTTCTGAAGGAAACTTGCTTTCTTGATCCAACATAAATGCTATAGGTTTAACTTCCTCTTCAACAAATGCTCTAATTTTCATCCTCAAATTTTCATGTTGTTCTGTAGTTTTAAAAAACATAAATACACCTCCTCATATTGAATACGGTTTTGTAAATACCCTTTTATAAGTTATATAAGGCTACATGCCTTAGTTACAGCAAGCAAAACTTTTTAAAATTAGTGACTCCTAAAATTCTTTTTAAGTTTAAAAACTCTAAGCCTTTTACTTTACTGTATTATCCATATATTCAAATTAATCCTTTAATTGTATACTTAAACCGTATATTTATATAGTATACCTCTTCGGTATACTTTTCAACTTTAATTGAGTCTTTTTTCCAGTATATTCATCGTTAATAGCTTGTACAAGCTTATATTTTAAATCTATAAGGATTTTTTCTCTTATTATCTCTTAAAAACTCTGTTTTTCATTTTGTACAAAAAACTTCTTTTACCTAAATTCCAATTATGTATTTAGGAAGAAGAAGTTTGATTAATTTTCATAAAACATTATTATTTCATTACATAAAAATACCTATAACTAAACACTTTTTCATGTGCTCAGTCTATAGGTATCATTTTATGACAAGCATACTACTCTGTTCTTTTTTTGCTATGCCTGATATTTCCTACAAATATTTAGTAAGTAGAATAATCATAGGAAAAAATTGAATCCAAAACGATATTATACTTTTTCCCATTTTTCTAAGTTTTACCGAAAGAGCAATGCTTATTACACAAACTAATATCACTCCAAATTCAATAAAATCTGAAAATCCCCTTTGTATTTCTTCAAATTGATTTTCATATGATTTATCACTTGCCATAAACACAATATTAGTTATAACATATACTGAAAGATACGCCACTGACAAAATAATATTAAAAAGTATCCCCGCTTTATCAAGCTTACTATATGAGCTTACCCCTTTAATCTGATCGTGAAAACTAGCGTTGGCAACAAACACTATTGCAATAATCGCAAATAAATATATGCTCATTTTCATCACCTACCCTATTTATTATTTCTTTAAGATGCTAATCACAATATTTAGAGTACTTTCCTTAATATAATATTAGCACTATTGATAAATTACCATCTATCAATATTTCTTTTATTTTCAGTTAAAAGTACGTTAAAAATAGTTTATTTTATTGGATAGTATATTAACCTTATCAACTTCTCTTTTTAATACCTATTTAAGCGTATTTAAACCTTAGCATTTTTAACATAAAATGCCTAAATCTCAATATTTCTATTTAGATTTAGACACTTCTTAAATACTCTAAATATTAATTTTTTTATACGTCACTTTCCTAATTTCACCGTATAACTTATTTCATATTATTAGGAATGGCCATTGTTTTAACCTCTATATCGCCTGTACCTGTATATGCTATTAATGTTCTTGAAATTCTTCCACCTGTATTAGCTGAATCATATCTTATATTCATCTTATTTAGTATTTCTTTTATAACAGCTAGATTTTTTTCTCCTACTTTAAAATAATCTTTTACTTCACTATCAATTCCACCAAACAACGATGCTTTAAGATCATACATATTACACTTATATTTTCTTTTCATATCTCTAACCATATTAAAAACAGCTGTATCCGCATATTTGGCTGAATTATAAGAATATGCTTCCTTCCCATTTATACTCTTAGGTAATAAAACATGTGCCATTGCAAGTATTTTTTTATTTACATCATAGATAACTATACCTACACATGTGGACAATGCAAAAGTCTTAACAACATCTTTTTGATTGGCTGATATTATATATTCTCCTATTCCAACTACATATTCCATAAGCATTCTCCGCCAATCTTTATATTATTTTAAATAATCTTACTCACTTCTTATTTACATTATATCCTATAAGCTAACTATATAAAATAAAAAAACTCCACCAAACCTTAATTTTAGAGGAGTTTTTCAATAATTTTCTACTTAATTAAATTTTAAATTTATGTGCCATTTCAATTAATCTTTCGGCCATTTCTGAGGTATCTTTAGCTTGATTAGTAACTTGATCAACTGATGAAGTAGTTTCATTTATGCTTGCAAATATTTCTTCTACGCCAGAGGCTGATTGTTGACTCTTTGAAGAAATATTAATTATGGAATTATTCACATTTGACACATTCTTAGCAATTTCACTAGCTGATACTGATATTTCTTTTGCCATCTTATTAACAGTTTCAGCATCCTGCTCATATTGATTTCCCATTAATTTTATATTTTCATAATCTGGTTTAACCTGATTATCCATAAATACTAATATATCATTAGTATTACTTATGAAATTTTTAATAACAGCTCTTACCTGAACAATATTTTTCTTTATTTCATTAGCAGTTTGTCCTGATTGTTCTGCTAATTTTCTAATTTCTTCTGCAACTACAGCAAAACCTTTACCTGATTCACCAGCACTAGCTGCTTCAATTGACGCATTTAAAGATAATAAATTAGTTTGATTTGCTATTTGTCCAATAGCCTCTGCCATATTATCTATTTCTTTAACTATTTCTATATCATCTATTGCTTTTTTAATCTTACTTTCTTTTTCATTATATAAGTTTATAGCCTTATTTGAAGATGCTTCTGCATTTTCTTTTATCACCATTGCTCTATTCATTATTTCATTTGAATCTACTTCTCTTTCTTTTGCTTTACGATTGAGTTCCTCTGTTAATTTCTCTATTAACATTGTATATGAACTGACCTCTTGAGTTGATGAACTTAACTCTAGACTCGTATTTGAAATTCCTTGAGTTGCTTCATTAATGTTAAGCATTGTAGCAGACATCTCTTCCATTGTTGAAGTTAAAGACTCATTGGACTCTCTCATATCCTCCATATCATTAGTAAGTTGTATTATTAACTTTTTCATATTTCCTATAGCAATATTTAAACCTCTAGACATATAACCTAACTCATCATAATTACTTATTGTAATTTCTTCTGTTAAATTTCCATCTGCTAAATCATTAGCAAAATTTACGACTCGTGTTATTCTCTTTCTTAACCAAATTGCCATAAAAAGTCCTGACGCAATTAATATTACTGCAGAAATTAATATGAAATTGGTTAAAAATTCATATGAATCTTTAAAAACAATTTTGCTTGATTCCGAAGTATTTTTTGCCTCTTCAACATTATCGTCTATAATGATATTTATCTTGCTTACTACTTCCTCTCTTAAAGTAACATATTCAGAGTTATATAATGTAATAGCTTCTTCATAATTGCCATTATCCACATCTTTTAATATCTTTACTCTCAAATCTCTATATTTTGATAATACAGTTTTTACATTTTTATAATCCGTTTCCTCTTTGGTACTCAAAAACGGCATTTTCTCAATTTCTTCAAAAAGCTTATTATTTGAACTTGATAGATTTTCAAGATCTTTTTCTGACTTATTTATATCCCCTTTAAAATTACTATTAATTATATGTTCCATATCTGATAATCCTAAATTTATATTACTTTTTACGGAATACAATTTTTGAAGCCTCAATAAATTAGTGTTATAAATTTGTTCTGTATTAATATTCATTTTATTCATACTTAGTAAACCTACAATACCAACTGCAATTAAAAATAATGTACTTAATAAACTGATTCCAATTAATTTTTGCGATATTTTTACTTTTTTAAACATTTTGTCATTCCTCCATTTACTTCTTAACATTATTTAAAAATATGTTATTTACTATACTTTAATTCTGTTTATATTTACTATTACTTAATAGTGCCATTAAGATAATATTATAACACAAACTTTGTTAAAGTTAAGCTAAATGATAATGCTTCTCATTTTTTACATTTTTTTCAATCTTTTAGCTTGAAATTTTATTTTATTCAATTTTATCATTTTATGTACTTTTTTTAATGTTTTTTATTTGTTTTTGTGAATATTTCTAAATTATTATTTAAACCTTGCTTTATAAATATTAGCATAATATTGTGCAAAAACTTTATATAATTAGCGTAAATTTAAAATTTGAAATTAGATAATATATTGTTTAAATATGCTATAATTTATAATTAACGGTAAATTTAAGATTTATATTTTGTGCATTTACACTTAAAATGATAATTGTAGCAAATTTGTGCAAGAATAGTTGCGAATAAAAGATTTATATTTAGTATGATTAAATTGTGAGGGGATGAAATAAATGGAATGGATTGATAAAATGAATGTTGCACTTGATTATATAGAAGAAAATCTTGTTGGCACAATTGACAATGAACTGATTGCTCAAAAAGCATGCTGCTCTAGTTATAATTTTCAGAGAATATTTTCTTTTATTGCAGATGTTAGTCTCTCTGAATATATAAGGCGAAGAAGATTAACACAAGCAGGTTTTGATTTGCAAAAAACAAACAGCAAAGTACTTGATATTGCTCTTAAATATGGATATGATTCGCCAAGTTCTTTTTCAAGAGCATTTCAGAATCTAAATGGATTGACACCAACTGAAGCAAAGAAAAAAGGTTCAAGCTTAAAATCCTATCCAAAAATCTCTTTCAAAATAACAATCAAAGGAGTGGAAGAAATGAAATATCGTATTGATGAGGACGTTAAAGAAATTAGATTGGCTGGTGTAATGCGACCTATAACAACACTTAACGGAGATAACTTTAAACTGATACCACAAATGTGGGATGATATTTACAAAGATGGTACCTGTGAAAAAATCATGAAATTAGGTAAGAATGCACATACAGAATATTTTGGTGTATGTTGTAATTTCCGCACGGATGAGTTTGATTATATGATAGCTGTAGAATCAGCTTATGAATTACCAGAAGGCTTCGTAGAATTAATTGTACCATCACTTACTTGGGTAAAATTTGAATGTCGAGGTAAACTTCCAGAGGCTCAACAAAGTGTATGGAAAAGAATCTACACTGAATGGTTTCCAACTTCAGGATATGAACATGCAGATGGTCCTGAAATTGAATGGTATTCCAATGAAAACATGGATGGTGATGACTACTTAAGTGAAATATGGATACCCATTAAAAAGGTAAATTAATATGAGTTAAAAGTATAATATAAATTTAATTGAGCAACCATGTTTAGAGTTATAGGTCGGAAAATTCCTCCTATAACTTACTTTAAATAGCCCCAGTTATCTAAAAAAATGACTAATAAATCCAGTATATTAGCCATTTACAATATTCTAATTTATATTCTTTTAATATATTCTCTAATTCAAGTTAAATTAATTAAACATGAAATTAACTATTAAACAAAATTATTGATATTTATATAATTTATTTTTGGATTTTTTGTGTATTATATGCAAAGGCTAATGCATTTGTGTTCTTAATTAGAATATGCATTGCAACAAATGGACCTATTCCGCATAAAAAAGAACCTAACACAATCCATAATAGTATTGATGTTCCATTTTCTGAAAAACTTAAATTATATCGTGGTGCATTTTCAGCTAACCTATTACCAATATTATAATACCAAAACCACGAATAAATTCCTAATGTAATTATAGATAATAAAATAAATTTTAAAAGTCCTCCAGTATTTTTTCCATCTCCATTACATATTGTATTAACATCTTCAGCCAATTTGTAAATAAACCAGTAACTATATATTCCACAAGTTAAAATAGTAAATAATATGTATTTTCCAAGTCCCCTATTTGTGCTAATCATTAAAATTCCCCTTTTCGTATAAATTTAAAAATCTTATAAATAAAACCATTTTCAATATTTATGTTAACAATATCATCTGGATTTAATAATCTAAATATATATATTATTAAAAATATTGTTATCCCAATAGCCACTACATAAATAAATGTTTTATGTGGTATCTTGTCTTTATATAAATATAAAAAAAGGTAAATTATAGGTAAAAAAAACAGTGGATGATAATGGAATGCTCCCCTAATATCTAAATGACCTAAGTGAATCCATGCTCTAGTCATTCCACAACCAGCACATGAAATACCAGTGAAGAATTTAATAGGACATCCAATCCCAACTATATTATAAAAAATATACAATAAAACCATAGCAAGTCCAAATTTAATACATTGATTAATTTTTATATCCTTCATATGATCATTTCCATTCCAAAGCTAATTTATAATTTTCAAAATCAATTATAACCTATTACTTACTATATTACAATATTATATATTTTTACCTATCATTAGACTATATTAGTAAATTAATCTAAAATTAATTTCAAACAAGACTCTATTCGATTTTTTTATACAATTTTTCCATTATTATAAATGGTGGTTGAATTCCAGGTGAAATATACTTCTGTTGCTACTGCTGTTTTCATAGTATCTCTTATTAGGTAATATTATTTTTATATGATAAAAAAATAAGTGATAGTTTTAATTTTTTCTAACATTAAAACTACCACTTATAACATACCAATAAAATTTAGTACTGTATATTTTTATGTTTTTTACACTCTAGGAAGGCCTTTTACAGGCTTATGCCTTTTCCTATTTTTCGCTGGATTATTTGTCTTCGATGGGTTTGATGGCGTATTTTCATCATTATTTGTAATAAATTTATAGTTTGTCATTTTTCTCACCTCTATTATATTTTTTACTTATTATAAGTTTTATATTCATAATATAAGATAAGATATTATTTTATATATTCTTTATAAGTCAAATGGACTGTATATCCAGTATTATCAAATTTATAGTTTGTACTATAATAGTGCATTTTTACTTGAATAATTTTACAGTTGAATAAAAAAACAGATTTTTAGGCTATTTTTAATGACTCAAAAATTTCTTCGATCGGCGTACCGCTTGCGGCAGCATTGTAAATATA
>NZ_LZZM01000178.1 GCF_002006345.1 Clostridium puniceum
GTGTATTATTAATTTCCATATCTTTTATATATAAATTAACTATTTCTTCATGAATATTTTTAAGTCTTTTAATACTTTTATTTTTACCTTCTAATTTAAATTCCCAATTATCTATATCAGGACATTTGTCTTTAATAAAATTATATGAAATTAATATAGTTATCATTGTAACAACATCATTACTATAATCAATTACAGAATGAACATCACCACTATTTACTAAAAATAATTCTTTGCGTCCTATAGAAGAAATTCTTCCGTTTGTAGAAAAAGTAGCACTTCCTTTATATAAGTACGTTAATTCTAAATCTTTATGCCAATGTTTTAGAACTACTCCAGGATCAGTATGTATTACTATCTTAGCAGGTATTCTTTTGGGAGTTGTAACTATTTCATAGCTGTAATTCATATAAGGCATCTCCTTTTTTGTATTTCTTAACTGATATTGAAATTAGTTAAAACATATAAATGCAGTTAAATTAGTTTTTTATGGTAACTTAAAAAATTATTATTTGAAATATTAATAAATGACAATAATTTTTAGAATATAATGCTATATTATCAATAAGTATAAGTTTATAATAATTATTGTAAACGGTATTTAAAGTAAAAATAGGTTGTACAAATTAAAGCAACCGATTGCAAATGTTAAAAAAATACTTTACAGTAAAAAATATTCTATTATTTAATATTATAAGTAAAAAAGCAAAGAAGTGCAATCGATTACTGTAATGTTTCAATTAGAGAAATATAAAATTATTATAATTTAAGAATTATAATCAAATTTTTACAAAATACATAATTTACATTAATTATAAGTTATTATTTTTTATGGATTATGCAATCGGTTGCTAAAAGTTTAACTTAAAGTCATTAATATATATACTTAGAATCTTAATAATTAAGTAAACTTGAAGATAAAAAATAAAAAAATTTAATTAAAAATTAGGGGGAATTAAAAAATGGTAAAGAAGAAAAAAATATTATCATTAATAATGACAACAGCATTACTAATGGGAACGTTAGCAGGTTGTAGTGGGTCAGCAAAAGAAACAGCAGGTGGTGCTTCAGATGATAAAACAATAACAGTTTGGTCACATATGAATGCTCAAGAATTGCCAGAACTTCAGGCATTAGCTGAGAAATGGGGAAAAGATAAAGGTGTTATAGTTAATGTTGTAGATGATAAAGGTCAAATACAAGACTATATTCAGGCAGCTAACAGCTCTAAAGGTCCAGATGTAATGATTGGTATAGCTAATGACAATTTAGGTACCTTCCAAAAAGCTGGTTTACTTGCAGAAGTACCAAATGATGTTATGGATGAAAGCAAATATATGTCTAACGGATTACTTGATGCAGTAACTATAGGCGGTAAGAAATATGCAGTTCCATATGCTCAAGAAACGGTTTCTTTGTTTATTAATAAGGACAAGGTTGAAGAAGTTCCTAAAACTATGGAAGAACTTGTAACTAAGGCTAAAGAGCCTAATGTTGGATTTTCATATAGTGTAAATGCTATTTATTACAATCTAGGATTCCTTACAGGTCAAGGTGGATATATATTTAAAAATAACAATGGAACAACTGATCCAGCAGATATAGGACTTGGTAATGAAGGTGCAATAAAAGGATTACAATTCATTAATGATTTAGTTGTTAAAGATAAACTTATTGCAGCAGATATCACTGATGACATAGCTAAAAATAGATTCATGTCAGGTGAAGCTGCATTCTATATTTCAGGAGCATGGGATACTGGGGCAGCTAAAGAAGCAGGACTTAATTATCAAATTGCACCAATGCCAACATTAGGTGGAAAACCTGTTACAACAGCTTTAGGCGTTCAAACAGCATTTGTTAGTGAAAAATCTATAAATAAAGATTTAGCTTGGGAATTAACAAAATATTTAATGGAAAATATTAATGACATAATTATTGATAAAGGTGGAAGAATTCCAGCAACTAAGGCTGGCGTTGAAAGTGATAAATTTAAATCATCTAGGGATATGGTTGCATTTAGCGAACAAGCAAAGGTTGCTAAACCAATGCCTAATATTACAGAAATGCAAGCAGTATGGACACCAGGAGGAAATACTTTAGTTGCAATGAACACTGGTACATTAGAGCCTAAGGCAGCTGGAGAACAATTAGTGCAACAAATAAAAGAAGGAATAGATCAAATGAAATAAAACTGAAAAGGGAGACTTCCCCTTATTTTATATAAGAGAAAACTAAATTTATAAATAATTATTTATTATAAAATATTATTTACAAATTACATTATAAGATTAATTTGTATAGAATGTTTTATTACAAAAGTAAATATAAGTAAATAAAAGAATACAATTAAAAGATATTTAATGTATTCTTTTATACGAAAGAGGGAGGAAATTATGGAAAATATAGAAAAAATGAAAATAGCAAAATCACAAAAAACGAAAATAAGAAAAAGCAAAAAAAGTATTGCCACAGTTCCTTTTTTATTACCAGCTATGATTTCAATATTTGTATTATCATTCCTACCTGTAATTTATACAATATATATTGCATTTACTGATTATACACAATATTCAAAAGGAGTTATTAATTTTGTAGGTTTTTCAAATTTTGTAGAAGTATTTAAGGGGCCATTTAGCCAAGTATTTTTCCCAGTATTTTTATGGACTTGCGTTTATGCAGTAATAACAACAATTGGAGGATTTCTTTTAGGACTTTTCATGGCTATATTGGTAAATAATGAAAATATAAAAGAAAGAGGTATATATAAGGCAATTTTAGTTATTCCATGGGCACTACCAGGTGTTGTTGCAGTACTTTCATTTCAAGGTTTGTTTAATGGAAGTTATGGTGCAATTAATAATTTACTTATTAGTATTAAGTTTATATCAACACCAATTCCTTGGTTAACAAATCCTTTATATTCTCAAATAGTAGTAAGTGCAGTTACTGTATGGTTAGGATTTCCATATATGATGAATGTTTCTTTGGGAGCGTTGCAAGCAATACCTAAAAGCTATTATGAAGCAGCAGATGTTGATGGAGCAAATAAATTTACTCAGTTTTGGAAAATAACATTGCCTTCTATTGCACAAACTGCATATCCTTTAGTAATTTCAAGTTTTGCATTTAATTTTAATAATTTTGGGACCGCATTTTTAATAACCAACGGAGCACCTGCTAGGGCTGGATCACAATTTGCAGGTTACACTGATATATTAGCATCGGTTAATTATAGATTGTCAATGACATTTGGAAGATATGAAATAGCTTCTACTATAAGTATTATAATATTTATACTATTAGGTACAATTTCATTTATACAAATGAAAGCATCAGGACAATTTGAGGAGGTTAATTAATATGGCATCAAATGAAAATGTTGAAGTATTAAAATATAAAAAGAAAATAAAACCATCTGCAAGAAGAACTGCATGGGCTTCAAGAGTGGTGATTTGGATTATGTGTATAATAGTAATTATACCAATTCTTGCAGTTGTTTCAGCATCAATGGCTAAAGGTAATGCATTTACTCAAACATCTATTTTCCCTAAAACTTTTACGTTAGAAAATTATGTGAAAGTTCTGACCAAAACTAAATTTCTAGTATGGATTAAAAATTCAGTATTACTTTGCATAAGTGTTGCTATGATACAGTTAATGTTAACAATGCCAGCAGCATTTGCTTTTTCTAAACTAAAGTTTAAGGGAAGAAGATATGGGCTTATGTCACTTTTAATTTTACAAATGTTCCCAACAACCATGGCCTTGCCAGCAATATTAGGAGTTGCATATAAATTTAATATGATGGATAACTTATGGGCATTAACAATACTTTTAGCAGGTGGAAGTGCATATAATATTTGGCTTATGAAAGGATATATGGATAGTATTCCTAAGGAATTAACTGAATCAGCGTATATAGATGGCGCGTCAACTTTTCAAGCATTTGCTAAAATAATACTTCCATTAATAAAAAATATGATGATAGTAATATTTATCTTTTCTTTTGTGGGAACATATAGTGAATTTTACTTTACATCAGCACTTATAAAAGGCGCAGATAGTCAAACAGTGGCAACAGGGATGAGAGTATTTATTTTAAATCAATATGCAGCAAATTGGACTCAATTCGCAGCAGCTGCAATAATGGCATCAATACCAGTTGTTTTTATATTTGTTCTTTCACAAAAATTCTTTGCACAAGGATTGACAGCAGGATCAGTAAAAGGTTAAAGAAAGATTGTGCAGAGTTAATGATTATAGTTATAGATTACATTAAGGCATATTAAAAAATAACAAGTTAGTATGCTGATGTATTTTAAATTATAATATTCTAGCTTGTTTATCTAGTATCCTACTATAAGATAAACATAGCTTTTGATTTGATACAAGATAGATATTGTATTGTTAGGTTGTTATTTGTTTCTATATCTAATTTTAAATATGTATTTGTTTTATTTATATGATATTTTATGATCAGATTTTAAATTAGCAATGGTTTATAAACTATTGGTTTATAAACAAATTTTGAATATAAACAACCTATAATTTTAAAGGACTATATAAGAGGAGGTAGCAGAGCCTTATGAAATTTGAAGCAGTGTATCACAGAACTTCAGATAATTTTTGTTATCCAATTAACAGCGACGATTTAATTGTAAATTTAAAAACAGGTTATGATGTAAAAAAGGTTTTTATAAATTATGGAGATCCATTTATGACTGGAATTTTAGGTGAAAATGAAAGATGGGAAGGAAAAAGAGAAGAGATTGTGTATAAAAAGAAGTTACAACATCAAATATGGTGGACTACAACCTTAAAGCCAGAATTTAAAAGATGCAGGTATTATTTTGAATTAGTTAGTGACAAGGAAATCTGGTATTATTTTGAGGATGGTTTTTTAAATGAAAATCAAATACATATGGAAGGAAGAATGCTACAATGCTTTACATTTCCTTGGATGAACAGTGCAGATATTAATACTACACCTGATTGGGTAAATAGTATGGTTTGGTATCAAATATTTCCAGAGAGATTTTGTAATGGAGATTCTTCTATTAGTCCCAAAGGTGTAAAGCCTTGGTGTAAAGGCAATGTTACTAATGAAGATTTTTATGGAGGAGATTTGCAAGGTATTATAAATAAATTGGATTATTTGGAATTGATGGGTATTACAGGCATATATTTGACACCAATATTTGAAGCAGCATCAACACATAAATATGATACAACTAATTATTTGAAAATAGACCCTAATTTTGGGGATGAAAAAATATTTAGAAACCTTATAGATAAAGCACATGAAAAAGGAATTAGGATTATGCTAGATGGCGTATTTAATCATAGTGGAGCTAAATTTGAACCATGGTTAGATGTATTAAAAAGAGGACCAGATTCAAAATATTTTGAATGGTTTATGGTAAATGAATGGCCTTTTGATGAAAATAGTAAAGATACTGAGGAAGGAAAATTTTATTCTTTTGCGTTTGCTACAAATATGCCCAAACTAAATACAAACAATAAAGAAGTAATTAATTATTTTATAAATGTATGTAAATATTGGATAAAAAATTATGATATTGATGGTCTTAGACTGGATGTTGCAAATGAAATTTCACATAAATTTTGTAAGACATTAAGAGAAAAAGTGAAAGCAATAAAGCCTGACTTTTATATTTTAGGAGAAATATGGCATGATTCTATTTCTTGGCTTAAAGGCGATGAACTTGATGCTGTCATGAATTATCCACTAACAAGCACTATTGCAGATTTTTGGATTGATAAAAGTTTAAATAAGGAAGATTTTGAGTGTGCAATTAATAGATGTTATACAATGTATATGCAGCAAAATAATAATGTGTTATTTAATTTGTTAGATTCTCATGATACAGAAAGATTAATCTCAAGAGTAGAAAATATAAATATTTTTTATCAACAGTTAGCGGTATTGTTCACAATGCCAGGAAGTCCATGTATATATTATGGAACAGAAATTGTCCTTGAAGGTAAGCATGATCCAGATTGTAGGAGATGCATGCCTTGGGATGAAATTGAAAATGGAAAATATGATAATAAAATAAATATTATAAAGAAATTAATTAAATTAAGAAAAAAGGAGCAACTTTTCAGAAGCTGTAATTTTCATTTTCCAAACACTGTTAAGAATGAGAGAGTCGTAGAATATATAAAACTAGATGAATGGGGCAATAAGTTAGAAGTTTTACTTAATTGTTCAGATGGGATTATTTCTGTAGAGGATGTTGGAGAAATTTTGTTTAGTCACTTATATTCTCATAGTAGATTACTTAGAAATGGCATATTAATAAGAAAAGTATAATAAGCATGAGATTATACTACTTATGGAATCAAAATTAAGCATACCAAAATTTAAGAAAGTTGAATTAATATTATGTACACTAATTATATTTTTGACCTTTATGGAACATTAGTAGATATTAATACTAATGAAAATTCTAAATCACTTTGGGAGAAGCTTGCTTTGTTTTATTCTTTTAATGGCGCTTATTATAATGAAAAAGGGTTAAAAGCTGCTTATAAGAGGAAAGTAAAAGAAACTCTATCGTCTATTGTGGGTACTGATTATCCGGATTTTCCAATAGAAAACATATTTAAATTACTATTTGAAGATAAAGATGTACATGTTTCTGAAAATACTATTAAAGCAACAACTCAAATGTTTAGAATTCTATCTATCAAATATTTAAAACTTTATGATGGAGTTTTAGAATTACTAGATTTACTAAAAGAAAAGAAGAAAAAAATTTACTTATTATCAAATGCACAAAGAATTTTTACATTATATGAAATGAAAACTTTGAAAATATATGAATATTTTGACGGGATTTATTTTTCTTCTGATCATTATGTATGTAAACCGGATAATATGTTTTATAATAAATTATTAAAGGAATTTAGTTTAGATACAAAAAATACAATAATGATAGGCAATGATTTTATTGCTGATATTGAAGGGGCTAGTTATGCTGGCCTAGATTCATTATATATTAATTCAAATCTATCATCTGAAATAACGAAAATTCTTAAAAGTAAATATAATATAATGGATGGAGATGTAAATAAAATAGCCGAATTAATCATATCTAAATAAATTTAAAATAATTTGCATGTAAGTAATTTTATTCTTGGTTGATTATTTTGCTTATGCATATGTTAAATAAGTAATTTCTATTAAAATCATTTATATTAATGTAATTTGGCTGAGACTCAAAATTTAATAATATATAAAATTAATCAATTAGGAAGAAGATAATACAATTATCCTCTTCCTAATTGATTAATTTTAAAATTTGCATATAATAACTTCATTTTCACCAGCAGTTACATTTTTATCTGTTGATATAATTAATTCAGAAACAATATCTGGATTAGTAACTAGAACTGGAGTAATAAGTGAAAAGCCTTTTTCTAAAATTAAAGCTTTATCTATTTCAATAATAGGAGTTCCTGCTTTTACAATATTACCTTCTGGAACAAGCTGTTTAAAGCCTTCACCATTTAGTGAAACCGTATCTATTCCTATATGAACTAATAGTTCAATTCCATTATCAAGGGTTAGAGCAAAGGCATGTTTTGTTTTGAAAACTAATGTTAAGGTTCCATCAGCTGGTGCAACTATTGTTTCACCAGTTAAATCAATAGCAACACCATCACCAGCCATTTTTTGAGCGAAAACTGGATCTGGAACCATTGATAGATCAATTACTGTGCCAGTAACTGGGGCAACAATTTTTAAATCATTTTTTTGTTTTGTATTAAAAAATTTAAACATATATACCTCCTAAATTCTTAGTAAGTGTATTATATTATTTATAGAATTTAGAGTCAATAAAAACATGGAATTGATTCCGTATTTATTAAATATATAAACTGTGACCAATTGGATATATTAAAATCATGTACAGTAATTGAGTATATGTAGTGTAGTACTAAAATATATATCTAAACTTTATTTTAATATATATTTTGCATTAAATTAAAAATGCTAATTGCTAGATATAAAAAGTATTATTACGATATAAGTTTAGAAGTAATTTTTACATCTAGTTTTTTATTTAGTAAAATTAAGATTTTTTATTGAGTTATTTAATGAATAATATTATATGCTTAGTAAAATAATAAAGATAAAGAATTTCTAAGCCATATTATGAAGTTTAGATATTTGCAATTTGAAAATCTAATAGTTATAATTATTAAACAAAATGTATTATAAAAGAATTGAATTATACTATTAAGTTATATATATTTATAATATGAAGGTATTTAATAATAGAGGTGATTAAGAATGAAAAAATTTAGAAGAATTTCTGTTGCAATTGCTATAATCCTTGTAGGTGTTATTGCAGCCATATATATGAATAAGCCTAAAGCTGTGGATAATAGTACAGAATCAGCAATATCGAATGAAAAAGTTACTTCTACTGATGAAAGTACAGAAAATACAATACCTAAGAAAGATCTTACTTTTGCAGTATTAGGAGATGTACATGGAAATCTTCCTAGCTTTCAAGATGCTATTGAGGATTTACACAATATAAATCCTCGTATGGATTTATTGGTACTCAATGGAGATACTGTAGATCAAGGTAAGGAAGAGTCATACGTTTCAATTAAAGATGCTATAAGTAAAAATAAAAATTTGTTGCCTAAAACGATTATTAAAAATATAGGAAATCATGAGTTTTATGATTATGAGGCAGGGTCAAACTCACCTGAGCAAGTTAAAACATTTATAAATAGATACCTTGAATTTGCTGGTGAGGAAAAAGTATATCATGATAAATGGATCAATGATTATCATTTTATATCTTTAGGTTCTGAGGATGGTAATTCTAAAACTACAGATTCAGTGAGAGCTTTTATATCTGATATCCAGCAAAAATGGCTGAAAGAAAAATTATCAGAAAATTATCAAAAAGGGAAACCTATATTTGTATTTTTACATCAACATTTAAATGATGGAAATACAGGTTGGATAGGTGTTGAACAAAGTAAAGAAGTTAGAAAAATACTATCAAAATATCCAGAAGTAATATTATTTACTTCACACACACATAGTGACTTAAATAATAGTAGCATATTATTTAAACAGCCGTTTACTATGATTCACACTGGAGCTGTCAGTTATACTATCGTATATGATGACAAGAGTGATGGCGGTAGAAGGAGAGAACCGTATATTAAGGGGTTGTATGTTGAAGTTGATGGCAATAAGGTTGTTGTTAATGGAAGAGATATTAAAGAAAAGAAATGGATATTTAATAAGGAAATTTCAATGCAATAAATGAACTTGTGGTAATAAATTATATTTAATATTAATTAAAAATCAAATTTAATATATTGTGCATATAATATTCTAGAATAATAAATTTAGGAAAAAAATATGAAGTTTTTATCTAAAGTATATGAAATTTTGAGGTATAAAGAATATAGTAAGGATAATATAAGGGCAAATGATGAAAAACAGAGTTCTGATGTTACAAACTATGTAAATTCAAACAATTTTTCAAGTAATACTAGTTATTTTATTTGGGTAGATATTAAAAACTTTAGAGTAAATATTTTTAAGGGAACCACAAATAAATGGACTATGGTTAATAGTTATTTATGTACAATAGGAAAGAAATCAACACCAACACCAAAAGGAACTTATAAAATTGGAATTAAAGGACTTTATTTTGGAGTAAACAAAGGATATAAATGTTGGTATTATACTCAATTCAAGGGAAATTATTTGTTCCACTCAATAATATATAATTTAGATGGATCTGTTAGAGATGGAAGGCTTGGAATGAAATTATCTGATGGGTGTATAAGACTGTCTAAAGTAAATGCAAAATGGATTTATGATAATATTCCAATAGGAACTAAAGTAGTAATAAGTTAAAAACACTAAACTGTTTTCTAGATTGTGGTTTAGTGTTTTAGTTTTCTGACTTAGTTTATTGAAGGAAATCTTTACATTTTTTATTTAATTAACCAGCAGGTTTTATTATTTGAAAATTTAAAATCAAGCTTTTTTTGAAAGTGCAATAGAAGCTTGATTTGTTTCAATAACTTGTCCTTAGGGATACTTTTGTTGGCTAAAGCTTCATTAGTAGCTGCAATTTGCAATGCTGAGCCAATACCCCTACCTATATATTTGGGAAAAACTTCTAACATACCTATAGAACCTTCTTCATGATTCCATATAAATCCACATAAGTTATTATGAATAAATCCACCAAGCATAGCATTTGCATTCAATCTATTTTCAATATAATTAATACCCACCATATCTATTTTAGAGTATTTTTTAATTATATAATATTTTTATGTTCTAGTGTAAGATGTTTAATTTCTATTGAAGAGTTCAATATTTTTATAGGAGTTTGCTTTGTATAAACTGTATTATAGCAAATCATTGTTTCACTAAAGTTAAATTTTTGTCTTAATAAGTCAAAAGAAAATTTATCATGTGTAACAATTAGGTTAAGATTGTTAGGTAGTTTATTAATTAAATTTTTTGTTATTTCAGTATTAGCAGAAAGCATATATATTTGAGAAGGAACATCTATTAAAAGAACACCTTCATCTGATGCCCAAAAAATTTTAGAACTACCTCTTCGTATGCATTCAAGCATATCTACATTTAATAAAAAATCTTTAGATAACATTTTATTAGCAATATTATTAAGCATAATAATTAAATTCTTTCGTAAATAGTGTTAATAGTATAAATTACCTATTAATATATTAAAATTATATCATATATTCTGCTTCAATTTATGAATAGTGTTAATTAGGAAACTTAACATTTATTAAATAACATATTGTATATCAATATTACCAATTATGATACAATAATTATTAAAAGAAAGAAGCAATAGATACTAAAAATTATTTAGTTGTATCATACTTATTAAAAGAAGAGGAATATAAATTAGCAAAATAAAATTTAAAATTGTAGGAGGATTTGCTATGAAATACGAATGGTTTGATGAATATTGCCTTAATAAAAAAGGTGCAGAAAAAGATTTTAAAGAAGAATGGAATGCGATTAGATATCTTATAAGAGGAAAGATGTTTGTTATGCAAGGAAGAGATAAGGAAGGAAATCCAATAATCACTTTAAAATGTGAGCCAAGCTTTGGACAATTTTTAAGAGATGAATATCAAGATATTGTATCAGGTTATTATATGAACAAAGAACACTGGAATTCGGTTTATATTGAGGGAGAAGTTCCTGATGAAGTAGTAAAACAAATGCTAGATATGTCATATGATTTAGTTGTGGTTTCATTAGGCAAAAAGATTCAAAAGAGATTAATGGATTAAAATGAAAAATCAGAAAATTCAAAAAACATATTGCAATTTATTATAAATAACGATATAATAAAAACAAGATAAAGATAAAAAATTTATCTTAGTGGACTGACACTTAAATCCGGCAGAAGCGTATATCTTAAGAGGTATACAGTTGGTGACGGGCAACGTAAAAATCCCGGAAGCGATGTACGACGTAGGGTCGTACCCAGTTGGCGGACAACGTAAAAATCAGTTACTAAGAAAGAGCAAGTGTATTTATACGCTTGCTCTTTGCTGTTTATAATGAAAAATAGATAAATGGTAAGGACCTTTCCATTAACATGAATTTTTGGTACTATAAAGTATGAGCTATAAAATTTAATAATATGCAATAAAAATATTGCTAAATTTTATAGCAACAAAAGCATTAAAGTTAAGGGAGGGATTAAGTGAATAATAAAGCTAACAAAGACGAATTTTTAGGGTATATCAACTTTCTATGGAAACAAGGTCAAATTTCAGAAAATGCATTAATAAAAATTAGAGATGAATATTGTAAGGAAAAATTGAGATGGAAAGAAGTTTCAAATGATAGATTTCAAACTTATGAGCAGAATACAGAAAATTTATCTGAAAATGACTTTTATAATAGTAAAGAGATTAGAAATGATTTAGAACCAGAAAAAATTAAAGAAGAATATTTTACTGTACTTGAAGAGCCATCAAGTGAAATAAATAATAATGAAATAAAAACTACGGTGAATAAATCATATGATATTGAAAGAAATCAAAATATAAATGAAAAAAGTAAATTAATAAAAGAACGTAATATTACAATAATTCTAAGTTTAGGAATTGTTTTGATTCTTCTTGCGGGAATAATTCTTGCAACTAGTACATGGAGTTTGATGAGTAATGGTGTAAAAACAATTGCTTTATTAATGGTAAGTATATTATTTTTTTTAATGAGTAGATTTACAGAAAAGAAGCTTAAAATTATTAAAACTTCATTTGCATTTTGGATATTAGGTAATTTATTTTTACCAGTAATATTATTATCTATAGGATTCTTTAAGTTATTAGGTAATTATTTAAGTATTGGAGGCCAAGGAAGATATGTTTATGGAATTATAAGTTCGGCTATATGCTTAATATTTTTTTCTTATAGCATTAAAAAATACAAAAAGGTTACTTTTACATGGATTACACTTATTGATTCTGAGATATTATATTGGTTTATTTTAAAACAATTAAATATCAATTATAATATGGAATTATTAATGTTACTAATTTATACATTAATGTTATCAGGTATTTATCATAAATTAAATAAAACACAAAGTATATATCATTTTGTTACTAAAACCATAAAATATTATGTACTTATTAATCTTGTTGCATGTATTTTTCGAATTTTAGGTAGCAGTGTTTATGCAACAATCGTGACTATGATGGGAGAGCCAAATCAAATTATCCAAGTGGGTATACTTACAGTTGCAATTGTTGTTTTAACAATTATTATAACTTATTGGATTTATGATTTTAAATTTCAAGGTGGAATATTTGTTTCAAGTATTTTGATTTTAGCAATACATATGATATGCATTACTTTTAGACTTAAAATGGATGTATTTGCTTACTACATTATAATGAATTTAGGATTGATTGCAATTTATGGAGTGATTTATTATTTCAATAACTTTAAATATTTAAAGACTGGAACAGATGTAATAATATTAAGCACAATGATAATTTTAGATTTAATTTCAATAATACCATTAAAAGCTTTATATACAGCAGTACTAATATATATATTAGTAGTCATTATAGTTATTACTACAAAAAAAGCAAAAGATGAATTTTATTTAGGAGCATTAAAATTTGCAATACCAATTACTATTTTTATTGCAAATTTATTTACATTAGCAGGGCTTAAATTAATAGAAAATATATTTTCTAATGGAAGATTTCATTTAGGTTTTATTTATATTATTTTAAATATTGGAAGCATATATGGATTAAGTTTAATTCTTAATTTAAAAAATAAAAACAATTATAAAATATATTTATATGAAGGACATACATTTTTAGCATTGATTTATTTTCTTACTTTGTTTTTCCCAATAGATAGAATAATAGCTGGAACAGCAGTAGCTATTGTAACAGGAGGATGTTTTCTTCTGGAAAAGAGTGAATTAAAAATAAAAATATATTTATATTTATTTATAACAATGATTACAATTGTATTATTGGATTTAGACATATTATTTAGGTTTAATAAAATGAATATATTTTTTTTAAAGCCACAAAATATATTTTTATGCATAAGTTTAATCCTTACAATTATTTGGATATGTTCTAAAGAAATATGGAAAAAGCGATTAAATTCATATATAATTGGAATTTATTCTTTTGGTTTTTTTAATTCTTTATTTTTTAATGATTTTGAAAACTTAAATTATAAATTTATATTATTTTTAATAGGGTGTATTGGATTACTGGTATTATTTTTGTATAAGAGCAAAAAAATTGCACTTATATATATTCCTATAGGCTGTCTTTGGATTATAAGCTTAAGAATAATTTATTATTTTGATACAATAAACCAAACAGTAGCAAATTGTTTGGTAGCTTGCATAATAGCTGCAATAGGATACATTCTTTATAATATGGATGAAATTTCAGGACAAAAGGAAATATTATATTGCCATATTTTTTCGGGAATATCTCTTATTTGCTCAATTATGATTTCATTTGACGAATCTATTCCATATGTATTTAATATTTTTTCACTTATAGTGTTTGGAGTGTTTTTATATTATGGAAGTCAATTTATAAATAATGAAAATTTAAAAAGAAGTTTAAAAATAAGCTCCATGTTCTTTAATTATATTGCTTATGGAAGACTTATTTTAAAATTAGGGTTTTTAGAAAAGTATCAAATGGATTTTGTATTGGTTCCATCTATTATTATATTGCATTTAATAATAAAGTATTATTTCAAAAAAAAGAATACTGTTTGTATAGTTATGTTAAGAATTTGGTACTTAAGTGTAGGAATTATTCTCTTGTTATCTCATCAAAATAATAACTCATTTGAAGCAATTGCTTTCTGTATTTTATGTATAATAAGCATTATTGTGGGATTTATTATTCAAAGAAAATTATATTTTATTGGTGGAGCAATATTTTTACTAGTAGGTGTATTTTTAAACACTTTAAATTTCTGGCTAAGTATACCATGGTGGATATATTTATTACTTGGAGGAGCGTTGCTAATATTTTTTGCTAGTAAAAATGAGTTTAATAAAAGTAATAAAAAAGATAGAAAAGAAAATTTTATAAGTAAAATTATAAAGAAAATCAAAACATGGTAATTATTGATAGAAGTTATGCGTAAGGTAAAAGAATTTAAATATAGAAGCTAATCAGATTGATGATATTTAAGAATATAAACATAAAGAATAAATAAGAACTAAGAAATTAAATAAGTACGCTAAGAAATACAATAATGATTAATTTTATGAATATAAAGTATTTACTGAAAGAGCAAATCCATTTAGTGCATTTGCTCTTTTTTTGTTATAGTATATATTCCGATTTTAAGATTTAAAGAGAAATTTTTATTGGTAGAAAATTGTAAATTAACTTATATAATTGTATTTATGAAAAAGATGATTTGTTAATGTTAATTTAAAAAACTATTGGAAAAATAATAAATTGTTATATAATAGAGTGGTGTAATTATAAATATATTTAATCTTATTAAAGGCTGGAAAGTTTCAAGGGAGTGCTTTTCAGTTAGTAAAAACTAAAGAGTGGAGTTATAATTAATGAAAAAATTTAAAAAAGTTTACATAGAAATAACGAACATTTGTAATTTAAGCTGTAATTTTTGTCCTAGAACCTCTAGAAAGTTAGAGGTTATGGACAAAGAATCCTTTGAGCATATTGTTAAAAATATAAAACCTTATACAGATTATATTTATTTCCATTTAATGGGAGAGCCGTTTTTTAATAAAGAGCTTGAATCTTTTTTAGAAATAAGCAAAGAAAATCAATTAAAGGTTAATATAACTACTAATGGAACATTAATAGACAAAGTTAAAAGTGTGTTACTTAATGCACCTGCATTGAGGCAGGTAAATATTTCACTTCATAGTTTTGAAGCTAATGGAGAACAAATTGATTTTAATAAATACATAAACAATATAATTGACTTTGTTAAAGATGCAGCAGAAAATACTAATATAATTTGTGCTTTAAGGTTGTGGAATTTAGATACAAAGTATAGTGCTAGTAATAATATGAATATTGATATATTTAATTTACTTAAGAAAGAATTTGAAATAAACTGTGACTTAAAAGAATGTTTAAAAGAAAAGAACAGTTTTAAGTTAAGAAAAAATGTGTATATTAGTATGGGAGAAAAATTTAAATGGCCATCTTTAAAGGTAGAAGAATTAGGTGAACGAGCTTTTTGCTATGGACTTAGAGATCAAATAGGTATATTAGTGGATGGAACTGTTGTACCATGCTGTTTAGATAGCGATGGAAGTATTTCTCTTGGAAATATCTTTGAAAATAATTTAGATGAAATTTTAAATTTTACAAGAGCTAAAGATATATATAATGGATTTTCAGAAAGAAAAGCAGTGGAAGAATTATGTAAAAGATGTGGGTTTATAAATAGAATACGATAAGAATATTTATAATAAAGAAGAAATAGAAATGGATGTGGTTAAATGGAAGCAGCGATTAAATCAGTAGCAGTTTTTTTATTATTATATTTTTCATATTATTATGCATTACGATTTATTCAATCAATTTTTCAAGGAGCAATAGGAAGTATAAGTTCTAATTTAGGAAAATTTATATATGCACTTAGCACGCCAGCTCATGAATTAGCTCATTTATTGGTTGCCATATTATGCCTTGCTAAAATTGAAGAAGTGAAACTTTTGCCAAATGCGAACACACCTGGATATGTAAAGTCAAGAATAAGCAGCAATATACCATTTTTGATAAGCATAAAGGGATTTTTCATAGCAATAGCACCGGCCTTGGTTAATATACCTCTATTTATATTTATAGAAAGTAAATTTGTATTAAAATGTGAAATATCAGAAATATCAAGAATTTTAGATCCGAGATTTTTAATAACTAAAGAAGGTTTAATAACAATTTTATTGTTTTTAGTATTAATAAGTGGAATAGCACCAAGTCATGAAGATTTTAAAGGAATGATTAAAGGTCTTATAATTTTTAGTGTTGTTATATTTGGGTTATCTTTTGTAACATCTATGTTTTTGGATATGAAATGGGTAAATATTAATCCAATACTAACAGTTATATTTTATTATTTAGAAATTATAATAGGAGTTTTAATAATAAATGCAATTATAAATTATAGAAATTGTATTAGAATTACTTGGGCTATAATAATAAACGCCTTAAAACATACATTTAAAAGGAATTAATAAAAACGACAAGTCGAGTAGGTATAAAATCGGTGTATTATTTTCTACTATATAGCAAATTACATATAAGTTTAGGGAGCAAAGAGATTTACTTTTTGCAGGTTATGACTATATAAATGTATTTATTCAAAATGGAGATACAGAAAAGCAATTAAAACAGATTAATATGATATATAAGTAATTTAATGTATATATATATATATTAATGTTAATACTCCTTAATAAGGAGTGATTATTTATGATTAGTAAAAAGAAACTATTTATTGGAATGGTAATAATATTAGCATTTATTTTTGGTATAACTTATTATTTATCAGATAAATATATAACTAATAAAAATTTAAAATATAATGCAGTTGAAGCAAGTGAGATAAATAAGAACAACAAACTAAGTGATAATACAAAAATATATTTGTTTTCAGGAGAAAAGAAAGAAAAAGAATTAACAATAGCTGAGTTAAAGAAAGAATTGAATATAGATGGAAATTTAACAAAAGGAGAATTATCGAAAGCATTAAGTGAGAAAGGATATGTTCTTGAATTAAATGCTGATGGTGAAATGACATATAAAAAAGATAATTCTAAATCAGTGAAACCAAATAAATATTATATTGGTGAAAAAGATGGATTTTTAGCTATATATAAAACTGATAAGGATGGAATATTATTAATTGAAAACAATGAAGATATATATTTGAACAATAAGAAAGTAAATAATTTAAGAGAAATGGATAAAAATAAAATTAAGAATTTTGAATTTGAATATGATTCAAAAGAAGAAGCAGAAGAAAATTTGTCAGAATTTTTGTCATAAATGCATTAGAACATAGATATTTATGATTAAAAAGTGCAATTAAAAAAGGTATGGAGTGATTATTTACTCACATACCTTTTTAAGTATTTAAGAAACTAGAAAAAATCTAAGTATTAATAACATAAGCAATTTTATAGTTAAGTAAGAAAAGTTTACTGATTTTTAGAATTATAGATTTTTATATAAATATCATTTTGAAGATTTTATTATTAATTATCCATTGTTAACTGTCAATTGTGCATTGAAAAATTTCATTTTAAATGATAAAGTATAAGTTAGGTTTTATAGATTATATTTGATAAAATATTCATATAATCATAATAAAAGTGGAGGAATTTGAATGTACGAATATATTAAAGGAAATTATGTAGGCATAAATAAGGATTATATAATAGTGGAAAATAATGGAATTGGTTATAAAATATTTACCTCAGGCGTTACAATGTCCTCCATTCCAAAACCAGGAGAGGAAATTATGCTTTATCTTGAACAAATTGTGAGAGAAGACTTTTTAGGTCTTTATGGATTTGATTCTAAGGAAGAATTAGAATTATTTAAATTGCTTTTAACAGTTAGTGGTGTTGGTCCCAAGGCAGCATTATCATTGTTATCAATAAGTAGAGTTAATAATTTGAAGTATGCTATATTAACTGGTGATGAAAAACATATTTGTAGAGGTATTGGTATAGGTAAAAAGACAGCTGCTAGAATTATTTTAGAGCTTAAAGATAAATTAAAATCGGATGAATTACTTAATGAGCCTCAAAATACAGATATTAGCACTAACGAAAATATTATGGTATTATCAGAAGCATTAAGTGCATTACTTGCATTAGGTTATAGTGAAAAGGAAGCTGAGTCAGTACTTAAAAATGTAGATAAAAATGAGAGTATTGAAAATATAATTAAGGCCGCTTTGAAATTATTAATGGGTTAGTTTTAGTAATTAACTATACATTGTTAAACTTGGTAGATATAAATTCCTGTGAAGAAATTAAGTTATAATATAATAAATTATAAATTATTTACTAACATTTAAGTTAATAATTTAAATGTGAAATTTTAAATATAGTTACACAGTTAAAATCTATAATTTATTAGAAATGAGGAGGTTTTTATGGAAAGAATAGTTAATGCATTTGAATTGCAAGAAGATTCTAATTCTGAACTTAGTCTAAGACCTCAAAAAATAAGTGAATATATAGGACAAGATAAGGTTAAGGAAAGATTGGATATATTTATAAAGGCAGCAAAGAATAGAAATGAAGCTTTAGATCATGCGATTTTATATGGTCCACCAGGACTTGGAAAAACCACATTAGCAAATATTATTGCAACGGAAATGGGGGGAGATTTAAAAGTTACTTCAGGACCTGCAATAGAAAGGGCTGGAGATTTAGCAGCTATTTTAACAACATTAAAGGATTTTGATGTTTTATTTATTGATGAAATTCATAGATTAAATAGGTCTGTTGAAGAAATCTTGTATCCAGCAATGGAAGATTATGCATTAGATATAGTTATAGGAAAAGGAGCAGCTGCAAAGTCTATAAGAATTGATCTTCCTAGATTTACACTTATAGGAGCAACAACAAGAATAGGTATGCTTTCAGCACCACTTAGAGATAGATTTGGTGTACTTTGTTCGATGGAATATTATACAGATGAAGAGCTTAAAGAAATTTTAGTTAGAAGTGCCACTGTTTTTGGATGTAAAATTACTGAGGAAGGAGCATTTGAAGTTGCAAGAAGATCTAGAGGGACACCTAGAATTGCTAATAGATTATTAAAAAGAGTTAGAGATTATTCAGAGGTAAAAGGTAATAATCTTGTATCACTAAAGGAAGCAAAGGAAGCTTTAGAATTATTAGAAGTAGATAATCAAGGCTTTGATAAGGTTGATAATAAGATATTAGAAGCTATTATAGATAATTTTAATGGTGGACCTGTAGGAATTGAAACACTTTCCTATTTTATAGGAGAAGAGCTTGGAAGTATAGAAGATGTTTATGAACCCTACTTATTACAAAAAGGTTTTATAATAAGAACTCCAAGAGGTAGAATCGCAAGTGAAAAAGCATATAATCACCTTGGAAGAGTAAATACCTCAAAAAATAAAATCAACAACAGTGTGCAGGGGAATTTTTTTGAAGAGTAGATAAATTGTTTGCTAAAAATATTCATCTATGAAAAGAGTTCAAAGCACAATTAGGAACTTATTAAGTACGACCAAGAACTTATTAAACGGAATAAATCTTATACATTGAAAATTTAAAAATAAAAATATAAAATTGCTCGCAGAGAAAATTATGATAACCAAATGTTAAATGCTCACAGGAAAAGTTCGAAGAACGAAATGTAAAACTTTCGATTGTCACTTTTGAAGCATCACTTTTGGACGCTTATTTATAATAAGGTTTTTAGTTAGGAGAAGAATAACATATGAACGTAAAAGATTTTGATTTTTACTTGCCAGAAGAGTTAATAGCTCAACATCCTTTAGAAAAAAGAGATTCATCAAAACTTATGGTTTTAGATAAGAAAACTGGTGACATTAGTCATAAAAGATTTCATGATATTGTAGAATATTTAAAGGAAGGTGATACTTTAGTATTAAATAATACAAGAGTAATGCCAGCAAGATTAATTGGTGAAAAAGAAGAGACTGGTGGTAAAATAGAATTCCTTTTGCTTAAAAGAGTTGAAAAGGATAAATGGGAGTGTTTAGCAAAGCCGGGTAAATCAGCAAGATTAGGAAGAAAGTTTACTTTTGGAGATGGTAAATTAAAGGCAGAAGTAGTAGAAGTTAAAGATAATGGGAATAGAATCGTTGAATTTTTCTATGATGGAATATTTGAAGAAGTATTAGATACACTAGGTGAAATGCCATTACCTCCATATATTCACGAAAGATTAGAAGATAAAGAAAGATATCAAACAGTTTATTCAAAGGAAAATGGTTCAGCTGCAGCACCAACAGCAGGTCTTCATTTTACAAAAGAATTATTATCTGAAATAAAAGTTAAGGGTATAAATATAGTTTATTTGACTTTACATGTTGGTCTTGGAACTTTTAGACCTGTAAAAGTTGAATCATTAGAAGAACATGAGATGCATTCAGAGTTTTATATGCTTTCAAAAGAAAGTGCAGATATAATAAATGAAACTAAAAAAAGAGGGAATTACGTTATTTCTGTTGGAACAACATCAACAAGAACTTTAGAGACCATTGGTGATGAAAATGGATTAGTTAAAGAACAAAGTGGCTGGACTAATATTTTTATATATCCAGGATATAATTTTAAAGTAGTGGATAAATTAATAACAAACTTCCATTTACCAGAATCAACATTGATAATGCTTGTTTCAACTTTAGCTGGAAGAGATAATGTTATGAATGCATATAAGGAAGCTGTAAATGAAAGATATAGATTTTTCTCATTTGGAGATGCTATGTTTATAAATTAACAGTTGAGGAAAAAGTTTCTATGGAATTTTAAATAGAAAGTACTTTACAAAACAGTATTAAATACTAAAAGAAATTATAAAGTAATTACAAGTGTAATTGTGATATTAAAAAAAGCTTTGAGTACATTGATGAGGTGACATAATCAATTGTTTCAATTATATAAGGTATTTTTAGATATATATTCTAACTTTTATTGCTTAACAAAGGAATACTATTGTAATAATTTAAGTTTGAACTATCTTTTTATATATTTTCTCTAGATACCTACAAGAATTTATAATTATAAGAGGTGAAACTTTTGAGTAAAAAATATACTTTATTGAAGAAGGATGGAAATGCAAGAAGAGGTCAGTTTGAAACGCCACATGGAACTATACAAACACCAGTGTTTATGAATGTTGGTACAATAGCAGTTATAAAAGGTGCTGTATCTACTATGGACTTAAAAGAAATAGGGTGCCAAGTAGAACTTTCTAATACATATCATCTTCATTTAAGACCAACAGACAAAGTTGTTAGCAAGCTTGGTGGATTACATAAATTTATGAATTGGGATAGACCTATTTTAACAGATTCAGGTGGATTTCAAGTATTTTCACTTGCAAAGATGAGAAAGATTAAAGAAGAAGGTGTATACTTTAATTCTCATATAGATGGAAGAAAAATATTTATGGGACCAGAGGAATCAATGCAAATTCAAAGTAATTTGGCATCAACTATTGCAATGGCTTTTGATGAATGTATTGAAAATCCAGCACCCAGAGACTATGTTGAAAGATCAGTAGCAAGGACAACTAGATGGCTTGAAAGATGTAAGAACGAAATGGATAGATTAAATTCTCTTCCAGGTACAATAAATAAAGAGCAAATGTTATTTGGCATAAATCAAGGTGGAGTTTATGAAGATATAAGAATAAAACATGCTAAGGAAATAGCTAAAATGGATTTAGATGGCTATGCTATTGGTGGACTTGCGGTTGGAGAAACTCATGAAGAAATGTATAAGGTAATAAATGCTGTTGTACCACATTTGCCAGAAGATAAACCAATATACTTAATGGGAGTTGGAACTCCAAGTAATATATTAGAAGCAGTTGAAAGAGGTGTAGATTTCTTCGACTGTGTGCTTCCAGCTAGAAACGGAAGACATGGAAATGTATTTTGCAAGGAAGGTAAGCTTAATTTAATGAATGCAAAATACGAACTTGATACAAGGCCAATAGATGAAGGTTGTGAATGTCCTGCTTGTAAGAGTTATACAAGAGCTTATATAAGACATTTGTTTAAAGCAAAGGAAATGCTCGCTATGAGATTATGCGTATTACATAATTTATATTTCTATAATAAATTAATGGAAGATATAAGAGATGCCATTGATGGAGGATATTTTAAGGAATTTAAAGAAGAAAAATTAAGATCATGGGAAGGTAGAAGTTAAAAAATTAAATATTTGATTAAAAAAAAATATTAGATTGTATTTAGAAGTTTATATAACAGATAATTGTGAAGTTTTATGAATAAACCATGCATATAAAGGTGTTTAGAGCCTTTATTTATGTATGGTTTTTGTTTTCATATAATTTTGTATAAAAGGGTTTTGAATAAGGAGGCTAAGTTATAAAATTAGTAATAAAGATAAAATAAAATTTAATGAGAATAATAGACAAATTATAAAAAAATATGATAACGAAATGAAACGTAATAAAAAGAAACTTATGTAATAGTGAAAAAACATATAAATATATAAATAATATAGTAACTTGATAATAAACACTAATGGATGTAATATTAAGGAGGGTATTACAAAATAAGGAGGGTGTTGGTATGAAAGATAAGAAAAAAAGAGAAGTGAGAAGAAGATCTATAATAAGTGATATAAAAATAAATAGAAAAAATAAAAATTTGATGATAGATAAAATTCTGTCATATAATCCTGTGTTATTGGAAGGTATTGAAGTATATGAAGATGCGAATAAGAATTTTATATTATTAATATTTCTAGGTGCGTTATTGGTACAATTTCCACTTATTTCGGTACCTTGCTGTATATTAGCAATATTTTTCATTATAAGAATGTTACAATTTATAAAATATAAGAGTATAAATAACATAGTAATTAAATTGGCAAAAGATTTATTATTTAAAGGAATATATGATAGGGAAAAAGCTTTAGATATGTTAGAAGATTTTAAGGAAAAATATGGTAATAATATTACTGAATATGAAGAATTAGTAATGATGATAGATAAATATGAAGCATTAGTAGTTAAAATAGAAAATGTTTTAAAAAGCAGCAATAGGAAGTATAATAAAACCATTTATAATAAAGAGAATTTTCTACAAAATGCAGGAAGGTCATTTAATAGAAATGAGAATAATGTAACTTTAAAAGAAACAGAAGCCAATAAATGTAGAGAAGTAAATAACTATTGTATAGATTTTAATGAAAAAATTTCTGTATTATACAAAAAGGAAGATGGAGAGATAAAAAAGGTTAATAAAGCAATTGAGTTTTTTGATGGGCGAGACAATAAAAATTATAATAATCAAAATGCAGTGATTTTAAAAAATGTAAATAAGGATAACAAAAATCTGACAGTGTATTTATATAAGAAATCTTCAGTTTTAGAAAAGAATGTGTTATGACATGTTTAATTTTATGAGAAAAGCATTACAAATGGACAACTTTTAATAAAATTTAGTATTTTTTATACTAAATTTTATTAGGAGTTGTCTTTTTCTTTGTTATATAATAAAATCTAATAGAAATAGTGGTACGAGTTTATTAAAAATTAATATATAGTTATTAATAATGCAAACTTATATATTAAATGATTTGGAGGAAAATATGCAAAACGTAATGGTAATAGGTATAGCTGGAGGAAGTGGATCAGGAAAAACAACTTTATCCCAAAAAATTAAAGATGTTTTTGGAGAGGAAGTTGTAATTCTTTGTCATGATTATTATTATAAATCAAATAAAGGTATTCCTTTAGAAGAGAGAAAAAAACTTAATTATGATCATCCTAATTCTTTTGATACTGATCTTTTAATTGATCAACTTAAGTGCTTAAAAGAAAAGAATTCAATATGTCATCCAGTTTATTCTTTTGTTGAACACACAAGATTAAATGAAACCGTCGAAGTAAGACCTACTAAAGTCATAATTGTTGAAGGTATATTAATATTTGAAAATAAAGAACTTTGTGACTTAATGGATATTAAGGTTTTTGTTGATACAGATGGAGATGTAAGGATAATAAGAAGGTTATTAAGAGATGTTCAAGAAAGAGGCAGAGATTTAGATTCTGTAGTAACTCAATACTTAAGTACAGTAAAACCTATGCATGAAGAATTTGTAGATCCAAGTAAAAAAAGAGCAGATATTATAATTCCAGAAGGCGGAGAAAATACAGTTGCTTTAAGCATGCTATTAGAAAAAATTAAAAGTTTTATGAATAAAAATTAATAAATGAAAATATGACTGCTGTAAAATACATATAAGGACTATAAAAACTAACAACATTCATGTATGTATAAGGAGTAAATAGTAAACAAGCCATTTATATGAAGGTTTTTAGTGTAAATAAGTTATGTGCTGAGCGTTTATATTGAGTTAGCACTTATTCTTATTTTATCTAGATATAACCAGTTATGAAAAGAACCCTAAATGTTATAAAATCTAGCATTTAGAGTTCTTTTCTAATTTAGAGATAATTATTAGCTACAATCTAATAGAATAAATTTAGGTTATGAAATAATAATTTTTTATAAAAATTTATAATGTAAGCTTAAAGCATCATAAGTTTTTAATTTATTAATTTGTAGCAAATTGACTATTATATAGGGATTTATAAAAGCCGTTTTGTGATAATAATTTATTATGGTTACCTTGTTCTATAATTTTACCATTCTTTAATACTAATATAATATCTGCATTTTTTATTGTAGATAATCTATGGGCTATTATAAAGCTAGTGCGTCCAGTCATAATTTTGTTAAAGGCTTCTTGTATATTTAATTCAGTTCTTGTATCTATGCTGCTTGTAGCCTCATCTAAAATTAGCATAGGCGGATTTAAAAGCATGATTCTTGCAATACAAAGTAATTGCTTTTGGCCAGCAGATATATTAGAACCACCTTCAGAAATTACAGTATTATATCCATTTGGTAATCTCATTATAAAATTATGTGCTTTAGCTTTCTTAGCAGATTCTATAATTTCTTCATCAGTAGCATTTGCTTTTCCGTAAGAAATATTGTCACGTATAGTTCCAGTATATAGCCAAGTTTCTTGAAGAACCATTCCAAATAAATTTCTGAGATTATGTCTTGACATATCATTGATATGAATTCCATCAATTTTTATGGTTCCAGAATTAGTTTCATAAAATCTCATGAGTAAATTTACTAAGGTTGTCTTGCCGCTTCCAGTTGGACCTACAATGGCTATTTTATTTCCAGAATCAACTTTTAAATTGAAATTTTCTATAAGTTTTTTAGACTTGTTATATGAAAAACTTACATCAGAAAATTCTATATTACCAATGAAATTTGATTTATCAAATGAAGTTTCTAAATCTTTAGATTCACCTTCTTCATCTAAAAGATCGAATAATCTTTTCGCAGAAGAAAATGCAGTTTGAAGCTGTGCTATTACGCCAGTAACTTCATTAAATGGCTTGGTATATTGATTTGCATAAGTTAAAAAGCAAGAAATATCACCTATAGATATAGCGCCAAATATAACATAAATAGTACCAATAACGCCAACAGCAGCATATACAAGCCCATTTACAAACCGTGTTGAAGGATTAGAAAGGGAAGAATAAAATTGAGCTTTAATACCACAATTATACAATCTTGAATTTATTTCTTTAAATTTATTAATTGACGTTTGTTCACAGTTAAATGCATTGATTATCTTTTGATTTCCAATCATTTCTTCAATATAACCACTTAATTCTCCTTGGGTTTTTGATTGTTCCTTAAACATTTGATTAGAATGTTTTGCTATAAATGAAGCAACAAATAAAGAAAGTGGAGTAACAAGTATTACAACTAGAGCAATAATTGGACTTATTGATAACATAAATACCAAAGTTAACAATATGGTTACTATACCAGTAAAAAGACTAGTTAATCCTTGTAAAAGTCCATCAGACACTGAATCAACATCATTTACTATTCTGCTTATAATATCTCCATGGGCATTTGAATCTATATACTTAAAAGTAAGCTTATTTAATTTATTAAAAGCATCTATTCTAATGTCTTTTACTGTTTTTTGAGTTATGGCAGTTGTAAAATTTGAAAGTGTCCATTGAAAAAGTGAACTTATAAGTATTGTAAACATAAGGATAATTAATATTTTTAATATTTGTGTATACTGAACATTTCCTGGTCCTAAAATTAAATCAATAGCATTTCCTATAAGTATTGGACCATATAAAGTAAGAGAGATACTTATAATTGCACTTAATATAGCACCAAATAAATAGATTTTATAAGGTTTTGTGTATGATAATAATCTATACAATATTGAGTTTTTATTCATATTAATTAACCTCTCTTTCTTCAGATTCTTGGTTTTGAGAAAAATAAATTTCGTTATAAACATCACAATTTTTCATTAATTCATCATGAGTTCCAATTCCTACTAGACTTCCATCATCAAGTACAAGTATTTTATCAGCATTTTTAATTGTTGCAATCCTTTGAGATACAATTATTACTGTAGTATTTTTGGGGAGCTTGTTTTTTAGAGAACTCCTAAGCCTAGCATCAGTTGCAAAATCAAGAGCACTAAAACTATCATCGAGGATTAAGATTTCAGGATTAATAGCTAATGCTCTAGCTATTGTAAGTCTTTGTTTTTGACCTCCTGATAAGTTTTTACCACCTTGATCAAGATGGGTTTCATATGTTTTAGATAATTTAGCTACAAATTCAGCGGATTCTGAAATTTCAAGCACTCTTTTTATATCTTCATTAGTAGCATCAGGATTTCCTATTTTTATATTTTCAGCAATAGTACCTGTAAATAATACTGAAGCTTGAGGTACTAAGCCTATTTTATGTCTAATCTTATAAAGTGGGTATTCCTTTAAATTATGTTCATTTATAAATATTTCTCCATTAGATGGGTCATAAAAACGAGAAATCAAATTAACGAGTGTTGATTTACCAGAACCAGTACCTCCTATAATTCCTATAGTTTCATTTTCATATATTTTAAAGGAGATATTATTTAATGAAACTTGACTAGCATGTGATTCTTGATTAGCAGGTTTAGGTAAAGGTCCAGAATTTGCTTCACTGACTAAAGAATTAGTTTGTTTATTAATGTATTCATCAGATGCTATAGAATTTGAACCAATGTTTGGTATATATTTTTCAGAAGCTCCATATGAAAATGAGACATTCTTAAATTCAATCTTAGCAGGATTGTTACGAATAGAACTAAGACCTAATGTTTGAGTATTTAGGTTAATTTTATTTTTTTGATTTAAATCTAAAGCTTCTTTATAAGCATCACTTTTCAAATCTAATGTAAGTTTATTATTGTTTCCAATTATAGAACTTGAAGTTTCAAAAACTTCATTTACTCTGGCTGCAGAAGCAGAGGCTTTTGTAAATACAACAACAAGGTTAGAAACGACAATGAGGGCAAGAAGTATTTGAGTCATATAATTTACAAAGGCGATTATCTGTCCTTGAGTTAAATTACCTGCATCTACGCGTATTCCTCCAAACCATATGATTGCAATTATTGAAAAATTTAAAACAATATATGTAAGTGGATTTAATAAAGAAGATAGCTTACCAACTTTAATAGCTGTGTTGCTTAAGTCATCACTTGCATCCTTAAATCTAGTTTCTTCATAATTTTGATTTGAAAATGCACGAACAACACGAACGCCTTCAAGATTTTCACGTGTTATTAAAGAAATTTTATCTAACTTTTTTTGAATTGAGCGAAAATAAGGTATAGATTTACTCATTACAAAATAAAGTATAGCAACTATAATCGGGGTTGCTATTAAAAAAATTAATGATAGCTTAAAGTCTAAAATTATTGCCATGATAATTGCACCCATTGCTAAAAATGGTGCTCTAATAACAAGTCTTATAAGCATGGCAACTGCAAATTGAAGCTGATTAACATCATTTATAATTCTTGTTATTAATGATGGTGTACCAAATTTATCAATTTCTTTATATGAGAAGGTGTTAATATGAGAAAATAGTTCATTTCTTACTGTGGTTCCAAAGCCTTGAGAAGCAATAGCTGCATAACGCTGGCATATAAGAGAAGAACAAAGACCTACAATTCCAATGAGGACTAAAAGAATACCCATTTTAAGAACATAAGAGATATCTTTGTTTTGAATTCCAATATCAATTATTTTAGCCATAATAATAGGAACGATAAGTTCAAAAATTGCTTCTATTAATTTAAAAATTGGTCCTAAGATAACTTGTTTTTTGTAAGCTTTTAAAAAACGTGCTATTTTAAGCATGTTTATCAAATCCTTTCTTGAGTAAATTCAATATTTCAGTTATTATTGTAACAAAGTATTAAGTATATTAAAAATATTTATCATATATATAAAGTATATTAAAAAAGTATACACTTAAAAAAAGTACGAAGCGCAACCAAGAGCATTTATATAAAAAATTATGTACATTTAGAAGAAGTACAAAGCACAGCCAAGGACTTTATTAAGCAACCCAAATTAAAAAAGCACATACCTATAAAAAGTGTGAAGCAAGACCAAGAACTTATTAATCGCACCTAAGAACAATTTAAATTAAAAAAGCTTAATTAGAAACATGACATGAAGAAATTAACATTGATATCTAGTATTTAAAACTATGTCAATTGTTTTAATATGGCTTTGATAAAAGATATATCATGAAAGGGAATAATTATGGATATAAAGCAGCTTACATATTTTGTTACCATAGCAGAAGAAGGAACTATAACTCATGCAGCAAATAAGCTTCATATGGCACAACCACCTTTAAGTACACAATTAAAATTATTAGAAGATGAACTTGGAATAAAATTAATCGAAAGAGGTGCTAGAAAAATAAAGCTTACAGATGCAGGAAAAATACTTTATAAAAGGGCTAAACATATATTAGAAATTACAACTTCGACTACAAAGGAAATAGAGGAGTTTAGAAAAGGAATCCAAGGAACATTAAGACTTGGAACAATTTCATCTTCTGGAACAGTTCTTTTAAGTAAGAGGCTAATAGAGTTTAATAAAAAATATCCAAATATAAAATTTGAAATACATGAGGGAAATACTTATGAACTTATAGAAAAGATAAATTCAGGGATCATAGAAGTAGGTATAGTTAGAACACCTTTTAATTCTCAAAATTTTGAATGTTTATTTCTAGAAACTGAACCTATGGTAGCTGTTATGAGTTGTGATTATAAGTTTGAAAGCCAGCAGAAGGAAATTCTTTTAGAAGAATTAAAGAAAGTGCCATTAATAATATATAGAAGATTTGAAAAAATACTTTTAACAGAATTTCAAGATTTAGGCTTGGAACCTAATATATTTTGTATAAATGATGATGCAAGAACTACAATCTTATGGGCAAGAGCAGGTCTTGGTATTGGAATAGTTCCTAAATCAGCTATTAATTTTGATTTTATGGATAATATTAAATATAAAGAAATAAATAAAGATACCTTAAGAACTCAAATTTCGGCTATTTGGATAAAGGAAAGATACTTATCTATGGCTGCAAAGAAGTTTTTAGAGTTTTTTAAATAGAAATAGTATCTTTTTGAAAATTAAATTTTACATATTTTATGATTTTTTTATATTTAAAAAAATGAATTATAATTAAAAGTTGTAGTAGTATATAATATAAAATTATTTTTTGTATATTGAAAAAATCAGATATTAGGCTGAAGAGATGAGACGTATCACTAGAACACAAAATTCATGGCAATTAAAAATTTATTGTCATGGATTTCGTGTTGATACATATTATGTTGAAGAAAATTTCTTATGGACATCTTAAATCAAAATTATTATATTTTCAGCAATTTGAAAATATATGCCAGTTAATTTAATATCGGAATTATACTAAAGGCATCAATACAATAAAAAATAATATTCAAAATTTAGTTTCCTTTTTTTGTTCTATCTATTTTTAGTGCCTCATCAAATCCACTTTTCTCTGATTTGAAATTGGAACTTATTTTCTCCATGTTTTTTTGCATTTCTTCTAATCTTTCTTTACTGTCTTTTTTGAAATCCTTAATTGCGTCATTAATTCTAAAAAGATTTTTATATGAGTCTTTTAATGTCTCAAGTAAAGAATAAGCACCTTTCTTATAATCAGACAAGTTATTTGGATCGAAAGTAGAATCGTCTCCTTTTGATTTTCTATATGAAATAAAACTTGAAGACGAATCTAAACCATCATCATAATATTTTTTTAAACCAGATAAATCATCAAAAATGACACCTATTTCAAGATTAGTAATATTATCATTCACATTCTTAAAACTCATATTTTGAAGAACAGAGTCAACATTACCTGATAATATATTATTTAGTTCGTAACTTATTCCATTCCATTGCGATAATTGATCTTTATTTTCTTTACAAAGATCTTTTATGGATTTAATGGCATTATCTTTTTGATCTTCTAATTTTATTAAATGTTTAAAATCTTTTAATTTTACATCAATTATTCTTTCTTGCATTTCTTTGTTTCTTTCAACAATTGAATTTAGAAAATCTGAGTCTTTTGATTTTTTATCTTTGCCATAAAATTTTATTACATTAGTTTCATTATTTTTTTCTTTAATTTTTTCATTTATAGTAAGTTTTTTATTAAAACTTGTTTTAGAGATAAATGATGTATTATTGCTAGGTGTAGTATTCTTAGTTAATATTTTCATTTTTTTGCCTCCTAAAAATTACAATAATTTTAATATATTTATAATTTCGATGTTTTATTTAAATTCTTTAATTGATTTAAGAATTTATTATGTAAAAAATATATTGTGACCTTCACGCAAGTGTGGAGAAAAAGGATATTATACATTAGAAAAAAATTATAAAGATATGAGAATTTTATAGAAGTAATTGAATTATAATTTTTTGTGAATTTTAAATAAAACACTTTACAAAACACGAAACCCATGACAATAAAGAGATTAATTGTTATGAGTTTCACATATGATAAAAGGTTTTATATTTATAATTAATATTAAAAAGCAACTTAAGGTTAAAATATGTATGTATAATAGTATTTCTAAATAAAAGTTTATAAAAGCGATTTCCGATATTGTTGTGGAGAATTGTTATAATATTTTTTAAAAGTTCGAGAAAAATGATCAACATTGTTGTAGCCAATATATTCTGCTATTTTTTCTATGGATAAATTAGTATTCATAAGATAATCTTTAGCATCTGACATTTTTAATTTTGTTATAAGAGCTACAAAATTTAAACCAACATTCTTCTTTATTAATGTGCTTAGATGTGCTTCACTATAATGAAAATGTTCAGCAAGAGTTTTTAATGAGAGATCTCGGTAGTTATGCTGTATATATTGTAGAATTAATGAAAAATCATTATCCATATTGTAATTATAAAATTGTATTGTTTCACTATAATTTCTCAGTATATTAGAAAAAAGAATATTAGCCCAGCTAATACTGCAGTTATTGTAGTATATGTCACCTTTATAATTTTCCATAATCAAATTTTTAATTATCATCTTAAGGTCATTTGAATTATCAGTATGAAATAAAAGGTAATTGGATGAAGTTTGATTATACAAGATTGTTCTAAAAAAGTAAGAAAGCAAATCTTTTTGAGAAAGTAGAGTGAAAAAGGCACTATCAAAAGTACTTTTTCGAATAGAAATAGTAATTACTATAGAGTTTTCATTATCGACAATTACATCATGTGATGATGTTGGTGCAACAATGCATAAATCTCCTTCAACAAGCGTACGTTGTTCCTTTTCAAACTGAAGATTACAGCTACCTTTAAAAATATAGCAAATCTCAAAATAATTATGTGAATGAATATGATTATCTATATAATTGAAGTGCTTAAACACAAAAATATCACTATTTTCTGGAAGAATATCAGCTTCTCCTATTTCAGTATTAGAAATAACTTTAATAATATTATTTATATGAATTGGTAATTCATATAATAAATCTAAAAATTTATCTTCGGACAAGTCACTTAATGAAAGTTCTTTTGATAAATTAGGTTTTATGGTTACATAGTTTTCTTTTTCATACATTTCTGTAATGACTTCTTTAAAACCTTTTTTTTTCTCATAATTTAAATAAGATCTTGTTAAACTGGATTGTACCATTCCAGAAGTTACATACATGTCTATCATTGTTTATTTCTATCCTTCCTTAATATAAATAGTGTAGCAAAATAATTACATAATTAAAAACGTTTTCTCTTGACTAACTTATATGGTTATGTTTATTTATAATATTAAATGTATATATCTAAAAAAAAGTCGGATTTTTATAAAATTATACCATGGATTGATAATTTTTAATACGTTAAAATGAAAGATGTAAGATAATAATATAATAGCCAGTTTATTTTAATATCTAAAAAATTATGTAATTTCAGAAAAAATAAATTAGACAAAAATAGAATATACAATAATTTGATGGTATGGAAACAGGTTAAGGAGTGATAATAAATGAAGACTAACGAAATAAATATTAGAGATCCATATATTTTGCAATATGAGGAAAGATATTATTTGTATGGTACAAGAAGTGCAACAACTTGGGGGCTTGCAGAAGGATTTGATTGTTATGTAAGTGAAGATATGGAGGAATGGCAAGGTCCTATAGAAATATTCCATAATAACGGTGATTTTTGGGCAGACAGAAATTATTGGGCTCCTGAATGTTATTACTATAAAGGTGAGTTTTACTTAGCAACCACATTTGGTTCACCAGATAGAAATATGGGAACGCAAATACTTAAAGCTAATTCACCTACTGGCCCATTTGTACCTCATAGTGATGGACCAGTTACTCCAATAGATTGGAAGTGTTTAGATGGAACTCTTTATTTTAGCTCTAATGGTACACCATATATGATTTTTGGACATTCCTTTCAGGATACTCCAAATGGGGATATGTGTGTAATTGAACTTTCAAAGGATTTGAAAGAGGCTGTAAGTGAACCAAGACTATTATTTCAAGCATCAAAAGCACCATGGTCGGTACCGATACCTTTTGCCAAAAAAGAGTTTGGAATTGATGGGGATGTATATTTTGTAGATGGTCCATGTATGTATAGAACAGAATCAGGAAAGCTGTTAATGCTTTGGTCTAGTTGGGGTGAAAGAGGTTATGCAGTAGGAATGGCATATTCAGATAATAGAGAAATAGATGGACAGTGGCATCATGTAAAAACTCCACTTTATAGTGAAAATGGTGGTCATGGAATGTTATTTAAAAACAATAAAAATGAGTTAATATACGCATTACATTATCCAAATGATTTGTATAAGGAAAGACCTCAGTTTAAAAAGGTGAAAGAAATAGACAGTGTATTAGTTTTGTTATAAATAAATTGGTTATAGTTTATCAATTGACATAGATAAAATAGAAATTATGATAAGGACGTGGATAATATGAAAACTAAAGTTAGATCAAGAATTAAATTTAATAATGATTGGTATTTTACAAGAAATGAAATTGGACCAATTCCTAAAAATCATCAAAAATCAGCATTAATAGGTGGTTATACAAACAATGCTGTTGATGAAAATGGTTCTTTGTTTCTTAATGGTTCTGCTATTGAACCACTTTTAAAGGTAATGCATAGACCAAGAGCAGCATCAGAGCATGAATATAAGGATTGGTTTGCTATGGAATCTATTGAGAAAGGAAAAGAGGGGTGGGATAAAGTTAAATTACCTCATGATGCTGTTATTGATCAAAGCTATGTAAAAGACTTTAAAAATGCTATGTATGGTTTTCTTCCACAAACAATAGGATATTATAGAAAAACTTTTACTATTCCTAAAGAAGATGAGGGGAAAAAGATTTCTATTGAATTTGATGGCGTTGGAAGAATATCTGATTATTGGGTAAATGGTTGTTATATTGGAGAAAATTTCAGTGGTTATAGCAGTTTCCAATTTGACATTACGGATTTGTTAAAATATGGACAAGAAGGCGAGAATGTTATACTTGTGAGAATTGATACAACTTCTGGTAATGAAGGCTGGTGGTATGAAGGCGGCGGAATTTATCGTAATGTTTGGCTTACAAAGACTGAGAAACTTCATGTTGATAGGTGGGGAACTTACGTACAAACTCCTAAAATAGAGGCTGATAAAGCTGTAATTAAAATTGAAACTACAATATGCAATGAAGATTTTGAAGAGGCCAAATATACTCTTGAGACTTTAATAATAAGTCCTGATGGGAATGTTGTTGGAGAAAGTGTTGTGAATGCGATAAACGAAGGAATGCAGAAGAATAAAATAGTTCAGGAAATAATTGTTGATAATCCAGAACTTTGGGATATAGATTCACCAAAGCTTTATAAGGTTGTAACTGAAATAATTTCTGAAAATAAAATAAATGATGATTATGAAACTGTATTTGGAATAAGAAGTATTGAATATACAACTGAAGGCTTATTATTAAATGGGAAGCATACTCCTATTAAAGGGATGTCAGTGCATCAAGATTTTGCTGGCGTTGGAGTGGCATTAGCTGATAGAATACATGAGTTTAAGATTCAAAAACTTAAAGAAGCAGGAGTAAATGCTTATCGCTGTGCTCATAATCCGCCAGCAGCTGAACTTCTTGAAGCGTGTGACAGACTTGGAATGCTTGTCATGAATGAAGGTAGACTTCTAGAAGCTAGTGAAATAAAAATAAAAGATCTTGAGGCTCAAGTATTACGCGATAGAAATCATCCAAGTGTTTTTATGTGGAGTATTAGTAACGAAGAGTTTATAGGAGGAAGCACTCTGTCAATACGTATGCATAAACGTATGAAGAACATAGTTAAATCTCTGGATTCAACAAGGCTTATTACGAGTGCTGATATATTTGGATCAAGCTCAGGAAAACATATAGATATACTTGATGTTATAGGAGTAAATTATATTGAGAGTGACTTGGCACAATCATATGTACTGCCAAATCTTGAAGCTTACCCTGAGAATCTTTTTATAAGCACTGAAAATGTAATGAAAGCTACAACACGTGGTTGTTATGAGGATAGTGTTGAAAAATGTTCTATATCATGTATAAATGCGGTAATTACTCAAATGAGCATTGCTCCAGAGACCGCAGGAGGAGCAGGTGGTACATGCCCTCCAGAGGAAGCCTGGGAATTCTATCTTAAAAATCCTAGAATGGGAGGAATGTTTGTCTGGACAGGCTTTGATTATCGTGGAGAACCATTTCCATTCTTTTGGCCATCAGTAATGGCACAAAGTGGAACCTTTGATTTATGTGGATTACCTAAAGATAATTTTTATCTTTACCAAGCTATGTGGATTGAAAATAAACCTGTAGTACATCTACTTCCTCATTGGACTTGGCCAGATAGGGAAGGTAAAAATATTTTAGTAAGAGCAATAACTAATTGTGAAGAAATAGAGATTATTTTAAATGGAAAATCATTAGGTAAAAAGTCAAAGGAAGATGGCAAGTACTTTGTTGATTTTGATGTTGATTATATGATTGGAGAACTTATTGCGATAGGTTACAACAATGGTATTGAAGTTTCAATGGACGTTCAAAAAACAGCAGGAGCACCAGCAGGTATCTTATTAACACCTGATCGAACAACCATTAATGCAGATGGTGAAGATGTAACTATTATAACAATTGCAATTGTTGATAAAGATGGTGTTGTTGTACCTAATGCACAAAATAAGGTTACATTTAAAATCATAGGTGACGGAGATTTAATAGGCACAGGAAATGGTAATCCTATGGATCATGACTCTGATAAAACTAACTTTAGAAATGCTTTCAATGGATATTGTATTGCAATTATACAAGGGACAGAAGATGGTGGCACTTTAACGATAGAAGCATCATCTGAAGGGTTAATTACAGCTGAAACAGAGATTAATGTATCAAAATAGTATTGGGGAATAATACAGATATATAAAGAACATGAATTAAAATGTATTAATACAGAATATTTATTTATAAGTTATATGTTTATATTTAGAATGATTTACCGGATTTCTGGTAAATCATTCTTTTTATGTTGAATACTATTTATTATGAAGATAGTTTTAGCTTTTGGGAATATATGTTGTTTAAGTTGAATTATGTATGACCAATATCCAATGATTTGAAAATGTGATTTTTAAAGAAAAATATATCTAAAAAAAAGCCGGATTTAGATTAAAATACTACATGGATTGATAATTTTTAGAATGTTAAAATGTTTACATAAATAAGAAAACATTTTCATTTGAACTAAATGGAAATGTTAACAAAGTAATTTATAAAAAATGGAGGTATTATATTTATGAAAAATCAAGGATTTCAAAAAACACCTTTTGCAAGACTTTTAATAGGGGCAGTTCTTGGATTAGGTACATCAATAGCACCATTGGTACTCTTAGGCTTTGGACTTGCAACCTTTAATATTATTAGAATTGTTGGAGTTGAAAATGCAACGGCAGTATATGGAATGGTAGGAGGAATAACAGGAATATTTTTAGTTATTTCATCTCCTTTAGGTGGAGCTATTGCAGATAAGACTAAATTTAAAATGGGTAGAAGAAGATTTTGGATGTTTGCTGGAAGTGTAGGAGGAGCATTATCAATGCTTACATTTACTTATGCAACTTCAATACCAGTTCTTATTATAGGATATTGTTTGGCTAACCTCTTTTATGGAATGGTAACTTTGTCATGTTATGCAGTAGTTCCGGAACAAGTTGATCCTGAAAAATTCGGCAGAGTGTCTGGATTATTCGGTGCAGCAGCTCCAGTTTGTGTTATGATAGGTCAGGCGTTACTTGGAGTATATGCTGATGTACCTGTTCAACAAAAGCTTTTAGCAATTATACTTATACAAGTTATAGGTGGAATACTAGCAGCACTTCTTATCAAAGATACTCAATTTACAGGAAACGTAAAAAAGAAGAAAGGTTTCAGTGAAGGCTTTAAAAATTTCTATCCAAGTGTAAAGAAATATCCAGAATATACTTGGGCACTTCTTACTAAACTTTTTATAAATGTTACAAATGCTGGATTAAATATGTTAACTCTTTTCTACATAATGAGATTCCATCTTGGTGAAGGTGATATTATGAGAGTTATGGCATATCAATCACCAGCAATAATGCTAATGGTAGTAGCAGGAATATTTGGAGGCTTTATATCAGATAAAATTAAAAAGCAAAAACCATTTGTAATGATAGCAGCACTGATTACAGGAATTTGTATGATTGCATTTGCATTCTCTGGCAGTGTAAGTTTTGTAATAATAGGCAACTTCTTCTTTAACTTTGGTTTTGGTATGTATACAGCGATAGATAATGCATTGGTAAATAGAATATTACCATCTAAAGAGAATACCGGGAAAGATATAGCAATAATGAATACAACAACACAATTATCCTCAGCAGTTGTTCAATTTTTAGCACCAATGCTTATAACACTGGGAACAAAATTATTGAGTGATGATGGATATACATTCTTTTTTATAGTTCTTTCAGGCTTTTCAATACTTTCTGCTTTAGTGGTAATTCCAATACCAGAAGTAGGACAATCTAAGAATGAAAAAACATTAGGAAAAGAAGAATTAGTTAATGAATAAGTAATACTAAATATAAATCTCTGCATATGGTGGAGATTTATATTCACTTATATATCTATTTATTTTTATAATCATACTTTTACTTATAAGAAAGGAAATATAAATGGAAGGCGGATTTGAATATTTAATAAATTCAGTACCAATAATGAAGGAATTTTTTCAGGAAGATACCTCTATTGTTATTGAAGATAAAAAAGAAATATTATTTATTTCAGAAGGAAAAACAATAAGACCTCCTTCAAAAGTAGGGGATAGAGTAGAAAGAAATCCAGTAAGAGATAAAGTTAATATGTATAAGAAAACAATCCATACTGTTTTAACAAAAGCAGAGCATGGTATTGATTTTAAACTCATAAGCATACCAATAAAAGACTCAGATAATAATGTAAAAGGAATTTTGTGTTTAACAAGAAATACAGAGAAGGAAAGTCAAATTAGAAATATTTCTAAAGAATTAATGGTATCACTAGTTGAAACTAATAATGCTATAAATGGAATCAAAGATAGTGCAGAAAAATTATCAGATAATGTTAATGAAATAATAGATAAAGTAGAAAAAAACTGAAATAAACATAAACGAAAGTAGTAAAGTTTTAGATTTAATTAAAAGTATATCTAAGCAGGTAAATATGTTGGGATTAAATGCATCTATTGAAGCAGCTAAAGCTGGTGAGAATGGAAAAGGCTTTCAGTTGTGGCTACAGAAATGAGAAAATTATCACAGTTAAGTAGTGAAGCGTCTAAGCAAATATCATCGTATTTAGAAGAAATGAAAAATAATATTGAAAGTATCACAAAGTCAATGGATAACTTAAGTGATATTGCAGAAAGTCAAGGTCAAAATATTGAAGAAGTCTCAACAATTATCGAAGAAATCACTTTAAATTCTCAAAAGTTAGTTGAGGGGGTAAAAAATTAACATAACTTAAGAAATAAAAAGAAATAAGCAGGGGGAAATATGTTAAAAAGATATACAAAAATTACAAGTTTATTAATAATTGCTGCATCTATAGTATCAATGGTACCAGCCATGGCAATCGAATATCAAATGATTAAGTCTCAGGATGGAGTTATTTATGATGCTTATTCAAAAGCTGGAGGTGTATTTCTTATTGATGGTGAGATAAATGGTGATGAAGATAGAGCTATTTATCTTTTGAAAGATGGAAAATATACTAAATTAGAAGATGCTGAAACAGGAGATAAAATAGGCGATATATGTCAGGGAAAATATTTAGAAATGACAGAGAGTGGCACTGGTGTTGTATATTATGTAGATATAACAACTGGCAAAGAATTAGATGATTATAGTAGAGTAGCTGAAAATGGGGATATTGCAAGAAATTTAAGAAATAAAATTAAGAAAGATAATGATAGACGATTTTCAGAAGATAGTATTGATAACCTTGTTACAGCAGACACTACTGTAAGAGGTGATGGCAGCGGCGAAGAAACCATGTGGGGGCTTACAGGCAGCTGGAGGCAGTATTTCTATAGATTGGACAACCCATTTGTAGTTGGAAGTTATACTAAGGATACAGCTACAATTTATTCTGATTCTGAAGGATATTGATGTTGATTATAATTTAGGAAGTATCTGTGTATCTACAACAACTGGTAGTAGTATTACAGTTAAAAATACAAATTCTTCTTATAAAGTAAAGGAAAATGATAAGCATTATGAAATAAAGGCACAAATTGAAAATGATAGAACATGGGATGAAGGACCTGAATATATAGTAAGAACTGCAAAGCTTACAATATGAAAAAAAGAAGCAGGTAAAGAGGATAGCAATTATGAAAATGTAACAGATGAAGTGAAATTAGGTTCAAAATCTCATTATTTTAGACAATCTATTAGTGATGATAATAGTGTAACGGTATTACAGAAGATTTCTAAAGGTCAGGCATCAGATACTATAAATGGAATTAAATATGCAAAAGATGTAAAAACATATTTTATGACAGATGAGGATGGTAATCCGCTATCATTACTTGGATTAGGAAATGGTTCGGGTAGCGTTTATACAGGCATTGGATTACATGCAATAGGAGGCGGAACACAGGGATACAATACTAGCTTTTATTATGATTTTATTAATGCAAAAGTATATGCAGAAACTCTTAATTTTAAATCAAAGGGTGGTTATAATTACATCGATGTAGATGAATATGATGAAGCGAATGTAAAAACAAATGGATTTAAATTAGGATGTGGAGATGTTTGGGTTCTAGGGGATAGATATGTTAAGAGATTCAATTGTAAAGACAATAAATTTGAAAAATTATATAAAGTAGATGGCGGAATGACAAACTTACATTGTAGTCTTCCAACAGATGTAGTTGTTTGGGATACAGATAAAGAATGTTATTCTATTGTATATCCAAAAGCATCAGCAGAGGATAAAAATGATGCAACAACTACGGAAACGGCATATGCAACAACGGAAGCAACGGTTTTAACCACAGTAAATGGCTGGATTAAAAATACTGATGGAATTTGGAATTATATTAAAGCTGATGGGACTAAAGCTACAGGCTGGTACTGCTTGGTATTATTTAAAAGCTGACGGTGTTATGGCTACTGGATGGCAAAATGTTGATGGTCATGGTACTATCTAAATGGGTCAGGTGCAATGCAAACTGGTTGGATTAATGACAATGGAAATTGTTACTTTTGTAATACATCAGGAGTTATGTTAAGCAATACAAGTGTTGATGGATATGTTTTAGGTAGTAATGGAGCTTGGGTTAAGTAATGAATAAAAAAGTTTTACAAAAGGGTGCTTAAGTTACAGTTTTAAAATTTATTAAAAAGAGTTAATTTGCTAAGTTTTAATAATTAGCAAGTTAGCTCTTTTATAAATTTAGGGACGTAGATAGTTTTGTTTTTACACCAAACTATCTACTGTCCCTTTAAATATTTTATCATTGTGATTTTCTATATTGCTGTGGTGATTTTTTATAATATCTTTTAAACATTCTAGAAAAATGTTCAACAGAATTATAACCTACAGATTCAGAAATTTTTTCTATAGGTAAATCAGTATTTATAACATAATTCTTAGCATCTTCCATTTTTAACTTTGTTATAAGAGTTGTAAATTTTAAGCTAAGATTCTTTTTTATTAATATGCTTAAATGAGATTCACTATAGTGAAAGTATTCAGCAAGAGAATTTAGTGTAAGAGTTTTATAATTATTTTGTATATATTGTACGATTAATGAAAAATCACTTCCCATGTCATAGCTATTAAATTGTATTGTTTCACTATAGTTTCTTAAAATAGTAGAAAAAAGAATGTTTGCCCAGCTAATACTGCAAGTATTATAATACATATCATTTTTATTGTTTTCCATGATTAAATTTTTAATTATGATTTTAATATCCTTTGAATTTTTAGTATGGAATAGAAGATAATTTGGTGTAGTTTTGTTATAAAGCATTGTCTTAAAAAAGTAAGAGAGTAAATCCTTTTGTGAAAGTAGCGTAAAGAAGGTACTATCAAAGGTACTTTTTCTAATGGCAATAGAAATTATGATGGAATCTTTATCATCTGCAATTATATTATGTGATGATGTAGGTGCAATGATACATAGTTCGCCTTCTTCAAGAGTGCGATGTTCTTTTTCAAATTGAAACTCACAATTTCCTTTGAAGACATAATAAATCTCAAAATAATCATGGGAATGTGTCTGATCATTTATATAATTAAAGTGTTTATTTACAAAAATATCACTTTGCTCTCGGAGAATAATAGATTCTTTTAATTCTGAAGATTTAACTATAGATCCATTTTCAAGAATGGTGTTTATACAAATTGGAATATTGTTTAATAAATCTAAAAATTCATCATCAGATAAACAATTCCAAAAGGATTCTTCAGGCAAGCTAGGTTTTATAGTCACATAGTTCTTTTTTTCATACAATTCAATAACTGCATCCTCAAAGTTTTTCTTCTTTCCATTATTCAAATAAGAGTTTGTTAAAATGGATTGAATCATTCCAGAAATAGTGTACATATCAATCATTTTATTTTCCCATCCTTTCATGTACCTTATGAATTCAGTATAACAAAAGTAAAATTAGTATACAATTAGGCAAAAAAATCAATCTAAAAAAAAATCAAATTTAAGTTGTTTTAAATCATGGATAAAAAGGGTTTCATACATTAAAATGAGTACATAAAATAAATTACGTTTGCTTTATTAATGATATATATAAGTTCTAATTAAGAAAGTTCATAATTTAGTTGGTTGTCTTATCCAATCACTCTAATATAGAAATTAAATCTTAATGAACAAAATTTTTTAGAACATATATATAAAATAAAAATAAGATAAGGTCGTGAATAATATGAAAACTAAAGTAAGATCAAGAATCAAATTTTTAGTGCACAGTTTTATATGAAGTGAAAACGTATAAAATTGTATTTTGTTAAATTAAAATATGATTCGTCAAAATTTCTATCTAGTAAAATAATTGGAGGTTAGATATATGGAACAAGTGATAAAGAATAATATTCAGAATGCAGATGTAAAGTTAAGTTATAAAGAAAAAGTATCCTATGGCTCAGGTGAGGTTGGTATAAATTTATTATTTACGGCAATGGGTGCATTTTTACTATTTTACTATACTGATGTGGCTGGAGTTAGTGCAGCAGCTGTTGGCTCAATAATGTTAATATCAAAAATATTTGATGGTATTGCAGATATTGCTATGGGATTTATTACAGATAGAACTCAATCTAAATATGGAAAAGCTAGGCCTTGGCTTTTAAGAATGGCAATTCCTTATGGTATAGCGGGAATATTGTTGTTTACAGTACCTGAAGTGGGTGAAATTGGAAAATTAGTATATATATTTCTTACATACAATACATTCTGTATTATTTATACGGCAGCGGTAATACCATATTATTCATTAAGTTCATTGGTTACACAAAATCAAAAGGAAAGAGAAAACATTGGGTTTATAAGATCAATAATGACTACAATAGGTAGTTTAGCTATTAACGCAGGAACATTACCTTTAGTAAATGCTTTTGGCGGTGGGAAAATAGCATGGACAATCACATTTGTAATTTTTGGAGCAATCTCTGCAGCATTATTTATATTAGCGTTTGTGAATACAAAAGAAAGAGTTGGAAATGATGGTATAGATCATGATGCTAATAATTCTAAAAAAGAAAAACGAGATATGAAAGATGAGATAAAATATTTATTTAAAAACAAATATTGGCTTATATTAACTGGAAATGGTTTTTGTTCGAATATGGTAATGGCCCTTAGTATGGGAGTAACAGTATATTTTGCGCAATATATATTAAAAAATCCAGGGGCAGTAGGAATTCTAGCTTTGTGTAATATGATTCCAATGTTTATATGCATACCTTTGGGATATCCATTAGTTCGGAAGTTTGGTAAGAGAAATATGTTAATAGCAGGTTTAGTTTTAATGGTTGTAGGATATGCAATTATGTTCTTAGGCGCAGCTAATCTTACAATTGTAGTTGCAGGAGTAATTATAAAAGCAATTGGTACAGCAACGCAATGGACTCAAGGACCTATGCTTGCAGATACTGTAGAATATGGTGAGTGGAAAAATGGAATAAGACAAGAAGGATTAATATTTAGTGCACAAAGTTTTGGAACAAAGATAGGCAGTGGATTAGGAACAGGTCTTATAGGATGGGTTCTAGGAATAACAGGATACATTGGCGGTGCGCAAGTGCAATCTGCGCCAGCACTGCTTGGAATAAATGCATTATTTATAATAATACCTGTAGTTATTACAGTAATTGAAATAATAATGATGGCACTTTATAAGTTAGATAGTGAGTACTCAAACGTATTAGAAAAGCTTAATTCAAGAAAAATATTAAATCATTAAAAATAAAATATTATATCTTAATATTATAAAAAAGTAGAATTTATGAGGTGTTTAAATTGATAATAAAATGTATAGATAATAATTTATGTTCAAGTCTAACTGTAGGAAAGCAGTATTTGTTAATAGATGAGAAACCAGAATATTTTGTAGTTATTGATGATGTAAATGAAGAATTAACATGTAAGAAAGAACGATTTATAGTGGTTGAAGATGGAGGTCTAACTAAAAAAGCGAAGGCAACTATAACAGAGTTAAATTATCAGTTACAAAATAATTGTAAAGATATTAAGAAGTATGTAATTAGGAAAAACTCTAAAGGAGAGATCAAAGAAATATCTATAATTTTTAATTATGATTAATTTATAAATGATATTTAATAGAAATAATTAAAAAATTTTAGATGTAACATTAACGTTCAATCTATGATTAGAATAGCTACTGCTCAAACTAAAAGCCAAGTATATCTAGAGGAGGCTAAATGGATGAGCATGGCAGAAGCATGGTTTGAAGATAAAATAGGATTACAATTATCAGAATTAACATCATATGAAATAATGAGTTTAAATAAATAATATAATTTGTGAATTCTTATGATATTTAGTACAAAATTTTCAATTTAGAGGGAGATTTAAACTATGAAAATAATTAATTTAAAAACAAATCACATTGAAAATCCATTAGGATTTGATTTAAGTAAGCCAAGCCTTTCATTTGTAACTTGTGATACAAATGCAAAAAAGCAAGTCGCTGCACAAATTATAGTGGCTTTAGATAAAGAATTTAATGATATTGTTTTTGATAGCGGAAAAAGTGAAGAAATAGATAGTTTAGCTTTTAAATTACCTATAGATTTAAGACCAAGAATTCGTTACTACTGGAAGGTAACAGTATGGGCTAATAATGGAGATATTGCAACTAGTGAGTCTGCTTGGTTTGAAACAGCTAAAATAGATGAATCTTGGAGCTCAAAATGGATAACACCAGAATTAGATAGTGTAATACATCCGGTGTTAAATAAAGAATTTAATATAGAAAAGTCTATAAAATGTGCACGTGCTTATGTATGTGGTTTAGGGTTATATGAAATAAATATTAATGGACAAAAGTGTGGAGAGGAGTATCTCGCTCCAAACTTTAATGCTTATGATAAATGGTTACAATATCAAACTTATGATATTACCAATACATTAGAACAAGGAAAAAATACAATTGATGTTTTACTAGGAAATGGAATGTATAAAGGACGTTTTGGGCTTTCTAGAACAGAAAATCTATATGGAGATAAGTTTGCTTTACTATGTGAAATAGTTATAGATTTTGAAGATGGTACTAGCCTTGTAATAAATTCAGATGAAACTTGGAAATCAAGAAAAAGCAAAATTTTATCAAGTGGCATTTACGATGGTGAAGTTTATGATTCTACATTTAATGAACAAACTAGTTATGAAGTTCGAGAAATAGATTTAGGTACAGATAAATTAAAAGCAAGATTAAGCTTGCCAGTAAAAATGAAAGAAAGACTAAAACCAATAGAAATAATCACAACACCTGCTGGAGAAACAGTTCTTGATTTAGGTCAAAATATGGTTGGCTGGATTGAGTTTAAAACCAATGCTCCTAAAGGTAGTGAAATAACTCTTCAATATGGTGAAATTCTTCAAGAAGGCAACTTTTACAGAGACAATCTACAAAGTGCTAAATGTGAGTTTAAATATATATCAGATGGTGAAGAAGCTGTAGTAAGACCTCACTTTACTTACTATGGATTTAGATATGTAAAAGTAAGTGGATATCATGGAAAAGTAAATTCAGATAATTTTACGGGCTGCGTATTGTATTCCGATATGGAACTAACAGGGCATATAGAAACTAGTAATCCATTAGTAAATAGATTATTTCTGAATGCATTATGGGGGCAAAAAGGAAACTTTTTAGATGTTCCAACAGATTGTCCACAACGTGATGAGCGTTTAGGATGGACTGGAGATGCACAAGTCTTCTCAGGTACTGCAAGTTTTAATATGGATACTTTTGCTTTCTTTAATAAGTATATGTATGATATAGCTCGTGAGCAGGAAGTTAGGGAAGGACTTGTACCTAATATTGTACCAGTAGCTGGTACTGGAGATGGTTGTTCTAGTGGATGGTCAGATGTAGCAACAATAATACCTTGGAATGTATATGTTCAATATGGAGATAAGAGAATATTAGAGCAGCAATTTGATAGTATGAAAGCATGGGTAGATTTTATTAAAAAGCAAGATGATAATTCAGGTTCAAGAAGACTTTGGATAACAAGCTTCCAATTAGGAGATTGGCTTGCATTAGATGGGGAAAATCCTAACAGCTTTGCAGGTGGAACTGAAACAGGTTTTATTGCATCAGCGTATTATTACTATTCTTCAAGGATTGTTGCAAAAGCTGCAAAAATATTAGAAAAAGAAGAATTATTTAAAGAATATGAAGCTTTAGCCAGTGAAATTAGAGAAGCAATAAGGAAAGAATATTTTACAAGCACTGGACGTTTAGCACTAAAAAATCAAACAGCCTATATAATTGCACTTTATATGGATTTAGCACCAGAAGGCAAAGTAGAAAGAGTGATAAATGATTTACGTGAAAGATTTAAAGCAGATAAAAACCATTTAAAAACAGGGTTTATCGGAACTCCTTATTTATGTAAAGCGTTATCAGAAAATAGATGTAATGATTTAGCTTATACATTGCTTTTAAATAAAGATTATCCAAGCTGGTTATATGCAGTTACAATGGGTGCAACGACAATTTGGGAACGTTGGAACTCTGTACTTCCAGATGGAAAAATAAGTGGTACAGATATGAATTCATTAAATCACTATTCTTATGGTTCAATTGTAGAATGGATGTATAGATATATGGCAGGAATAAATCCAGTAGAAAGCAAACCAGGTTTTAGGCATATAAAATTAACTCCTATGCCTGATTATCGTTTAAAATATGCAAAAGCATCGTATAATTCATCAGTAGGTTTATATGAAAGTCAATGGGAAATAAGTGAAGAAGGAAATTTAAGCTTTAGATTTTTAATTCCATTTAATGCATCTGCAACTTTAATATTACCTAATGCAAAATTAGAAAATGTAAAAGTAAATAGTAAGTTACTAAAAGAAACGGACCTTAATTCAAGTAAAAGCAATGAAAATGTAATTGTAGAATTAGTTAGCGGTTCATATGAATTTTATTATGTACCAAAAGTGGCTTACATTAAATATTACAGTACTGAATGTAGTTATGAGGAATTAGTAAAAAATGAAGAAAGTAAAAAGAGGTTAGTTGAAGTATTGCCTATAATGCTTCCAGATCATATGATAGGAAAAGTAGGGGATAAGTCGCTAAGAGAATTATCACATATGCCATTTTTTCCTGTATCAAGTGATGTATTGGATGAGTTGGATAAGAAATTAGGGGAAATTAAAGTTAATATTGATTGATATATAAATATTTCCGATTAAATATAGAACCAGTAATAATGAAAATTGTAACAAAGAATATTGTGAGTTATGCTTAGAGGCAGTTCATGTCTTACTGAACGGGCAACCTCCGCCACAAAATCTACGGAAATCTAAAATTGATATGTTCATTTATAATGAAGAGCAGTTTAAGCTATTTTATAATAGGTTGAACTGCCTTCTTAAAAAGTTTTCATTAAAAATTATTCTTAAAATTTAAGAGTAGTTTGAGCATCATTACTATTAGTAGTCATGCTTGTTACAGTTTTATAATCTTTTATTTCTTTTAATATAGAAACATATTTTATAATTTTTTAGATTTAATCGACTGACAAATAAATTGTTAACAAAATGTGTATCAAGTGATAAATATTCTGGATTTGGTAAAACAATTTGTATTTATTAATAAAAAATAATGTATAAGAATAAAGTAAATGATCTAAATATTAAGCAAAGTGTGAAGAAAGAATAATAGATATTTTATACTATTAATTTAGAAATAGATAATTTTTAGTAGCTTGACAGTGAGAATTACTATAGATTACTATATGTATATTCAGCGTTTTTGACGGTGGTATAGTATTTATGTCTAATTTAAATAATTTAAAATCATTAAAAAATTGTGTTTGTAGAAATCTGCGTATGACAACAAGAATTACTACTCAGCATTTTGATCAAATTTTTCAGACTGTTGGACTAACAACTCCTCAATTCTCATTATTATCAGATATAACTGCACATGAGAATATCGCAATAAGTGAAGTGGCAGAGATATTATTAATGGATCAAACGACTTTAACTCGTAATATTGAAATTTTAAGAAAAAAAGGATATGTTAATGTAAGAACAGACGGTAATGATTCAAGAAGAAAATGTATCTCTTTAAGTAATGTGGGAGAAGAAATACTAAATGAAGCTATCCCAGTATGGAATAATGTTCAATCTCTAATATTTAAGGAGATTGGTGCTGAAAAATTTACGGGATTTTTGGAGACATTAACGCAAATCCAAACTATTATCAATAAAATATCTTCATGATAACATATACCTAGTTTTGGCTTAGATGAAGACCTTAATCATATATTTACTTCATATCTTTCAATATAATCTGCTTTCATTGAAAAATATTCACAATAATATTTTGTCAGTATTTTATAGTCATTTGCATAAGATGATTATAAGTTTTTAGATACTGTAGCCTTTAAATTTATAACTCTCATATATGTATTACAATGTGAAAAGTAATAACAGAATGGAGTTCTTGTTTATTTATAAAACTTGTAGTAATCAAGAGTTATTTTTCTGATAATATGTATATACATGCAAAAGGTTAATAGGTACTAAGATATAAGAATAGATTAATTATATTACATTTAAATTATAAATTATTGAAAGGACTTATAATACAATTAAATTTTTGGTATGTATCTAAAACCGATGTTTGAAAATGGAGATCTAATTCTATAAATGCTTGTTTAAAAGTATAAATTTAATTAAGAAATGTATAATAATCTGATAAATTAATTAAAGAGGATGATTTTGGATTATGGAGATAGAAAAAAGGAAGGAATATAAAAACAGATGGATAATATTAGCTGTTTTGGTGTTACTTCCATTCATGGCAACATTGGATAGCACTATAGTAAATGTAGTATTACCAGCCATGGTAAATATATTTTCTGTAGATATGTATTCTATTCAATTAATAATAATTTGTTATCTAATTACAATAGTTAGTACAATTTTATTTTTTGGAAGACTTGGGGATATAAAAGGAAAATCTATGGTATTTAATTTAGGGTTATTAGTATTTACTATGGGATCATTATTTTGTGGTTTGTCAAAAAGTTTTACATCGCTAGTGTTTTTTAGAATAATCCAGGCAATAGGAGCATCTGCTGCCATGGCAAATAATCAAGGAATAATAACCCAAGTATTCCCTGCCAATGAAAGAGGAAAGGCACTTGGAATATCTGGAACTTTCTTAGCACTTGGAACCATGATAGGACCACCATTAGGGGGGGTTATAATTTCATATTTAAACTGGTATTATATATTTTTTATAAATATTCCTGTTGGAGTGATAGCAACAATAATAGGTATTAAAATGTTACCTGACCAATTAAGTGAAAAAAAAGAAGATATTGATTTTGTAGGAGCTGTGATTTTTGGAGTCAGTGTTATTTTCTGCTTTTATTCTCTTATAACTGGCGAAATTATTGGATATGATAATCAGGTAATTATAGCAGGTTTTGTTATGGGAATAATTTTGTTTATTACATTTATATTTTTAGAAAAGAGAGTAAAGTATACTCTTGTAGATTTTTCATTATTTAAAAGTTCACTTTTTTCTATAGGTATATTATGTACATTTATATGTTATATGTCATTTAATAGTAACAATATTATTCAACCATTTTATATTGAAAATGTGTTAAAAATGACACCTGATTACTCAGGAATAATTATGATGATTTCTCCATTAATAATTACAATAATTGCACCTTTTAGCGGCTATTTATCTGATAAAATTGGCTCAGAGCTTTTAACACTTAGTGGATTAATACTTATGGGAATAGGTATGAGTTTAATGGCAACTTTAAATGAAAGTTCTCCCGTTAAAGAATTGATTATATATATTTTTTTAATATCAATTGGAAATGGGATATTTTTATCTCCTAATAATTCACTTGTTATGTCTTCAGCACCTAGTGATAAATTAGGTATTGCAGGAAGTATAAATGCTTTGGTAAGAAATTTAGGGCAATCTTCAGGTGTAGCTATGGCTACTTTAATTTTATATTCTTTCATGAGCATAAAAATGGGAATAAAAGTACTTGGATATGTGAAAGGCAGAGAGGATATCTTTATATTTGGAATGAAGCATGTATATATAGCCTCTGCTTTAATTTGTTGTATAGGAATAGTAATAACAGCTATAAGATTAAAAATGAAGAAAAAATTTAAGCAGTAACATATAAAATAATTAATATTTTTTTCTGAGGGTTAAGGTTTAGAGTATAATAGAATATATGGTAAATATGATAAAAGACATTTAATTTTTAATATGATATGCTCCCTTTATAGTAGACAGTTAAAATAATAAAACTGTCATTATGAAGGGAGTATATTTTTATGGGAAGAAAAGCTAAAGTTTCTCCAGGTCAAAAACTTGAAGCTGTTGAAGATTATCTTTGTGGGAATAAAAGTTCTACCCAAATCTGTTATGAGTTAAATGTGACGAAAAAATCATTTGATCAATGGGTTCGTAAATTTAAGCTACATGGCGCTGAAGGACTTAAAACTACAACAAAAAATACATTTTACCCTATAGAACTTAAATATCAAGCTATAAAAGATTATCTTGACGGAATAGGCTCTTTGTTTGAAATTTGTAGCAAATACAATATTTCTTCACATAGTATTCTTCAACAATGGATTAAGAAGTATAATAGTCATAAAACATTTAAATCTCATAGTAAGCAAGGGGATAGAATTATGACTAATGGAAGAAAAACTACTTATGAAGAAAGAACTGAGATTGTTGCATTCTGCATTTCGAATAATGATGATTACCAAGCTACTGCTGATAAGTTTAAGGTTTCTTATCAACAAGTTTATACATGGGTAAGAAAATACAAAGCTAATGGATATGAAGAACTAACAGACCGTCGCGGTAAGCGTAAAGAGGCTGCTGAGCTTACTGAGTCTGATAAATTATCTGCACAATTAAAACTTATTGAAGCAGAAAATACACGTTTAAAGATGGAGATTGATTTCTTAAAAAAATTGAAGGAAGTAGAAAGAAGGTGATAGGTACTAGAATACTCCAAGAATATAAATATATTTCTATAAAAGAATTACATGAGCAAAATGGATATCCGATAGCTGATTTATGCAATTTAGCTAATATTGCACGATCATCTTACTACAAATGGATTAACCGTTCAGAGACTGAATTAGATAGGAAGAATTCAATAATACTAAAAGAGATTGTTAAGCTTTATGAAGATGTAAATGGTATCTATGGATACCGTCGGATAACAATGAATATAAATAGACTTCTGAATAAACAGTATAATCATAAACGAATTTATAGATTAATGAAATCTATAAACATGAGGTCAGTTATAAGAAAAAAGAGAAAATCTTATATTCAAAGCACTCCACAAATTACTGCAGAAAACAAATTAAATAGAGAATTTTATGCAAATAAACCAAATGAAAAATGGTTAACAGATGTTACAGAATTTAAACTACTTAATGGTAAAAAGGCTTACCTTAGCGCAATATTTGATTTAGCTGATAAGAGCATTGTTTCTTATGTTGTTGGTCACTCAAATAACAATCAGCTTGTTTTTGATACATTTGATTTAGCAGTAAGTTCTAATCCGACTGCAAAGCCACTGTTTCATAGTGACAGGGGATTTCAGGTGCGACAAGAAGTCGCGTAATACATTGTCGTTAGACTGCCCCATCCATTCGGGGTAACTCTATCGTGACTAGCGTGAATGGTAACGTTTGGGTTAGAAAGCTCACGAGACAATGTGGAAGTTCGAG
>NZ_LZZM01000179.1 GCF_002006345.1 Clostridium puniceum
ATAAAACTGCATACATTTGTTGCCGCCCGAAAGGGTGAAGAAATGCTTGAGCCGTATGAGCTGGAAACTCTCACGTACGGTTCTTAGATGAGGGAAAGGGAGAAATCCCTTTTTCTTAATCGATTATACACATAAGGCATTTAAGAGTAAATTGAATAAGATTAATGCAACTCAAAGTATGTCTAGAGTTGGCCGCTGTATAGATAACGGACCTATGGAAGGATTTTGGGGTATACTAAAATCAGAAATGTATCACCTAAGGAAATTCGATACATATGTAGAACTTGAACAAGCTATTAATGGATATATAGAATTTTATAATACAAAAAGACTACAGAAAAAATTAAAAGGCATGGCTCCAATTGAATATCGTAGCCACACCTTATCAGTATAATTTTTTATTATTTATCCTGTCTACTTGACAGGGGGCAGTTCATTTTCGTGGGTTTTTTTATGTAGAAATCTTAGCTCTTACTTGATTAGGCTTAAATATTACTACATTTAGAGATTATAAAATCAACTGTTTCAATTAGACTATCATCAGCTAAATCAGTTGGGGATTTACCTTTTAAGTCAGCTATAGAAATAAAATTACTATATGGCATAGAAGAAAGTAATTCCATATCCTTAAGATAATCTTTTATAAGATCTAATTCTTTTTCATTTCGAACCTTATTAGCAATAACAGAAAAATACACTAAACCAAAGATAATAAATTTGTAAAATCTTTAATGTTTAATTTTACTAAAGATTTGGATATAATAGTACATAATATAACTTAAAGAATGTAGTGCTGTTAATTATATTGATAAATAATAAGATTGATTTTATAAGTAAAGTTGTTAATATATAATATAATAAAGTTTATTGGTTAGCAAGGAGATAAAGAATAATGACATTACAACAGTTAAAATATATAGTAACCGTTGCTGATAATGGAACAATTAGTGATGCTGCTAAGAAATTATTTATTTCTCAGCCAACGATTACTAATGCTATTAAAGAACTGGAAAAGGAAATTCAGATTACTATATTTAATAGAACAAACAAGGGGATTATAGTTTCAAATATAGGTAATGAATTTCTTGCCTATGCAAGGCAGGTACTTGAGCAGGCTAATCTATTAGAAGAAAAATTTTTAAATGTAAAGAAACAAAGTCCGAGATTCTCTGTATCTACTCAGCATTACTCGTTTGCTGTAAATGCGTTTGTGGATGTAATTCGTGAATTTGGCGGGAAGCAATATGATTTTACTCTTAGGGAAACTCAGACATATGAGATTATTGAGGATGTAAGTAGATTGAAAAGTGAAATAGGAATTTTATATACTTCATCTAAAAATGAAGAAGTGATTAGGAAATTCATTAAGCAAAATGATCTAGAATTTGAAGAGCTTTTCGTGGCAAAACCCCATGTGTTTATTAGTTCAAAGCATCCACTAGCTAAGCGAGAAGAAATTGCATTGGAAGAGCTGGAAGAGTATCCATATCTTTCATTTGAGCAAGGAGATTATAATTCTTTTTATTTTTCAGAAGAGATCCTTAGTACCATTGATCGTAATAAAAATATTAAGGTAAGAGATAGGGCAACCTTATTTAATCTTGCAGTTGGATTAAATGGATATACGGTGAGTACAGGAGTAATCAGCAAGGAATTAAATGGGGAAAATATCATAGCTAGGCCCCTTATGGTAGATGAATATATGAATGTTGGAGTAATTAGGCAAAAGGAAATGCCACTTAGCAGGTATGGAAATGCCTATATGAATGCATTAAAAAAGTATGTATTGGAATATGTTTAGTAGAAGTACATTTCTGTGTTATATATAACCCATTAATGTATTAGCATTATAAATAATTACAGTATTTGAATACAGGCTAGAGTTTCATATTATATGAAAATAAATGTTGTATTAAATATTTTATATGTTACACAATTATATCAATTGATATAATATGAAGGTGAAAATGTGTATTTGATATAGGTAAAAACTATATCAAATACACACTTTTTTATATTTTTCAAGGTAAAAAAAGTAGTTTATACTATATTATAATAGAATTTTTAAACAAATAATATAGATAGGAGAGATAAAGAATATGAGATATAATGCGCCTTTTAAGTATGATATTGTAGGAAGCTTTTTAAGACCTGATTATTTAAAGCATGCAAGAGAAGAGTATGTAAAGGGAAAAATTACAGCAGAAGAATTAAAAAAGGTTGAAGATGAGGCAATTACAGATTTAATTACAAAACAGAAAGAAGTTGGACTTCAGGTTATAACAGATGGAGAATTTAGAAGGAGTTCCTGGCATCTTGATTTTATGTGGGCATTTGATGGTGTTGGACATGAAAAGACAAAGAATGGAATTCCATTTCATGAAGAGCCAGCCTTAATTGATGACACCTTTCTTACTGGAAAAGTATCTGTAGATAGTCATCCATTTGTGCAACACTTTAAGTTTGTAAAACAATTTGAAGATGAGAACACAGTTGCACGTCAGACAATACCTGCACCAGCACAGTTTCTATTCCAGATGATTACATCAGAAAATTTGGAAAGAACGAAATCAATTTATCCAAATGAGGAGGAGTTGATTCAAGATATTGCAGGTGCATACAAAAAAGTGATACAAGATTTATATGCAGTAGGATGTACAAATATCCAGTTTGATGATTGTACATGGGGAGTGTGCGTTGATCCAAATGCTTGTTTTATATTTGGAACTGATGAAGAAGGTTTACAGCAAAATATTGAAAAACTAATCCGAATTAATAATCTTGCCATTGAAGATAAGCCGGAGGATCTAGTAATTAACACACATATCTGTCGTGGAAATTTTCACTCTACATGGGCTTGTCAGGGAGGTTATGACCGTGTAGCAAAAGACCTTTTTGCAAAAGAAAATGTAAATGCATTTTATCTAGAATTTGATGATGAACGTTCTGGAGATTTTAAACCACTTCAATATATCAGTGAAGATAAGAAAGTTGTATTAGGACTCATCACAACCAAATCACCTATACTAGAGGATAAGAATTATATAATTGAACGTATCCATGAAGCTGAAAAATACATTCCATTAGAGCGTTTATCTCTTAGTCCTCAATGTGGATTTGCATCTACAGAAGAAGGGAATAAACTTACAGAAGAAGAACAATGGGCAAAATTAAGATTAGTACAGAAAATTGTAAAAGAGGTGTGGAAATAAATTTCAAGAACATTTTGCAGCTTTGTTATTTAGTATTTATTGCAATTAACCTCAACTATAAAACCTACGGAAATCTAAACTTTGGATTTTCGTAGGTATTTTAATTTTGTACTGATTTTAGAAAATAGTTTTTTAACAGAAAATTTTATCTAATATTCTTTAGGAGAGTAATTGATATTTTATTAATTAGATATTCTTAATAAGTATTGCCATAAATTTCAAAATAATGTTCTTCAATATACGGTTGACAAATTTTATTGACAACTATACAATAATACAGAAATGTAAATGATAATTAATTTCATTATCATTAGGCGACCGAAGTTTCAAATAAAAATTTAACTGAGTAAAATCAACATAACAATTAGGAGGACGATTATGAAACTAAAAGGAATAAGTTCCATTATTCTTGCTTGTACTTTACTTATAACAGGATGCTCAAGCCAAGCTGGAAAAAATCAAGATAAATCTAGTGTAAGTCAAAGTGATTCTGCTATTTATCCAATGACAATTAACCATGCATATGGAGAATCTGTAATTGAAAAAAAACCAGAAAAGGTTGTTACAATTTCTTGGGGGAATCAAGATGTGCCTTTAGCATTAGGAGTAGTACCAGCTGGTATATCTAAGGCTAATTATGGTAAATCAGATGAAAATGGTTTACTACCATGGACAGCAGAAAAATATAAGGAATTAGGAGTAGAAAAACCTGTTACTTTTGATGACGTAGATGGTCTAGATTATGAAGCTATAAGTAATTCTCAACCAGATATTATATTAGCTGCATATTCAGGAATTACACAAGAGGAATATGATTTATTAAGTAAAATCGCTCCTGTTGTAGCATATCCTAAACTTCCATGGCAAACATATTGGCGCGATCAAATAACAATAAATTCGACTGCTATGGGGAAAAAAGATGAAGGAGATAAATTAGTTTCAGATTTAGAAAAGGTGATAACAGAAAAAACTAGTAAATATCCTAAGCTTAAAGGTAAAAAAGTTGCGTTTTGTTACTTTAATCCAGCTGATTTAGGTAAGTTCTACATATACCTTCCAACAGATCCTCGTGCAGCATATCTAACTGATTTAGGATTAGACTTACCTGATAGTGTTAATAAACTTGCACAAACTTCAGATAGCTTTGCTCTTGAAATTAGTTCAGAAAATATTGATAAATTATCAGATATAGATGTTATAGTAACTTATGGAAATGATGCATTATTAAAACAACTGCAATCAGATGCTCTACTCGGAACAGTTCCAGCAATAAAAAGAAGTTCAGTTGCCATTATGGAAGATGGATCAGTGCTAGCAGCATCTTGTACTCCTAGTGCGTTATCTATTCCAGCAACAATAGATGAATATTTAAAGATAATTGGAGAGGCAGCAGATAAAGTACAATGAGATTTACAAAAACAATAACAATATATTTGGTGAGCATTATTTTTCTAGGTATATGTATAATAGCATCATTAGCATGGGGATCAAAGAATATAGGATTTAGTCAAGCGATAAATGCTTTATTAAATAGTTATGATATGTCTTTTTCTGCATTAGTGGTTCGTGAACGTATTCCGAGAACTATTTTTAGTATTATGGCAGGGGCTTCTCTTGGAATATCAGGAGCTCTTATGCAATCAATTACTAGAAATCCAATAGCAGATCCAAGTATCTTAGGAGTTAATACAGGTGCATCTTTATCTGTTGTAATTGGAATAGCGTTTTTTAATATCAATTCAGCCAATCAGTATATTTGGATTGCACTTACTGGAGCAGGCTTAACATCGATATTTGTTTATGGCATAGCTTCCATTGGAAATGGAGGCATGACGCCAATAAAGCTTGCTTTAGCAGGCTCTGCTACAAGTGCAGTCTTATCATCTTTAGTAAGTGCAATTATACTTCCTAGAAGTGAGGTTATAGATGCATATAGATTTTGGCAGGTTGGAAGTGTAAGTGGTGCAACCTGGGAAAGCATTAAGTTAATACTACCATTCATAATAATGGGGCTAATTATAAGCATAGTATCAACGCCGGCACTAGATGTTTTAGCATTAGGAGATGAAGTTGCAACTGGTCTAGGTGTCAATATTGGAATTATTAGAATTATATGTGCAATTGCAGGGGTTATACTATGTGGTGCAACTACTGCAATTGCAGGACCTATTGGATTTATAGGACTAATGATACCTCACAGCATACGTCTTATTTTTGGTTCAAATTTGAGAGGATTAGTTCCTATGTCAGCTATTGGAGGAGCAGTGCTTTTAACAATTTCAGATGTTGTGGGAAGAGTAATTGGAAGTCCGGGTGAACTTCAGGTGGGAATTATTACTGCATTTTTAGGAGCGCCAATTCTTATTATAATTGCTAGGAAAGCGAAGGTGAGAGCTATATGATACAAACTACTCACACTATGCTTAAACAAGGTTATAACAAAAGGAAAACTCGTTTGCTTAGCATTAACATATTACTGCTTGCTTTAACAGTATGCCTTTGTGGCATAATGCTATTATATGGTAAAACTAATTATTCCTTAAGTACAGTTATAAGAGTTATTGAAGGAGAACAAATACAAGGCGCGACCTTTACTATAGCAACTCTACGTTTACCAAGAATGCTTTGTGGACTTTTAGTTGGTTTAGCTTTTGGAATGGCTGGGTATACATTTCAAACTATGCTTAGAAATCCATTAGCTAGTCCTGATATTATAGGCATAAGTTCAGGTTCTAGTGTCGCAGCAGTATTTTGTATATTAGTTCTTCATATGAGTGGAAGCAGTGTTTCTATAGCAGCAGTAATTTCGGGAATTATAGTAGCAACACTTGTGTATGTGTTATCTAAAGGCTCTGGATTTTCAGGTAGTAGATTAATACTTATAGGAATTGGAATACAAGCTATGACAAATGCACTTGTATCATTTTTATTGGTTAAAGCTTCACAATATGATGCTTCAAATGCACTTAGATGGCTAAGTGGCAGCTTAAATGGAATGCGTATAGAAGATGTGCCAATTTTATTTATTGTTGTAGTTATATTTGGAGTTATTATTTTATGTTTAACAAAGCAGCTTCAAATATTAGAGTTAGGAGATGAGTTTGCTACTACACTTGGTATTAAAATAAATTTAGTACGAATTGTATTAATTTTAAGTTCAGTATTTTTAATTGCTTTTGCAACTGCTGTTACAGGACCTATAGCCTTTGTTGCGTTTTTATCGGGTCCAATAGCATCAAGACTTGTGGGACTAGGAGCATCAAGTGTTTTATCATCAGGTCTAGTTGGAGCATTATTAGTACTTGGAGCAGATATGATTGGACAGTTTGTATTTGGTACAAGATTTCCTGTAGGTGTAGTTACAGGAATTTTAGGAGCACCATATATGCTATTTCTACTAATCTTTATAAATAGGAGGGGGCAAGCATAATGAATAAAAAACAACAATTATTTGAAGCAAAAAATATAGTAACTGGATATAACAAAAAGATTATAATTGATGGAATTGATATAACTATTCCAAGTAATAAAATCAGTGTTATTATCGGAGCAAATGCATGTGGTAAATCTACCTTGCTAAAAACACTTGCCAGACTTATTAGGCCTGCTTCAGGAGAAGTTATAATTGATGGTAAAAAGATTACTTCAATGCCTTCTAAACAACTAGCACAAGTTTTGGGTTTGCTTCCTCAATCACCAGTAGTTCCAGAAGGTATAACTGTTTGGGATTTAGTTTCAAGAGGTAGATTTCCGTATCAATCATTTTTAAAAAGTATGAATCAAACTGATTTTGAGGCTGTTGAAGAAGCTCTTGAAATAATGGGAATAATAGAGCTTGCTAATCGTAGTGTAGATGAGTTATCTGGTGGGCAGCGTCAGAGAGTTTGGATTGCTATGGCACTTGCTCAGCAAACAGATATACTTCTTTTAGACGAGCCAACGACTTATCTTGATATTGCTTATCAAGTAGAAATCCTTGATTTATTAACAGATTTAAACCGCAAAAGAGGGACTACTATTGTAATGGTACTTCATGATATAAATTTATCTGCTAGATATGCAGATTATATATTTGCCCTTCAAAAGGGAAAATTAATTAATCAGGGTACACCATCAGAGGTTATAACATCTGAATTAATTGGTACAGTATTTGGATTAGATTGTATAGTTATACAAGATCCCGTATCCTATTCACCTTTTATAGTACCAAGAGGAAGACACCATGTTAATATTTAAAAGATAATATGATAATTTTTACAAAAATAGAAAAAATAAATAAAGTCTGTTACGAGTAGCTACGCCTAAAATAGATTTGATAATTTTGAAGTAATGATGATTAGATTTTATGAATAGGATCTAATATTATATGAATAGGATCTAATATTAATAGATAGCCATTTAAACTTTAATACAAGTTTGGTAATAGCATAAAATTTATAGTGAATTTTAAAGGTTATGCTTCCCTTACACTATGAAACCCACAAAATCCATAATATAGATTTTGTGGGTTATTTAAATATTAATAGATTGATTGATGGTTAATGTTAATTAATATCTTTTATATAATTTATATACAAAATAAATATTTATCTAAATAAATATTTTGGTATTGAGTCTAAAAATTATTCATATGAAAGCTTTGTTATTTATATTATTAATTTATCCATGCTCCATCTATGCCTAATTTATATCCATCAATTATTGTGTCATACAGCATAGCTCCTGATGAAGTACAATAATACCAAGTGCCATTATAATTAATCCATCCAGTTTTCATTGCACCTGTTTCATCTAAGTAGTACCAAGTACCATTATCATTTATCCACTCTGTAGACATAATTCCATCAGTATTTAAGTAATACCAAGTGCTATTAGTATTTAACCATCCAGTTTTCTTTGTTCCATTTTCTAAAATATAATTCCAAGTATTATCTTGATTTAATATCCAGCCGTCAGGTGTATCACTTATTTTAACAGCTGCATTAGTTGTAGTCTGTGTATTTATTGTAGTATTTCCACCAACTGCATTTTTATTACTTGTTGGAGTCACATTATGTATAATTGAGTAAACTCCAGTATCTTGGTTCCAGGCAATCATATTATCCTTACTAGTGATGGATATACTGTCTATAGATCCATCTATTCTATATAATTTATTGAAATTTTCATTACCATCCCATGCTTCTATATATCCGCTATTTATAAACCATGGTAAACTACCAGGGGTATTTAGGCTAGCTATTGAATCTACATCTGAACTATCATAATCATCAGCATCTATATAATTAAATCCATTCTTTGATTTTAGATTTAATTTTTCTACATATAGCTTCCTTTCTGTACTATCTTGATACATACTATAAAGTCCTTGTTCATTGGCTGTTATCTTTACTTTTCCTGCACCTTTAGATAAGCCAATTTTTTTGATTGCATTCGCAACAGAATGTCCTAATAAATATTCACGATTTCCTTGTTTATCTGTAATAAAGTAAATAGTAGAATCTTTAGGATATTTAATTCCATCAATATCATCAGTTGCCGGAGTCACAGAAAATTTTTGTAGTACTGTGACAGAGTCTCCATCAGTTACTTGATAGCCGTCTTTTCCAAATTTCAATTCACTTGTTGCAGGTTTATAAGTTGAATCATTGGAACCTTTTTCTTTTTTATAGATTGTAAGATCTGCTAACCTATATATTGTGTCAGAATAACTTGTTACATATTTATTTTCTTTAATTACGGCTTTTAGTTCATAAATTGTTCCATCTTGCTTTATTTCATAAGTATCTTCAGTATTTTTAATAGTAACAGCAGAACCTGTTGTACTTATAGATACTTTTAAGCTTCCTAAGTCATAATCCACATCAACATAATTACCTTGTAAATTTGCATATATTGTAGAATAATCATCTCCATTAACACGTGGCTCTTCTAGCTTGTATTTATAAGCAGCTAATCCATTGCTAGAACTTAAAAATTTGTTTTTTACTTGATTGATAGCACTAACTTTATTTGATCCGCTATAAGAGCTTTCATCAAATCTTCCATCATTATCATGTTTTATTTTACTTTTTAAAAGTCTTGCTTCAGTATTCTCTAAATCTGCTCTTACATCGTAGTCCACTAAGTTACAATTGTTCGTTATATCCACATAAGAATACTCCCTTGAACCATCATCGATTTCTAGATATCTATTCAATAATAGATCGCTAAAAGTAGCACCGGTATCTATTTCATCGAGTTTATTATATTTTCCATCCTCAGATATCCAATATATAGCTTCTTCTTCACCATTTATTTCGCCATCAAGAAAAATACCTTTTCCTTTTGCAGTTGCACTATAGATAGTTCCTTCTTGTGCATCTAGTTCTTCATAATCTAAAGCGTGCACTGGTACAATTGATATAATTGAACCTATACACATTAATAAACCTGTAATTTTTGTAATTCTTTTAATCATAATTTTTACTTACTCCCTAATATTTTTATTGTATAAATATTTTTTCATTAGTTAATATAAAATTTCATACGAAATAACTTAACAAAGTATTCTTTAATATATTAAATTTCAAACCTAACTTTTAAAGTTTTCTGGATAAAAAGCTGAAGCTAGTTTTTCTAAGCAGTCAAAGGTTCTGATTCCATAACCCATAAGTTCTGTATAGTCTACTGAAACAATATTTTTATTTTTTATAGCACTAACATTTTGAATTATAGGTTCACTTAAAATTCTGTTTACGGCATCAGTGTCTGTAGCAGAATTTTTGTTAGCTGTTACATAAACAATATAGTCTGGATTAGCCGAAATTACATTCTCGAAAGAAACAGAACCGCCTTTTTCAACCACATTATCAGCATTTAGAACCTTCAACATTTCTTTTTGTAATGAAGCATTAGCGCCATATACAGTAAATGCTCCTTCGTTATAATTAACTACTAATAAAACTTTTTTTCTTTCACCGTCTTTGGGAACTTTTGATTTGATTTCATTTAAAGTTCCTTGTAGAGAATCCGCTAATTTATTAGCTTTATCTTGGACATCAAATATAGTTCCTACATTTTTAACGTCTTCAATTATTGTATCTACAGTAATCTCAGTATTCATTTTACTTGCTAATTGAACATAAGTATTTATTCCTGTCTCATTTAAACTTGAGATTGAACCATATCTGTTATCTTCAAATGAAGCAGTTCTTCCAATTACTAAGTCGGCTCCTGATCCAAAAACAACTTCTTTAGCAATATCGCCTTTTTTTGCTACAGCAGGAATAGAGTTATAATCAGCTAAAAGACTTTCTGGTATAGGTGTATCTAAATCACCAGTTCCGATTATTGAATCGCTTAAACCTAAAGTTAAAAGTAATTCAGTAGAAGATTGGTTATTAGTTATTACTTTTTTTGGTGTTTCATTGAAAGTTTGTTTATAAATATTTCCTTTTGAATCAAATGCATCAAAAGTTACAGGATATGAAGTTTTAGTTGATGATTTTTCTTCTGATGAATAAGATTCTTTTGATTTTGATGTAGTATTATTATTTGTTGCAGTATTTCCACAGGCTGTAAATATTGCAGAAACTAATATTACAGACATAATTAAGAATAAAGTTTTTTTCTTCATAAATAATTCTCCTTTGATTAAATTAATTTTTATAAATCTTCCGTAAAATAATCAATTGAAAGATTTTTTGTTATTGGATTTATAGACACATGTGAGTTTACGTCATAGACTTCTTTAATCATTTCTTTTGTTATTACATCTTTGGGAATACCGTTAGATACGATTATTCCATCTTTTAGTACATAGATTTCATCACAAAACTGGGCAGCTAATGTTAAATCATGTAATGCTGCCAAGATACAAATATTTAGCTTCTTGACAATAGTCATAACTTCTAATTGGTACTTTATGTCAAGATGATTAGTTGGCTCATCTAATATTAATATTTTTGGCTTTTGAGTTATGGCTCTTGCTAATATAACTCTCTGCTTTTCACCTCCAGAGAGAAGACTGAAGCTTTTTTCAGCAGAATCTGTCATTCCGACTAAATATAACGCTTCAAGTGCTATAGCATAGTCTTTTTTAGTATCCTTTTCTAGTAATCCCTTATGAGGTGATCTACCCATTAAAACTATATCTATAACTTTAAAATCAAAATTTATATTATTAAATTGACTAACTACTCCAAGAATTCTGGCTAAAGAATTTTTACTATAGCTTTCTATATTCTTATCAAATATAAAAATGTCACCATAAGTAGGTTTTAGTACTCTATATACAGATTTTAGTAAAGTAGATTTACCGCTGCCATTAGGGCCTATTAAACCAACAAACTTATTATTAGTAATATTCCAATCGATTCCTTTAACTATTTGTTTCTTAGACAAAGTTATATTTAAATTTTTAATATTAACATCCATTAAATCACCTTTTATCCCCGTAACCGAAGCTCTTTCTAAGTAAAATATAAACAAAAAATGGTGAACCAACTAAGCCTGTAATGATTCCAATAGATAATTCTGCATTAGGAATAACTATTCTGGCAAAGGTATCCGCCCAAACAAGAAAAATGGCTCCTATAAGAATAGATACAATCATCAATTTTTTATGATCTGAACCTACCAAAGATCTTGATATATGTGGAATTATTAAACCGACAAAGCCAATAATTCCACAGTTTGCAACTAGTATACCTGTTAGAAGCGATGTTATCACCATATAAATCCTTCTATATAGATTTAAATCAAGCCCCATGGTAATAGAAGCTTCATCTCCCATTAGCATCAAATTTAAGAATCTTCCTTGAGTTAAGAAAAATATGCAGCAGATACATACAACAAAGATAGTCAAACCTATATTTTCCCACTTAGCTGCTGCTAAAGATCCCATGGTCCAGAATTTAACACTTTGCATACCTTCAGCATCATTTGCTATAGATATGATGAAATTGGATAGGGAATTACATAAGGCACTAAGCACAGTTCCTGAAAGAACTAATTTAGCAGAAGACATCTTCCCACCTAAGGAAGCAAGTAACAGTACTAAAATAGAAGCACCTAAAGCACCTAAAAACGCCCAGAAGGCAACACCATTAATAGAAAAAAAGCTAATTGAACCAATACCTAGCAGCAAAGAAAAGGTAGCACCTAAAGATGCACCAGAAGAAATTCCAAGTATGTAAGGCTCGGCTAAAGGATTTTGAACGGTAGCCTGCATTACTGTACCACATATAGCAAGTCCAGCTCCAACAGCAATTGCAAGTAATACCCTTGGTGCACGAATAAGCCATACAACATTATAAGTCGAGATGTTTACTTCGCTAAGTCCGTTTATAGATAATCCAAAAATTTTATTTAAAATTACTCCATAAGAAATGGAGGGTTTTATTTTATAGGAGCCAAATGATACTGATAATATTGTAGAAATAATTAATAAGATTATTAAAGTTAAAACAAATAAATGAAAAGAATGCTTACTTTTTTGATTTTTTTCATAAGAAGCATTTAAAATATCCTGCATTTTAACATCCTTTCTTGATTAGATATAGAAAATAAGTTATACTAATTACAAAAACAATTGATAATAATTATCAATTACATTGAAAATTATAATGCATAAAAAATATTAATAGAATAAACAAAAATTGAAACATGGATAATTATTTAATAATCAGGAAGTACTGAAGGGAGGGAGGCATTTATGAAAAGCGTCATAAAAAGTGATTTAATAAAAGAGTTTAGAGAAAATTCTTTTGAAATAGTACGAGTAGATAAATTCTCTAAAAATCCTATAATTACCAAAAATACATATAATACTAATCTTTCAGCATTTATTTTTCCGATAAAAGGAAAGGCAAAAATAGAATTTGATAATGAGATATATACTGGAGAGAGAGGAAAAGTGATACATGGATGCAAGAATAAAAATTTATCCTTTAAAGTTGTAGGAGAAGAAGAATTTGAGCATATAAACATTTACTATGTTGCAGATAAATACAAGAATTCGAATTCTTATATGAAATCAACCTTTGAATTTACAATACATAACTATGAGAAGGTAATAGAATCTTTAAATCAACTCATAAAAATATCATCTAAGCCAGAAATAACATCAAAGGTAATGCTTCAAATACAAACATTTCTATTTCTAAAAGAACTTTTTACAGAACAAAACGACAGAAAAACTTTAAATGAGGAAGGGCTTGCAAAAGATATAAGTAAATATATTTCAGAACATTATATGGAACAAATTACATTAAGCAAACTTGCTGAAAGATATGGAGAAAAGGTAAATAGAATATCATATTTATTTAATAAATATTTAAATATAAGACCAATAGATTATTTAATTCAATATAGAATGACTGTTGCTTATACACTATTAGATAAAGGATTAGCAGTTAGAGAAGTTTCAAAGGAAGTAGGTTATAATGATGAATTTTATTTTAGCAGGTTATTTAAAAAGAAATTTGGAGTATCTCCAAATAAATTAAAGAGAGGATAAGAAAATGAAAGGAATAATTTTAACAAGAAAAGTATTTGATAGGGAAATATTTATATATTTACCACACAGATATGATATTTCAAATAAAAAATATCCAATAATTTATGTTCAGGATGGAGAGACGTTTAGAGAAGTTTTTACAAAAATAATAGATGATCTAGAAGTAAAATTTGAAAATAAATCTTTAGAAGAACACGTATTAGTTGGAATTACTCCAATTGATAGGTTAAATGAATATACACCTTGGTTTTCGAAAGCATTAAATGAAAGATTTCATGATTTTAAAGGACAAGCTGATGAATATTTAAAATTTTTACTAAATGATTTGCAGAGTTATCTTGAAAATGAATTTAGAATAAGTACAAGTAAAGAAGATAGAAAAATTATGGGCTATTCTCTTGGTGCTTTAGTTTCCTTATATTCAATTTATAAAAACAATAATTATGGTGAAATTGCAAGCATATGCGCATCTCAATGGTATGAAAATTGGATTAATTTTATAAATGAAAAAGATATAATAAATGATAATTTTAAACTTATAATGATTTCAGGTAAAAAAGAAGGGAAAAATAAAACTACTATTCATAGATATTCTCAAAAATATTCTGAACAATCATATGAAATATTTAAGAGAAGAATAGGAGCAGATAATGTGAAGATGATTTGGGATGAATATGGTCATCATGAAAATGTACTGAATAGATACCAAATGGCATTAACGTTTTTGCTTAGTAAAAAATAGAAAGTTCAGGTTATTTAATTTATAATAAGATAATTAATTATGTATGTTAAAAAACAAAAAATGTTGACTATAAGAATGGTAAGTTATATATATAAGTTCTAATTAAGAAAGTTCATAATTTAGTTGGTTTTCTTATCCAATCACTCTAATATAGAAATTAAATCTTAATGAACAAAATTTTTTAGAACATATATACTTTAAAAAGAATATGTTTAAAGAAAAGGAAAGTTGGGGAGATGATTTTAGTTGTTCTTAACTAAACTATTAAAATTAAATAGTTTGAGATGCTTCAAAGTTCTAGTTTAGAGCTTTATTTGATTTTGCATTTTAAGAACAATATCATTTATTAAACTCTTTTATATAAAATAACTTTAAATACACATGTAATATTATACATGCTTGTTTTTGTTAAGCTAAGATATGGATATTAATTTTAATTTAATAAAAAAGATATTTATATAAATAAAATCCACATAGATGATATTGTTCATCTATGTGGATTTTATTTTTGTGTTAGGAAAGGGAGGAATTTTATGATTTTAACAAAAGTGACAGAAAGGATTTATTATCTTATAAACGAAAAAGAAACTGATAGACCGGTGCCCAGATACATTAAACTTCTTCTTTTGTTAAACGGAGAATTTTAATAATAAATAATGTGAAGGTAAAAATATCTATATGACTATATACTAATGATTTGTTTAAATTAGTTTGCAAATGGATTTTTAATCTGGAAATATAATTTCTGGATTTTCGTAAAAATACTATCATGACACATAACGATAAGGAGATTACTATAGTAATTTCTCTAAATTTATATTGGAGCTGATTTAAGTTTAAGAAATATATTCATATGTAAATCATAATTGGATAACATAAATTATATTGCTATTTAATAAGAATTCATATATAATGATTTCATCAATAGATTGATAATGAATATCATTTGACGAAACTATAAGAGGTTACTTTAATATTTCAAAATTTGATGCACAGGATAAAGTTGTTAATATGATTAGAAAAATGAGATTACCTAATGTAGGCTGTATAATGAATTCATATCCATTTGAATTTGAGCGGTGGTTATGAAGCAAAGAATGGTTATAGCCATGGCAATGACCATAGAACCAGAATTTCTTTTAGCTGATGAAATGCCAAGCCATTCTGATATACAGTCTGGATATAGTTTTAGCTCTAGATGTACAAAATATATGGATAAATACTTAAAGGAAAAACCTAAACTAAAACAAATAGCGGCAAATTATTTAAATGCTTGTCACCTATTCTAAGAATAAAAATGCTTGTTTTGACTTTTATACCATGACTTATCGGATAGTAAGAGTACTACTTATGATATAGAAAAGTTATAAGTAGTGCTTTTTATTTTAAATAGTAGAGAAAAAATTAATCTTTAATTATGAATTTTAAAAGCAAATGAATGATATGAAAGAGAAGATAGGAGTTAACTAAATTAAAGATGTTTAAATTTGATGTAGAGAAAATATTTACTAATAAAAAATATATAATTTTACTAGCAATTTTATGTACATTTCTATGGGGAAGTGCATATCCAGCAATTAAGCTAGGTTATAATGTTTTTGGAATAAATTCAGCTGATAGTTACTTAAAATTAATATTCGCTGGGTACAGATTTTTAATAGCCGGAATAATTTTAATCACTATACAGAAGTTAATGGGAAAAAGTATAATGCCTAAATCTATATGGGATTTTAGGGGCTTTATGTTATTAGCATTTATATATACTTTAATGCAGTATGTTTTTCTTTATATAGGTATGGCAAATACGACAGGAGTAAAGAGTTCTATACTTGGTTCATTAAGTTCTTTTATAAACATTTTCCTTGTTCACTTTATTTATAAGGATGATAAGCTATCTGTAAAAAAGATTATAGGTTGTATTATTGGTTTTTTATCAATTATAGTACTTAACTTTGAAATAGGAACGATAAACGGATCTTTTAAGTTAATGGGTGATGGACTTCTAATTATTTCAGCATTAATGAGTTCTGTTGGAAGTATATATAATAAAAACTTAGTGAAGACAAATGATGTTTTTGTTATAACAGGATGGCAGCTTATATTTGGAAGTTTAATGCTAATTATAATAGGAAAATCAGCTGGTGGAAATCTATCCGTTGCATCTGTAGAATCTGGAATATTATTATTATACATGGCACTTTTATCATCTGTGGCATTAGTAATATGGTCTACACTATATAAATATAATAAAATTGGAAATATCACTATGTATAACTTTTTGACTCCCATATTTGGTGCAATACTCTCTGCTTTTTTACTTGGGGAGTCAATATTTGAGATTAAAAGCTTGTTAGCTATGGCTTTAGCATGTACTGGTATATGGATAGTTAATCGGAAGTGAAAATTAATTTTTTACAAAAGAATTTGCAATATATAAATATTCATAACTTTTTGTATTATCCTAAGATTATTAAGTTGTAGTATTTTTAATTAAATAACTACAAGAATTATAGTAGATAAGGAGCTATAATTATAGCGAAACAGCAATAAAAAGTAATAAAACAAATTAATTATTGCAAGACTTGTAACAAAATATCTATTATAGCTGTATTGGAAAGATTGAAGCTAAATTAAGTAGTAAATAAATATTTATAGTAGTGGATTTCAAAGGTCGTGCTTCGCCTCACCATGAAACCTACAACCATCTGTATATGGCTTAAATAACTGGTTACAGATGGTTGTTTTTTATGTAGTTATAAATTTTCATATGTCTACTCTAATAATATGTAATTGAAGTAGACTAAATAATCAAAAAGTTATAAAATACAGATTATAACAAACACATATAAAAAGGAGGAAGCATTAAGAGCAGTACTTACAGCAGGTGCAACTAAAACACCAGTAGAACTTGCCAAAATGGCAGGAGTAGATATAACTACAGATAAGCCGCTTCTTGATACGATTGATTATATTGGTAACATTCAAAGTGAAATTGAAACAATAATAAAAAATTACTTGTAATGTATAAAATAGAATTTATTAAAGTATTATTTAATTATTACATATCTTATATAATTTTATATAAGATAACCAAGTAATCTGCCACTTAATGATTATATTAGAGTATCGACAAAGTCGATACTCTTTTAAAGTGTTGAGCAGATCCTATTTATTTGTATAATTCCATAAAAAATAGTAGATTTTAAAGGGTGTGCTGCTCCTTCACCAATAAGGTAGAAAATTTTATTTGCTACTGTTTTATCATCATATACAATTACGTCTTTAACTGTATAAGGTTCACTTAATTCAGCACAAATTGAGGATATTGGACATAAAAATATACCACCTTCTATAAATATATCAGTTTTTCAAAATTGATACTTTAAGTAAGAGGCGGAGAAGAGTAAAAGCAACTTTAATATAACTAATCAGTAAATGAACCAGAAAACCTAATAAACGCTATTTCACTTGAGTTTAGAGATACAGTGGTGTTTTTACCAATAAAAGTAAAATGTTTATTATACAAGTAGAAATTTTCAAATGTTTTTACTATAGTTATGTCTTTCTTATCAGTGGAACTTGGGTACGTAACATACTGAAAATCTTCTATTTCGATTTCCCTACCTGATTTTAGGGATATATAAGCACTATTTTCCATAATATTCACTTCCTTCCTTTAAATATTTTACCACATATTTAAAGAAAAAGAAGAAGAAGGTAAATAAATTATCAAAGAATAATTCATAGGAAAATCACTACTTGAATTTTGTATGATAGCTAAAAATAGAATTTTCTCGAAATTCGTTTGGTGTAACACCAAAATATTTTCTGAATTTTTTGTAAAAGAAGTTTAAATTATTGTAGCCTATTTCGTTAGCTATTTCATAAATTGGAATATTAGTATTTTCAAGTAAAATTGATGCTCTAGTTAACTTTTGAAGTAATATAAGTTCAGAAAAAGATCTATTGGTAGTTTTCTTAATTAAATTACTTAGATAGTTTGGATGAAAATTAAAATGTTTAGCTGTGGAAGTTAAAGTACATGTCATATAATTTTTTTCTAAATAATGAAGTATTTCTACAATAGGCGCATTGTTAGAGGATTTTGAGTTAGCTTTATTAGAGTCGTATTGAAATACCCTTAATAGCTCGGAAAATATAAGTATCATAAAGCAATCAATTATTTCATCTGAACATAAAGATTTATCAAAATATTCACAAAGAAGCTCTTTTATATAATCAGGAATTTTTTTGTTATTTTCGGAATTAAATATTATGTAATTATCATGTTCCTTTTTATCAGAGATAGCATTAATTAAAAACTCTGAGATAATACCTTTACTTGATAGCCTGCTAAGAAACGAAGTTGAAAAGTATTCTTTACTCATTAATATATTTATAATAATATCATTTTCAGTAGTTGGCAAAATAGAATGAGGAATGCCTGTATCTATAATTGATATTTGTCCTTGTTTCAGTTTTACAGTCTTATCTTTTATTACCTCTGAAAATTCTCCAGAATATACATAACTAAGCTCAATATAAGTGTGGACATGCATTGGTACTTGAACAAACCGTGTATGCTTACGAGGAGTAATATTTTCGCCAATTTTCATATCATTATCATCAAATAGGTAAGCATCCACTCCTTTACAATTCATTATTTTCATTTTTTTATATCTTTCAGATATAACAGGATTGGATTTATATTTTAATTCTTTTTCTGTTAATGTTCTGAGCATTCTATCTAATTCATCATGATTCATGGTTAAACCTTCTTTCTAGGATAGTCCTTAGATAGTATAATATAATATTAAAATCGGTCAGTCAATATATGTTGATTTGATATTTTAGAGTGTTTAAGAAAATGTTATCATTTATTCAAGGAAATTATTAAACGATTTCTTAAAAGATATAAATATTAGAGACTCTATATTTAAGTTTTACCTAAAAATTACAGTTTTTATTAGCTAATATATCCAAAAAAATCACTAATTTTATGGAAATTATATTTATTGTTAGGAGGATTTATTATGAATCATAAACAAGTAGCTACAGAAGTATTAGCTGCTGTAGGTGGAAAAGAAAATGTAATTAGTGTTATACATTGCGTTACAAGATTAAGATTTAAATTAAAAGATGAAGCTATTCCTAAAAAAGAAGAAGTTGAAAAAATAGATGGCGTAATTTCTGTTATTGTTAAGGGAGGACAATATCAAGTTGTAATTGGAAACCAAGTAGAGAATGTATTTAAAGAGGTAATAAAGTTAATAGGTGATCAAACAGAAGCAGAAGAAACTGAAAATAAGAAGAAAGAAAAAATATTTGATCAATTTACATCTATGATATCTGGTATATTTTCACCGCTATTAGGTATTTTAGCAGGAACTGGTACATTAAAAGGTATACTTGCTATTTGTACTACTTCAGGTATTTTGACAGATAAAATGGGAACATATGTAGTTTTATATTCTATTGCGAATGTATTATTTTATTTCTTTCCTATTTTCCTTGGAGCATCAGCAGCAAAGTATTTTAAGATGAATCAATATCTTGGGATGGCAATTGGAGGAGCTATGGTGTATCCAACAATTATAGCTACAGCAGGTTCTGGCACAGGAATAACATTTTTAGGACTTCCTATGAATTTATTGGATTACACTTCATCTGTATTTCCAGTAATAGTATCAGTATTGTTAGCATCAAAGCTTGAAAAAGGATTAAATAAAATAATGCCACAAAGTTTAAAATTTATTTTAACATCACTTCTTTTATTAGTCATTATGGTGCCGCTTACTTTCTTTGTAGTAGGACCAGTATTAACATTTGCAAGCGGCCTTTTATCAAAAGCTACTTTTGCAATTTATAATTTCAATCCTGTACTAGGCGGAATAGTACTTGGTGGACCTTGGATACTTATTGTAATGTTTGGATTACATTGGACTTTCATTCCAATATTTATAAATAATATGGCTACAAATGGTTTTGATGCAACCCTTGGACTGTTAACAGCAAATCAATTTGCAATGGCAGGAGCTACAATTGCAATAGCTCTTAAATCAAGAGAAGAAAAGGAAAAGAGTTTAGCATGGTCAACAGGTTCAATATGTTTGTTTGGAGTTAGTGAGCCAACGTTATATGGATTATTGTTGCCACTAAAAAAACCATTAATTATATCTATTATTGGAGGAAGTATTGGAGGTGCTATTGCTGGAATATTTAAAACAAAGCTATATGCATTTGGTGGTTCAGGATTATTACAAATTCCATTAGCAATTAATCCAAGTGGGATAGATTCAGGTTTCTATGGGCTCATTGCTTCAGCGGCAGTAGGATTTGTAGTTGGTTTTATTCTTACTTTTATCTTTGGATATAGTAAGAATAAAGAAAAAACTGCTTAGAAAATATTAATAAATTAACAAAACTGAAAGTAGGAGAATATATCTGTTTGTATTCATTCAAATATAAAAAGCTCCTACTTTCAATGCTATAAAAGAAATAAGTTTATTTTGTATTAAATTTGGTTAGCTATATTCTTATATTTTGATATTTGAAAAACATAAACTATTGATATCAATCATTAGAACTAAATTGCTTTAAATAGAATATAGATTAAACCGTTATTTTATTTTTATAAAAATAAATAATAGGTGTTAGATAAGTACCAAGAAAGGAAAGAATGGTATATGAAGAAATTAGATGAAGTTTTAGAAAATAGAGAGAGTAATTATATAATGCCTTTCTTTTGGCAGCATGGTGAAGAAGAAGGCATATTGCGTGAATATATGAAAAAAATTAATGAATCTGGAATAAAGGCTGTATGTGTAGAATCACGTCCGCATCCTGATTTTCTAGGACCTAAGTGGTGGGAAGATATGGATGTCATTATGGATGAAGCAAGAAAACGCGAGATGAAAGTCTGGATTTTAGATGATTCTCATTTTCCAACAGGTTATGCTAATGGAAGAATAAAAAAAGATTACCCAGATCTGCAAAAATTATTTTTAAAAATCCATCAACAAGATTTTGTTGGACCATATAAAGATGCAGGAATAATTGTTAAATGGGCAATGAATGGTTCAAGAGATGATGTAATGAATGTTGGAGCAGAGAATTCTAAAAAGGAAACAAATGAATTTAGCCTTGAAGATAAAATTATAGGTGTAATTGCAGCTAAGATAATTAACATTGACGAAATAGATACGGACACTTTAATAGACATATCAGATAAAATAAGCAATGGAGTTGCTTACTTTAATATTCCAGAAGGTAATTGGAGAATTTTTACTATTGTACAAACCTTTAAAGGAGGAGAAAAGTCTACAGAAGGTTATTTAAATCCAATTGATTCAAGAGGAACACAAGTATTAATCGATACTGTTTATGAAACACATTTAAATAGGTATAAAGAAGATTTTGGAACTACTATTGCAGGATTTTTTTCTGATGAACCGCGTTTTGGAAATGTAAAAGGACCAGATGCTTCGATTGGAAGATTTGATATGGTATTACCCTGGAGAGAAGACTTGATAAGTATATTAGAAAAAAATACCTCAGAAGATATTATTAAATATTTGCCTTTGTTATGGGTGAAGGGAAAATTAAAAGAAAATGAGATCAGATATTTATATATGGATACTATAACTAAGTTATATTCTGAAAATTTCACTCAAAAGTTAGGTGAATGGTGCAGAGCTCATAATGTTGAATATATTGGGCATGTAATTGAAGATAATAATGCACATGCTAGATTAGGTTATGGAGCAGGCCATTATTATAGAAGTTTGTGGGAACAAGATATGTCAGGTATAGATGTAGTATTACATCAAATATTACCTGGAATGGATAGGGGATATTTTAAATCATTCACTTCATCAGGCTGGGACGGTGAGTTTTTTCACTATGCATTAGCTAAAATGGGAGCATCTCTAGGTCATATTGATAAAAAGAAAAAAGGACGCACTATGTGTGAAGTTTTCGGGGCCTATGGATGGGGGGAAGGATTAAAACTAATGAAATGGATAACTGATCATATGCTTGTTAGAGGAGTTAATTACTTTGTACCACATGCATTTTCGCCAAAAGCATTTCCAGATTCAGATTGTCCGCCACATTTTTATGCTCATGGCAAAAATCCACAATTTAAATATATGAGTATTTTAAATGATTATACAAATAAGATTAGTCACTTATTAACAGATGGTAAACATATTGCTCCAGTAGCAATTCTTTATCATGGTGAAGCAGAATGGTCAGGAGAGTATATGTTACTTCAAAAACCAGCTAAGGAGTTAATTCAAAATCAAATTGACTTTGATATAGTACCAGCTGATATGTTGATTTTATCAAAAATTGAAGATAGAAAACTTACTATAAATAATGAAGCATTTTCAGGTTTAATTATACCATATTCTGAAGCATTACCTAAAAAATTAATAGACAAACTATTAGTTTATTTAGAAAATGGACTTAGAATTTATTTTATAAATGATATTCCTAAAGTTTCAAGTGAAGGTATTAATATTGATAAAGAACTTCAAAAATTACAAGAAAGCAAATATTGCAAGATAATAGAACTTAATAATTTAGTAACTGATTTGAAAAATTCAGATATTTATGATATCAAAGTTTATGATAAGCAGCCATACTTAAGATATTATCATTATAATCATCAAGATGGAGATGTATTTATGTTCTTTAATGAACATCCATATAATTCTATTTGTACAATGATTGAAGTTCCTATTTATTCAAATGCATATGTATATGATGCTTTTGAAAATAAGGTTTTTGATATTAATCTTGAGAAAACTCAGAAAGGAATCAAATTCAAACTAAGTCTTGAAAAATATGAATCTAAAATAATTGTTTTTAGTAATAATATAAATGTTAAGGAATCTATATCAATAAATTCTGAATTTAAAGGCATTAAAGAAATCAAAGATAATTGGAAAATATCTTTCTCTACATCTGAAAAATATCCTAAATTTGAAAGTGTTATAGTTTTAGACAAATTAGTTAATTTAGCAACGCCGAACCTATACCCTGAATTTTCAGGTACAGTTAGATATGAAATAGACTTTGACATGAATACGAACTTTAATAACGCATTTATATCAGTAACCGATGCTTATGAAATTGTAGATGTTTATATGAATGAGTTCAATGTTGGAAGTAAAATATGTCCACCTTATAAATTTGATGTAAGTAATTGCTTAAAAGAGGGAAGTAACAAGTTAATAATAGATGTTACCAATACTTTAGAAAAGCAGCAAAAGGATTTTCTTTCACAATATCTTATACATGAACCAACTGGTATTACTGGCTCTGTCAACTTAGTTTTTAATTAATATGATGATTCAAAGTATCAAGGAGGAGGTTATTTTTATAAGACATTGATTTAATAATGCAGCTTAAATTTATTTATAGAAAGGATGACTTCAGGTGAGCTTGTTTAAATTTATTACGAACAAATTTAATTTTAAAGATGAACAAGAAATAATTGAAGAAAATGTTGTTGCTAATAAAAAACAAGAATCAGAAATAATATAGTCCTTTAAGTGGGGAAGTTAAAGCACTTAGTGAAGTAAATGATCCAACTTTTGCTCAAGAGCTAATGGGTAAAGGAATAGCAATTGAACCTTAGCAAGGTAAGGGGTGGTCACCAGTTAATGAAAAAGTTGCAGCACTTTTTGCAACAAAGCATGCTATTGCACTGGAAAGTAACGATGGAGCAGAAATTTTAATTCATATAGGCATTGATACAGTAGCTTTAGAGGGGAAACATTTTGTCTCAATGTAGACCAAAGCGATGAGATTAATAAATGAATTAGTTATAGATTGAACTTAATTAATTAGCGCCACAACTCAGCTTCATAGAATAATATGAATTTTTTTATGCATACTTGTTCTATTCTATTTCAGTATTTATAAAGAAAATTCATATTTTAACTGCAATATAGTATAATATTTGTTAGAATATAAAGGTAGCTTAGTGGAGAAAATATTAAAAAATCAATACTTCACGTAAAAGAAGTGTTGGTTTGCTCTCTATAGTGAAGAATATGGGAATTGAAGTGCGCAAAGAACAATTTTTGTATTTAATAATTTCTAATATAATAATAGGTGAGGAACATAAAGAGATGACAATAGAATTGGAAAAATACTATAATAAATTTTGTGAGGATAAACGATTAACGAGAAAATATGCGCAGGTTGAGTTTTTAACTTCTATGAAGTATATTCATGAATATCTAGAAAACAATGAGAACGCAAAAATCTTAGATGTTGGTGCAGGAACAGGGAGATACTCTGTACAATTAGCAAATGAAGGCTATGAGGTTACCGCAATTGAACTTGTGAAGCACAATCTAGGTATTTTAAAATCAAAAGAAAGTACAGTAAAAGCAGAGCAGGGAACAGCATTAGATTTATCAAGATTTTCAGAAAATACTTTTGATATGACGTTGGTGTTTGGACCGATGTATCATTTATATAAATTCGAGGATAAAGTAAAAGCGCTGCAAGAGGCAAAAAGAGTAACGAAAGTTGGAGGTGTTATCTTAGTAGCATATTGTATGAATGAATATAGTGTATTAACATATGGTTTTAAGGAAAATAATATTCGTTCATGTATTGAAAGTGGTAAACTCAATGATGATTTTCATGTTATATCTGAGCCAAAAGATTTATATGATTATGTAAGAATTGAAGATATTAATAAGTTAAATGAGGAAGTAATACTGCAAAGAATAAAATTAATTGCAGCAGATGGACCAGCTAATTATATGCGACCTGTTTTGAATGCGATGGATGAAGATACATTTAAACTTTTTCTTAATTATCATTTTTCTACGTGTGAAAGACCAGATTTGTTAGGGGCAAGCGCACATACATTAGATATTTTGAGAAAGAAATAAGGAAAAAGAGAATAAGGCAATCAAAAGGTATATTTTGAAAATGGTAATATAGAAGGAATAAGAAGATTCCAGATTAGTTAAGGATAATATTGTAAAATAGTTAGTGAAATATATGAGTTTTACTAGCTATTTTTATTATAGTACATATTGGAGATGTATTGACTTTTTATTTAGAAAATAGCTTGTAATGACAGAATTGAATAATTTATGGTAATATAAGTATGGTGTTATAATTTGAAAAATTATCTAAAAGGAGGGCTGAAAGCTTATGCTTAATCCAATCGTTATTATTGCATAGCAAAGGCTATTGCAACGAGAAGTTGAAAGATAAAATAATATGTTAATAAGGCCTTTGCTATTCCTAATCGAAATAATACTTTTAGGAGGCAAAATGAGCTATAAGAAAGCAATTTATATACTCCCTAATGATCTGCTTGAAAAGGTGCAGGAATATATATATGGTGATTTTATCTATATTCCAAGAAAATCAGGTAATAAAAAGCAATGGGGATCGAGAACTTCTATCTGCCAAGAATTATATAATCGAAATACACAGATTTATGAAGACTATTTGGCGGGTCATAGTTCAGAAGATTTATCTAGAAAATACTTTTTATCTTTGAAGAGTATACAAAGGATAATAAGGAAAGAAAAAAAATAGTGATTAATTTTCAAAATGAGCTAATGTAGTTGTGTTACTGTATTGGCTCATTTTCTTATACTAACTGTCCTTAAGGTTTAGCTTTGTATGCTCCGATGGTACAATTTAAGTAGCCAAAATACTAGATTAGGAGTGAATATGATGAAAAAAGTTTGTGACAATCCACCTGTTACCTTTCCTATTAAGTTCTAATAGGAAGAAGTAATTTTCATGAAAAAGGTAACCTGGGATATACAGTATATATCCTCACCACCTGCAATTAAGTATTGTAAGAAGTGTGGTAAAAAGACAGAGTACGTTTGCTCAGGATTGTTTCGTATAAATGCACAACGTAAATATTTAGATATATGGTTAATCTATAAATGTTCAGATTGCGATTATACTTGGAATATGACTATCTGTTCACGTATCAAGCCTAAAAGTATTACCTCTAAAATATTAGAGGGGTTCCATAGCAACAATGGAGAACTTGCTAAAAGCTATGCTATGGATACAGAGTTAATACTCAGGAATGGAGCTGAAGTTGGACTTCCAAAGTATAAAATATTAGAGGCAGATATTAACTTGGACATTCCTATAGAATTGCATATAAAAAGCTCTTATCCATCTCGGCTTAAATTATCTTCTTTGCTGAGGGAAAAAATGAATTTATCTAAAAATGCTTTTGAACAGATGATAATCAGCGGATCAATTCGAAGCACTAGCGGACTTGATTTAAAAAAATACAGATTGCAAGCAGATGCTATATTGATTATTAATAAATGGATAATTGAAAATCAATCACCTTCTGCATGAGCATTGTAAAAATTGATGTTTAGTATAATATCAATATAATTAGTAATGTTTATAAAGAAGAAATAAAACAGGAGTTACTTTTCTAAAGTAACTCCTGTAAATCTATTGAGAATCACACTCATTTTTCACAACCCTATTATCTTTCATATACCTTTGGTGTCCATGTATAATTAATCAAACATTTTAAACAGGCAGTGCAATGACACACATTAACTATTAAATCTCTATTCATGGTTCTCAAATAGAACCATGAATAGTAGCCGTAGGACAGATGTTTTTACAAATAGTATACTAACCACACTTAACCGTTATTGTTGACCTATTTCTATCAAGCAAAGAGGCAGATTGACTTATTATTTATTCTAAGAATTATAAAATTCTACAAAATAAATTCTTAACAAACATTTCATTTTTATAGATAATTTTTGCGTTTAAAATAAAAAATATTTTTTGATTTATTCATAAATATTTTCTAATTCCAATATTTAAATATAAAAATAGTGATAATTAATATTGTTAAATAATTATTTTTAATTGTATAAAATTATTTTGATGATATAATAAAAATATAAAATATATTAAGAAAAAAGGTGATTATTGTGAATGTTAATTTACAAGAAAAATATAAATTGTTTATAAATGGAGAATGGAAAGATGCTTCAGATGGAGCTACAATAAAAAGTTATAATCCAGCTACTGGTGAATTATTAGCTGAGATTGCAGATGCGACAGAAAAAGATGTAGATGATGCTGTTAATGCTGCAACAAAAGCTTTTGCAACATGGGGTAAAACTACGCCTATAGAAAGAGCAAATATATTAAATAAAATTGCTGATATTATTGATGAAAATGCAGAATATTTAGCTACAGTAGAAACTATGGATAATGGAAAACCAATTAGAGAAACATCGGGAGCAGATATTCCATTAGCTTCAGATCATTTTAGATATTTTGCAGGTGTTATACGTGCAGATGAAGGTGCTGCATCAATGATAGATGAAAATACTCTAAATATAATATTAAGTGAACCAATCGGTGTTGTAGGTCAAATAGTTCCTTGGAATTTTCCATTTTTGATGGCAGCTTGGAAACTAGCTCCAGTACTGGCGGCTGGAGATGTTTCAGTTTTTAAACCATCAAGTACTACTTCATTAAGTGTACTAGAACTTATGAGATTAATACAAGATGTTATTCCTAATGGTGTAATTAATATTATTACAGGGAAAGGATCAAGAAGCGGAGATTATTTGCAAAATCATAAGGGACTTGATAAACTAGCATTTACAGGATCTACAGAAGTTGGTAGGCAAATTGGACTTGCTGCAGCGGAACGTATTATTCCTGCAACTTTAGAGCTTGGAGGAAAGTCCGCTAATATTTTCTTTAGTGATGCAAATATGAACATTGCATTAGAAGGTATTCAATTAGGTATTTTATTCAATCAAGGGCAAGTTTGTTCAGCAGGTTCTAGAATATTTGTACAAGAAGATTTTTATGATGAATTTATCGAAAAAGCAATTGCTGCATTTGAAAAAGTCAAAGTTGGAAATCCATTAGATTCTAATACTCAAATGGGAGCACAAGTTAGTGAAGCTCAGCTGAAAAAGATTCTTAAATATGTAGAAATAGGTAAACAGGAAGGTGCTAAAATAGCTACTGGAGGCGAAAGATTTGTTGAAGGGGATGCTAAGAATGGGTACTTTATGAAGCCTACTTTACTTACAAATGTTACTAATGATATGAGAGTAGCTAGAGAAGAAATTTTTGGCCCGGTAGGAGTTGTTATCAAATTTAAGACAGAAGAAGAAGTTGTTGCTATGGCAAACGATAGCATATATGGTCTAGGTGGTGGTGTATTTACTACTAACTTAAATCGTGCTATAAGAGTTGCTAGAGGAATAAGAACTGGACGTATATGGGTTAATACTTATAATACATTCCCTGCTGGTGCAACATTCGGTGGATATAAAGAATCTGGTATAGGTAGAGAGACTCATAAGATTATATTAGAAGGTTATACTCAAAAGAAAAATATTATAGTGAATTTAGCTGAAACTCCTAATGGAATGTATGTAAAATAGTGAGATAAATAATCTTATTTATTAAATGATAAAAAACTCCTTTGTGTAATATTAAATAATTACACAAAGGAGTTTTTGTTGCGCAATTTAAATGTCATTATAGTTATTAAGAAAAAATTCAGAAGTAATAATTACTCAAAGATCTCAAAAACTAGTTGGTAATAATCTTGATGCATAAGCATCTCAAGTACAACCTATAGATTTTTTACTACAACTCGATTTCACCATTTAATTCGAGTAAAATTTATTTAAATGTTAATATTAAGTAATAAAGGTAATAATTAGGTTAAAAATTAAGATTATATATTGATAATCTTTCTAGAAAATGTAAACTTATGATGTGATTTGAAATTAAAGGGAGGAATTAGAAATGAAAAAAACTAAAAAATCAATTATTTCTTTATTATTTTTATTAATATGCTTGATTGTACCCTATAAGGCATACGCAGTTGGCTATGACGGCAATGGTACAAAATTAGATGCATCAATCTATTGGTATGGTAAGAATAATGCAGCAGAAAAGTTCGTAGAAGGACAGAGCAATCCATATTTTGATCCTAAAAAACCAACAATAATATATATTCATGGATGGCAAAAAGATTCTACCACTAAATTATACAGGGAATCTTTTAATCCAAGTACTATGGATAGGGAGTATGGAGTTGATGTAAATCTTGCTGATTATTGGATTGATAAGGGATGGAATGTTGGTATATTCTATTGGAATCAATTTTCAGATGAATCTGAAGTAAAAGATGCCGAAGCCAAAATTTGGACAACTTCAGGACCCAAAAGCATGAGATGGAGAAAGGTAGATGGTACTTATGAAAGTAATAATGTACCTACAGTTTCAGTAGCACAGCTTTTTGTAGATAATTATAAAAAAGCTATGAGCAACTTTTCTGGTAGTGAAATTCGATTAGCGGGTCATTCTCTTGGTGGACAAGTGGTTATTAATGGAACTAAACTAATAAGCGATGAAATAGATAAGAATAATATATCTTCTAAATTATTACCTAATCGTGTTGCATTACTCGATCCATTTTGGTCTAAAAATTCAAAGAGCTATTTAAATAATAAGTGGACAGGGGAAGTAAGCCGTAGTTATGTAACAAATTTAAAGAGCAAAGGTGTTGTGTTTGAACAATATAAGACAAGTAATATTAATAGTTTATTAATTGGTGATAGTAATAATGATATGAAAAAACTTACAGATTTTACTGAGATACATCCTGATTTCATTTCAATTCTAAATGAATCAAGTAAACATAGATACGCAAGAGATTGGTATTTTTATTCTTTTGGATTTGATGCACCAAAAGAAACTAAAAATAATCAGTCTACCGGAAATGCTGCATCGTCAGCAAGCACATCTACGTCACGTGAAGCAATTATGATGAATTCAAACTATTATTGGATTCAATCTTATGGAACAAACACATATACGCCATTAGATGATAAGTTTGAGATAACTTCACGATAATTAATTTGATAAAGCTTTACTAATAAGCTAATAGTTGGAAAGAATTTAAGTTATTTAATTTAAAATTTCTAAAAATATAAAAAAGGCAGTAATCTAAGTTATTATTAGTTCATTTTGCAATTATATTTTAATATATATGCGAATCAACTGTTAGAAAATAACAAAAGAAACATAGCAAGAATTAGTACAAAATAAAATTCATGAAAAACCATTTTATTTTAAAACTAATAGAATTATATTGCTATGTTTCTACTGCTGTAAGCCGTATTAGACAATCAATAGAATCACTTTTTAATCAAATTGATGAAAAAGTAAAATTGAAAAATGTATCCAAAGTTCGTTCTTTAAAAAGTGTTTTAACACATGCATAGGTAAACGGATAGTACTTATGTTATCTTTTTGTAAGATAATAACTGTTTAAATTTGAAAACAAGATTGTTTGTGAAAAAAATTCACTTTTTATTTTTGGAATATTAAATTTTTAAAGGTTGATTCATATATAAATATGATCTATATTGAATTATAGCAACGTATCTATACCAATTACATTAGCTTGTTCATTATCATCCATAGGAATAACAATACATTTTTTTCCATCAATTATTTGTGATTTTATTTGAGATACTTTTTCAGGTTTTACTTGAAGTACAACATCATAATTTTGATCAGTAAGATTATCAAATTCTACTTTAGGGTTAGAACTTATTACTAAATCTAAGTTAGAATCGGGATCTAAGTTAAATTTAGCATCTAAGTTAGAATCTGGCTGTAATATGATATCAGTATCTGGTTCAGAATCTGATTTTACCTGTGAATCTAAATTAATGTCGTGCTTAGTTTCTTTCAGCATCTGTTGTAGTATTTCTACTTTTTGTTCAAGTTCCTGTTCCTTTTTTCTTTTGGCATTCGCTGCAAGTGCTTTTGTATCGATTAAATTTTCTACTACAGGAGGGGTATCACCAAATTCTTCAGCATAGGATTTTTCAATTTTTGCAGTGATTTCTTCTGGAATTCCAGTTTCAACTAGAATATTTTGAATCGTATCATTGGTCAAAATTATAGGTTCTCTATTCTTACCAATGACAGCATCTTTTTCATCTATCATGTTATTAAGATTCTCTTGAATTTCCATGAAAATGTGGTCTGCTTTTTCCTCATCATTGCTAATAGCTTTACGAATAATAGTATGTAATACTTCTTTCTGCTCAGTAGCAGTTTGTTTTGAATCACAGCCGAGTCCTGCCTCCATGAATTCTGGATGTGGATCTTTTGGATCTTTTGTATAATACATAATAGAATGAATATCAGTACTACGGTCTGTAAAAGCTGGAAAGACAAATCCAAGGTCTGGAGTGCCAACTACCCAGTCTCTAATACGTGCTCCAATTCGATTCTCATCCTCCAAGTATCCCAAACCTGGTTTTGAAAGTGATACTGGACATATTGCACATAATAGGTATTCATATACTTCTTCAGATTCATCTAATTTTGAATTATCAGTGGTTTTAGTAATAACATCGTAAGCATCATGAAAAATAAGTATTAAAAAATTGCCTGTATAGTCATAACTATCTATAATTAATTTATAGAAGCTGTCAAGAAGAGCGTCATCTTTTAATCTACTTTGTTTTAGCGCCATTAGAGACTGCTGTCTACCGCCTATGTTTTCTTCGTCAGCAGGAAAGTTAAGTTCAAGAAGATTATTTCCAATCGTCCCAGATAATGTTTTTTTTGCAACCTCTAAATATTTGAAGAATTCTATTTCGTCTAAATTTAAAAATGTTTCTTTGATATTTAATATTATGTTTTTTTCGTAATCTACGTAGCAACCACACATTTTGGTAAATGTACATTCGTCCTTTTTTAAACGTCTTTTTAATTCCAATACATCTTTTTTGTTCATATATATCCTCCTCATTTTATGAGTTCTTATTGGCTAATAGTAAAGAATATGCCACCTAATATAGTATAGTGTTCAACGAATAGCTCTGCAAGTATCTAAATAAAAAAATACATTAATGCTAGCTTTTTTGAGAATCTTATTGAGTGAGTATTAGATTTTGCTTTAAAAAGTTTTAATTTAAAATAATACTCTCTAGTTTATGAAAGTCTATAATATGTATTAGGTTGCAGTTATCTACAGAAATTATAGAACTTTCACATAGTTCATCTAAAGTTTTATATAAAGAAGCACGTGAAATATTTAAATTATCTGCCCATAGTTTTTTACTATAAGGTAGTTTTATAGTTGAATTTTTTTCAATTTGAAAATTATTGAGAAGAGAAAAAGCAACTTTTTGTTTTGTACTTCCAAAAGAAAGAGATTCAACTCTTGAATTTAAATAATAAGCTTTATCAGATATTATTTTTAAAAAATTTTCAAGTATACTATTGTCTAATGTTAGAAGCTTGAAAAATTCATCTTTAGAAAAAAGAAGAACGGAACTTTCAGTTTTTGCAACTACATTACAAGGGTAATTATTAGCGTCTGAAAAAACAGCAACCTCACCAAATAAATCACCACCTTTTTTGGTAGACATAAGTATTAATTTTCCATATGGAAGAACTCTTTCAATATCAACTTTTCCAGACAAAACAATACCTATAAATTTTGTTGAAGTCAATGAATTAAATATATACTCATTTTTTGTTATGCTAATTACTTTGTATTCAATTTTAGTTATTAAGCTAAGTAATTCTTCAGTTGTTTTATTAGCAAAAAGATTAGATTTTTTTAGGTTTAATATCAAAGCTCTCATAAATTTCTCCTTAAAGTGTCTTATATAAGACAGAATTTATAATAAAAGTATATTATAATATCAATAAGAAGTAAATGATAATCAATTTCAAAGGAGGGGTATTATGAATAAATTAGGAATAGATATTGGTTATTCAACATTTAAGTACGTTTATTTAGATAGTAATAATAACTTAATTGAATGTAATTACATATTTCATAAAGGAAATATAAATAAATATTATAATGACTTAATTGAAAAAATTAAGATAATTAACAAAGAAAAAAGCATTATTATTGGAATAACAGGAAGCTTATCCTCAAGAATTAATTTAAATAAAGAATATCATATTAATAATAGTATTTCCCTTATTGAAGGAGCTTTATTTAAAAATGAAAATATTAAAACTATTATAGAATTAGGTGCGCAGGAGACAAAATATATAACAGATATAGAAAATAAGAATATGAAATTTTTTATGAACACAAGCTGTGCAGCTGGCACAGGTTCTTTTTTAGAAGAGCAGGCTTCAAGACTATGTATTGATATAAAAGACATATCATCATACATAGAAAAGGCTACAGAAATTCCAAGAATAGCTGGAAGATGCAGTGTTTTTTCAAAAACTGATATGATACATCATATGCAGGATGGGGTAAAAGTAGAAAATATATTACAAGGGTTATGTTATGCACTTGTTAGAAATTATAAATCAAATGTTCTTCAAAAAAATAATCTTAATAAGCCAATTATGCTTTCAGGAGGAGTAATAAATAATAAAGGGGTAGTAAAAGCATTAAAAGATATATTAAAGCTAGAGGAAGAAGATATTATAATTGAAGAAAATTTTGAACTACTCACATGTTTTGGTGCTTGTAAAATAGCTGAAGAAAAAGGATTAATTATAGACATTAATAAACTTAACTCTTCTGACAAATTAATTATTGAGAAATCTAAAAGCGCTATATATAATAAGTTAGATAAATTTGGAGTAAATGATAGTGTAGATAAGCATAATTGTATAAATAATAATGAAAAAGAAGGTTACTTAGGAGTTGATATTGGATCAACAAGTATAAATTTTGTTGTTATTGATGAAGATAATAATGTGATTGATTATATCTATACTAAAACAAATGGAAGGCCAAAAGAAGTTGTAGCAGAATATTTTAATATATTAAGGGAAAGATTAGGTCAAGATTTTAAATTTAAAGGAATAGGTACAACAGGATCTGGTAGAGAATATATTGGAAAATTAATTAATGCAGATTTAATTGTAAATGAAATTACGGCACAAGCAGAAGGAGCTGTAAATGTATGTAGTGATGTCGATACTATATTTGAAATTGGTGGTCAGGATTCAAAATATATATGTATAGAAAATAAACTAGTAAAAGATTTTGAAATGAATAAAATATGTGCAGCTGGAACAGGAGCGTTTATAGAAGAGCAGATTAAGAAACTTGGAATAAGTCTTGAGGAGTTTGGAAACATAGCTTTGAAAGGGGATAGTCCTTGTAATCTAGGAGATAGATGTACTGTTTTTATTGAAGGGAATATAGGTAAGACAATTGGAGAAGGTGAAAAAATTGAAAATATTTCAGCTGGTCTTGCTTATTCAATAGTAAAGAATTATTTAAACAGAGTTGTTGGAAACAGACCAATTGGAAATAAAATATTCCTTCAAGGTGGAATAGCTCATAATCAAGCAATTGTAAATTCTTTTAGATCTTTACTTAATAAAGAAATCATAGTTCCAGAATTTTTTAGTGTTACAGGTGCTTTAGGAACAGCAATTTTAACAAAAGAAAATCTTACAAATAAAGAGCAAGATAAAAAGCAAAATGGTAATAATAATTACTTAAATGAAGGTGAAAAATACTTCTTAGACGGGTATATAAACAATAAAGATTCTAATAAAAAAACAATAGGAATACCAAGAGTATTATTTCTTAATAAAATGTTTCCGATGTTTAATGAGATATTTAAAAAGTTAGGATATAATGTTTTGCTTTCAGATGCAACTAATGAAGATATAATTGCTCTTAGTCAGGAACATTCTTTTGAAGAAACCTGTTTTCCAGTTAAATTAATAAATGGGCATGTAGCTTGGCTTCTAGAGAGAAAGGTTGATTATATATTCCTTCCTCACTTGTATACTATGAAGCATGCCGGTTCAAATATAAGAGAAGATTATGCATGTGTGTATATGCAGACTTCGCCAAAGACAATTGAAAGTGTATTCAATCTAGAAGAAAAAAACATAAAATTAATATCACCAGTATTATCGTTTAATTTTGGAAAACAATATATGATTAAAACGTTATTAAATATAGGAAAAGATCTTGGAAAAAATAAAATAGAAACAGCAGCAGCGGTAATGTCTGGTATGAAAAAGTTTATGGAATATGAAAAAAATCTTGAGTCTTTAGGAACTGAAATTTTAAAAAAAATAGACAAAGATGAAAAAGTATTTGTAATGATAAGTAGAGTATACAACATAGTAGATCCAGCATTAAACATGGGTATAGAAAATGAATTGATAAAACGTGGATATAAAGTACTTCATTTAACTCATCTTGAAGCATCCGAAATGAATATAGGAGAAGAATATTCTAATATGTATTGGCCTTTTGGACAGCATATAATAATGGGAGCAAAAATTATAAAAAAACATGAAAATTTATATCCAATATATATTACTAATCATGGATGTGGACCAGATACAATACTAACCCATTATTTTAAAAAGGAGATGGATAGTAAACCTTATTTGCACATAGAAGTAGATGAACATTCTTCGAAAGTTGGAGTAATTACAAGAGTAGAGGCATTTATAAATTCACTAAAGAATTGTGAAAGTGCACAAATATTAAAAAAAGAAGTTGAGGGATTTGAGGAAATTAATGAGGATAAAAAACTTAATAATTCTAAAAATATTAAAGCGGAAATAGAATCAGAAAATGAAATAATAATTCCATATATGTATCCATACAGCAATATATTACAAGCTTTTTTAGAAAGAAAAAATAAAAAAGTGAGTATATTAGAGATGGTGGATGAAAATATAATTGAAATTGGAAAGCAGTTTTCAAGGGGAAAGGAATATTTTTCACTAACTGGTTTAATATCTGAAGTCATAAATAAAATCAAAGATAATGATAAGGAATATACATTATATCTTCCAACAGATGAAGGTAGTGAAACTTTTGGTCAGTATGGGAAGCTAATACAGTACAAAGCATTAGAATTTGGCAAAAAGTTAAACCTTGAAGCGCCATTTATAGAAGATTACTTAGGTAATAAAGATTTTGGTATGGAATTCTTTAAAGCCTTGGTAATTGGAGATTTAATAAATGGACTTGATAAAAATAAAAAAGAAATGCATTTAAATAATTTAATAAAAGCAATAAAAGATTATGACGTGTCAGATTCGTATTTTGGCGAAAAATTAAGAAGTCTAAATAATGATATATATAAAGAAAAAGACAGAAAAAAATTACTTATAATAGGAGAAGCTTTGGTAATCAATAAAGATTATTTAAATAATAATCTTATAAAAAGATTAAAGAAAAATTATGATGTTGTAAAGCAGCCATTAGCAGAAGAGCTATATATGTTATATAGAGATTTTAGCAATAAGAGAAATAAAACTAATAAACATTATTTAAAGTTATTAGATGAAGCTAAAACAATTATTAAGAAGGTTAATTTAATTTTCGGAGAAGAATCGCCATTTAATGAGGATCTTGATAGCTTTAATGAAATACTAAAAGATAAACTCCCACAGTATGCAGGAGGAAGTGGAAGATACAGATTTGCTAAACTGCTTACAGCAGAAAATATTGATGGAATTATTGTTGTAAGTTCAATGTATGAAAATACAGCTACAATATTAAAAATATTAAGAGAAAAGTATAAAGAGAATATAAAGATTCCTATATTAGATTTATATTTTGATAGTAATATAAATAAAAATAATGAAGAATTAATAGAAACTTTCACAACCTATTTATAAAAGAATGAGAAGGAGAATGTAAAGATGGAAGAATTAATTAAAAACATAGAAAAATCAAAGGCAATAGATTTTGATAGCTTAGTAAGTTGCAGAGAAGGTCAAATTGAAACTGTTACAATGGCTCAAAAGAAAGGTGTCGGGCTTACTGCATTAGCATTTGGAAAAGGTGAAGGAGTTGGACCTCATGCGGCTAAAGGTGATGCTATGATTTATATTCATGAAGGAGTAGCAACAGTAAAAATAGGCGATGAAGTAATGGAAGCTCATAAAGGTCAAGTCATAGTTATGCCAGCAAATATTCAGCATCAAGTAACAGCAAAAGAAGATATGAAGATGCTTTTAATAGTAGTAAAAGAGGGGTGAGCATATGAAGTATTTAAGAAATATAAAACCATTTGAACCAATAAAAATGAAAGATATGATAAGTCATTCAGGAAATAAAATAGCAAGTAAGGCTTTAGTAGATAATGAAAAACATGAAGTAAGATTCTTTTCATTTGCAAAAGGGGAAACTATTGATAAGGAATATTACGAAATGGAATCCTTGTTTATAGTAATAGAAGGAAAAGCTAAAGTTGTTTACAATGAAGATGATGAAGCAGTAATAAATGATGGTGATATATTTGCATTGGAAGCTGATATTCAATATGGAATAGAAGCACTAACTGATGTAAAGTTGCTAAACATATTAATAAGAGAATAATTTACATCAAAAAAGATATGAATAAAAAAAGAGAGGCTATTAATTTAGTCTTTCTTTTTAGCATCTAGCTAATCGTATTAGAGTATAAAAATTAAAGTGGAATTAAGGTTTATCATATTTATTAGGATTTATAAACTTTTTTCACTATTATAAAGCATCTTTATACTTTACCTTTTAATTTAACACAAATTCTTAAATTTACGAATTGACAGTGCTAGCTATAGCATATGTATTTAATTCCAAATAAGAAAATCTTAAATATTATTAAAAGTTATTGTATTGACATTTGGCATGTATTTATTTATAATTTTATTTGATACAATTGTATTAAATAAAATGCTTAAAATATTTATTCACAATAAGAGGATGTGATGACATGATAAAAACACAAATATTTTATTTTTCAGGTACTGGAAATTCACTTTATGTTGCAAAAGAATTACAGAAAAGACTTCCTCAATCAACATTGATTTCAATTAATACTATATTAGATTTACATGAAATCAAAAGTGAAGGAGACTTTGTCGGTTTTGTATTTCCAATACATGCATTTACATTACCTATACCTGTAAAAAAATTCTTAGAGGCATTGAATTTGGAGTCAGCATCATATGTTTTTGCAGTGGCTACACGAGGAGGCTCTCCTTGTAATGTTTTCTTAGATATAAATAAAATACTTAAGGGAAAAGGAAAGGCTCTAAATTCGAGCTTTTTTGTTGATATGCCAAATAACTTTACTCATATTGTAGAAACACCAAATAAAGTTAGTATTGATAATCTTAATACTAAAGCAATTGAAAAATTAGAAATGATAAAGGACATAATTGTTAATAATAAAAAATATGAAGAAAATGATACTAATAAAGCATGGTTAAGAAGAAATATAATTTTTCCATTATTATCAACTATCATTAGTAAAACAAGCTATTTTAACACAGAAAAAAAATTTTATGTTGATTCAAATTGTTCAGAATGTGGAATATGCTCTAAAATATGCTTATCAAACAAAATTTCAATAAGAAATAATAAACCATATTGGAGAGATGATATTTCATGCATATATTGTTTTGCATGTATTAACTACTGTCCATGTAGATCAATTCAGATCCGAAGAACAAAGTCTCATATAAAAGGGAGATATCATCATCCAGAGATAAATATAAATGATATTGAAGTACAAAAAAATAATTGTGAATAACTTTTTAAACTACATGAAGTTGGGAAGTTAATAAGTCATATAGATTGATTGTATCTAAATATTTGAGACATAATTCGATTATTATTCTGGCAGAATTAGGAAGTGGTTAAATGAATGAATCTATTCTTTTAATAGATGATGAAATTGGATTATTAGAAATGCTCCAATTAGTATTGGAAAAGGAAGGTTTTCGAGATATACAGAAAGCTGTAAATGGTACAGAAGCAATTGAAATTATAGAAAACAAAGAACCAGATTTAATAATTATTGATGTTATGCTTCCGGATATAAGTGGCTTTGATCTTTGTATAAAAATACGTAAGTTAACAAATGTTCCTATTCTTTTTCTTACTTCTAGAACAGGTGATTATGATAAATTAATGGGATTTAGTATGGGTGGCGACGATTATATTACTAAACCATTTAATGTATTAGAAGTAGTTGCTAGGGTTAAAGCTCAATTACACCGATGCAGGTTATATAAAAATGATCGTGAAAATAATAGTTTCGAATTTAAAGACTTTAGAATTAATAAGAAGGCTTGTGAACTTATAGTAAATGGTGAAAGTGAAAAATGTACTGCATTAGAATTTAATCTTTTATTATTTTTTATAGAACATCCCAATCAAATATTTACAATTGGCCAGTTATATGAGAATGTATGGGGACAAAATGTTATTAGTGATGAAAAAACTGTGGTTATGTATATTTCAAAGATTAGAAAAAAGATAGAGAAAGATTCTAAATATATAATTAATTCTAGAGGATTAGGCTATAAATTTGTACCTCATTAATTTAAGGAGCAGTTTATTATGAAAATTTTTTATAATATTGCGGTAAGAATTCTATTATTACTTCTTGTATTGATATTTTGTTCTACTATTATTTTTATTTTTATTAATATAATTTTTATTTTATTAAAATATAGCTTGCCAAGTTTTATAAGTATTAAGGTAAGGAGGTTTCAGGTATATACGTTTATTCTATTAAGCATAATTTTTATCTATTTCTTCATTAGTTTTATAGCAAAGCCTATTAATAACATACTTAGGTGGTTGAGGTTATTATCAGATGGAAGTTATAAGCATGAAGATAAAACTCAACTATTTAAAATTAAAAGCTCATTTAAACTTAATAAATGGTCTTATATCTTATATAAAGAATTAATTTTTCAAATGGATAATTTGACTGAAATATTATTGGAAAATGAAAAACAGCATAAATTGTTAGAGGAAAATCGTAGGCAGTGGACTGCTGGTATTACTCATGATCTAAAAACACCATTATCATATATCAGAGGGTATTCATCCATGATTACTGTGCAGAAGTATCAATGGAATAGTGAAGAAATTAAAACTTTTGCTAAAAAAATAGAAGAGAAGGCTGTTCATATGGAAACCTTGATTAATGATTTAAGTACATCGCTAAAATTTTATGATGGGGATCTTTTACTTAAAAAAGATGCCATAAATATTAACTTATTTGTTAAGCAGATAGTAATTGATTTAGCGAATAATCCAATTTCAAAAGATTATTCTTTTTCATTTGAAAGTAATTTGAATGATGATATTTTAATAATAGATACTCAGCTAATCGGTAGAAGCTTGCAAAATATAATAATGAATGCAGTACTTCATAACATTAGTGAAACAAAAATTCAAGTTACTTTAGATAAAAGAGATAATTATTTTTATATTCAAATAAAAGATAATGGAAAAGGTATGGATGAAGAAACGTTAAAGAATATGTTTGTGAAATATTTTAGAGGTATATCTACGGATAGTCCTTCAGATGGGTCAGGTCTCGGGATGGCTTTGTCAAAACAATTTATTGAAGCACATGATGGCATTATAGATGTAGAAAGCAAAATAAATAAAGGTACTTGTGTGACTATTAGACTACCAGCTTAAGCTGGTTTTTTTGTTTTTTAAAAACAAATTTTTACTTACTTTTTACTTTTGTTTACTTTGTAATAATTTTAATAATATATACTCTGTTATGTAAACAAATAGAGAGGTGAGTAAAAATGTGTAATTATATAATTGAAACCGAAAATTTAACTAAAAGTTTTGGGGAGTTTATTTCTGTAGATCATATAAATTTAAAAGTGCCTAAAGGTGAAATTTACGGTTTTTTAGGATCAAATGGTGCTGGGAAAACTACAACAATGAGATTGCTCTTAAATCTTATTAAATCAGATGAAGGAAATATAAAAATATTTAATAAATCTATTTTAGACCATAGACGTTATATTTTAAGAAGGGTAGGTGCTTTGGTAGAAGCGCCAGCATATTATGGTCATTTATCTGGATACAAGAATTTAAAAATTATTGCAGAGCTTTTGGATATACCAGATAAAAAAATTAGTGAAGTATTGGAAAAAGTTCGTTTGACCCAATATGCTAATAAGCCTGTAAAAAGTTATTCACTAGGGATGAAGCAGCGTCTAGGAATAGCTCTAGCTTTAATTAGAAACCCAGAAATTCTCATTTTAGATGAGCCTACAAATGGATTAGATCCATTTGGTATACAAGAAATTAGGAAATTAATTATTGATTTGTCAAAAAATCATGGAATGACGGTCTTAATCTCTAGTCATATATTAAGTGAAATAGAAGCAGTTGCTGATAATGTTGGAATAATAAATGAAGGGAAATTAATATTCCAAGGTTCTATGGATAAATTGAAGCATATAAGTAATAATCCTAAGTCTTTAGAAGATATATTCTTAGAACTTGTAGGGAGCAGTGAAAGCTTATGATTCATAAAATATTTATTTCAGAAAAAATGAAACTCAAAAAGATATGCTATTTTATTCCTTTAATAAGCTCTGTAATACTGATTTTATTTACTTGTGTTGAATGGTATGCCTATTTTAGGAAAACAACTGTAGGAATCTATGGTATTTTTAATGCACTTTATTTGCTTCTGCCTTTTATAATGCTTTTGACGATTGCAATGCTTACAAGCATTATAGCAGAGACTGAGCATGAAGCAAGGGCGTGGAAGGTTATATTTTCATTACCATTAAGGCAGTCAAAAATTTATATATGTAAACTAATCTGGATATGTTTATTTATGCTTGAGACTTGTGCCTTAATTATTATTGGATTATCTATACTTTGGATAATATATACTTCTCAGCCACTGCCATTTTTATTTTTAATAAAACAAGTTATGGGCTGTCTTTTAGCGTCAGTTGCTGTATTAACAATTCAATTATGGATATCTATACGTATTTCAAACCAGGCAATTCCTTTAACAATAGGAGTTATAGGAGGAGCTTCGAGTTTATCTTTAGCACAAAGCCAAATAGAATATCTGCATTGGTTGCCTTGGTCTTATCCAAGCTTAGCTACTCCTTTTTTTGATAATTATAAACTATGGATTATATTATCAATTATAATTGGAGTTTTGTTTCTAGGTATTAGTTCTGTAATGTTCGAAAAAAGTGAATTTAAATAGGAGGATTCTTTATGATAAAGTTAATAAAAACGGAGTTAATTAAAATTCAATGGAAATCTGTTCTTTTACTTATTTTTATAGATGTTTTAGTTAGTTCTATACTGGCAATTAATGCTGTGAATGAGTATAAGGAAATATTTATACCTGATTGGAATACTTTATATTTTCAAGAGGTGGAGCTACATGCAATATTTTTCTTTCCGTTGCTTGCTGGTATCTTTGCTTCATTAATATGTTCCTATGAACATAAAAATCGTGGATGGAAACAGATTTTAACTCTGCCTTATTCACGATTAACTATTTATTTTTCGAAATTTATAGTTATTATGATTATTTTATTAATTGTGCAATTATCATTTCTACTTGGCTATATTATTACAGGTTATTCAAGATATAAAATACAATTAGCTGGTGTAATTTCATGGAAGACAGTAGTTTTTGGAGTCGTTGCTGGATATTTTGCTATATTCCCACTTGCTTCATTGCAACTATGGTTATCAACTAAATTTGAAAGCTTTTCTAGAGCATTAATATTAAATATATCTATGGTTATACCCAATATTGTAATTACTGGTTTTCACTCATATATTGGAGCCTGGATTCCATATTCAAGTGCGTATTATGCAATGTTTCCTCAAGGAATTAACTTATCCCCAAGAGTAGAATGGAACTCATTTTTTTTAATTACTTTTTTTACATTTGTATTTTATTTAACTAAAGGCTGTCAGTCGTTTTCTAAAAAAGATTGGATTTAACATTAAAAAATATAATATGTTGCTTTTTTGGATTTGACATAATATTTATATAATACTTGACTAAAAAGAGAAAATGTGTTAATTTCTATTTAGCACAAGTGTGTTGAAAAATATCTATTTATAAATGTCAATTTTATGAATGGATAAGATTATGAATGTAATGTAAAAGAGATATAATTTATGAATGGTAATTATGTTAACAACAGTGTTTAGTTCGTATCTTCAAGGTGATCTTAAAATATTGTTGCTTCCATTTTTATATTACTATTAGTTTTATTTGTGTCTAGATTTTTTCCTAAAAAGTATGAGGGAAGAATAAAAATCAAAAATATTTTTACCTAAAAATCAAGCTTGTTATGATCTAGCGACCATTTTAAATTTTACCGTTAATTGAATAGATACTAAAATTTAATATGATTATTTAAAATTAAATATATGTAGAGTTATACATACAAATATTATTTGAAGTATCTTTGGAGGTGAATAAATGATGTGCATAACATCTATTAAAAGCAATGTATCTATACCTATAGATAATGGGTATAGATACAATTCCCAAAATCAACAAAATAAAAAAAGCAGTAAAAGTAACTTGGGTAATAGTATAAAAGTTACTCTTACTAATGAAGATAAAATTATCCAAGCCTTAGAGAAACAAAAACAAAATATTTCAGATCAAATTGAAAATATTAAAGAAAGTAAAATGGATGATAAATCTAAACAAATGTTTATAGATGATTTGCAAAAACAAATTAGTGATTTAGATTCACAAATTAATAAGCAAAAGATGGAAAAAATCACACATAAAGAAGATAAAGAAAAAGCTAATGAAGAAAAATTAAAAAATGATGATAAAGAAAAGAAGTCAGATGGTAAAAATTTGGATAATGAAAAGTTTCATACTATCTTAACAGCTTATTCTGGAGTTTCTCAACTAAAAAAAATGCATACTGTTAAAGTTAATTTAGAAAATGAATTAAGAACTGCTAGAGTTGAAACTGACTTAAATGATAATTTATCAAAGTATAAGATTAGTCGAATAGATAAAATTTCAAGTAAATTAGAAGAATTGGAAGTAAAAATACAAAAGAAATCAAAAGAAATCAATGATACCATAAAATATTCCACAAATAAGGATGAACAAGTTGATAAAGACAAAGAGATAAAAAATGTTGCAAATAATGAAAAAGAAGCTACAAGCCATAAAGAAAAAAATGAAACAATTCAATCTTCAAGTGATAATAAAGAAGAAAATAATATGGATAAATCTGTAAAGAAATTGATGAATATATATAAATAAAAATTCCATATAATCTAATTAGAAAAAGTGATTTGTTGAAAAGGAAGGTAATTTTATGGAAAAAAGAAAAGTACTTACCATGTTGTTTCCTACATTATCCATGACTATAATAACAATAACTTCATTTTCAAATATGCTTAATTTTAATGCTATTGATTTTAAAGGAATATTTATTCTATCACTAATTTTATTATTCCCTTTACTATTTTTAATGCAAGGAATTATATGCGCTATAAGCAATATTAATGTATTTTTATCACTAGGTGTATCTATACTGAACTTTATAATATTAACGATGGTTTATTTAAATGATTCAGCATTAATATATGTTTTAATTTACGTAACATTTGGTGTGATTGGATATATAATAACAAAATATATTGTAAAAAGTAAAGCATCTAAAAATAATTATTAAATTTAATTATAATAAAAAATAGAGCATTTTGTAAGACAAAAAAACTTTAGTTCTATTATTACATATGTTGCAATTAGATTTCTACATATAAATTATTTGCAGATGATTATGATTACAAGTTCTTGAGGTAGATTTATTTATTTAGCATATGAATAAAATAATCCATATTTCTTGTCAAGAAGTCTTTATTCTCAAAAGAGGTATTTTGAATTTTCTTCTGCATTGATTTTGCAAAAGAAGACAAGCTAGAGGTATCTGTTCCTGTAAAGTGGTTATCTATTATTGTATTTTGTAAATCTTTTTCAAGTTTAGCTGTTTCCTCTATGTAGGTATTTATCCAATCTTTATGATGAGGTGATTTTTTAACAAAGCTTGTTAGAATGTCAATCCAATCTCCACCGGTAGTAATTGATTCATTTAGTTTTTTATAAGTATCCGGTTCAAATCTTTTTATTAACTCGCTTGTATTAACATAGTCTTCTGGTGCTCCTTTTGGTTTTTCAGGAGGTGTGACATAGGTAGCATTTCCTGTTTTAGGGTCAACTGTTCTTGTTTTTGCAATAGCAGCGATTTTATTCATTGGTGCCATAAATTCAGTGGCTTCATCTTTTGTCATATAATTATCTGATATATATTGTGCTTGGGAGAGCCCGGCTTCTAATAGAGCAGTACGTTCTTCATTATCAGATATAGTGCCATCAGGAAGAAAATTAGAGGAGATGGTGGTATAGACGGCTTTGCTTACCTTAGAATCCTTTCCATCTAACAATTTATTTAAAGAATCATTGATTTCAATGGTTCCAAAATATTTTGCAGGCTCATGCTCAATGACACCAACTGCTAATTGCCGACCTTCTTTACTTATTTCAAGAATATCTACGTAACCAGGTTCAAAAAATTTACCTTCCGCAGATTTAGGTATTTGTGCATGCCAAGGTGTGCTGTTTTGGATTGATTTGGAAGTATTTATTGAATTTATCATAGATATATCAACTCCATTCTAAATATATTATATTTTCGAGCAACATTTTTATTATATGGCAAAAGCTTTGTTGATAATTTAAGTCTTTGACTAATTGATATTTTAGGTATGCATCTCCCCTCCCATTTCTATTTTATTATGTTCAACTTTATCTCAGAGTTTTTGTACTCAAATCAATTAATATATTTTTAGTTAAAGTATAGTGTTGCTGGAAAAAAATGATAGGCTGCTAAGGTGATGCTCGACTATAAAATTGACTTGCTCAATAGTAATTTTATATGGACAGTTAATCCGCTGAAGTGACAAGCCATCAATGAGTATATGTAAATATTGGGCTTCCAGTTCTAAATTGAGATTTGGTTTTACTAAATGTGCGTCATTTAGTTGGAGAAGCATATTAAAAATAGTTTTAAAAATTAAATCATGTGTATCATTGCTGATTTTCTTTAGTGATGGCTCATTTAAAGATTTAACAGATAAGGAAAGCCAAACTTCCATTTCCAACATGCGCTCATCATCTACCGGAATTAGATTTAGTAGTATTTCTTTTGCATAAGCTAATGTCAGCGTATCCGTTAGCATATTTAGATTTATAAACCTCTGTTCAACACGTTCAACTACCATTTTCATTGCAAATTCTAATAATTGAGGTTGACTATTAAAATAGTGTCTCAGCGCACCTGATGATAATCCTGCTTCTTGTGCTATTTTTCTAACAGTTGCATTTTGTATCCCATCATTTTGTATTACTCTCCAGGCAGCTTTTGCGATAATTTCTTTTTGATTGTTATGATCAACAAGTTTAGGCATTTTTATTTCCTCCAACTCTTTTTAATATTTTATTATTTACGAGGCCACAGGGTATAACTGAAACTATATAGAAAATCTATAGAAAGTATGATTCCCCACATTTGAATAGTTTGAAGTAAGTTAGTTGTTTTATTACTATTACCTACAAATAATATCATTCCATATAATAATACACTTCCAATAATCCAAGCAAGTAAATGAGTATACCAATTTTTGCGCTCATAAAGTGCATGTTCTATTCCATGCTTGGGAGGTTTAATAGGTGGTGTTCCGTTAGCAAAACCATATGCAAATCTTTCATCTGCCCAACGTATCATTTTATTTCCGAATGACAGGGAAATTCCTATATAAATAGCAGCAAGTCCATGAAAAGGAGTCGCTATAACCCCATTACGCAAATCTATAACTGTTGTAATTAATAATAACACATCAATTACTGGGGTTAGTAAAAGTAGTAAAGAACCAAGCTTCTTTCTTCTAAAAACATAACGAATAATTAATCCCAAAAGTACTAAAATCCAAAATCCAACTTCACATACTATAATTAAAGCTGCTAACATAACAAATATCTCCTTTCAAGTATTTAAATATGTTATACAATTTATATTATTTTTCATGTTTTCTAAGTAAAACTTTCAATATATAGTTAAGCTTTATCAAGAAAAATTTTTGTTATATATATTTTATAATGGAAACTAACAATTAGAGCAAATTTAAGCTATTTAAAAGTATAGAATCTGTTATGTAGATCAAACATAGAAAGTCTATTTAATACGGTTGTGTTATAAAAATTATAAGTTGAAATTAGTATAAAGTCAATAAAATTAACTACTTTTATAAAATTTTAAGAAAATTGCAAGAAAGAATGGTTTGGAGCTAAAGTATTTAAATAGGATTTTAGTGGTTTATAATATAACATTTTTTAAGGGAAGTCGTATGAAAAAGAATTTAAGTAGTTCACATTTGGAAAATTGCGAATTACTGCCTACTAAATATTTGTATATTTTCTAATAAAGTAATTGTTCTATTGTCACCAGTTAGTCCATTAGTATTTTGAGTAAGAATCATACAAAGTCTTATTGACAAATATTGAGTGGTAATATATACTTTTTATAAACAAGTAATCATATAAAAATAGTATGATTTTTAAAATTATTAAAAATCGTTTGAAGAATAATTAGGTGATTGACTAGAAAACTAGAGATCGCAAAAATTTTAGAGAACATAGCTTTTTGAAAGTTTGTTGTCTGAAGAATTTTTGCGATCTTTTTGTATTACTAAAAATACTATTTTGAAGCAGGATTGTATAAAATTTTAAAAGAAGCAAATAAATAGTACATAAAAATTATTAATAATGTAGAAAAAATCATGAAGATAATTTAAGGAGGAAATTATTATGGAACATCAAACTATTTATCCAACAGGCGAAACGCTTTATAATCCTAAGAAGGCTCGGAGTAGTTATACTATATTCCGAGTAATGGGGTAGGAGCATTATTCAAAAGAATCAAGACTTATTTAACCATTAGAATTAATTTTACAAATAAAATTTGAAAGAAATCATATATATAAAATAAATATGAGCAATTTGATAGGAGATGTATAAATGAACAAAAAGCTTATTAGAGGTATTGTTTTAACAGTAATAACAGCTATGGTTTTATCTGGATGCGGAAAAAATGGAGGTTCGGATAAAGCGACAGCAACAACACCAACAAAAGTAGATAATAATGTACAGCTAATTAAAGCAACAGATATTTCTAAAAATCCACAAAAAGCAAAGGAAAGAACCGATACCTTTGTTGCTGGATTAGCATCAGCCCCAGGAGGTGTGTTTTTACCTTATTTTTATGAAAATGGATACGATGGGAATGCTACGGGACCAATATTTGCGTCCCTTGTTGTTCTTGACAGCGAAGGAAAGCCAAAAGCAGATTTGGCTGAAAAGTGGGAAATATCGTCAGATAACTTAGTTTATACTTACCATTTAAAAAAGGATTTAAAATTTAGTAATGGTACGTCTGTAACAGCTAATGATATTGCATTTACTCTTACATTACTAGCAGATCCGGCATATGCAGGATCTGTGGATATATCAACATATTTTATAAAAGGAGTAGAGGATTATAAAAAGGGAAATACTGATTCAATTTCTGGAATAAAGGTAATAGATGCTTTAACAATAGAAATTACAACTGAAAAAGTTAATGCTCAGAATTTATTGAACTTAGGTGGCCCAGTAATATCTAAAGAATACTATGGGAAAGACTATAAAAAAGGAAAACTTGATTACTTAAAAGACTTATATCCAGCTCCAATGGGTGCAGGTCCATACAAATTTTCAAAATATGTACCAGGTCAAGAGATTGATTATATAGCTAATGAAAACTATTATGATGGAAAGCCAAGCGTTGAAAATCTTATATACAAGGTTAGTTCAGTAGATACAGCACTACAATTATTCCAAACTGGTGAAACAGATACTGTAGGTGTTCCTTTAACTGAAGATAATTTACAAGCATTAAAAGACCTTGGGTTTGCAGATATACAAATTTCATTGGCAAATAATTTTGGATTAATCTATTTTAATAACGAAAAACCTACTTTAAAGGAAACTGCAGTAAGACAAGCTCTTTATTATGGGTTAGATAGGCAAAAGCTTGTTGATATCCAGTACCAAGGTCATGCTAAAGTTGCAGATGTTCCCAATTCACCTCTTTCTTGGGCTTATACTGAAGATGGTATTATAAAATATGGTTTTGAGCCTGAAAAAGCTAAAAAGCTTCTTGATGATGCAGGGTGGAAAGTTGGCTCTGATGGGATTAGAGAAAAGAATGGGGTTAAACTTAAATTAAATTATTTAACTAGAAAAGGTGATGATGTCTTTATATCTATAGCTAAGGAGAATTATAAGGAATTAGGTATTGATTTTACTGCAGAGATGATAGATTTTGATACTGAAATATCAAAATTTACAAAGGGTGATTATGATTTGGCTGCTTTTTCAACTTCACTTTTAACTGATCCTCATGATGCTGTTTCAGAATTTTCAAGTAATTATCCGCAAAATTATTCTCATTACTCAAACTCAAAAGTAGATAAACTAATTGGTGATGGAATAAGTACAATTGATTTAGAACAAAGAAAAGCTATTTATAAGGAGTTATATAAAGAATTTACTAATGATCCACCAGTGTTGCTTACAGTATATAAACAAACATTAAGTGCATCTAATGCTAGAATACCTGGGTTAGTTAAAGATGGTTATAGTAACTATGACTTAATGCTTCCTAAAATAAAAATTACAAAATAATATTCTAAAATAATTGTTAGAATTATAATGTTTAACCGAGTTTCGTTAAGCATTATGAATTCTTGGAGGTGAGAGCTTGAAAAAATATATTCTGCGAAGAATTTTAATTATGATACCAACGCTTATTGGTGTTTCAATTCTTATATTTTTCCTATTTGCAGCAATGCCAGGAGATTATTTTGATTCTTTTGTAAGACTTAATCCTAGCAAGCTAGCTGAACTTAAAGCACTTTATGGCTTAGATCAACCTATTATTAAACGTTATTTTATTTGGATATCAGGAGTATTCTCGGGAAATCTTGGTTTTTCATTAAAGTATCAAGAATCTGTGACCTCTTTATTAAATAAATACATTTGGAATTCTTTTATTGTGGCCATAGTATCAGTAATTATATCTTGGACTGCAGCTTTAATTATAGGAGTAGCTTCTGCTGTTAAACAAAATTCGTGGTTTGATAGAATAACAACTGTAGGTGTTTTTGTATTTATGTCTTTTCCTTCATTTTTCTTAGGACTACTTATGATAAAATTTATTTCTGTAGATTTAAATATATTGCCTATAGGGGGAATGATAAATACAGGAAGTACTACAACTGGATTTACTTATATTTTAGAGGTAGGAAAACATATGATTTTACCAGTTACACTGCTTACGTTATTAAATCTAGGGTCATTAACTAGATATTTTAGATCAGGCATGATTGATGTTATAAAAATGGATTTTATAAGAACAGCTCGAGCAAAAGGATTGAAGGAAAAAACAGTAATTTTTAGACATGCTTTAAGAAATGCAATTTTGCCAGCTATAACCTTGCTTGCCTTTGAGCTGCCTGGATTATTTTCTGGAGCAATAATAACGGAACAGATATTTAATTGGCCAGGTGTTGGGCATATACAACTTGAAGCTGTTAGTACAAGAGATTATCCTGTTTTAATGTCCTTTACTTTATTATTAGCAACACTTACAATCCTGGGAAATCTTTTGGCAGATGTACTTTATGCCTATGCTGACCCTAGAATTAGGTTGAAATGAGGTGAGCATATGATGTTTAATAATAAATCAAAGGTTAAGAGGAATTCCCTATGGAATCAAAATATAAGACGTTTTAAGAAAAATAGATTTGCTGTAGGAGGCTTATGCTTCATTATCTTTATGTTACTTTTTAGCTTTATAGGTCCTTTCTTATCACCATATTTACCAGATAAGGTAGACCCATTGATGATAAATAAGCCTCCAAGCTTTAAACACTGGATGGGAACAGATCAGCTTGGAAGAGATATATTAACAAGATTAATGTCAGGTGGAAGAATTTCTTTAACGATAGGTATTGCATCTATGACACTTTCTATCATTATTGGAACAATATTAGGCGCTTTATCAGGTTTTTACGGAAAGATAATAGACAACATAATAATGCGTTTGGCAGACATCCTTATGTCTATTCCAAGTCTTCCACTTCTTATAATATTAGCAGCATTAATGTCAGAATGGAAAATACCTCAAGAATCCAGAATTTATTTAGTTATGATTATGCTTAGCTTGGTTGGTTGGCCAGGGCTTGCAAGATTAATTCGTGGACAAATTCTTTCTTTAAAGGAACAATCATTTATGGATGCAGCAGAAGTACTTGGACTAAGTGATAGACGAAAAATATTTTCACATTTGATCCCTAATACAATTCCGCTATTAATAGTAATTGCAACCTTAGGTGTAGCTGGGGCCATACTTAGTGAATCAGCATTAAGCTTTTTAGGGCTTGGGGTTACCCCACCAACTGCTTCTTGGGGAAATATGATTGATGCAGCCAATAGCTTTATGGATTTTAAAAATAGACCTTGGCTATGGATACCTCCAGGTGCAGCATTACTATTTACTATTATTTCAATAAATTTAATAGGCGATGGGCTAAGAGACGCGTTAGACCCTAAGATGAAAAGGTAGGTGAATAGCTATGAATGAAACTTTATTAGAAGTAAAAAATCTAAAGACCTACTTTAAAACGGAGGAAAGTGTTGTAAAAGCAGTTGATGAAGTAAGCTTCCAAATTAAAGACGGGCAAACTGTCTGTATTGTAGGTGAATCAGGTTGTGGCAAAAGTGTCACAGCACTTTCAATCTTAGGCTTAATAGGGAATCCAGGTAATATTGAAAGTGGAGAGGTAATATTTAAAGGCAAAGATTTACTTGAAGCTAAGAAAAAAGAAATGAGCTCTATTAGGGGGAATGAAGTATCCATGATATTTCAAGAACCTATGTCTTCGCTTAACCCATTGATGACAATAGGTAAACAAATAGTAGAACCTTTAATTGAACATAAGAAACTGGATAAAATAGAATCATTTAATCAAGGGATTAAACTTATTAAAAAAGTGGGAATCTCAAGAGCTGAGGAAATAATGTATTCATATCCACATGAATTGAGTGGGGGAATGCTTCAAAGAATTATGATTGCTATTGCCCTAAGCTGTAATCCAAAACTTTTAATAGCGGATGAACCAACTACAGCTCTAGATGTTACCATTCAAGCGCAGATATTAGATTTAATAAATAACATTAAAGAAGAATTTCATACATCTATATTACTTATTACTCATGATTTAGGTGTGGTAGCTGAAGTTGCCGATTATGTTATTGTTATGTATGCTGGGAAAATCATAGAAGAAGCACCAGTGTTAGAACTATTTAAAAATAGTATGCATCCATATACAAAAGGACTTTTAAAGGCTAAACCAATACTTGGGAAACGCACTGAAAGACTCCACACTATTGATGGAAATGTGCCAAATCTTTCAGCTTTAAAGCCTTCTTGTTATTTTAGTGACCGCTGTACTAAATGTAAAGAAATATGTAAGCGCAAGGCACCGACCCTTCAAAACGTCAGAGATAACCATAAAATTGCTTGTTGGCTTTATCAGGAGGAAGAATAATATGAGTGAGATATTGTTAGAAGTAAAGAATTTAAAAAAGTACTTTCCAATAAAGGATAATCTAACAAAAGCAACTATTGGAGAAGTAAAAGCTGTCAATGGAGTTTCATTCACTATAAATAAAGGTGAGGCATTTGGTTTAGTAGGAGAGTCAGGAAGCGGAAAGACTACAGTTGGCAGAACTATTCTTAGATTGAATGAAAAAACAGATGGTATTGTTAAGTTTAATGGAGTTGATTTGCACAGTTTGAGGAGGAAGGAATTAATAAAGCTTAGACCTCAAATTCAATATATTTTTCAAGACCCATATGGTTCACTAAATCCTCGAATGAGAATTGGTGATGCTATAGCTGAGCCGTTTTTAGAACATGGATTGGCAACAAAAAACAATGTACGCGAAAAGATTATAGATTTATTAAAAATCTGTGGGCTTTCTGATTATCAGATTGATAGATTTCCACATGAATTTTCAGGAGGACAAAGACAGCGTATAGTAATAGCGAGAGCATTAGCTCTAAATCCAAAACTTGTTATAGCAGATGAACCAGTATCAGCCTTAGATGTATCTATACAAGCGCAAATAATAAATTTATTTAGTGATTTAAAGAATGAGAAAAAGTTGTCTTATCTTTTTATATCTCATGATTTAAGTGTTGTTGAACATTTATGTACAAGGATAGCTATAATGTATTTAGGAAGTATTGTTGAGATTGCCGATAGAGATGAACTATTTAACTATCCTCTTCATCCATATACAAAAGCGTTATTATCAGCAGTTCCAATACCAGATCCTACAATTAAAAGAAAAAGAATAATTTTAAATGGAGAGATACCCAATCCAGCAAAACCACCAAGTGGATGTAAGTTCCATACACGTTGCCCTTATGTAACAGATAAATGTAAAAATTTAGAGCCAGAATTTAGAAGAATTTCTGATGGACATGAAGTTGCTTGCCACATTGTTTGATTATAAATAAAATTTTTTAAATAGAAGGTAACCTTTTTATTCTGTTTGAAAATAATTATCAATTCTATTGACAAAATAAAGTAGTATTGAATATAATAAATGTATGAATAGATATTCATATGTTCAAACGGAGAGGTGAAAAGAATGGAAAACAATAATATTGAAATTTGTAATTGCACCATAATTCATGAAGATATAGTTAATAAAGTTAAAGAATGTATACCAAAAGAGGAAACTCTTTATGATTTAGCTGATTTATTTAAAGTACTTGGAGATTCAACAAGAATAAAAGTATTATGCGCATTATTTGAAGCTGAAATGTGCGTTTGTGATATAGCAGCACTACTTGGAATGACTCAATCAGCTATTTCGCATCAGTTAAGAGTTTTGAAACAAGCTAGACTAGTAAAGTACAAAAGACAAGGTAAAGTAGTTTACTACTCACTAGATGATGAACATGTTAAAAGTATTTTTGATCAAGGCTTAGTTCATATTTCTGAGAAAAAGTAACTTTTAGATTGGAGGAAAAAATTATGCAAGGTAATATAAAAATAGCTAAAGGTCCTATTAATGCTAAATTATTAAATAAAAATAACATGGAAAAAATAAAAAAAGAATTTATATTAGAAGGACTTGGATGTGCAAACTGTGCAGCTAAAATGGAGCAAAAAATAAACCAGTTAGATGGAGTTAATTCCGCCAATATAAATTTTCTTACTAAAACTTTAATATTAGAAATAAAAGAATCTAGTAGAATAGAAGAATTAATAGTAGCAGTAACTAATATTATAACTAGTATTGAATCTCATGTTAGGATTAGAGAAAAAGTGATAGGGAAATCTGTAAGAAAAGAGATTCTACTTGAAGGATTATGCTGTGGTAACTGTGCTGCAAAAATTGAAAGAGAATCAAATAATATAGATGGTGTAAAATCTGCAGTAGTAGATTTTATATCAACAAAGCTTACTATAGAAATAGATGATTCAACAAAGCAAAACACTATTGTTGATGATGTTAAGAGAATAGTAAAAAGAATTGAACCAGATGTTAATGTAGTTGTAATTGATAATAATTATAGAGTATTAAAAAGTCAAAAAGAAGAAACAGAAGATAATAAGAGTGAAATTGTTAAATTGGCTATTGGTGCAATGATTTTTGGAATAGCAACTGCTATGAAATTTTCTAATTCAATAGAATTATTCTTATATTTAGCAAGTTATTTACTTGTAGGTGGAAAAGTAGTATTAGGTGCTTTAAGAAATATAAGGAAAGGTCAGGTATTTGATGAAAACTTCCTAATGAGTATAGCAACGATTGGTGCTTTTGCTATAGGAGAATATCCAGAAGGTGTAGCGGTTATGCTTTTTTATCAAATAGGAGAAATGTTTCAAGACTTGGCTGTTAATCGTTCAAGAAAGTCTATTTCAGCCCTTATGGATATTAGGCCAGACTTCGCTAACTTAAAAATAAACGATGATATTAAAAAAGTAGAACCAGAAGAAGTTAAAATAGGTGATATCATAGTAGTAAAACCTGGTGAGAAAGTCCCATTAGATGGAAAAATAATTGAAGGAAATTCTATGGTTGATACTGCTGCTTTAACTGGTGAGTCAGTCCCTAGAGAAGTAGTAGTTGGAGATAATATTTTAAGTGGAGTTATTAATAAAAATGGACTTTTAACAATAGAAGTAGAAAAAGGATTCGGAGATTCTACTGTCGCAAAGATATTAGATTTAGTTCAAAATGCAAGCAGTAAAAAGGCTCCAACAGAAAACTTTATAACAAAGTTTGCTAGATATTATACTCCAGCTGTTGTTTTTGCAGCATTAGCTTTAGCTGTAATTCCACCAATTATAATAGAAGGAGCAACATTTTCAGAATGGATTTATAGGGCATTAGCATTTTTAGTTGTATCTTGTCCTTGTGCTTTGGTTGTATCTATACCTTTGGGATTTTTTGGAGGGATAGGTGGAGCGTCAAAGAATGGAATCCTTGTTAAGGGTGGAAATTATCTTGAGGCATTAAATGATGTTGAAATGGTTGTATTTGATAAAACTGGAACACTTACAAAAGGTATATTTAAAGTGACAGAAATAAAATCAGAAAATAATATTTCAGAACATGAACTCATAGCTTGTGCAGCTTATGCAGAAAATTACTCTAATCATCCAATAGCAATGTCTATATTAAGGGCTTATGGCAATGAAATAATTATAGATAAAATAAAAGATTATGAAGAAATATCAGGCCATGGAGTCAAAGTTGTTCTAGATGGAAAAGAAGTACTTGCTGGTAATTATAAATTAATGAATAAAGAAAATATATCTTATAAGCAAATTAATACTATAGGAACTGTAGTTCATGTTGCTATAGATAAAAAATATGCAGGATATATAGTTATCTCTGATGAGGTAAAAGAGGATTCAGCAAAAGCAATAAATGCATTAAAAGTTATTGGGGTTAAGAAAACAGTTATGCTTACTGGTGATAATAAAACTGTTGGAACTAAAATTGCTGAAGAGTTAGGCTTAGATGAAGTTTACACTGAATTATTACCAGATCAAAAAGTTGAAAAGCTAGAACTATTATTCAGAAAAAAATCCGCTAAAGGTAAGATTGTGTTTGTAGGAGATGGAATAAACGATGCTCCAGTGTTAGCTAGAGCAGATATAGGTATAGCTATGGGCGGTGTTGGTTCAGATGCAGCAATTGAAGCTGCTGATGTTGTTATAATGACAGATGAACCTTCAAAAATTGCTTCAGCTATAAAGATAGCAAAGAAAACAAGAAGTATAGTAATGCAAAATATAGTTTTTGCGTTAGGTATTAAGCTTATAATACTAGTTCTGGTAGCTTTTGGATTAGGAACTATGTGGGAAGCAGTTTTTGGTGATGTTGGAGTAGCACTCATTGCAGTATTAAATGCAATGAGAGCTATGAAGGTAGAGAATATTTAGATATATGTTTTGAGTGTAGTCATGATGCTATGACTACACTTTTTAATATGCTGCCAATTTTATATTATTTAACAACAAATGGTTAAATAATGGAATCACAGTTAAGACAAACGAAAAAGAAAAGTGAAATATTATCAACCTTATAGAGTATAATATATTTATAAAATTAGAATAAGGAGATTAAAAATGGAACACGAATTACTTAAAGAATATTATAATTGGTTTAATTCTTACGTAAAAAAATTTTACGGAGAAGATAGTTTAGTAAATCAAAATATCGAACTTAAGGAAACGCATACTTTAAAAGTTGCAAAGCATGCTGTAAACATTGCAAAATCCTTAAATTTAACAGAGGAAGAAGTTAATACAGCGGAAATAATAGGTTTATTTCATGACATAGGAAGATTTGAACAATTTAGAACATATAGGACATTTAGAGATGCCATTTCAGAAAACCATGCTACTTTAGGGATTAAGATATTAGAAGAACATAAAATATTAGAAAAATTGGATGATAGCAGGCAAAGAATTATTATTAAAGCTATAAGTCTTCATAATATAAAAGAACTTCCAAGTAACTTAAATGAAGAAAAATCATTGTTTTGTAAATTAATTAGAGATGCTGATAAACTTGATATTTTTAGGATAATCATTGAATACGAAAGAGAACGACAGAATAATCCTAATCCAGCAATAGATAATTTACCTTTTACACCAGAATATAATAAAGAATTGTTGAAAGATATCCTTTTAGGCAGAAAGATTAGTAACAATTCATTAAAAAACTATAATGATAGAAAATTATATGAATTGAGTTGGATATCAGATTTAAATTTCCCATTTTCATTTAACTATATAAATGAGAAAAAAGTTATGGAAACATTAATTAACTGTTTGCCTCAAAATGAAGAAATTAATAAACTATATAATTATTTGGAGCAATATATAGAAAAATATTAAAGGAAGGCTGAAAAATATATTGACTATATCACTAAATAGAAATACAGTCAATACATTAAGCATAATAAAATGTTCTATGGACAGCTAAATAATTTAAATTTAAAAGTCTTAAATTTGGCATATTAGAAGTGAAGTTTATTAAGTATTTGTCATGACAAATACTAGTGGACACCTTAAGTTGGGCTAAGTAAAATATAACTTAGTATATTTTATAAGTAATGGAGATGTATATATGAAAGAATATATCGAATTTATAACTGAAGCATGGGAAAAATTTATTTCTACTGGAGAAGTGCATCAAAATGTTAGGCGTGAGATTGCGGATTCATGGATAAGGTGTAGAAATTATGGTGTGGATCCTTACAATGGAAAAGGAAGTATTAAACATCCTAAGATAAATGAGTTGATTAATAAAAATAGTGAACTTATTTCTGTTGCTAGGCCTGTTATTGAAAGTATTTATAGTATGGTTCGCGGATCAGGTTTTGCTTTATTTTTAGTAGACAAAGATGGATATATAATAGACGTAATAGGTGATGAAGATATAATGGAGAGAGTTGAAGAATTAAACTTTCTAAAAGGTGAATTGTGGTCAGAAAAAGTAGTTGGAACTAATGCTATAGGAACGGCTCTATATCTAAATAAACCAGTTCAAACCATAGGGGGGGAACATTATGGAATAAATCAACATTCATGGACGTGTTCAGCAGCACCAATTTATGATGAAGATAATAATTTAATTGGATGCATAAATATGTCAGGTAATTATTACAATGCTCATTCTCATACACTAGGGATAGTAACGGCAGCAGCTGAATCAATACAAAAACAAATGGAATTAGCTATTTCATATAAATTACTTAATGTAACTTTTGATTCTATATCTGAGGGTATGATAGTTATGAATGAACATATGAAAATAAAAAGAATAAACGGACGAGCGTTAAAGATTTTAAATGTATCATTAAAAGAAGCAATGAATATGAATATCAGCCAAGTTTTAAATGGAATAAATTTCAAAAAACTTCTTAAAGAAGAAAATAAATTTTTTAATAACCTAGAATGGGATTTCTCTATAAACAATGACATGATAAAATGCGTCATGAATATATTACCATTAAATAAAAATGGCAAAAATAGTGGAATGGTTATAACTTTCACAGAAGTTGAAAAGGTACATAAACTAGTAAATAAATTTGCAGGATATAAAGCTCAATATGAATTTAAAGATATTATAACAAATAATTTAGAAATGAAAAATATGATAAATTTTGCTAAAAAAGCTGCAAAAAGTGATTGCAATATCTTGATTCAAGGAGAAAGCGGTACTGGTAAAGAATTAATTTCGCAATCAATACATAATTATAGTAATCGTGTAAGAGGTCCTTTTGTTGCAGTAAATTGTGCATCAATACCAAGTGAACTGGTTGAAAGTGAGTTATTTGGGTATGAGAAAGGTGCGTTTACAGGAGCATCAAAAGAAGGACATCCAGGAAAATTTGAATTAGCAGATGGAGGTACAATTTTTCTGGATGAGATTGGAGAATTGCCATTAGATATTCAAAGTAAGCTTCTTAGAGTATTGGATAATGGAAAGATTGTAAGAGTTGGGGGCACATATGAAAAACAATTAGATGTAAGGGTTATTGGTGCTACGAATAGAGTATTGAAAAATGAAATAAGTAAAAAAAATTTTAGAGAAGATTTATATTATAGATTAAGTGTAATGGAAATAAAGACAATACCACTTAGAGAACGAAAAGAAGATATAGATCTACTTATAAACAATTTCATACAAATATTAAATATAAAAAATAAAGATAGAAATAAAAATGTAAAACAGTCATATATAGATGAATTAAAAAAATATGATTGGGCTGGGAACATAAGAGAACTTAAAAATGTTTTTGAAAGAGACTATTATATAAGTGAAGATGAAATCATGAATATAAATTGTTTAGATTATAACAATAAAAATGAAAATATAAATATAAATAAACAGGAATCTTCCAGAGAAGAAACAAAAATAATACCTCTTGACGAATTAGAAGATAAGGCAATAAGAAATGCCATAAAAAAATGTGATGGAAATCTTCAGCTAGCAGCAAAAATGTTAAAGATAGGAAGAGCGACTTTATATAGAAAGATAAAAAAATATGAAATTTATGTATCAAAATGAGAAAAAAGAAAAGTGTGTATCAAAATGAGAAGGAAAAAGTGTATCATTTTGATGCGTTTTTAATTTACTTTCAAATTTATTATATTTAATAGTTATATTCTAAAATAAAGAGAAGTCATTAATATGAATAGATTAAAGAAAAAATCACAATTGCTATAGTAATATCTGATTTTTGTGGCATGAATATTGCTTTATATAAGTGTGAATTAATTAACAATGTGTTTTAGGAGGAATTTATATGAAAGCAGCGTTATGGTATGAAAAGAAAGATGTTAGAGTAGAAGAGATTGAAGAACCAAAGGTAACAAGTGATGGTGTGAAAATTAAAGTAAAATGGTGTGGAATATGTGGATCAGATTTACATGAGTATTTAGGAGGACCTATATTTATACCAGTAGGACAACCTCATCCCCTAAGTGGCACAACTGCTCCAGTAGTTTTAGGTCATGAATTTTCGGGAGAAGTTGTAGATATTGGTAAGAGTGTAACTAATTTTAAAATTGGAGATAGAGTAATAGTTGAACCTATAGTTGCATGTGGAAAATGCCCAGCATGTTTAGAAGGAAAATATAATTTATGCTCATCTTTAGGATTCCATGGACTTTGTGGAAGTGGTGGTGGATTAGCTGAATATACAGTTTTTCCAGAAAAATTTGTACATAAAATACCAGATGAGATGTCTTATGAGCAAGCTGCATTAGTTGAACCGATGGCAGTTGCATTACATTCTATTAGAATAGGTAACTTTAGAACAGGAGATACTGCATTAGTTTTAGGTTCTGGACCAATAGGATTAGCAACTATAGAATGTTTAAAGGCCGCTGGCGCAAAATTAGTAATAGTATTACAAAGAAAGTCAATAAGACAAGAATACGCTAAAAGATCAGGTGCAGACGTAGTATTAGATCCTAATGAGGTAGATATAGTAAAAGAAGTTAAAAAGCTTACAAATGGATTGGGAGTTGATGTAGCTTTTGAAACTACAGGAGCTCAAATAGGTCTTGATGTAGGTCTTGAAAGTTTAAAATTTGAAGGAACTTTAGTAATAACAAGTATATGGGAAAATGATGCTAAGATTAATCCTAATTCATTAGTATTTACAGAAAAGAAAGTTGTTGGCACATTAGCATATAGACATGAATTTCCAGCAACCATTGCTCAAATGAAAGATGGGAGAATAAAAGCAGAAGGATATGTAACAAAGAAAATACATTTAGATGAGATAGTAGAAGAAGGTTTTGGAGCATTAACAGGTCCAGAAAAGAAGAAGCATGTAAAGATATTGGTAACACCCGACAAAGATCTTTTATATGATAACTAATATAAGTAATACTTGTATAGATATGGAACTTTAAAACCATATGAGTCTATCATATACTAAATAAAAGTTTTTTTGATTAGTTTAAGTGAGAAATAAGGAATGCGTGTTAATGGATAAGCTAGGTTAAAATTCATAGCCATTTGCCCACTACAATAAAAATTGTATTGTAGTGGGTTATTTGACTATATAATCTAAGTAATAAATTAAATAAATAAATAACTGTTTGATGCTAAAGATATATAAACTGATATCCTAAGGAATATTTATTAATGTGAGAAATAGAGAATATACCAAGTAAGTTAGAATATTTCTTATAAAAAGCTATGGAGTAAAATAATAAAAAATAGTAATGTTTGCAAGGTCATTACCTAGTACAGAAATAAAATTATAAATCTTAATTTGATGAAAATGTTTAAAAATAAGAAAATAGAGTATAATAAAAATAATTTCTAATTTATACTATTGACAACAGTTGTATTATATAATATTATGTATTTGTAAAGATGATATCGTTTTAAAAAGGATTGTGACTGGTTTGCAGGCAAGACCTAAATTAATATGAAACTATCTTATAAATATTTTATAAGAGTTTGATATTAGTTTAGGTTTTTTATTATATAATGAACTTTAAACTAGGTAATTATCGATAATTGTAAAAAATACTATTACTCAAGATTCATATATTTTAAGATGGTGATTAATATGAAAATAAAAAAAGTATTAAATAACAATGCTGTTACTATTATTAATGAGAGTGATCAAGAAATGGTGGTAATGGGACTAGGTCTTGCTTTTAAAAAAAAAGCTGGAGATGAATTAGAAAAAGAAAAAATTGAAAGAATATTTACTTTAGACAATAAAGAAGTGTCTGAAAAATTAAAAAAACTTATTAGTGAAATTCCAATCAAATATGTAGAAGTTTGTGAAGAAATAGTAAATTATGCAGAAGGCAAACTAGATAAAAAATTGAATGAAAATATATATTTGACATTAACTGATCATATTAGCTTTGCTTTGTATAGACATAAACAAGAAGCAGACATAAAGAACCCGTTGGCCTGGGAAATAAAAAGATTTTATAAACAAGAGTATTCAATTGGACTCAAGGCACTAGAAATAATAAAAGAAAAACTTGATATGGATTTACCAAAGGATGAGGCAGCATCTATTGCATTGCATATTGTAAATGCACAGCTAAATGAGAATATGCCAAATGTAGTAAGTATCACTAATATGATTCAACAATCTCTTAACATAATTAAATACCATTTTAAAATTGATTTTGATGAAGAAGCTTTAAATTATCATAGATTAGTAACACATTTAAAATTTTTTGCACAAAGAATATTGAATGATAGACTAACCACAAGTTATGATGAGGATTTATATTTAATGTTAAAGAATAAGTATTCAGAAGCCTATGAATGTTCAGAAAAAGTTAAAAAATATATAGAGAAGAATTTTAATTTTAAACTAACTAGTGAGGAAATGACATATCTGATAATACACATACAGAGAGTCACTGAGCGAAATAAAGATAAATAAAAATTTAATATAAACGTGAATAATTATGGATTGTAACTGATGCTTCAGGCAAGACCTAAATTGTTTACTAAATACTTCTAATTGTTATGAAGAAAATCTATTTTAAGAAAGTTAAAACCTGAAATAGTATTTTTTTGAAGTATTTAGTTGCAGTTTGGGTCTTTTCTATTTCATAAAATTAAAAGTAATTAAGAAAAGTATATAAATTTTAAACTATTAAAAGCTATATAAAAGTAGGAGGGAAAGGTATGAATGTAAAAGAATTAGCCAAAGAAATCCTAAAGCAAGTTGGAGGGAAAGAAAACGTATCTGGATTAACTCACTGTGTGACAAGACTAAGATTTAATTTGAAATCTTTAGAAAATGTTGATGAACAAACTATTAAAAATATTCACGGAGTTATGGGGGTGGCAAATAAAGGAGGGCAATTTCAAGTTATAATTGGACCTGAAGTTGCAAAAGCATTTAAAGAAATTCAAAAAATAGGTGATTTTACGAATAATAAGACTGATTCTTCAGATGAGGAAAATAAAAGTGTAATTAATAAGATATTAGATACTATCGCAGGAATATTTTCACCTATTTTACCAATTATCGCTGGAGCGGGAATGACTAAAGCACTATTGTCAGTGTTGGTACTATTTAATCTAATTGATAAGACGGGAACAACATATTACTATTTAAGTTTTATTGCTGATGCGGCGTATTATTTCTTGCCGATTTTCCTAGCACCATCAGCAGCACGTAAGTTTAACTGTAATCCATACATGGCAATGCTAATGGGTGCTATTTTACTTCATCCCAAATTTGTTGTATTAAAAGATGCGGCTAGTATGAGTTCATTTTTTGGATTACCAGTTAAGTTGGTAGCTTATTCATCTTCAGTTATTCCAATTATCTTAATAGTATGGGTATTATCATATGTTGAAAGATTTGCTGAAAAAGTTATACCATCTGTAATTAAATTTATTGCTAAACCATTACTTATTTTATTAATTATGTCACCTATTGCACTAGTTGTTTTAGGACCACTTGGAACAATTCTAGGAGACGGATTGGTAGGTATATTATTATCTGTTGAAAAAGTAGCTCCATGGGTATTACCAACTATAATTGGAGCATTTATGCCTTTCCTAGTTATGACAGGAATGCATTACAGTTTACTTCCAGCCTATGTAAATTCACTTTCATCTTTGGGGCGTGAAACAATTATTGGACCTGGAAATTTACCTTCTAATATTGCTCAAGGTGCCGCAGCATTATGTGTGGCTTGTAAGACTAAAAATAAAGAATTAAGACAATTATCAATTTCAAGTGGAATTACTGCATTGCTTGGAGTTACTGAACCAGCTTTATTCGGAGTTAATTTACGTTTAAAACGCCCTATGATTGCCACTACAATTGGTGGAGGAGTAGGAGGATTTTATGCAGGAATTATGGGAGTTCAACGTTTTGGAGGCGGTGGAGCAGGTCTTGCAGCAATTGGATTATATGTAGGTGATGACCCTCATAATGTAATTAACGCATTAATTTCTGCTTTTATAGCTTTTATTGTAACGTTCGCTATATTATGGTTCATTGGATTTGAAGATGTTACTGATGAATTAAAGCCAAAAGAACTTGAAAAAAAAGATTCGAAAATAATACAAGAACATACAATTAGTAGCCCATTAAATGGAAAAGTAGTACCATTATCAGAGGTTGATGATGAAGTGTTCTCAAATGAAATTATGGGAAAAGGTGTTGCAGTTATTCCAACAGAAGGAAAGGTATATTCACCTGTTGATGGGACAGTTGCTTCAATTTTTAATACTAAACATGCAATTGGAATTGTGACTGATGATGGAGCAGAAATCTTAATCCATATTGGAATTGATACTGTTAAATTAGGAGGAGAACATTTTAAAACTTACATAAAAGCTGGAGATAAAGTTAAATTGGGTGATTTATTGGTAGAATTTGATTATGAAGAAATTAAAGCAAAAGGATATGATTTAGTTACGCCTATTATCATTACAAATACTAATGAGTTCTTAGATGTATTAGCAACTGAAGAAGAGTTTATTAAAGTTGGAGAAAAAATATTAACTTTAGTTTAAATACTAAATAAGATTGTTTAATAAAAATATTAAAAGTTGTTGGAAAAATGTTTAACTAATAACTAAATTTAATTTTTCATTAGAGTTTAATACTATTATTTAACACAATTTTTAAATAAATATCACAATAATTATTAAGGAGAGATTTATATGTCATTGAATAAATTTAAAAAATTTCCAGAAAGATTTTTATGGGGAGGCTCTGTAGCTGCCAATCAATTTGAAGGAGCATATATGGAAGATGGAAAAGGCTTGTCAACGGCTGATTATTCTCCAAAAGGAATAATAGGAGGATACCATGAAATTAAACACGGAGAACATTTAACTCATGAGGGAATCGATTTCTATCATCGTTATAAAGAAGATATTGCTTTACTTGGTGAAATGGGATTTAAATGTTTTCGTACTTCAATTGCTTGGACACGTATTTTCCCAAATGGAGATGAAGAAACTCCTAATGAAGCAGGATTAAGATTTTATGATGATGTGTTTGATGAGTTGGCTAAGTATGGAATAGAGCCATTAATAACATTATCACATTATGAAATGCCGATGGGTCTTGTAAATAAATATGGTGGATGGCGCAATCGTAAATTAGTAGATTTATTTGAAAAGTATTCTCGCATTGTATTTGAGCGTTATAAAGACAAGGTTAAATTATGGATTACATTCAATGAAATTAATTCAATTATTCATTTCCCATTCACAGGTGGAGGAATTTTCATGAAAGATGGAGAGAATGAATTACAAGTTCAATATCAAGGGGCGCATCATCAGTTTGTTGCAAGTGCATTAGCAGTTAAAGCGTGCCATGAAATTATTCCAGATGCAAAGATTGGATGCATGATTGCGTCAGGTTCGTACTATCCATATACGTGTCGTCCAGAAGATGTAATTAGTGCATTGGAATATGATCGTAAAATTTTATTTTTCTCAGATGTACAATCGTGGGGCGAGTATCCATCTTATATGAATCGTTATTTCGAAGAAAATGGAATCGAAATAGAAATATTACCTAAAGATGAAGAACTCTTAAAAGAACATACAGTAGATTTTATTGGATTTAGCTACTACAAAAGTCGTTGTTCAAGTGCATTTCCAGAAGGGCTTGAGACATCACCGGGGAATTTATTCGGTGGGGTAAAAAATCCTTACTTAAACTCATCAGAATGGGGATATCAAATTGATCCTAAAGGACTTAGATATACAATGAATGTTTTATATGATCGTTACCATAAACCATTATTTATTGTCGAAAATGGATTAGGTGCCAATGATATACTTGAAGAAAGAGATATTATCAATGACGAATACCGTATTAAATATTTAAATGATCATATTGTTCAAGCTGGTGAAGGAATTGCAGATGGAGTAGAGTTAATGGGATATTTAAGTTGGGGGCCAATTGATATTGTAAGTGCAGGAACAGCAGAAGTAAGAAAACGCTATGGATATATTTATGTTGATCGTCATGATGATGGAAGTGGAACATTCCGCCGCATAAAAAAGAAATCATTTGAGTGGTATAAAGAAGTGATTTATACTAATGGAGCAAGTTTAAAAAGGTAATTAATATATTTATATACAGAATAAATTAAACAAATTAATACAATTATAATCATAATTAAAGTATAGATAAAACAGTAAAGTTCATATCTGTACTTTATTTAGATAGTGGATTTCAAAGGTCGTGCTTCACTTCTATCGTGAAACTAACGAGAATCAAAATAGATTTTTCTCAATTATTTAGATTAACTACATTCGTAACTAAAACTATCGCCATTCCTTGTTATAAACATTAGATTAAGCAGATTAAAACCATACGGTGATAGGGGAAGAGTTAAAATTGACATTAATTACGTAAATAGTATAATATAAAATAAAAAGGAAGTGATTTTACGATGTTTTTATCTATAGTACTTAGCTCCATGCAAAGATTGTAAGATATGAAAAACTTTTGCTTGGAGCCAATATATAATTATTGAGTTTTTCATATTTTAGTTAAACTTTGCATCTTCATTTATAAACTAAATGTAGAGTGGAGCGAAAAATTTATGAAATATGAAAAAGCAGAAAATATACTACCACAAGGTATAATTAAACTAATTCAAAAGTATACAGATGGTGGATATATCTATATACCTAGAAAAAATGAAAATAAAAAGTCTTGGGGAGAAAATACTGAAACTAAAAAATATCTTAAAGAACGCGATAAAGAAATTTTTAATAAGCATTCCTCTGGAGCGTCTGTTAAAATATTATCAGAACAATATTTTTTAACGGAAAGCAGTATAAGAAGAATAATTAGGCATCAAAGAAATTATGATTAATATAAAAGGCATATTTTTCACAGTTGTTACAATGAAAAATATGCCTTGAATTTTTATGTCCATATATTGTAATCATATATGATATTGTTGATATATTTTATATACGATGTATAAAAAATACCTTTCATGATTACAAACATTACAGATTTATTTATAAACTTGGACTTTGTCTTTCATAATGATATTATTCCTTATGAGGATGCAAGGAGATGAATAATTTATGAGTATTTTAACAATTGAAAATATGAGTCATTCATTTAGAGATAGAATATTATTTAGCAAGGTATCTTTTAGATTATTAAAAGGGGAACATATTGGTCTTATTGGTGCTAATGGAGAAGGTAAATCAACCTTTATGAAAATTATTACTAATCAAATCTTACCGGATGGAGGTACTATCAAGTGGAATAGTAAATTTAGCATTGGGTATATGGACCAGCTGGTTGACTTAAAAGAAGGAATAACTGCATTAAATTTTTTAAAAGAAGCATTTTTAAATTTATTTGATATAGAAAATAAAATTAATCATTTATATAATAAGCTTGGCAACATGAACGAAAAAGAAATGAACAGAACTCTAAACAAAATTGCCACTATGCAAGAAATATTAAATAAAAGTGATTTTTACAGTATTAATTCCAAAATACAGGCAATTGCAGCTGGACTTGGAATTAAGCATCTTTTAGAAACTGACGTTTCTGCTTTAAGTGGAGGGCAGAGAACTAAAGTTTTACTTGCCAAACTGCTTTTACAAAAGCCAGATATTTTATTGTTAGATGAGCCAACTAATCATCTAGACGAAGAACATATAGAATGGATTAAAAATTATCTAATAAACTATGATAATGCATTTATAATAATATCCCATGATAATAGTTTTTTAAATAGTGTAGTAAATGTAGTTTGTCATCTTGAGCATAAAAATTTAACAAGATATGAAGGAAATTATGATTATTTTGTTAAGTTTTATAAAATACAAAAGCAGCAGAAGTTAATTGAATATAGAGAACAGAAAAACGAAATTGCAAAGCTTGAGGAGTATATAAGAAAGAATAAAGCTAGAAGTGCAACTTCAAAACAAGCAAAGTCAAGAGAAAAAAGACTTAATAAAATTGAAAGAATAGAAATCAAAAAAGAAATTATGAAACCTTGTTTCAACTTTAAAAGTGTAACAATGCCAGAAAGCATAATTTTTAAAGCGAGTAATTTAATTATTGGATACAACAAACCGTTAAGTAAACCTCTAAATCTAAAAATGAAAAGAGGAGAAAAAATTGCAATAATTGGAGCTAATGGTTTAGGGAAAACAACTCTTTTAAAAAGCTTACTTGGATTATTAAAACCTATAAACGGCGAAATAATCTTAAGCTATTATAACAAGATAGGATATTTTGAACAGGAAATTGCAGAAGATAATACTAATTCAGTTTTATATGACACTTGGAATGCATTTCCAGATTTAACTCAAACGGAGATAAGAAGTAATCTTGCTAAATGTGGATTAACAAAGCAGCACATAGATAGTCCTATTAATCTATTAAGTGGAGGGGAACAAGCAAAAGTTAGATTATGTAAATTAATTAATGAACCCACCAATATATTAGTTTTAGATGAACCGACAAACCACTTAGATATTTATGCTAAAAATGAACTTAAGCGTGCTTTAAAAGAATATGCTGGAAGCATAATTCTAGTATGTCATGAGCGAGAGTTTTATGAGGATATTGCAACAGATGTATGGAATTGTGAAGATTGGAGATGTTATACTAATTAATATCATGTTACAGGAGTATACTGAAAATGACAAAATATTTTATTAGTTTAAAATTAGAAATTGGCAAAATAAAGAAGTAGAAAAGAATATTAATACATGTTAACAAAACAAGCAGAAGCAACTTTGTCATAAATTAGTAAAATAAAATTGTATTAATTCAATTTATTTGGAGATAATAATTTATAACATAAAAACAAGGAGATGTGATTTATGAAAACCACAATTATGGTAGTAATTATTGATCCTAGAAGTGCTCATGCGCCACAAGTTCAAACTGTTTTGACTAAACATGGATGCATTATAAAAACTAGAATTGGTCTACATGAAGTTAGTCAAGATTCTTGTTCTGAGGAAGGCTTGATAATTTTGCATATTCACTCTAGTTTAGATGAAATGGAAATACTTAAAAATGAGTTACTTGACGTTAATGGTGTCAAAGTAAAACATATGTCTTTATAAGCAAAGTTAATGTTTTAGTAAATATGAAAAATATTAGCATTATATTATATAGGAACTTATTGAATAAAAAAATATAACATCTTGAAAGATGCTATATTTTAAACGCATACTCAGTCCTAATCATGAAACCTGCACTAATACTAAATTTAAGTATTGGTGTGGGTTATTTAATTATTCTTAATTTACAATGAATAATTAAGTAATTGTATTGAAAGTTAATTTTATTGTATTATTTTTAATGATATAATTGTATTAAAGAATGTATTAGTTTAATCATATAGTAGGATAATTTTTGAAGTGATTTAAATTACAAGAAAAATAGAGGAGATAAACATGGCAGTACTAAAGAAACAATCATTAGTGGATCAAATATATGAAGAATTGAAAAGACAAATAATAGAGCTAAGAATTCCATTAGGAAACAGGTTAAATGTAAGTGAATTACAAGAAAAATTTGGAGTTAGTAGTACTCCTATTAGAGAGGCTATTAATAGACTTCAAAAAGATGGCATAGTGGAATATGAAAATAATATTGGGGCACGAGTGATAACCTTGTCACCTAAAGATGTCCAAGAAATCATAGAAGTTGATTTTGCACTTCAGACTGGAGCAATTAGATATGCAATGGAAAAGGGAAACAATGATGATATAGCAAAAGAAATTAAAGAATGCATAGACAATTATAAAAAATCAAGCAACAAGGAAGAACTTTCAAAGTATGTTACACAAATTATGGATATTTTTTATAAATATGCTGATAATTCAAGATTGACAGGTAGTGCTAATATTGTACACGCCCAACAAGCAATTTTAAGAAATATTTTTACAAAACAGATTAATGCAGAACAGAATTTTAGAATATCTGGAATTCAAGATTTTATAGATTTATATGAGGCTGTTAAAGCTGGAGATGAAATCGAGGCAATGAAAGCAATTGAGCGTAATAATTTTAAGGCTAAAGACGTTATTATTAAAGGAATTGAGGAATTAAATAACTAAATTAAAATAATAAAAAAATTATTATCTAAAAAGTTTAGTAATTAGATTTAAATTTTCACTAATAATTATTATTAAGCTTTTGATTGTTTATTTTTTGTAATTTCACTAAAGCGAAGTTTGATTAGTAAGCAGGATTAATATAATAAAGTCTATAATTTCAAGTGACTTTAAACATGTTTTTATTAATAAGATAGAAAGCTCATCACATATCGTGCATAATATGTGATGAGCTTTATGTTTATTATAAATGAATTTAAAGTGTAAGAATATGAAGAAATGTTGAATGTTATTACTATAAATTTATAAAATCAATACTAAAAATTCTTGCTTTTTCAAAATTATAAGTGATATAATCATCTTAAAATAATAATCATGCAAGATATATAATGTATGATATATGTTGTTGATTAGTAAGGAGGAGTTATATATGAAAGAACTGATTACAGGAAATGGGATTCTTGTTGGAAGGGGTTACGAAGTTGGACTAGCAGTTTCATTAGCATATGCAGGAACACTAAGTATTGAAATCCTTAAAAACCATCCGTAATATAAAAGGGAAATTATAACTGAATAGGCACCTAATGAAAAAGCTGCAATGGACGTGGCAATAGGAGCATCTATGATTGGAGTTAGATCTTTATCACCCATATATCTTAAAACATTTGATTGGGCTTATTCTATAGAAGATGAACATACTCGAGAGGAAAGCAAATTTCCTAATGAAGGGTAGTTAGAGTTATTTCTAAAGTTGTAATTTTACTAGATGAAAATGAAATGGAAGCGTTACCTTTTGGGGGGCTTAGAGTATTGAATGGAGAAGAAAAAGATAATGTCTTTGAGAAAAAAATGTAGTACAGAGGAAATACAAAAACATAGAGAAGAAATATTTAAAGTTATTACCCTTGCTATGGGAATTGGTTTATTACCTCCAATTTGGGCAGTTTTAAGTCCATTTTTAGGAATAAAAGTTGGAGGTGTTGCGTTAGTTTGCGCAGCATTGTTTGTAGCAAATGGAAATAAGATTCAAGACATAATCAAAATTTCTGTAGGATTTGCAATAAGTGTTGCTTGGGGATGCATAGCATCATATATTATAAATGTTTTACCATGGAATAAGAGTATAAATGTATTTATTACACTATGTTCCATGGGAGTAATAGCAGTATTAATAGCCAGTAGCAGATTAAAAAAAATTATCTATTTACCTTCATGGTTATGTGGATGGGCAATTACACTTGGAATTCTAGGAGAACTTCCAATGGGAGCTTGGGGAAATATTCCTATGGCTATACTTGTATCAATGATTGTTGGAGTTGTTTATGTAGGTGCTGGAGTACTTGTATTTGGAAATTTCATTAACAAGTTATTGGCATATATAAGTTCAATTTAATAAGGTTAAAACTTTTTTGAAAATATATTTAAGCTTTAATTTACAAAACGATATCAGTATTTGATTATAATATTTTCTATTTAAAATCATTAATTAAAAAAATGTTATTAGACCATTTTTATAAAAATACAAAAATTATTCAAATAGAGAGGAAAAAATAAGTATGAAAAGAAGTTACCTTACACTTAATTTAACGGATTTAAATGATTTACCTAAAATGAACCGTTGGTTATTTAAGGACCATGCTCCTGATACAGTAAGTCAAAATGGGCCAATATTAGAAAGATACACGACTTACAGAGCACTTCCAATTCCAGAAGGTGCTGAAGCTTTTGGAGCTTACAATTGGAGAATGACGGAACATTTTTGGAGAGAAGATCCATTTGGTGATGTACAGCTAGATCATGGTTCTGCCATGTCTGAAATTTGGTGCGAAGGATATAATGAAGCTATAGGAAATCCAATAGATTCACAAGCAAGAGGAGATTGGAGTGAAAGTGATAAAAATCCTAATGCACATCCACCAGCTTTTATATTTTGCAATTATAGAGCAGATAATTCTTTTAAAGGAAAAGGAATAACACTTAATGATGGGCCATTTTTTAGATTTGTAGTTACGTTCAAATACCCTGATGGTGTTAAATTTGAAGCTGGTGAAGAGTGGTTGTTAACAAAATTTGCTCCTGCAGTTTGTGAACAAGAAGATTTGTTAAGAGCATTTTCGTATAAAGCTGTGCCACCTTATGCAGGTCCATTTCAACGTGTATTAGAGTTATGGTATAGAGATTCTAACACCTGGAAGAAAAATTGGGTGGAAAATCAGCCTAAGGTACCTAAGCCAGTATGGGCAAAAATAGATTATGCACCATATTTAGAACCATATAAGGATATGATTAGTATCTTCTTAGAGGAAGCTCCAGAAAGAGATTTCTTGAGAGGATTACCTTATAATGTTACCTGTTAAATTTAATAAATATAAAAATTAAATTATTAATGATTAAGTTTTAAAAAGCAAAAAATTAAAAAATTTACAGGTTGAAACTTAACTTTGGATAAAAAGAGTACATTTTATTAAAATTGTTTTTGGGATATATAATTTTTTAAAAGTCTTGTAATCTGAATTTTCTGTATAGATAAAAATTATTCTATATTATGAATGTTATATACGTTGCAATTAGTTCTTTACACCATATATCTAATCATTTATTCAGCGTATAACCTTTTTGAATGTGATTTTATTATTTCAACATATATATAATTGAATCAATATTAATTTCCAATTACATAATAATCAAGCTGACTTCATTGATGATATATTAGTTACATGCAAAATCGTGGAAAATATATTGTATATGTAAAGGTTTGGGGATGAAGGTCGATAATATATAGATGATGCCACAAAAGGTCGAAAAACATAATAATTCACTTAAACAAGTGTAAATTCATAAAATTAGAGGAGACGATTATGGAAAAAGTGAAAAGATTTAGAGTTAATAACATTAGGAGTAAATTAGTTATTAGCCTAATGGGGATATGTATTATTCCATTAATTATTTTAGGTTATGGTGCTAATTGGCAAGCTGGATCAATTCTTAATGAAAAATTAAAGGTAACAAGTCAGCAGACACTTTCAGAAGTAAATGATGGAATTGATAATTACTTCGAAGGGTATAGCAGCATGGTTGTTATGTTATCAAATAATTATAATTTTCTTAATGCTGATAAAGATGAGTCATACTCATTTATTCCAGCATTATTGAAGAACGTAAAAGAGAGTAATAATGGTATTTTTAGTACATATTTTGGAACTTCAGATGGAAAATTTTCAATATATCCTAATGAAAAAATGTCGGATGGATTTAATCATATGGAAAGACCTTGGTATAAAGAAGCTGTTGAGAATAAAGGGAAGGTAATAATAACCTTACCATTTAAAGATGCTCAAACAGGAAAAAGCGTTGTAGCAATTGCTAAAGCTGTGGAGAGAGATGGAAAAATTATTGGTGTTTCTGGTATGAGTATTTCGTTGGATACACTTACACAAAAGATAAGTTCAAAGAAAATAGGACGTTCAGGTTACATATTTGTTTCAGATGTAGAAGGTAAAAGTATGATAGCTCATCCTAGCAAAGACTTAATTGATACTGATGTAGCATCTAAGCAAACTTTTTGGAATGAGGTAAAAACATCAGAAAATGGATTTATAACTTATACATTTAATAATTCAGAAAAATTTGGTGTATATGAAACTAATCCATTAACTGGATGGAAATTAGTAGCCACATTAGATGAAAAGGAAGTAACTACTGATACAAATTCAATATTAACAACAACGTTAATTATAGTATTGGTTATATTGGTGATTTCTATAATTTTATCTTTATTATTAAGTAAAGGAATTGCAAAAAATATTAAAAATTTAAAATACGTATTTGAAAAAGCTTCTAAGGGAGATTTAACTGTAACAATTAATGCATTAACTAAAGATGAATTTATGGATTTAGCAAATTCATTTAATGATATGATGAACAATATATCAAATCTTATGAGTAATGTTTCGAGTTCATCTAAGACAGTGTTAGAAACTTCATCAAATCTTGCAAGTATGTCAGAAGAAGTGACAGCTTCTATAGGAGAGGTTGCAAAAGCTATACAAGAAGTTTCAGAAGGTGCAACAGATCAAGCACAAAATGCTCAAAATGGGGCTGAACAGATGAATGATTTAGCAGACAGTTTGGATAAGATTAATGAAAATTCTAATGAAATGGATAAGCTTTCTATGAGTACTAAGGGGTTAGGCGATAAGGGACTATCTATGATAGGTACATTAATAGAAAAATCTAATAAAACAAAAATAGCTACCTCAGAAGTTAATGATATAGTTAAAGATATGAATGATAGCACTAAAAAGATAAATAGTATATCAGAGACAATAGCTGAAATAACAGAGCAGACTAATTTATTATCACTAAATGCAAGTATTGAATCTGCGCGTGCAGGTGAGGCTGGTAAAGGATTTGCAGTTGTAGCAGAGGAGATAAGAAAACTTGCAGAACAATCAAAAGAATCAACAGGTGAAATTAAGGCTATTATAGCAAATATTCAAACAAAGTCTGATATAGCTGTAAGTGCAATTAAATCTACAGAAGAAATAGTAATTGAACAAGAGTTAGCAGTAGGTCAAACACAAGAAATTTTCAATGAAATTCTTAAATCAATTGGAACAATGATAGCTAAGGTTGAAGAAGTAAAGGTGTCTATTATTGATATAAATAAAAAGAAGCAAGGTGTAGTATCAGAAATTGAAAATATTTCATCTATATCACAAGAAACAGCATCTGCATCAGAAGAAGTAACTGCATCTACAGAAGAGATAACAGCTGTTATGGATAGATTTACAAAATATGCAGATGAACTTCAAGTATTATCTGAAAAATTAGCTTCCGAATTAAATAACTTTAAAATAAATTAGTCTATATAATTTTAAAAACAGATATAATTAAAAGCTCAGAAGATTAGGTGGTAGTTATAATGAAAATGAGTATAAAATTAAAGAGATTATTATACTCATTGAGAAATATATGAGTACAGCGAAAGTAGCAGAATTACCTAAAATAAAAATTAGGATATAGAAAAAATATTAAATGTACATATATATAATTATGAATAAATTGGTACTGGGCAAGTTTAATCTCTCGTTCTTATAGACATAGTAAAATTATGTTTATAAGAATGAGAGATTTTTTGATTTCTATGGGCAGTATTCAAATGTTCTAAGAAAAGTAGAGAGAAAGGCAAAAAAACAATTGTAGCTTGTGCGACTTTTCAAAATAAAATAAAGAGTATTGGTGAGCAGGATTAACATATTGAAAAAGATAAATATATCCAATGTTAATTCTGTAATGAATATTAATCTTTTACCTATGTTAATTTTCTATTTTAAGACATTTTACTTAGCACTTACGACATTATATTATGATGTTACGATATTCTTATTGATAAAAAAAATATATATGATAATAATTAGCTTAGTTAAATATATTTTTATACAAATTTAAATAAAATTTTTAAAATATTATTTAAACTTTATAATCTTACTAGCCTTATAATCAGATTAATTATTTTCTGTAAACGTATAATAGTTGATTTGATTTAATATATATAAGTTCTAATTAAGAAAGTTCATAATTTAGTTGGTTGTCTTATCCAATCACTCTAATATAGAAATTAAATCTTAATGAACAAAATTTTTTAGAACATATATAAATAAAAAATAAATTAATGAAAAGGGGATCGTTAAATGGTAAAAAGACTTAAAAAGAATAATAAAATTCAAAAGTTTTCACAAAAAGTAGTGTTAGCTACTTTGGCATCATCAATAGTCATGGCACCAACATTTGATGCTAGTGCTAGTACATCAACTAATAGTAAAAGCTCAGCAACAGTAGCAGTTGAAAAGAGTACAAGTGCTGCAAAGGCTACAACAACTACAGCAGGAGAATTTAATGGAGCTACATTAAATAGTCAAGTATCTATATTAGATAGTGAGGGATGGTTAGAATCAGCAAATGTAGAATGGAACGCTGTTCAAAATGCTACAGGATATAATGTTTATTATAAGTTAGCAAGTGCTCCTGATTCTCAATATAAGCAATTAGATAATCAATTAATTAGAAAATATGCATCATATTATAGAGCTGATGCACTGGGTCTAGCAGAAGGTAATTATGTAATAAAGATAGTACCTATTGTTAATAATCAAGAGGTAGCTTCATCACAAGCAGTTACAAAATCTCTTAGTGTAAAATCAAATACAAGAGAAGGGTTTGCTTTTTCTAAGCAGTCACCAATGGGAACAGGTTCAGGAGGATATAATGATAATGGTACTGTAGCAGCTAATGCTAATATTTTATATATCACAGCCAGCACAGTAAATACAATAAAATTAGATGTTGTAACAAATGCAAAAGGAACTAAAACTATATGTACAGGTCTTACTGATATTTTATCAAAACGTCAAAAGGGGTATGATAAAACTCCACTTATTATTCGTATGGTAGGTCAAATTAAATCATCTGATATAACTGGACTTAATAGTACTGGATATTTAGAATTAAAAGGTTCTTATAATACTACATTTGAAGGTGTAGGAGAAGATGCTACAGTTTATGGTTGGGGAATTCTTGTTAGAAATTCTCATAACGTAGAAATCAAAAATATTGGAGTGATGTTATTCCCTGATGATGGTATTTCACTTGATACAGACAATGAAAATATTTGGGTTCACAATAATGATATTTTTTATGGATCAGCTGGAAGTGATGCAGACCAAGTAAAGGGTGATGGTTCTACAGATGTAAAACTATCAACTTATGTTACAATTGCATATAATCATTATTATGATTCAGGAAAATCTTCACTTTGTGGCATGAAGGATACAGAAAACTTCTTTGTTACGTATCATCATAACTGGTTTGATCACTCAGATTCAAGACATCCTCGTATTAGGGTCGGAACTGTTCACGTGTACAATAACTATTTTGATGGTAATGCAAAATATGGAGTTGGTGTTACAAAAGGTTCGTCAGCTTTCGTAGAAGCTAATGATTTTAGAAATTGTAAAGATCCAATGCTAAGTTCATTACAAGGTACTGATATTAAATATGGTACTGCAGGAGCTGGATTCTCAGGTGAAGCTGGTGGTATGATTAAGGCATACAATAACAAGATAGAAGGCGCTGCAAGTCTTATTTATGCTAGTGACAATGCTACTCAATTTGATGCATATTTAGCTAAAACAAGAAATGAAGTAGTTCCAAACACATACAAAACTGTAAGTGGAGGAACAACTTATAATAATTTCGATACAAGTTCAACAATGTACAACTATAAACCGGATGCACCAGAAGCAGTAAGAAATAATGTTACTACTTATGCAGGAAGAGGAAATGGTGGAGATTTCATATGGAAATTTACAAATGCTGATGACACAAGTTCTACTATGGATGCTAATTTAATGGCTAAGATTAAAGGTTACCAATCTAGTTTAGTTTCTGTTGGAGGAAATTCAATAGTTAAATAATCATACAAACTATTAATGAATAATGAGGCATAATTTTTAATCGAATTATAGTTAACGTTAACAATGGGATTATATTAAATTTTATGCTTTATATTTATAATATAAATCACATAATAAAATGTATAAAAGTAATATATATAATTAAAAAATATGCTTAAAATGAGATTAAATCTCATTTTAAAACAAATAAAAATAAGTGAGGCGATTAAATTATGTCAAAAAAAGTAAAAGTATTATTAGCAAAATTAACAATTGTATCTATGGCCTTATCAGTTTGTTATGTAGCTGGAACTCCTACTGTAAACGCATTTGCAGCGACAACTAGTTCTAAAACTACTACTAGCAGTATAGCAGCAGCTAAAGCTACAGATGTTAAAACAGTTAAGACTTTTGATGAGTTAAAAACAGCTGTTACTTCTGCAACTAGTGGACAAACAATAGAAATTGCAGCAAATACACTTGATTGTACAAGCCAACTTGTACTTGATAAAGTAAACTCAGGTATTACAATTAAGGCAGCAGCAGGATACTCACCAGTATTAGATTTCTCTTCATTTAGAGATGCTGCAAAGAAAGCAAGCCCTAGTAAAACAGGTGATGCATATGTAGGTGTAAGAATAAGTGGAGGTAATTATACAATTCAAGGTCTTACAATTCAAAAGGCATATGATAATGGTATGCTTATAAAGCCAAACTATAATAGTGCATTAAAAAAAGCTGATCAGAAGCCAGGAGAACCAGATAATAATAAAATTATAGATTGTGTATTCAGTTATAATGGTGATGCAGGTCTTCAAATTTCAGGTAGTGACGGATTAGAAGACTTAGGACTTAAAGTACGTCCAGATAATAATACTGTAACTGGCTGTGTAGCTTACAGAAACTTTGATCCACTTACAACTGGTGGAAATGCGGATGGATTTGCAGCAAAGCTTTTCCTTGGAACAGGTAATGTATTCACATACTGTGTAGCAGCTGAAAATTCAGATGATGCTTGGGACAGTTTTGCTATAGAAAACAGTGATGTAACATATAACAATTGTGTAGCATATCACAATGGAGATGCTAAAGTTTATACTGGAGCATATGATAAAGCACAAGGACTTCCAGTAGATAATGACGTGACAAAAGGTAAATCAACTGGAAACGGTAATGGATTTAAAATGGGTTCAGGGTCATCGAAATATGGTGCTCAAACAAGTGGTGTTAGGAGTATGACAAATTGTTTAGCTGTTGATAATACATCAAAAGGTTTTGATGAAAATAATGGAGCTGGCACAATTAACATAACTAATGGTATGGCATTTGGAAATAAAACGGATTATCAACTTGATCTTATGAAAGCAGGAACATTTACAAATGTTCAAGCATTTTCAGCAGCAAAGAGCAATAAAGCTCCAAGTGGTGGAACTATAACAACTGTAGATTCAGTAAAACAAGCAGCTATAAGAAAAGAAGTTGATACAGCAATAGCAAAGATGAGACAAGAACTTAAAGATAAAAAAATTCCAACACGTATGAATTTCAGTTTTTGGAAGTAATTAGATAGAAAATTATGATATGACGCGAAATTAACTTTAAAATATAAAACCCATGACAATTAATTTATAAAATGTCATGGGGTATTTTAATTAGTATTTTTACAATAACTAATGCAAAGGTTCAACCATTTGATAGTAGATTCCTCTCGTATAATAGCTCCATTTAGAACAATAAAATCTCCAAAAGCATCACTATCAATATGTGGAATACCATTATAAGGTTCCAATTGAGTATATAAAAAAGCAAGTCTTTCATTATGTTGAGATAACTGCTGTTCTAATAAATGAAGTCTAGTGTTTAAATCTAAATTATTTGAAAAGTACATCCTAAGGCGAAAAATATTTTTTGGTGTCTGTTCCATGGGTTCGTCTTTCTTTAACCACTTTAAAAAGTCTTTCTTGCCTTTTTCTGTAATGGTATAAACTTTTTTTTCTAAAACATCTCCAGTGATTTCAATATCATAAACTATAAGTTTCTCGTCAACTAATTTTTTTAATTCTGGATAGATTTGACTGTGTTTTGCACTCCAAAATTCAGCTAATTGAAAATTGAATTCTTTTCCTATATCATAACCTGTCATTGGTTTTCTATTTAATAATCCTAAAATTGCAAATTTAAGTGTCCTCATAAACACACCTCTTTCCTAACTCTATTTATTATAGCATTGTTTTTGTAAATTACAATTGTATGAAATTGAATAAATGAAAAGAATATTATACATTATTATATGTTAAATGTATATATCAAAATATATAAATACAAATATATAAATATTTATATATTTGTACTTACATGATTATAAAATCGTGATATTATTAACATGAAATTGTGATAATATTAACAAGAAAGATAAACAAGGAGGAATTTTAATGGAACTAACAAAAAAAAGATGGATTATTTTAATTGCAAGCTGCTTTATTAATTTATGCATTGGTTCAATGTATGCTTGGAGTGTTTTTGCAGCTCCTATGGCAAAGTACTTGAGTCAAGTTACTGGTGCTACCTTAACTGCCGGGGTTCTAGCAATCGTTTTCACTGTTACAAATTCAGTTGGACCTATTACTATGATTACAGGTGGAAGAATTAATGATACTTTTGGACCTAAAAAAGTTATCTTTCTTGGAGGAATACTCTTTGGCGGAGGTATGATTTTATCCAGGTTTGCCACTAGCTTAAACGTGTTAGTATTGGCGTATGGTATTATAACTGGTCTTGGTATTGGAATGGTTTATGGATGTACAATCAGTAATTCAATTAAATTTTTTCCAGACAAACGTGGATTTGTTGGAGGTATTACAACGGCATGTTATGGCTTTAGTTCAGTAATAGTTCCACCAGTTGCTAATATATTAATTAGTAATTTTGGAGTAACAGCGGCATTTAAGATAATAGGTACTGTATTTCTCATTATTGTATGTGTCTGCTCATTCTTTATTGATAAATGTCCAGCAGAATTTGTTCCTGAAGGTTGGATGCCACCAGCTTCTAATGGAAACAAGTTAAATCAAAATGATAAAGACTGGAAAGGAATGCTTACAAGCCCTGTTTTCTATCCAATGATTTTAGTATTGTTATGTGGTGCATTCTATGGATTAATGTGTTCTGCATTAGCATCTCCTTTAGCGCAAGGTATGATTGGAATGTCAGTTGCAGCTGCAACTACAGTGGTTTCTGTTTTGGCATTGTTCAATACTGGTGGCCGTATTTTTGCAGGTTATGTTTCAGATAAAATTGGCAGAATAAATACACTTACTATTGCATTTGTTCTTGCTATCATGGGACTTGGATGTCTGTATTTTTCAGGACAAGGAGATGTTACAAAGTTCTATATAGGTATTATAAGTGTTGGGGTATCTTTTGGCGCATTTATGGGTGTTTTTCCAGGGTTTACTGCAGATCAATTTGGTACAAAACACAATAGTGTTAATTATGGAATAATGTTCGTTGGTTTTGCAATATCAGGTTATTTTGGACCAACAGTCATGAAAAATGTATATGCTATTGACCATAGTTATCAAAGAGCATTTTTAATAGCAACGATTCTATGTGCTATAGGTTTTGTATTAACATTTTTTTATCGTTTTGTAAAGAAAAAATAAGCCACAACAAATAAGTAAGTAGAATTAACATGTATGTTTGTTGTTTGATAATTCTATGATATGCATTAGAAAGTGAATAATTTAACAAATATAGAGTTGATAATAAAAAATTATATCGGTTAGAAATAATAAAAATTAATTAATTAAAGAATAAAGGAGAATAAAAATATGGAAAGAAAATATCCAAATCTATGCAAATCAATTAAAATTGGAAATGTAAATTTTAGAAACAGAATGTTTTCAGCGCCTATGGGGGGAACAGATATTACTGCAGATTGTACTGTGGGACCTGCATCTACAGCTTTTTATGAATTAAGAGCTAAAGGTGGCGCAGCTTCAGTGACTGTAAGTGAAGTAGTGGTTCATCCAGAAACAGAAGGTTCACATATGTATCACCTTGATCTACAAACAGTAGGTTCACTTGCAAGTTTTACTTACACTGCAGATGCTATCCGTCGTCATGGTGCAATTGCCAGTGTAGAATTATCTCATTCAGGACAATATGCTGGAACTTATTTAACTGATAAGAGCAAAAAACAAGGACTAGCTCAATGGGGACCAAGTGAAACTATTCGTCCAGATGGTCTTCCGGTAAAAGAACTTACTCAAGAGTTGATAGATGATATAGTAGCAGCTTATGGAAATACTGCTGCATTAGCTAAAAGAGCAGGATTTGAAATGATTATGGTTCATGGTGGACATGGGTGGTTAATTAATCAATTCTTATCTCCTTATTTTAATAAAAGAAAAGACAAATATGGTGGTTCTTTAGAAAACAGAGTACGTTTTGCACAAGAAGTTCTTGATAGTGTTCGTACAGCTGTTGGATCTGGCTTTCCAATAGAGTTTAGAATGAGTGGTTCTGAATTATTTGAAGGTGGCTATGATCTTGCAGAAGGTGTCGAAATTGCTAAATTAGTAGAATCAAGAGTTGATTTACTTCATGTATCTGCAGGAACTTACCAAAGAGGATTTGGAGTAACACATCCTTCTATGTTTTTACCACATGGATCAAATGTTTATCTTGCAGCGGAAATTAAAAAACATGTAAGTGTTCCTGTTGCAACACTTGGGGGCTTAAATGATCCAGAAATGATGGAAGAAATAATAGCTAGTGGTAAAGCAGATGTTGTTGAAATGGCTCGTGCACTTTTAGCTGATCATGAACTACCTAAAAAAGTTATGGCAAATAAAGATGAGGATATTGTAAAATGTTTAAGATGTTTTACATGTATGGCTGAGCGTGCTATGACATCAACAAGACGTTGTACAGTTAATCCATTGATTGGACGTGAATTAGGAGGAATGGAAATTATACCAGCAGCAACTTCACGTAAAGTCCTAGTAGCAGGTGGTGGACCAGGGGGATTAGAGGCAGCTATCACTGCTGCAAAACGTGGACATAAGGTAGTTCTTTGCGAAAAGTCTGATGAGTTAGGCGGAATACTTAAGGGAGAACAAGCACTTCCATTTAAGTATGAAATGTATGAGTTAGGTGTTACATTTGGAAAATTAGCAGCAGATTTGGGCATTGAGATTCGCTTAAATACAAATGTTACAAAAGAGTATGTTGAAAAAGAAAATGTTGATGCATTAATTATAGCAGTTGGTTCAGAACCGCTTGTTCCACCAATTCCAGGTTTGAATGGTGAGAATATAGTAGTTGTTAATGACTATTATTTAGAAAAGGACAAGGTCACAGATGAAGTAGTGGTACTTGGAGGCGGTCTTGCAGGCTGCGAAGCCGCAATACACCTTGCACAAGAAAGTAGAATTGTACATTTAGTAGAAATGAGAGCTGAACTTGCTCCAGATGCAAATATCAGACATCGTCCAATTCTATTAATGGAAATCGAAAAGAACAATATTCATGTTCATACAGAATATAAAGGACTAAAGGTAACAGAAGAAGGCGTTTTATGCGCTGATGCGGCTGGTATGGAACATCTTGTTCCAGGTACTTCAGTAATTTGTGCACTTGGACAAAGAGCAAGAAGAAACGTTGCGGAAGAATTGATTGATTGTGCACCTTATGTCATAGAAATTGGAGATTGTGTACGTCCATCAACTATAACAACAGCAGTATATCAAGGATATCATGCTGCACTTGATATTTAATTATTATATCTTAATAGTTGAAATGGTAAAGAATAAAAGTTTTTCTAAAAAGTAAAACTAAGCCCTAAACTATATTTTTTCTTAATAAGAGAAAGCGGTTTAGGGCATTTTATTTTTTATAATATAAAATAATATAAATGTTATTTAGAACAAATATAAAGGAGGTATAGAAGTACCTTTTAGATAGAAGTATCTATATACATTTTTTTCAGACTTAACAAATCATAAGTTTAACATATATAATAGTAACATGCGAAAAAATTTTTAGAAAAGGTAATGAGTAGTATGAAGAGAGTAAATGAAGCTTTTAGTGATTATAAATTGAGTGGAAAGATAAATACTGCCTTTATAGAATCTGTAACGTTACGTAAAAGAACTAAAGTCCTAGAAATGGAGATTAGTTCAGATAACTATATTGAAATTGGAGAAATTGAGAGTTTTAGCAACTTTATAAAAGAAAGATTTGAATTAAGTGATTCTAAAATTACTGTAAAGTATACCGACGAAGTCAAGATAAGGCCTATAGAAGAGGAATTAAAAAACATTATATCTTCCATGTCAAAAAAATATCCTGCTTTAAAGGCGGCGGCGAATAATAGTGAATATGAAGTGGTTGGAAATACTATAACTTTCAATTTTAAAATTCCAGTATCAGTTTTTTTGAAAACAATGGAATATGATAAAGAAATTAATAAAGTTATAAAACATATGTATGGGAAACAATATAATATTAATTTTATTGATAAATTAGATAATGAAGAATTAGTAAAGATTGCAGAAGATAAACGTGCAAATGAAATGATGTTCATTAAAGAAATTAAAACTACACAAAGTAATAATGCTACTGAATTGCCTAAAAAAGTTGAAGAAAATAAACAAGAAGTAAATGTAGAAGGTGATGGGAAAAAAGTAAATTCACTTTTGATTGTTGGTAGAAATGCTAATATTAAGGAACCAGCAGTAAAAATTACTGATATCACACCAAATGAGGGAAGGGTAGCGTTGCAAGGTGAAGTATCTAATATAGAAGCGAAGGAATTAAGAAGTGGAAAAACATTAATTTCTTTTGATTTATATGATGGATCAAATTCCATGACTTGTAAGGTATTTTGCAAGCCTGGTGATGATGCGGAAGTATTACCTAAACTAAAAAAGGCTAAGGGAGTTAAACTTGCTGGAAATGCAGGCTATAGTAATTTTTCTCATGAAGTTGAACTTATTGCCAATAGTATAATTGAAACAGATGGAATTAGAAAGACTAAGAGGCAGGATAGAGCAGAAGTTAAAAGGGTAGAGCTTCATATGCATACACAAATGAGTCAAATGGATGCTATGTCAAGTGCCAAGGATTTGATTAAAAGAGCCATGAGCTGGGGAATGAAATCTATTGCCATAACTGACCATGGAGTAGTGCAGTCTTTTCCAGAAGCACATAAGCTGCTTGGAAGAGATAATTCAGATATGAAAGTAATATATGGAGTAGAAGGTTATTTGGCACCTGATAAAAAGCCATCTGTAACAAATATTAAGGACCAGAGGGTTGATACAACATATTGCGTTCTAGACTTAGAAACTACAGGTTTTTCTCCAGTAACAGAGAAAATTACTGAAATAGGAGTTATGAAAATAAAGGATGGAAAGGTAATAGATAAATTTAGTACCTTTGTAAATCCTGAAAAGTCAATTCCAATGAGGGTTGTAGAGGTTACCAAAATAACTGATGATATGGTAAGAGATGCAGAAACCATAGAAAAAGTATTTCCTAAAATGCTAGAATTTATTGAAGGAAGTGTTTTAGTTGCTCATAATGCTGAATTTGATATAGGCTTTTTAAAGCATAATGCAAGGGTTTTAGGTTATGATTTTGATTTTACCTATTTAGATACCTTATCTTTAGCGCAAGAAATCTTCCCTGATTTTAAAACCTATAAATTAGGAAGAATTGCTAAAAACCTTGGTATAAAGGTAGAGATTGCACATAGAGCCTTAGATGATGTAGATACCACTGTTAAGGTGTTTAATATAATGATTGAAATGCTAAAGGAAAGGGGAGTAGAAACCCTTGAGGATATAGATATACATGCTTCTGATGAAGAATCTAAGAAGCAAGCTTATAAAAAGGTTAAGACCAATCATGTAATAATACTAGCAAAAGATTATGCAGGATTAAAGAATCTGTATAAGCTTGTATCATATTCTCATTTAGATTATTTTTATAAAAAACCACGTATCTTAAAGAGTATGTTACAAAAATATTCTGAAGGTTTAATCATTGGAAGTGCTTGTAGTGAAGGTGAACTGTTTCAGGCTATACTTTTAGGAAAATCTGAAGAGGAAATAGAAAACATTGCAAAATTCTATGATTATTTGGAAATTCAGCCTCTAGGGAATAATGATTATTTAGTAAGACAAGAGCAGGTACCTAATAAAGATTATCTAAAGGAAATTAATAAAAAAATTATAGCATTAGCTGATAAATTTGATAAACCTGTAGTGGCAACAGGAGATGTTCATTTCTTAGATCCTGAGGACGAGATATATAGACGTATACTAGAAGCGGGACAGGGATTTAAGGATGCTGATGATCAGGCTCCATTATATTTAAGAACTACTGAGGAGATGCTTGAGGAATTTGCTTATTTAGGAAGAGAAAAGGCTTATGAGATTGTAGTTACAAACACAAATAAGATAGCAGATATGTGTGAACAGATTAGTCCTATTTCACCAGAAAAATGTCCACCTCACATTGAAGGGTGTGAACAGACGATTAAAGATATCGCATATGATAAAGCCCATGAGTTGTATGGAGATCCACTGCCAGAAATCGTTCAGGCTAGATTAGATAGAGAACTAGATTCTATTATAAAAAATGGATTTTCTGTAATGTATATTATAGCTCAAAAGTTGGTATGGAAATCCAATGAAGATGGTTATCTAGTAGGTTCGAGAGGATCGGTTGGTTCATCTTTTGTAGCAAACATGACTGGTATAACAGAAGTAAATGCGTTACCACCACATTATCGATGTTCTAAATGCAAACATTCGGACTTTTCGGATTATGGCGCTAAGATTGGTTTCGACTTACCTGATAAAGTGTGTCCTGTTTGTGGAGAGCAGCTAGTTAAGGATGGAATAGATATACCATTTGAAACATTCTTGGGATTTAATGGAGATAAGGAACCGGATATAGATTTAAACTTCTCAGGAGAATATCAGGCAAAAGCTCATAAATATACAGAAGTTATCTTTGGTAAGGGCACAACTTTTAAAGCTGGAACTATAGGTACTATAGCGGAGAAAACAGCTTTTGGATATGTGAAAAAGTATTATGAAGAGAAAAACAAACCAATAAATAAAGCGGAAACAATAAGAATAGCATTAGGGTGTACAGGTATAAAAAGAACTTCAGGACAGCATCCAGGAGGAATTATAGTTGTGCCAAAGGGCCGAGAAATCTTTGAGTTTTGCCCAGTACAACATCCTGCAGATGATGCGAATTCAGATATCATAACAACACATTTTGACTATCACTCAATTGACCAAAACTTATTGAAGCTAGATATATTAGGGCATGACGATCCAACAGTTATAAGAATGCTTCAAGATATAACTGGGGTTGATCCTAAAGATATTCCTATGGATGATAAGGAGACTATGTCTATATTCTCATCAACTGAGGCTCTAGGGGTAACATCTAGTCAGATAAATTCTAAGGTAGGAACTTTTGGAATTCCTGAATTTGGAACTAAGTTTGTAAGAGGAATGCTTGTAGATACAAAGCCTAAAATTTTCTCTGATTTAATATTTATATCTGGACTTTCTCATGGTACCGATGTATGGGTTGGAAATGCAAAAGACTTAATTGACCAAGGGATAGTAACCTTAAGTGAGGCTATATGTACAAGAGATGATATTATGATCTATCTTATTAAAAAAGGGCTGCCACCAGGTGATGCCTTTAAGATAATGGAGTTGGTACGTAAAGGTCAGGCATTAAAGAATCCTGCGAAATGGGCAGAATATGAAGCTTTAATGAGGGCGCATGAAGTGCCAGAATGGTATATAGATTCATGTAAAAAGATAAAATATATGTTCCCTAAGGCTCATGCTGCAGCCTACGTAATGATGGCCTTTAGAATAGCTTGGTTTAAGGTACACATACCTCAGGCTTATTACGCAACTTATTTCAGTATTAGAGCAAAAGCCTTCGATGCAGAATTTATGATTTTTGGAAAAGAAAAGGTTAAAGAAAAAATGAAGGAAATTGAGATAATGGGTTATGACGCTGCTCCTAAGGATAAGGATATGTACGATGACTTGGAAATAGTTTTAGAAATGTATGAGAGAGGCCTTAAATTCCTGCCAATAGATTTATACAAATCTCATGCTACAAAATTTCAAGTTGAGGATGATGGTATAAGACCATCTATAAACAGTATATCAGGAATGGGAAATGTGGCATCAGAAGGTATATCTAATGCAGCTCAAGAAAAGCCATTTAACTCTGTAGAGGATGTAAGGAAGCGTTCGAAGATTGGAAACGCAGCTATAGAGTTACTTAGAAAATTCGACTGTTTAAATGGTCTCCCAGAAAGTGATCAAATGAGTTTTTTTGATGCAGGGTAAATAATTAAAAATCAATTTTTTTTCATTAAAATTTTAAAATTAATACTTAAAGAATTATATAAAATAATATGAAACAAAGTTTGTATCTTATTTTACTTGGAAATTAAAGATATGGGCTTTGTTTTTTATTATATTATATAGCATCTAATTTATAATTTGAATAGCATTGATTGTGTAAATGAGTAACGTTTTTTATGTAATTATAATTAATAGTTGATATTTTTGTGGAATTTGTTAAATTTATAGTATAAGAATTATTTTACAAAATATATAATTTTAATAAATTTCATACTTTAAGAATTATAAAATTTATTGAAATTATTTAGTGGAGAATACTAGTTTAAATTTAAAGAGGGGATAATAGGTTAATATGATAAGTATAACTAAACTATTATGTAATTCAGAAAATTATGGAGATAGCTTAAGATATGTAGAGGGAGCAGCAGTAGAAAAGTATGGAGTAAGCCCTGGTAGAGGTCCTGTAGTTGCGTGGAATTGCACAAAAACTTGTAATTTAAAATGTAAACATTGTTATGCAAGTTCAGATAGCAAACGATATGAAGGAGAGCTTACATTAGATGAATCAAAAAAATTCATAGATGACTTAAAAGAGTTTAATGTACCAGCATTGTTGTTTTCAGGCGGAGAACCATTAATGAAGGAGAATATTTTAGATTTATTAGATTATGCAAATCAAAGAAAAATTAGAAGTACTATATCAACTAATGGTACTCTTTTAGATAAAGATATTTGCAAATCATTAAAGAAAATAAACCTTGGATATGTTGGTATAAGTCTTGATGGGATTGGAGCAAATCATGATAAATTTAGGGGAGTTAAAGGTGCATTTGACAGTTCTTTAAGAGGAATAAGAAACTGCATTGAAGTAGGCCAAAAAGTTGGACTTAGATTTACTATAAATAAAAATAATTATAAAGAATTAGAAGATATATTTAAACTTATAAAAGAGGAAAATATCCCAAGAGTTTGCTTTTATCATTTAGTTTATTCAGGTAGAGGAAGTAAAATGATGGAGGAAGATATATCTAAGGAAGAAACAAGACATGTTTTAGATTTAATTATAAGTAAAGCCATAGAATTTGGACCAAATGTTGAAATGCTTACTGTAGACAACCATGCAGATGCTGTTTATACGTATTTAAAATCCTTAGAAAAATACAAAGATAAAAGTGAAAATATATTAAGACTTTTAAAAGCTAACGGAGGAAACAGATCAGGAATGGCTTTTGCCAATGTAGATTTTTACGGAAATGTTCACCCAGATCAATTCACTTGGCAGCATACTTTCGGAAATGTTAAAGAAGAATGTTTTAGTTCTATATGGAAGAATTCTAATAACGAAATGTTAAATGGTCTTAGAAATAGAAAAGAGTTATTAAAGGGTAGATGTTCTGTTTGCAAATGGTTAAAGGTTTGTAATGGAAATTTTAGAACTAGGGCAGAAACAGTACATAATGATTTTTGGGCAGAAGATCCAGCTTGTTACCTTACTGACAGTGAAATTAAATTATAACTCTATTACATTGTCACAAAAATAATTTAATATTGTAAATAAAAAATTATGTTTAAAGGTAATCTTTGAATAGTAATTGTGAATAGATAAATAAAATATAAGTATATAAGGTGAGTGAAATGAATGATAATATCATGGAATACTACAAATAGATGTAATTTAAAATGTACTCATTGCTATAGAGATTCAGGCAAGGAAATTCAAGGTGAATTAAATACAAAAGAAGCAAAAAAACTTATAGATGAAATTGCAAAAGCTAATTTTAAAATTATGATATTCTCAGGTGGGGAGCCACTTATGAGGGACGATATTTTTGATTTGATAAATTATGCAGCTAAAACTGGATTAAGGCCTGTACTTGGTACAAATGGTACTCTTATAACAAAAGAGGTAGCACAAAAATTAAAAGGAGCTGGAATTTCTGCAATAGGCATAAGTCTTGATAGTCTTAATTCTGAAAAACATAATTTTTTTAGGGGAAATGATTTAGCTTTTAAAGATACTATTTATGCTATGAAAAATTGTAGAGATTTAGGAATTAGATTTCAAGTTCACACAACAGTTATGGATTGGAATAAAGATGAAATAATCAGCTTGACTGATTTTTCAGTTGCTATGGGTGCAGCAGCTCATCACATTTTCTTCCTTGTACCTACAGGAAGAGGGAAAAACATAGAAGATGAATTGTTAAATCCTAAAGAATATGAAGAATTATTAACTTCAATAATGAAAAAGCAAGAGGAAGTTAATATAGAAATAAAACCAACCTGTGCTCCTCAATTTGTTAGAATTGCAGAAAATTTAGGTATATATAGCAGATTTAAAAGAGGATGTATTGCAGGATTAAATTATTGCATTATAAATCCTAGAGGAGATGTACAAGCGTGTGCTTATTTAATAGAAGTAGCAGGAAATGTTAGAGAAACCCCTTTTGATGAAATATGGAAGAGTAATGAATTATTTAATAACTTAAGAACTCAAGATTACAAAGGAACATGCAATACTTGTAAATCTAAAAAAAATTGTGGTGGTTGTAGGGCGAGAGCTGCATATTATAATGGTGGAGATTATATGTCATCTGATAGAATATGCATTTTTAATAATTAAAAGTTAATCTCAGATAGGGAGGAATTCTTATGGATACAATAGATAAAAAGCTACTTAATCTTATGCAAAATGAAATTCCAATAGATAAAAGGCCATTTAAAATATTAGGAGAAAAATTAATGCTTACAGAAAATGACGTTTTAAAAAGAGTAAGAAAATTAAAAGAAGATGGAATTATAAGGCGAATAGGTGGAATATTTAATTCAAGAAGAATAGGATATATAAGTACTCTTTGCGCAGCTAAAGTTTCGGAAAATAAAATTGAAGAAGTTGCAGCATTCATAAATAATTATTATGAAGTAACACATAATTACATAAGAGAAGATGAGTACAATATGTGGTTTACAATAATAACACATTCAGAGGAAAGTTTAAATAATATTCTTGAAGAAATAAAACGTGAAACAGGATTAAATGAAATAATGAGTTTACCTTCTATTAAATTATTTAAGGTTAAAGTAGCTTTAAATTTTCAAGGGGATGATAAAAATGCTTAATGGTTTTGATAAGAAAATAATACGGAGACTTCAAGAAAATATTTCTATAACAGCTACTCCATATAAGGAAATAGCTTCTGAACTTAATATGAAGCAAGAGGAACTTATAAATAAGATTAAAACTTACAATGAAATGGGAATATTAAAAAGAATCGGAGCTATACTTTATCATAGAGAAGCAGGCTTTAATGCCAATGCTATGGTAGTTTGGAAAATAAATGATGAAGATTTAGATAAAGTGGGAAAGTATATGGCATCAATTTCAGAAGTAAGCCATTGTTATGAAAGAAAAACGTTTGGTTCTTGGGATTATAATCTTTATACTATGATACATGAAAAAGATAGAGAAAGTTGTAATAAAATTATTGAAAAGATAGCCGTTGATATACGTATTGAGAATTATAGAATTTTATATAGTACAAAAGAGTTGAAGAAAACTAGTATGAAATATTTCACGAACTCCAATGAATAGTCTATTGAATTTGATTAAATTTGTAATTTAAAAATCAAGATTATATTTGTTAACATTATTAATAGATTTTCATGTAATTTCTTCAAGAGTTTTATTAATTAGATAAAATTTAAAGTGGCTGATTCAAATGATAAGAATATATTTGAATTAGTCATTTTTTAATTAAGTTTTTAATATAGTTATTTTGTAATGATTCAATTTAAACAGAATAAGATACATAAATATAGACTTTATAAAAGAAACGTTTTGATTTAATTAAATTACTTTGAAATTTATGTTGATTAAATTATAATAGAAAAGGGAATAAATTACACTAAATAATGGGGGAAGTATTTATGAGACAACATGCTAAAACTGCCATAATTAATTCTTTTAAAGAATTATTGAACAAGCAATGTATACATAAAATTACAGTAAAGCATATTTGTGAACGTTGTGGTGTAAACAGGCAGACTTTTTACTATTACTTTACAGATATTATGGATATTTTCAAGTTTATAATATATGAAGAATTATCTGGAGAAATTGCACAAAATAGAACTGTTAAAACTTGGGCTGGTGGTTTTTTAGCAACCATGAATTATATGAAAAGAAATTCAAAAATGATCCTACATGTGTATAATTCATCTTATTGGTGTGAAGCCAATAGTTACTTTACAAATTTTTCGAATAAATTACTCGATGATGTGGTTAGGGATTGTGCAGAAAAAATGGAGGTAAGATTATCAGAGAAAGATGAACAATTTATTGTTAATTTTTATAGGCATGTATTTAATGGATTGATTATAGACTGGATAAGTGAAGGTATGGAAATAGAACCAGAAATTATTTTAAAAAAACTTTTGATAATGATAAGAGGGAGTATTTCTCGTTCAGTATCTGCGTTTGCCAAAGAAGCAATGAAATAATAATTTTAAAAAGTGAATGAAAGTATTAATTCGTGACACTTTCACATATCTGTCTATTGAATGAGGGGCTGAAAACGATATATACTAAATGTGGAAAATGTTAAATTATTCATATTTAGGGGGGAGTAAAATGTTTACTTTCAATTACAGTCAAGGAGCATCAATATTAAGTGTATGGGGTGTTTGGATACTTGTTTTTATTGCACTCTTTGGGCTAAATGAAATAACACGCAGATTCAAATATGTTGGTCTTTTCTGTTTTGTTATTTTACCAATAGTACTGTCAGGATTATGGTTTACAGTATTAAAAGATACAACGTATACAGATTGGTTTCATCTTGCAAAAGTATATTCATCTACAGCTGGATGTATTGGTTTTTGGTGTATCAAATATGTTAGAGGAAAAGATAAATCAACTGGTGAGGAATGGAGACTAGCTGATAAGAAATGGGCATTATGTTTTCCACCTTTAATCTTAGCTATTAATATAGCAGAGGCAGTAAGCCGTGATTTTCAAGTTGGTATGCAATACCATGGAGGCGGAAATTTAGCCGATGAAGCTATGTATGTTCTTGGAGGTCCATGGAATTTTATAAATGGTATTGCTGGAATTTTAAATATTATAACAATAACAGGATGGTTTGGAATCTGCTTAAGGAAAAAGACTATTAAAGATGGAAGTATGGACATGCTGTGGCCTGATATGCTATGGTTTTGGATAATAGCATATGACCTATGGAATTTTGATTATACTTATAATTGTCTTCCAGGTCATGCTTGGTATTGCGGTTTTGCATTACTGTTAGCACCAACACTCTGTGCATTTACAATAGGAAAAGGTGCGTGGTTACAGCATCGTGCACATACTTTAGCATTATGGTGTATGTTCGCTCAAACATTCCCAGCATTTATTGATAAAGGAACTTTTCTAGTTTCGTCTACTTACAATACTGTTCCACTTTGGACATTTAGTTTATTATCATTACTTTCAAATATAGCAGTATTCGCTTATATGATTTGGAAAGTATTTAAGACAAAAAGAAATCCTTATCTTAGTGAACTTTATACAGATCTAAAAAAATATAATGAAATTAAAATACTTGCAGAATAGAAATTATTTGAGTTTTTCACAATTGGTGAAAAAAATATGATTAATAGATAAATTTTGAAAAAAGTATTAATTGTATACTTTGTTTTTATAGCCTCATGATAATATTCTCTTAATATAATCATGAGGCTATTTTGCATAACTCTCAAAATAAATATAATTGATAATATATAATTGTAAATTAATATTTAATAAAAATATTGACGAATGATTATAAGTAGGGTAAAATAATTGTATTGATATAGTATGTTACTGGGAAGCAGGCATTAACTATACATAGATATTTGAGGATGTTTATGTTAGTTGATGCTTTTTTTGTGTCAAAAAGCGTCTAAAGACACCTCAAGTATATAAAAAATATTATATACAAAAAGGAGAAAAAATATGAAAGATCAAATTTTTGGCGTTTTACAACGTGTAGGAAGATCATTTATGCTTCCAATTGCTATTTTACCAGTAGCAGGATTATTTTTGGGAATAGGTGGTTCATTTACTAATGAAACAATGCTTGCAACTTATGGACTTACTGGTTTAATTGGACCAGGTACATTTGCTTATTCAATTCTTTCTGTAATGAGTGCAGCAGGAAATGTAGTATTTGGTAATTTACCTTTAATATTTGCAATGGGTGTTTCAATAGGTATGGCAAAAAAAGAAAAAGAAGTTGCAGCTCTAGCAGCAGCAATTGCGTTCTTTATTATGCATGCATCAATAGGTGCTATGATTAATATTAATGGTGGAACTGAAGCTCTTCTTAGTGGAGCAGCAACTTCAGTACTTGGTATTACTTCATTACAAATGGGTGTTTTCGGTGGTATTATTGTAGGTCTTGGAGTAGCAGCGCTACATAATAGATATTATAAAATTGAATTGCCACAAGTATTATCATTCTTTGGTGGAACTAGATTTGTTCCAATAGTAAGTGCAATAACATATTTAATTGTTGGAATTTTAATGTTTTATATTTGGCCTCATATTCAAGCAGGTATTTATAAAGTTGGAGATATAGTTCTTCAATCAGGTTATGCAGGAACATGGGTTTATGGTTTAATGGAACGTTTATTAATACCTTTTGGTCTTCATCACGTATTTTACTTACCATTCTGGCAAACAGCAGTTGGAGGTACAGCTGAAGTTGGTGGAAAACTTATTGAAGGTGCTCAAAACATTTTCTTTGCAGAACTTGGGACTAAAGGAATAGAGCATTTTAGTGTTTCAGCTACAAGATTTATGTCAGGTAAATTCCCACTTATGATATTTGGTTTACCAGGGGCAGCTCTTGCAATGTATCAATGTGCTAAACCAGAAAAGAAAAAAATAGTTGGTGGATTATTAATATCTGCAGCATTAACTTCAATGCTTACTGGTATTACAGAACCAATTGAATTTACATTTTTATTTGTTGCACCAGCATTATATGGAATTCACTGTGTATTTGCGGGAGCTGCATATATGCTAATGCATATGTTTGGTGTTGGAGTAGGTATGACTTTCTCAGGTGGATTAATTGATTTATTCTTATTTGGTATTTTACAAGGAAATGCAAAAACAAGCTGGATATGGATTGTTATTGTAGGGATTGGATATTTTGTAGTATACTATTTATTATTCACTTTCTTAATTAAGAAATTTAATTTAAAAACTCCAGGTCGTGAAGATACTGATGAAGTTAAACTTTATCGTAGAAGTGATGTAGAAGCAAAGAAAAATGGTAAAAATGAAGATTCAGATCAACTTTCAGCTATGATATGCCAAGGTCTTGGAGGTAAGAAAAACATTTCAGATGTTGACTGCTGCGCAACTAGATTACGTTGTACAGTACATAAAGCAGAATTAGTAAATGATGCTTTATTAAAGCAATCTGGAGCATCAGGAGTAGTTCATAAAGGGGTTGGGGTTCAAATTATATATGGACCAAGAGTAACTGTTATAAAGTCAAATTTAGAAGATTACTTAGCAGCAGCACCGAATGAAGAAATTATAATGAATACAGTAGAAAAAAATAATGAAGAAAAAGTAATTGAAAAAGAAGTTGAAGGAAACATTATTAATACAATAATATTAGATAGTCCATTAACTGGTGAAGCTCAAGATTTATCAGAATCACCAGATGAAGCATTTGCAAGCAAGATGATGGGAGATGGTGCAGTAGTTACTCCGATTGATGGCACTGTTGTAGCACCAGCAGATGGAGTTATAAGTTTTGTATTCCCATCAAAGCATGCAGTAGGATTAACAACAACTGATGGAATTGAATTACTTATTCATATAGGAATAGATACAGTAAAGCTTGATGGAAAAGGCTTTGAAACTTTTGTAAAAGATGGAGATAAGGTAAAGAAGGGTGATAAACTATTAAGTTTTGATTTAGACTTTATAAAAGATAATGCACCATCAACTTCATCACCATGTATTTGCACATCATTAAATAGTAAACAAAAAGTACGTTTATTAAAGACAGGAAAGATAAAGGCTGGAGAAGCTCTTATTGCAATTGATGTATTTGAATAACATGTAAAGAGGAGGCATAAAATGTTCAGAGTTATAAAGGCACTAAATCATAATGGAGTAATGGCTATAGATATGGATACTTTGAATGAATATATTTTGCTAGGAAAAGGTATAGGTTTTGGGAAAAAAGTAAATGAACGTATGGAAGCTCCTGAAAATGCACACATATACCTTTTGCAAAAAGAAACAGAAAGAGGTTTATCTAAAGAACTAATAAATGATATAGAGCCAGAATTTTTAGAAATTGCAGGTAGCATCATTATAGAAGCAGAAAAGAAATTTACAAAAGTAGATGAGAACATTTTATGCCCTCTTGCAGATCATATTGCATTTGCAGTAAAAAGAATAGAAAATAATGAAGAAATAAGCAATCCTTTAACTCAAGATATCAGAGCTTTATTTCCAGAAGAATATGAAGTAGCATGTAAAGGAAAAGATATTATAAAGGAAATAAAAGGCATTGATATAAATGAAGATGAGATTGGTTATATAGCAATTCATATTCATTCAAGTCTCGGAAATGAAAAAGTATCACAGGCGATGGAGATAGCAATGCTTGTTAGATCATGTATTACTTCTATTGAAGATAGTATTGGGAAAAAAATTGATATTGAATCATTATCTTATAATCGTCTTATGAGCCATATTAAATATATGGCAGCAAGAATATTAAAAGGTGAGACAATAAAGTTGGATATGAATGATTACATTAGCGAAAGATTTCCTAAGTCATTTGAAATTGCAGAAGAAATATGCAGAAAACTAGGCCGTGAGTTAAAGAAAGAGTTTAAAGAAGTTGAAATTGGATATCTTGCAATGCATATTGAAAGAGTATTTTCAGATGAATTAGAGGAGTAGAAAAAAATATTATTTTAATAAATCCCCCATGAAAATCTAAATGCGAGTAGATTTTCGAGGGGATTTGTTTAATATGTGTCAATTTTTATAAAGTTTAAATAAATTTAAAATAATTGACAAATAAATAAAATAAAGCTATTATCTAAATTAAGAAAAATTAAATTTATACTTTAATGGTATTTAGACGATTTCAAAGGAATTATTGGTAAATTTAAAAATGGAGGGGAATAGAAGCATGGGTATTACTAAGGAAGCAATGAACAAGGCAGAAGAGCTTGGAATTATACCAGAAAGATTAGAAGTATTGGATAAACAGTTAAATTATTTTATTGAACAAGGTCAGAGGCAGGCAATTATTTTTAAAGGGATGAAGAAAGGTGTTATCTTCTTTGAAGGTACCTATGGAATTAACACAAAAGAATATGGTTTGAAATTGGATACAATATTTAATGTGTGTTCTATTACAAAGCCTATTGTAGCTACATTAATTTTATGTTTACAAGAAGATGGGATTGTTGATGTTAGTGAGCGAGTATGCAGGTACCTTCCTGAATTTACTGGGGGAGGTAAAGAAAACGTATGCATATGGCATTTGATGACTCATTCTAGTGGTTTAGATGATCAAGAAATTTGGGATTTTTTAAATGAATATATTAAAAATGAACTTGGAATAGAAGTACCTAACAATGAATGTTCACATGAAGAATTTGAAGAATTTTCAACTAAAGTAGCTGAAAAGATGGGGGTTGATAGGAGTATAGAAGGAAGAATGGGGGACGTTGAATATCTTATTTCTTTAAAATTTAAAATGAAACGTAAGCCACGTGTAAATATGGTTTATTTTAATTATGGATATCAAAGACTTGCTGATATAATCACAGCTGTCACAGGTGAATCCTTAGATGAATATGCTTCAAGAAAACTATTTGTTCCATTAGGTATGAAAGATACTGCGTGGCGTATGCCAAAAGATAAATGGCATAGAATTATTGGAAGAATTGATACAGCTGTTAGTGCAGAGTGGTTTAATTGCAAAGAAAACTATGTTTCTGAAAGTGGAGCAGGTGGTATTAAAACAACTGTAGATGATATGATGAGTTTCACTCAAATGATTTTAAATGAAGGAAAACTTAATAATGTTAGAGTATTATCTAAGGCAAGTATAGACCAAATGTTTATTAATCATAATAAAGGGGTTTCATGTGATTTAGGAGAAGAATATTCAGGCTGGTCATTAGGTTGGAATCTTCATGGAAATAAAAAAGATAGCGATGGGATTTTAAGATCAGAGAAATGCATTGACCATACAGGATATGGTGGAACAAAAATTTTTGTTGATCCAGAACACGATTTGACAATGGCATTTTTTGCAGCGGAAACTGTGCATTTTGAAAAGCCAGAATTTATTAATATAAATGGACGTGTTTTAAATCTTGTTATGGCAGCTATGGAGGATTAGAGAATAGAATTAAAGGATTACTCTTTATTTTTATATAATATGAGTAATCCTGAGTAATGAGTGAATAATCATAAGGAAGGATTAAAAGAACAAAATAAAGCATCGTTTGTAGTATTAAAATTGGTGGTATTTGTTACCTATAAATCATAGATTTTTTGCATTATCACAAAAAATTGGGCACAGAATTTTAGGGTTTATTTTTGAGTTTTGCCTTGCTTTTTTATTTTGGAATTTATTTTTAAGGTTGATTTAATTCCTAGCGGGTAGGCTTATCTATTATAATAATTATTTTTGCATTTCTTATGAACTTTTATGTTAATTACTATATTGGAATGACTGCTTTTTTGCTTGTACAGTCATAAGGAATCAGAATGGTGTATCAAGTAATTTCTGAGATATTGTCAAGGATTTTGATTCCACTAATCTTTTTTCCAGAAGCATTACAAAAGATGCTTTTTTTCTTGCCATTTCATTATATTACTTATGTGCCAGCTTGTGTGGTTATGGGAAAATACTCATTGGGTGGAATTACTATGGAGATTAGTCAAATTGTAATGATTCAAGGTGTAGCAGTAGCTATTGTAATAATACTTAGCGAAGTTATATATAGACTTGCAATGAATAAATATACTGATGCAGGAGGTTGATGAAAATGAGAAAATATTTAAAAATATATAAAGAAGCAATAAGAATTTTTTTTTCATCATCAACAGCATATCGAATGGAGTTTCAAGCGTATTTTTTTTATGGTATTATTTGAAAAATCGTGGAGGAAGTTAGAGAAGGTATTCTGGAAGTAACACTTATAAAACCAGTAAACTGCATGTTTTACTTAATGGCTTCTACTTTTAGCATGGATGGAATAGGTGTTATTATAGGCGTAATTGTCTTCTTTTGTATATCAATTGCGCATATTGGAGAAATAACAGCTATAATGTGGATAGAATTTTTAGTATTCTTTGTTACGGGACTCTTTGTAATGGTTGGCATTCAACTGCTTATGGCTGCAACATCTTTTAAATGGGTTGCTAATTCTAGAATACCAGAAATGTATAATAGCTTTGTTCGTTTTGGTTATTATCCGCAAAGTATATTTAGTAGAAGCATTATTTTCATAACTTCATATATTGTACCTGTAGCAATGATTGGATTTTTTCCAGCTTCTGCACTTTTAGGATTAACGGAAAAGAATATGTTAATAAGATGGGAGCAGTTTTTGGACAGAAAAGCCAACTTATTTTTGATATACCTCCTATTGATAGCTTTAAAATGAATAAGGCTATTTATGGAATACCTGATGATGTCTATAAGGAACGCTTAAATATGATTGTAGATTTACTTGATGTGGGTGATATTATCATGCGTCCAACTAGGGTTTTATCCTTAGGAGAAAAAATGAAATGCGAGTTTATTATGGCTATGCTTCATAATCCGGATATTGTGTTTTTAGATGAGCCTACAATTGGTCTTGATGTTATTGCAAAGCAAAATATAAGAGAATTTATTAAAGAAATGAATGAAAAAGGTGTGACCTTCATATTGACTACACATGATTTAGAAGGCGTAGAAAGGTTGGCTAAAAATGTGATAATCATAAATAAGGGGGAAAAAGTTTTTGATGTATCTATTGATGATTTAAGAAAAACTTTTGGTGAGAAAAACATAGTGGAGCTGACTTTAACTAAAGAACTTCCTATGGAAAAAGTAATAATGAGAATTTATGAAAAAACTACATAAAATATTACTAGGTTTGATAGTTTTCTGATTTAAGATATAATGAAAAGAAGAGAGATTTGTTAAATTATATGAAAATATATTAACATTTTTAATCTTTTATGATTTTTATATGATGAAATCGCAGAAATAAAATAGAAAATTAATATAACGAGGTGAAATGTATGTTTGAAATATCATTCCTAGTAAAATATTCTGAAATTGAAACAGTATTAAATAAACTTATAAGTATAGGTTTTTCTTCTACTTATTATGATGCCCCTTATGAGGTTACTGTGGATTCTAATGGGTATGGATTTTATGAAAAAGAAAATGAATTTATTAATTTAAAGGTTTATCCTGAAAGTGAAAATATTGAGGAATGCAGTAAATTTATTGATGAAATTAAAGAAGTTCTAGATATAAAGGAGAATATAACTTTAGCAGAGCTTAAGGAAGATAATTGGCAACATCCTTTTGAACCTGTAGATTTAAATAATGGATGGATAATTGCAGAACCAAGTGTAGTAGGTGAAAATGCAAAGAAAATAAACTTTGAATCTCAAGGTTCATTTGGTACTGGATTACATGAAACTACTCAGGATTTACTTAGATATATATTAGAAGAAGATTTTTCAGGGCTAATACTTCTTGATTTAGGTACAGGCTCAGGAATATTAAGTATAGCAGCTGGCTTAAAAAATGCAAAACATATAGTAGCATTAGATATAAGAGATGTAACTAGCGAAGTTTTACATAATTCACATCTTAACAATATAAAAAATATAGAGGTTGTAGTTGCAGATGTTACTTCAAAAGATTTAGGTGTTAACAATAACTTTGATGTAGTATTTATTAATATAGGTGGGGATGAGACCTTATCATCTATGGAATTAATTAATAGAGTTATAAAAACTAATGGAAGGTTATTTATATCTGGATTAGTAGAATGGAGTAGTGATAAAATTTACGAAGAATTAAATGCTCAAGGATATAACCTAATAAAAAAGACAAAAACTAATGAATGGGTAACAATGGTTCTTAAGAAAGAAAACTAAAAATTAAATACATATATGTCATGAAAAATAATTAAAAACACAAGCTTTTATATAGAGATAATGATTAATTTCTAGAAAGAAAATGCCACTCTACAATGCAGAAATATATGCATTGTAGAGTGGCATTTTTGGTTATGTTATATATTTTTATAATATTTCTAGTACTTCTACTGTATATTTTTCGCCAGGAGCATCAACTTCTACTATGTCACGAACTTTTTTCCCAGATAAAGCTTTGCCTAAATCTGATTCTATACTTATAAGCATATTTTCAGGGTCTAAATCCATAGTAGTTACTAAGGTTATGACAACTTCATCGTCATCTTCTACAAATTTAATTCTAGCTTTACTATTAATTCCTAAAACTGATTTATCCAAATCATCATCATCGATTACTGTTGCTGTTGAAATCATCGTCAATAGGTATTGAATTCTATTATCATTTTCTCTATAGTTTCTGCAAGCCTCTTTATATTCAGCATTTTCAGATCTGTCTCCATGAGCTGCCGCTACTAATTTTTCTTTGGCTATTTCAGCTCTTTTTACGGTCATTCGATAATCTAATTCTTCTCTTAATTTTCTTATATTTTCTTCTGTTAGCGTATTATTCATAAAATGCTAAACCTCCACTAAAATATACTATATTAATATTATAATATAAATATTTTTTTTAGGCATTTTTTATTTTAAAAGATTTATTTAATCATTAAATCTCCATCATAAGATGTGATAATTTTATATAAATCAGGACGACGATCTCTAAATATTCCCCATTCAGTACGTTGTATTTCCAGTTGATCTAGGTCAAATTCAGCAACCAGAACAGTTTCATCTGTACGATTAGCTTCTATAATTTTATTTCCTTGTGGACCTGCAATAAAGGAAGAACCGTAAAAAGTAATTTTAGAATCTTCATCCTCTTCAACTCCAATGCGATTAGAAGCAATAATTGGTACTAAATTGGCAGCAGCATGACCTAACATACAAGTTTGCCAGTGATCTTTAGAGTCTATTGATTGATCTTGAGGTTCTGACCCAATAGCTGTTGGATAAAAAAGAATTTCTGCACCCATTAATGTCATACATCTAGCAGCTTCTGGATACCACTGATCCCAGCAGATTCCAACACCGATTTTTCCATATCTAGTATTCCATACCTTAAAACCAGTATCGCCTGGATTAAAGTAGAATTTTTCTTCATACCCTGGTCCATCTGGAATATGACTTTTTCTATATGTACCTAATATTTCACCATTAGCATCAATTACCGCTAAAGAGTTATATCTAGCACAGTTTTTCTTTTCGTAAAAACTAATAGGCAGCACTACCTTAAGTTCTTTAGCAATTTCTTTAAAATGATTTATAGCTTTATTGTGTTCTAATTCCGTAGCATATGTGTAATAATCAGATTTTTCTTTCTGACAAAAATATGGCGTTTCAAATAGTTCTTGAATTAGAATGATTTGGGCACCTTTTTTTGCAGCATCTCGTACTAAAATTTCTGCTTTATTAATATTTTCATCAATATTACAAGAGCAGCTCATTTGCGTAGCTGCAACTTTAACTTTTCTCATGCTAATCACCTCATATCTTTATTTATAAAAACTTTTTAGGGGTAGGCATTTGCTGAGTAGTACAATGAACATTACCACCCTCCGTAATAACTGCCATTCCATTTATTTTTCGAATTTTTCTTTCAGGAAAAGTTCCGCTTAATACCTTTTCTGCCATTTTATCAGTTTCTTTTGCATTATCGCCAAAAATCGGTAAAATAATACCACCATTTACAAAATAGAAGTTTAGGTAACTTAATGTTAATCTATGATTGCCATACTCAGTTTTAGGCGGTTGAGCTATTTGGATAATTTCAAACTTTCTTCCTTTTGCATCAGTTTGATTTTTTAGTATTTCAAGATTTTGTAAAGTGATTTTGTAGTTATCATCATTTGAATCAGCACAAGTCTGAATAAGTATACTACCTGGTTTAGCAAAACATGCGATATTGTCAACATGCCCATCAGTTTCATCACCACTTAAACCATTCTTAAGCCAAATAACTTTCTCTATACTTAAGTATTTCTTTAAATAATTTTCAATTTGTTCTCTAGTAAGGTTTGGATTTCTATTAGGATTTAACAAGCACTCTTCAGTAGTTATTAGTGTACCTTCACCATCAACATGAATTGAACCACCTTCCATTATAAGAGGTGCATCAAATTTTTTAATATTAAAATGATCTAAGATTTTTGGAGCCACTTCATTATCTAAATCCCAAGGAGTATATTTCCCCCCCCACGCATTAAAATTCCAGTTTACTCCAGCCATGTTTCCATCATCATCCATTAAAAATGTAGGACCATTATCTCTAAGCCATGCGTCATTATGTTTAATTGGAAGAAATTCTATATTAGACTTATGAAAAAGTTTTTGTGTTGTTTCTAAATCTTCTGGGTTAACAATAACTGTAACAGTTTCAAACTCAGAAATTGCATTAATAAGCTCTGCATAACCGTGGCAAATAACCTCATAATTATTTGGATAACACATAGATTCTTTAACAGGCCATGAAATAAATGTACGTTCATGTGAAGTCCATTCAGCAGGCATTTTATAATTTAAATCTTTTGGATACATATTATACTCCTTTTCCTTAAATAATTACATTTAAATTTTCGTTTAAGTTCTTATAGTATCAATCATATAATAAACTTCAACTCACTTCAATGTCAATATTCAAGTCAATTTCATAAGCTCCAAAGATTAAATGGATAAAATAATCTATTTAAGTGATTTAAGAATTAAGGTATAATTTAAATAGATATATTGAAAAGAGGAAGAAAAATAATTATATTTTCTCTGATTGGTGCAAATTGTAATTTACCAGAGAATAAGATATAATAAAACGAAAATATTAAATTATATAAGGAATACTATTAAATATTCTTTAAGTTTAAAGTGAATTATAAGAAAAAATTTGGAGGCATGAACATGGACAAAAAGGATTTTTCTGATTTAGAAAATCAAATTAAAGATACAGTAAAAAGTGCATTCAATGCTATAGATTTTGTTAATCTAAAAAAAGGTATTAATAATAAAGCTGATGATGCTTTAAATGGTGTAAAAACAAAGTTTAAAGATAAATCAGATGATGTAATAGGAAAGTTAAGGAATAAATCACAAGAATTTAGTGAAAAAATGGAATCTAAGATTCAAAATCAGCATACAAACTTATCGAAGGTAAATAAAAAAGAAAAAAATAAGGCACCAGTATATATTGTAAAAAGACCCATCGGAAGTATATCAGGAGTAGTTTATAAGGTACTTGGGTACACTGGAAGTTTGGTTTTTGGTATTCTATTAATGGTTTATTCAATGCTGACACCTTTATTTCCACAATTTTTGACTAATAATTTTATTTTTTTAGGATTTCTATCTACTTTTTTTATATCAAGTATTGGTTTATCATTTAGAGGTAGATATTTAAGGAATAGGGTATATCGTTTTAAAAAGTATGTTAAGATTCTTGATGGTGAAAATTACTGCTTAATTGAAAATTTGGCTAGCGATATTAAAAAGAAAAATAAATATGTTGTAAAAGATCTAAGAAAAATGAGTGAACTAGGTATGTTTAAAGAAGCTCATATTGATGAAAAACAGACTTATTTTATGCTAAGTAATGAAGTTTATGACAATTATCTAAAATCACAAGAAGCGTTAAAACAACGTAATGAAGAAGAATTAAGAAGACAAGAGAAGTCAAATGAAGAAAAAAATGATCCTGCGAAAAGAGAATTACGATTTACAATAGATATGGGGCAAAATTATATTAAACAAATAAGAAGTGTAAATGATGCCTTGCCAGAAGAAGAGATTTCAAATAAATTATATAGACTTGAAAATATTGTGATACAAATATTAGAACACATAGAAAATAATCCAAAAAAATTACCTGAGGTTAATAAATTTGCCAATCATTATCTTCCTATAACTTTAAAATTAGTTAATTCATATAAAGAGTTAAATGAGCAGGCAGTTCAGGGTGATAATATAAAAAATGCTAAAAATGAAATTGAAAAAAGTATTGATTTCATAAATACTGCTTTTGAAAAATTATTAGATGATTTATTTGAAGAAGTAGCTTTGGATATTTCTACAGATATTTCTGTCTTGGAAACACTTTTTACGCAGGAAGGATTGACTAAAAAAGATTTTGAAAATTAATATTGAAACGAAAAAGGAGGATTTTTAAATGAGCAATGAATTTAAAGAAGTAATTGATGTAACGCCAAGTTTAACTTTTGAACCTTTTCAAGAAGAGGAAGTTTCTATTACTAAGGCAAGTGAAGAAAATAAGGAAGCAGAAGTACTTGATGATAGTAATTTAACAGAAGAAGAAAAAAAGATGGTAGATCAATTTGTACAGAAGATTGATATAAGCAATTCAAACTCAATTCTCCAATATGGAGTAGGAGCTCAAAAGAAAATTGCAGATTTTTCTGAATCAGCCTTAAATAATGTAAAGACAAAGGATTTAGGCGAAGTAGGGAATATGCTTTCTAGTGTAGTAAGTGAATTAAAAAGTTTTGATGCTCCAGAGGAGAAAAAAGGTATCTTAGGTCTATTCAAGAAAACTACAGAAAAAGTTTCTGCTATGAGAGTAAAATATGATAAGGTTGAAAATAATATAAATAGAATTTGTACTATGCTTGAAACCCACCAAATTCAACTGCTAAAAGATATTGCTATGTTGGATAAGATGTATGAAATAAATAAAGTATATTTTAAAGAACTTTCTATGTACATATTGGCAGGAAAAAAGAAGCTTGTAAAATTAGAAAAGGAAGAACTTCCTGTTTTAGTTGAAAGAGCCAAAACTAGTGGTCTTCCAGAAGATGCACAAGCAACTAATGATTTTATGTCACTTTGCAATCGCTTTGAGAAAAAAATTCATGATTTAGAATTAACTAGAATGATTTCTCTTCAAATGGCACCACAAATTCGTTTAGTTCAAAATAATGATTCATTAATGTCAGAAAAAATACAATCTACCATTGTAAATACAATTCCACTTTGGAAAAGTCAAATTGTATTAGCACTTGGTGTTGCTCACTCTACTAATGCTGCAAAAGTGCAAAATGAAGTGACAGATATGACTAATCAACTTTTACGTAAGAATGCTGAAACTTTAAAAATGTCAACTATAGAAACAGCTAAAGCATCTGAACGTGGAATTGTTGATATTGATACTCTTCGTAATACAAATGAATCATTAATTACAACTCTTGATGAGGTGCTTCGTATACAAACAGAAGGTCGACAAAAACGTAAAGAAGCTGAAAAAGAATTACAAAATATAGAAGAAAAATTAAAAAATAGACTTTTACAATTAAGTAAATAAGCATATAATAATGTGACTTTATTAAGATGAGCTTTGTATAAGGCTCATCTTTTAAGGTTATAAGCAATAAAAAGGAGATTTATATGAAAAATTCACAAATATTAAAAAAGGACTTAGATAGAATTGATGGAAGGAGCTACAGATTGTATAAGGAATTAGAGGGACAATATGATTTTGAAAATTACATTTTAAGTATAGATCATGTTCAAGGCGATCCTTTTGCAGCACCATCAAGAATTAGATTAATAGTAAAGCAGCATACAGCTAAATTTCCAAAGGAACTTTTTGATAATAAAAATAAAAATATTGCTGTTGCAGATTATTTAACAAGAGAATTTTACTTTAATATAAATAGATTTAGTGAAAGAATTTTTGGATCTGGAAAGAGTGGGATAATAGCCATAAGTAAATGTCCACAAGAGATATTAAATAGAACATCAATAATTATAAATGAAGATGAAATTGAGGCAAGATTTTATGTTGGATTTCCAGCAAGAGGACGAAGTGTTTTATCAAAAGAATTAGAAAAGATTTTATATAATGTTATACCAAACCTTGTGGAAAAAACTTTAATATATAAAAATATTAATAATGGAAAATTACAAGCTAGAGTAAAGCTTGTAGAAGATCAGGAATATATAAGAATGGAATTAAATAAGAGAGGATTAATTTCTTTCATAGCTAATGGATCAATGCTGCCAAGAGAAAGTGGAGTATCAACGAAAGCATTAAAAACGGGTAAAACATTTATGTCACCAAAGGAATTAGAAGTGGAATTCAATACTCAAAGCAGAGGAATAATAAAAGGAATGGGTATTAAAAAGGGTGTAACGATTATTGTAGGTGGAGGTTATCATGGTAAATCCACATTATTAAAAGCTTTAGAACTTGGAGTTTATAATCATGTTGAAGGTGATGGACGGGAATTTGTTATAACAAATAAATCAGCCTTAAAGATTAGGGCGGAAGATAGCAGATGTGTAACTAAGATAGATATATCTTTGTTTATAAATAATTTACCTAATGGAAAAGATACGGTGAAATTCTACACAGAAAATGCAAGTGGAAGTACATCACAAGCAGCTAATATTATAGAAGGAATAGAAAGTAACACTAAGGTCTTTTTAATAGATGAGGATACTTCAGCCACTAATTTTATGATGAGAGATGATTTGATGCAAAAATTAGTTTCTAAAGATAAGGAACCAATTACACCTTTTATTGAAATTGTCAGATCTTTATATGAACAGAAAGATATTTCAACAATCATAGTAGTTGGAAGCTGCGGAGATTTTTTTGATGTTGCAGATTGTGTAATACAAATGGATAATTATGATATTAAGGATGTAACAAAACAAGCTAAAGCATTAAGTAGTGGAAATATTATAAAAAGGATTAATGAGAAAAATTTAAAGATAGATATTGCATTTAACAGAGAGATTAAAGCAGGAAATATTGAGGCTAGAGAAAAAGGAATTAAAATAAAAACCTTAGGAGTAGATACAATAAGTATAAATAAAGAAGAAATAAATTTAAGAGCAGTAGAGCAAATTGTTGATAACGAACAGTTAAATACTATAGGATCGATTATGAAATGGGCAGAAGCTAACCTTATGAATAAAGGTTTAAGCCTAAATGAAATGGTTGATAATATAATCTGTGAAATAAATAAAAATGGATTAATATCAATAGAGGAAATAAAAGGTGGCAGTGGAAGTTTAGCCATGATTAGAAAACAGGAAATAATGGCTGCATATAATCGATATAGAAAATTAAAAATATAGATTAAATTTAAGAATAGGAGACAGCTATGGAGGAAGTTATATATGAATATATAAATCATAAAAGTGAAATTTTCAATTAGGTCATTAATATAAGATATTATTTGAACCATATAGTAAGATTAAAAACTTTTTTACAGATGAAAAAAGTGCGAAGCACAACCAAGAACTTTTTTCAATTTATTAGAAATTACTTTTTGATGTAATAGGATAATTAAGCAAATAAGCATTTCGTGGAATCAATTCCAGAAATGCTCATTGTAACTATAGTTATTTTTCATTAGCTAATTTATTCAATTCCATAGTGAAAGTTGTTACTTCCTCAACACTGGCATTTGTTTCCTCTATTGCTGCTGATTGCTGTTCGGTTATATTTAAAGTAGTATTTGATGCTTGCATAGTTCTGTCTACTGATGCTTGTATTTTATCTAATAAATCAGCAATACTATTTGTTGTTTCTTTTGAGCTCTCTGATAATTTTCTTATTTCTGAAGCAACTACACTAAAACCTTTGCCAAGGTCTCCAACTCTTGCAGCTTCAATGGAAGCATTAAGTCCAAGCATTTTTGTTTGTTTGGATATATCTTTTATATATCCAAGAATAATATTTATTTCATTAGACAGATTTTGAACATTTAAGATTTCATTATTTAATAAAGTTTGAGTCTCAGTAACCTCCATTGATGAAGAGGCAAGCTGTTCAGTTGCAGAAGATATTTGTTCAAAACTTTCTGAAAGAGTTGCTGTTAATTGTTTAATTTTTAGACGTTGATAACCTTCATTAGATAGTGTATTTGCAACTGAAAATAATACTTCAGCTGCTGCTTTAACATTACTTTCATCTAATATCTTCACATGTTTAGCCGCATCATAATAATTGTCTTCATTTAATCCTAATTCCTTTGCAGTACTTCTGAATTCCATTTCTTCAGGTTCATTAAATAGTATTTGCCCACCAAGTATTGTTCCTATAAGTACACCTTTAACTGTTATAGGGGCAGCAAAGTCAATAAGTCCAGAATGACATTTATATATGTATGGCTTTCCAGTTCTAAAAGCTTCTTCACCAGCTTTACTGTGACATTGCGCACAACGATTTTTCCCAAGTTGTGTAGACTGAGTCAGATTAGAACAAATATAGCTATAGCTGCTTGGTTTAGTAAATGGAACTCCATTTTTATCAACTGTAACACTAGCAATATTTATACTTTTAGCAAAATCATCTTGGAACTTCTGAAGAAATTGTAAGTCCATTATATCGTTTAATTCTAAAGTGTTTAATTCAACATTATAATTTTTCATAAAATCCTCCTTAAATACAGTTATATTTTTAACAATTATTCATATTATACAATGAAATGAAGAAATATGATATAATGTATTACTATTCGATATTGATATAATCGTGAAATGATGAGCAATTAATCTAAAAATTATTTATTATATCACGAAGTCATGAAATATTCTCTTAAAAAATTAAATTTAAAATAAAAAACAGCCTATATTATAGTAAATTTGTTTTAAAATTCAAATTTGATAAAGTATGTAAAATGAAAAAAGAATCGGAATATGTAAAATAAAAGATAAAAAAGGTATTGACAATTAAGAAAAAATAATATATTATAAATATAGAATTTAAACGCTTACAAGTTAATACAGTGGGATTGTTACTGATACGATCAGGCGAGACCTTAATTAATGAGAAGAGAACAAACTATCTCTTTTGATTAATTAAGGTTTTTATATTCTTAATTAGCATAGTGATATCGATAGGGGGATAACCATGATAATAAAAAAGATATTTAATAATAATGCTATATTAGCTAAAGATTCCGATAAGCATGAATTTGTTGTTATGGGAAGTGGTGTTGGATTTAAAAAGAGTGTTGGGGAAAAAGTAGATGAATCTTTAATCGAAAAAACCTTTATTCTTAAGCAAAAAGATGCATCAGAAAAATTTAAATTATTATTAGAAGATATTCCCTCAGAATATGTTTCATTATGCTATGATATTATTGAATATTCAAAGAATATATTGGGGGTTGAATTGAGTGACTATATATATGTTACTCTTACAGATCATATAAACTATGCATTAAAATTATTTAATGAAGGCCTTAATCGCCCAAATCCTTTAATTTGGGAAATCAAAAAGTTCTACACTAAAGAATTTGAAATAGGATTAAAAGCGTTAGAATTTATTGAAGATGAAACAGGAAAAAAATTACCTGAAGATGAAGCTTGTAATATAACTCTTCACTTAATAAATGCACAAGTTAATAGTGTAGGTGGTAAGGTTGAAGATGTTGCTAAGCAAACAAAAATGATACAAGATATTTTAAATATTGTTAAATATACATATAATATTCCACTTGATGAGAAATCGTTGAACTATGAAAGGTTTGTTACACATTTAAGATTTTTCTTTCAAAGATTAAGTAAAAATCAAGAAGTAGAATCGGAAGATGATTTCTTACTAACTCAAGTGAAAGCAAAATATAGAAATGCATATGATTGTATGTTGAAAATAGAAGCATATTTAGAAAAAGAATTATCTGATGAGGAAAAGTTATATCTAACTATTCACATTCAAAGGGTTACACAAAGATAGTTAAAATTAAATATTAATGGATTGTTACTGGTAAAGCAGGCGAGACCAACATTAGATAGTATAAACTTTATCCTATTGGACAAAATTTATTTATATCATTAGTGTTAGGTCTCGCTTTTTTTATAAATATGAAAATAATATATAAGGAGAGATATATATGAAATATGAAAAATTGGCAAAAGACATTATAAAAAATGTCGGTGGAAAAGAAAATGTTAATAGCTTAACTCATTGTGTTACGCGTTTACGTTTCAAATTAAAAGATGAAAGTAAAGCTAATACAGAGGTATTGAAAAATATGGATGGTGTTGTTACTGTAGTAAAAAGTGGTGGGCAATATCAAGTAGTTATCGGAAACCATGTTCCAGATGTATATGCAGATGTATCAGCAGTAGGTGGATTTGCGGCAGCTTCTGAAGATGATTCAAATGAAAACATGAATGCTTTTAATAAGTTCATTGATATTATATCAGGAGTATTTGCACCAACATTAGGCGTTTTAGCTGCAACAGGTATGATAAAAGGCTTTAATGCATTATTTGTAGCATTTAATATACTTACAGATAAAGATGGAACATATCAAATTCTAAATGCAATAGGCGATAGTTTATTTTATTTCCTTCCAATATTCTTAGGTTATACAGCATCTAAGAAATTTAAATTAAATGAATTTACTGGAATGGCAATAGGTGCAGCTATGGTTTATCCAAAGATTATAGCATTAACTACTGGTGAACCATTATTTAAAGTTTTAGGTGGTACAATGTTTGAATCTTCGGTAAGCACTACATTCTTAGGAATTCCAGTTATATTGATGAATTATTCATCAACTGTAATTCCAATAATAATAGCTATATTTGTAGCGTCAAAAATTGAAAAATTATTTAAAAAAATTATTCCTGATGTAGTTAAAACCTTCTTAGTTCCATTTTGTACATTATTGGTAATTGTTCCATTAACTTTTCTAGTAATAGGACCAATTTCAACATGGGCAGGTCAATTACTTGGAGCTATTACTGCTGCAATTTATAATTTCAGCCCAATTGTTGCAGGATTATTTATTGGTGCATTTTGGCAAGTATTTGTTATTTTTGGATTACATTGGGGCCTAGTACCTATAGCTTTCAACAATTTAGCAACGTTAGGATACGATTCAGTATTAGCACTTTCAGTGGCAGCATCATTTGCACAAACTGGTGTAGTTGGAGCTATATTGTTAAAAACTAAAAATAAGAAATTAAAATCTCTAGCAATTCCAGCATTTATTTCAGGTATTTTCGGTGTTACAGAACCAGCAATTTATGGTATTACATTACCAAAGAAAAAACCATTCATAATAAGTTGTATAGGAGCATCAATTGGTGGTGGTATCATAGGATTCTTTGGTTCAAAAGGATATATGATAGGTGGAATGGGTATATTTGCACTTCCAAGTTATATAGGACCAAATGGAATGGATAAAGGCTTCTATGGAATGGCTATAGCTATGGTAGTAAGTTTAGTTTTAGGATTTGTTATGATGCTATTTACTAAATTTGAAGATGATCCAGAAACAAGTGAAGGAGCTAAAGCAAATTCATTAGTGAAACAAGAAATATTAGTAAGTCCACTAAAAGGTGAAGTTAAACCTTTATCAGAAGTAAAAGATGAAGCGTTTTCAAAAGGAGCACTTGGAAAAGGTATAGCGATAGAACCAATAGAAGGTAAAGTAATTGCTCCAGTGGATGGTGTGTTAACAACATTTTTTCCAACAGGTCATGCGTTAGGAATTACAAGTGATAATGGTGCTGAAATATTAATTCATGTAGGTATGGATACAGTTCAATTAGAAGGTAAGCACTTTACTCCTAAAGCAAAACAAGGTGATGTGGTTAAAGCAGGAGATATATTACTAGAATTTGATATTAAAGCTATAAAAGCAGAAGGATATTCAGTAATAACACCTGTAATAGTTACTAATTCAGATAATTATTTAGATGTTATAGAAACAGATAAGAAAACTATTAGTTACAAGGAAGATTTATTAACAGTAATGATTTAAAAAATAAATTCTAAGTATAAGAGGAATTTCCTCTTATACTTAGAATTTATATATATGTATTCTGAAAAAAGTTTATTAATTTAAATTGACTTTGTACTTTTAATAATTAAAAAACAGGCAAGCTTTAAAAACAATGAAATTTACTAACTAAAAATATACTATTCAAAAAAATAGTAGTTTAAAATAATAAAAGCTATAATTTGAAGGAGAGAAGTTTATGAATAAAAGTACATTTCCAGATAATTTTCTTTGGGGAGGAGCTACAGCTGCTAACCAATGTGAAGGTGGATATTTAGAAGCTAATAAAGGCTTGTCAACAGTTGATGTAATTCCAGCAGGTAAGGATCGTTTTCCTGTTATGCTTGGAAAAATGAAAATGATGAAATGTGATAACGATCATTTTTACCCAAGTCATGAAGCAATTGATTTTTATCATAATTATAAAGAGGATATCGCTTTATTTGCAGAAATGGGATTTAAAACTTTTCGTTTATCTCTTGCATGGTCACGTATTTTCCCAAATGGTGATGATGCTCAGCCAAATGAAGAAGGTTTAAAGTTTTATGATGAAGTATTTGATGAGTGTCTTAAGTATGGAATTGAACCATTAGTAACTATAACTCATTTTGATGTGCCAATGCATCTTGTAGAAACAATTGGTTCATGGAGAAGCCGTAAGATGGTAGAATATTATGAAAGATTATGTGAGGTTATTTTTACACGTTATAAAAATAAAGTTAAATACTGGCTTACATTTAATGAAATTAATATGTTATTACATTTACCATTCATTGGAGCAGGATTAGTTTTTCAAGACGGTGAAAATCAAGAAGCTATTAAGTATCAAGCCGCACATCATCAATTAATTGCAAGTGCAAAAGCAACTAAAATAGCTCGTAAAATAAATACAGAATTTAAGATAGGGTGTATGTTAGCTGCTGGTAATACTTATGCCAATACATGTGCTCCAGAAGATGTATGGAAGTCTATGGAAAAGGATAGAGAAAATTATTTCTTTGTAGATGTACAATCTCGTGGAGAATATCCTAATTACGCAAAGAAAATGTTTGAAAGAATGAACATAAATTTGGAAATAAAAGATGGAGATGAACAATTATTAAAGAATAACACTGTAGATTTTATTTCATTTAGCTATTATGCTTCTCGTTTAACTAGTGCAGATCCACAAGTGAATGCACAAACAGAAGGTAATGTATTTGCAACATTAAAAAATCCATATTTAAAAGCAAGTGAATGGGGATGGCAAATTGATCCTCTTGGACTTAGAATTACACTAAATTCGTTATATGATCGTTATCAAAAACCGTTATTTATTGTAGAAAATGGATTAGGTGCTGTGGATACACCAGATGAAAATGGATATGTTGAAGATGATTATAGAATTGAGTATTTAAGAGAACATATTAAGACCATGAAGGATGCTGTAAAAATTGATGGTGTAGAACTTATGGGGTATACCCCTTGGGGATGTATTGATTTGGTAAGTGCATCTACAGGAGAAATGAAGAAGCGTTATGGATTTATCTATGTAGATAAAGATAATGATGGTAACGGTACACTAAAGCGCTCTAAGAAAAAGAGCTTTGATTGGTATAAAAAGGTTATCGAAACTAATGGTGAACAATTATAAAATAATATAGATATAATAATATAAGAAGAGCTAATATCAGATATAAAAATTGATATTAGTTCTTTTGTTTTAGGAAAGTTTTATTATAAAAATTCTTTCCATTGAGAGTTTGGTAAAAATTATGAGATAATTAACTTGCCGGTGATTCTAAGTGAAAGGAGATGGTAATATTGATCATTAATAGGAGGTGTCTATTAGCTTAGAATATAGGCTGATAGATAATCAATAAATGGAGGAAGAATACCTCTTCCTCCTACAGATTTTTTTTGAATTCATACTCAATATAGTGAGTTTCAAAAGGAAATAAGGTAAGTGAGCTTTATTAAAATAATAATTTTTCTGAATGAGATAAAGCAAATATAATGGATAAGAATAGAATTGTCATTAATAGAGTAAGAGTAATACTGTTAAAGTTATATTATAATCTATAAATTTTGTGTGGAATATGAGAACATTTTTAGATTATATTGACATAAAATAAAATTTACAATAAAATAAAATTAATATAAATTACTAGATAATTTATCAGGTTAAATATATTAAAGTCAGATGAAGGAGGAAGTTATAATATGTTTTTTTTAATTAATTGTGTAGAGGTACTTATTCAATAATTTAATATTGTCGGAAGCTATTTAGGATTTTATAGTACAATTTTTTTATGTCTATAAATATGGTGCAAATAGAGTTAGGTTACTCTTTATTTGTTGTGCTTTCGAAGAAGTTTAATAACCGTCATCTGAAGAATTAAAATGGATTTAAATTTGGCAGAATGCACGAAAGTTATCGTGTTTTTTTATTGCCTTTTTTATAAATTCCGTGGATGGTTATGTGTCCATGGAATTTTTTTGTCTAAACTAAGATATAGTAAATTTGAATTTAATTTATAGAAATTGTTAGGGGGTGTTTTCAATGGGAAATTCTAAAATGTTATTAGTAAATATTGAAAATAATGGGGAGGAATTTAGCATTGTGTTACAAGAATGGAAAGGATATATTGCCAGAGGAACTTTTAAAAGAGTTACAAAAGTATATTCAAGGAGAAACCATATATATTCCTAAGACAGAAGATCGAAAAGCTTGGGGGGAGAATAATGGCACTCGCATAGCCATTAGAAAAAGAAACTTAGAATATATAAGTTCTATAAAAATGGAGTAAAGATTAATGAGCTTTCAGATAAGTATAGTTTATCGGATGATAGCATAAGAAAAATTATATTTAAATTAAAGAGTGAAAAATTAAAAATTTCAGTTTAAATAAAATATTAAATTTTAAATAAAAAATCCACCCAATATAGTTTTGGGGGATTTTTTATTTAGATTTTAAAGTTTATAATAATATATAATACAAGAAACAATTTGCATTAAAATTAATTTACTTTCAATGAACTAAAATTTCATTATAATATAATATTTAAACATAAAAATTAACTAGCAATTAAGATTGTATAGAAAAATTTTATTAAAAATATATTAATATATTTTAGAAATTACTCATAAATAATTTTTTAAATTAATATTTCGGGATTCTTAAATATAAAAATAAAAAATTAATAAAAAAAGAATAATTAACTACTAAAAGTTACAATTAAAAGCGGATAGATGGTATAATAAAGGAAGAATGTGTATTATCGATAATATAAGTAAAGTTTTTAGTTGAAAAATGTATATTAATTATAATTAGGACACGCTTATTTACAACAAGTAAAATGTGAGTCAATAGAAAACGTGACTACAATAGGTAACAAAGATTTATATTATTAATAGACTACATTTTTCTAAAATATATAAGTAAAGATTAACAAATATATAAATTTTAAGTAAGGGGTAGATATTTATGAATAATAATATATTATTAGAATCAGGTACTGGAGAATTAGAAGTAATAGAATTTATTGCAAATGGAAATCATTATGTAATTAATGTTGTAAAAGTAAAAGAAGTAATAGCAATGCCTAAAAATTTAACAACATTGCCTGACCCTAAACCGGAAATTGCAGGTTTGATATTATGTAGAGAAGAGATTCTTACGTTAATAGATTTAAAATATATATTATCAAAAAAAGCAACAAAAAGTCTGGGAGATAAGGTTATTGTTTGCGAGTTTAATAAAATAAAAGTTTCATTTAATATTGATGATATAGTAGGAGTTCATCGTATTAAATGGAGTGAAATAAGAAAACCAGATGATTTATCAGAAAATTCACTAGCTGTTGGAAACATACTTTTAAATGGAAAAGTATTAATTATGCTTGATTTTGAAAAAATAGTTACAGATATTTGTCCAAGTGTTGGAATAAGTGAAGATAGACTTATAGAAGTAGATTACAAGGATAGATCAGATATAAAAGTAATTTTAGCAGATGATTCAGCTTTAATTAGAAGACTTTTAAAAGAGACACTTACAAAGGCTGGTTTCAAAAATTTAAAAATATTTGATGATGGCAAGCAAGCATTAGATTTTCTTCAAGGATTAGTAGAAAAGCATGGAGAAAATTTTACAAGATATGCAGAAATACTTATTACAGATATAGAAATGCCTCAATTGGATGGACTTACACTTACAAGACAAATAAAAGAAGATGAAATTTTAAGGAAATTACCAGTAATAATATTTTCATCATTGATTACAGAGGAATTAAGACATAAGGGGGAATCTGTTAAAGCAGATGCACAATTAAGTAAGCCAGAAGTAAATGAACTTGTTGATACTGTAGATAAATTATTAAAAATATAATTTGGTTAAGATGAATTTGTTATTTGAAAAAATTAATATTCGGATATAATGATTTGGCAATAGTCATATGATGAAAAATCGTGCATAAGGAATGTACGATTTTTTATTATATATTTTTAGAATAAGTTTTAAAAGATTACATTGAAAATATAAATATTATTTTAGGCTTTATATAATTAAAGATAAATAGTTGATGGTTGATAATTGATATTTAAATGGAAAATATTGTATAATATATAGGCGCACATTTGTAAATAAAATTTTTATAAAAAATTTAAATTTATATATTGTAAATGACTCTGAAGGAGGAAGGGTGAGAAAAGGTGTTTATTATATTGACATAAGAATTTCAGAAGATGTGTGCTAAAATACTATAAATTGAAATGGGTGGTTTTTATGGAGGCAAAAAAAAATAGGTCAGATAATATTATAAAGTATATTATAGTTTTTTCTATTACTTTACTTAGCTTGTATTTAATTTTTGCTGTTAATATTATTAAGGTTTCAGCTAAGACTTTAGATGAGAAATCATCTAGTGAATATACATTAACGTTATATGAAGCAGGCGGTATAAAAGAACAAATTAATGGAGTTGATATTAAATTAAGTTATAATTCTGATCAGGTTTATTATGATGAGACATTATTAAATGAAGCTATAAATAAGCTATTGTGTTTAGCTGGAAATAGTATATTTAAATCTCAAGATCCTACATTTGTATATGAAAATAATACTTATACAATTTCAAAAGAACTTTATGGTAATAGTATTAACAAGAATATTTTATATGAGAATATAACAAAGGCAATTAAAAACAAAGAAAAAAAAATAAATTTAGAAAAATTAAATTGTTATGAGAAGCCTAACTTTACTTCGAATTCTAAAGAGGTTATTAAGGCTAAGGATATACTTAATAAATATGTATCTTCAAGGATTACTTATAATTATGAAGGATTAGTACAAGTTTTAGATGGTTATAAAATAAAAGATTTTATTAGCGTTGATGGAAATTTTCAAGTTATACTGGATGAAACTAAGATAAAAAATTACGTTGATAATTTAGCAAATAGTTATAATTCAGCACTTGGGACTAGCATACCAGTTAATGGTGGATATTATGGAAATAATCATAGTTGGATAATCGATAGTTTAGAAGAAACTAAAGTATTGATTCAAAATATAAAAAATGGACAAACTGTGACCAAGAATCCAATATATAAGCAAACTTCAGCAGCGAACTATTTTAGTAATATTGGAAATACATTTGTGGAAATAGACATGACTAAACAACATTTATGGTACTATAAGGACGGATATCTTGTTGTAGATGGAGATGTGGTTACAGGTAATGTTAGTAACGGCACTTCAACACCAGAAGGTGTTTATAAATTATACAGCAAAGAAAAGGACACTGTATTACGAGGTGAAGATTATGCTTCCCCAGTAAGTTTTTGGATGCCATTTAATAAAAATATTGGACTTCATGATGCAAATTGGAGAATAGAATTTGGTAGTGACATATATATAAATTATGGATCACATGGATGTGTAAATGCACCATATTATGTTGCTAAAACAGTATATGAAAATATTAATATAGGTACATTTATAATATGTCATTATTAGAAATTTAAAGGAATCGTTTCCCTTAAAAAAATAAAAATTATTGAGAGTTAAGAAACTTGTAGAATCCTTGAAATTAGGAGCTACAGGTTTCTTTTTTCGAAATATTTAAAAAATTACATTCGATTTTGGGAATTTTACAAAGGATTATATAAATAAATGTAGAAATAGACATAATAAGGAAAATAGTAAAAATATAGATTGCTATAGATAAGGAGATGAAATATATGTTAAAAAGAATCCTTTTTGTTGATGATGAAACACAAATATTAAGATCGATTACAAGACTTTTTATGGATACAGAATATGAGGTACTTAAAGCAGAGAGCGGAGCAGAGGCACTGGAGCTTCTTGAAATTGAACAAGTAGATGTAATTGTTAGTGATATGAAAATGCCAAAGATGACTGGGTATGAATTACTTAGTCAAGTGAAAAAAAAGTTCCCTAATATTGTTCGTATAATTTTAAGTGGATTTTCAGATGAAAGAATAGTATTTGATGCATTGCAAAAGAATATAGCTAAATTATATATTTTAAAACCATGGGAGAATACTGTTCTTATTAATACTATAGAAAAAGTATTTCAGATAGAAAATCTACTAAGAAATAATGAGAAGGTTCTTAAACTTGTAAATAATGCAGAAGAATTGCCAACGATTAAGACCTCTTACCAAAAGATTATTAATGTAATAGAAAGTGATAAGGAAATATATAAAATAGTTGAAGCAATAGAAGCTGATAATTCCATTGTTATAAAACTTCTTCATATTGTAAACTCATCATATTACTCTGTAAAAACAGGCTCAATAAAAAGAGCAGTTGCTTATCTTGGGCTAGATAATATAAAAAATATAGTAATAGCATCTGCTTTTATAGATGGATTGAGTTTTAATTCTAAAGATAATAAGAGATTGGAAGAATTGTGGGAACACGCATTTATTGCTAATAGAATTATAAGTCTAATATATACTGAATTTTTAAATAAGAAAATTCCAGAAACTGAAATGAATGCAGGTCTATTAAGTAATGTTGGAATTATTTTCATGATACATTCGTTTCATGATAAATACATGGAGATATTTGAAGAGATTGAAAAGAATAATGTAGATATAATTGAACTTGAAAATAAAGCTTTTGGAACTAATCACCAAGAGATAGGAGGATATCTATTGCAATGGTGGGATATTCCATTACCAATTGTTGAGGCAGCACTTTATCATCATAATCCTTTTAACGAAAATGTAATTAATAGACAAATTGTATTGGCAGCACATGTTGCTGAAAAATATGCTTGGGATATAATTGAAGGAAAATACTTTTTTGAATTTGATGAAAAAGTTTTTGAGAAGTTAAAAATAGATAAAGAACAATTTGAAAATAAACTTAAAGAAACCTTAGAATTAAGTGGATTCAATTAATGATATATTTCTAAAAACTAATCTCAGAGGGTTTGGAGGGAAAATTATGGTTACGGAGCAGTTTGTTTTTCATAATTTGGAAGAAGTAGAAAGTATTAACGAATTGAGTAAAGTTGTAAAGGCGAATTTAATTCTTATGTTTGGTTCAAAAGAATTTATTTGTAATAAAGGAATATTTAATACAATAAAAAACAAGTATCCCTATGCACATATAATAGGATGTACAACAGCAGGAGAGATATATAAGGATCAAGTTAATGATGATACATTGACAGTTACAGCAATTCATTTTGAAAAGAGTGAAATAAAATTTTTCTGTTCAGAAATAGAGGATATAGGAAAAGATTATGAAAAAGGATTAAAAATTGCCCAATCAATTTCAATAGAAAATTTAGCACATGTCTTTCTAATAACTGAAGGAGAAAATATAAATGGTAGTAAAATTGTAGAGGGGGTGGTAAAAGGACTTCCTAAACATGTCAAAATAACAGGGGGACTAGCAGGCAATGGAAATACATTTAAAGAAACTTTTGTGATTGCTAACGATTACGCTAAGCAGAATCAAATAGTAGCGGTGGCTTTTTATGGAGATAAAATTAGAATTGGATATGGTTCGGTAGGTGGATGGGATACTTTTGGAATAGAGCGATTTGTTACTAAATCAAAAGAAAATATAGTATATGAATTAGATGGACATCCTATATTAGATTTATATAATGATTACTTAGGAGAATATGCAAAAGATCTTCCTGCTAGTGGATTGTTATTTCCTTTAAATGTAAGATCAGCAGATAATGTATATAACTACGTTAGAGCAGTTGCAGGTGTAGACAAAAAAAATAAAAGTCTTAGATTTTTTGGAGAAGTACCACAGGGGTATTATGCAAGGCTTATGCATGCTAATTCTAATAATCTTATACATGGATCTATGAAAGCAGCAGAAAATTCTGTTAAGAGTATTAATAGTAAAAATGGGAAACTTGCAATATTAATAAGTTGTGTTGCTAGGAAAGTTGTTTTAAATCAAATGATTGATGAAGAAATTGAATCAGTAAGAAATATTTTTGGAAATGATGTAATTTTTACAGGATTTTATTCTTATGGAGAAATAGCACCTTCAAGTAAGGACAGAATAACAGAATTTCATAATCAAACAATGACTATCACACTTATAGGGGAGGATTGATATTATGGATGAATATCATAAACTATTAAAAAGGCAAGTGGTAAAGTATATTGGTGATGGTGAAATACCAGAAAATTTTAAAAGTTTCCTTGAGGCTGTAAATTCTGCTTATATTGAATTTGAAAAAGATAAAACTTTATTAGAAAGAAGCCTTGATATAAGTTCAAGAGAATATAAGGAAAATATTCAAAAGATAGAAAAATTGCAAACTCAAATAATAAATCAGGAAAAAATGGCTGGGATAGGACAGCTTTCAGCTGGAATAGCTCATGAAATTAATAATCCATTAGGATTTGTAAAAAGTAATATATATACATTAAAAGGTTATAAAGATAAGATTAAAAAGCTTTTAGAATTATACTTCAGTATTGAAGAAAAGTTAAAAAATTATGATGAGGGATTATATAAGGAAAATTTTTCAGAAGTTATTGAATGCAAAAAGAAAAATAAAATAAAATTTATTTTTGATGACATAGATGATATTATACTGGAATCTAAAGATGGTATAAATAGAATGGAGACTATTATTAAAAGCTTACTTGGATTTGCAAGAAAAGCATCGTCTTCAGAATTTAATGAATATGATATAAATAGTAATATTAAATCAACAATTACTATCGCATATAATGAAATTAAGTATTATGCAATGGTTGAAGAAAATCTAGAGGATGTTCCAACAATAAAAGCACTTGAAGGGGAAATAAATCAAGTACTTTTGAATCTTTTGGTAAATGCGGCACATGCAATAAAATCAAAGGGAATTCAAGGTATAATTAAAATTCATACTTATTGTGACGGGGAGTATGTAAAATGCGAAATAAGTGATAATGGAATAGGAATTTCAGAGGAACAAATTAATAATATATTCAACCCTTTTTTTACTACTAAGCCAGTAGGTATTGGAACAGGGCTTGGATTGAGTATTTCTCATGACATAATAGTAAATAAACATTTAGGATCTATAGAGGTAAAGAGTGATGAAGGAGAAGGAACAACGTTTGTTATTTCATTACCTTTAGATGTAACAAAAGCTGAAAATAAATCTAATAAGTAAAATATTAGTTTAGGAGTGTGAGAGTATGAAAATACTTGTTGTTGATGATGATAGATTTAATCTTACTGTTGCAAATAATTTTATAAAAGAGACTAGTATAGAGTACCAAGTTACTAGCTGTAATAACCCGTTAGAAGTTAAAAAACTAATGGATGAGAATAATTTTGATATTATTCTTCTTGATATAGTAATGCCAGGAATGGATGGAATTGATGTCTTAAAGCAACTAAGGTCAAATCCAGAATATGATAATGTTCAAATTCTTATGTTAACATCTCTTACTGATAGTAACAGCTTTAAAAAATGTTTTGAATATGGCGCTGATGATTATATAAATAAACCAATTAAAGATGTTGAATTTTTTGCAAGATTCAAGGCTGCTGTAAAAACAAGAAATAATGCTCTAATGCTTAAGGAAATGTTTGAAAGGATAAAAAAGCAAAACAAAGATTTAAAAGAACTTAATAAAACTTTAAATGATACTCAATTTCATATGATACAAAAAGAAAAACTTGCAGCCATTGGAGAGCTTGCAGCAGGAGTAGCACATGAAATCAACAATCCTTTGGGATATATTGGGAGCAATTTGGAAGTGCTTTCAAACTTTGTATTAAGAATTCAGAGAATGATTACAGAATATAAAGAACTTGTTCAAAGGGTAATATCAAACAATAATATAATGAAGATAAATGGGATTAATGAAATAATAACAAATTTAAAGGAATTAGAAACGAAATTAAAAGTTAACTTTGTTCTTAAAGAACTTGAAGAAATTATTAGTGATTCAAGAGATGGTGTAAATCGTGTTTCTAAAATTGTAAAGAGTCTTCAAAACTTTGCGAAGACAGGGTTTGAAGATGAAATGATTTTAAATGATTTAAATATAATTATTGACGAGGCTATCTTACTATTAAATAATGATTTGAAAAATGTTGCTAGAATAGAAAAGAAATATGGTGTAATACCGAATATACTATGCAATAGAAGTCAAATGGGACAGGTTATGCTAAGTTTAATTACAAATTCTTTGCAAGCCATAAGGAGTCAAAACAGACTAGATGGAGAGATTATTATAGAGACCTTTAAGGAAAAAGATATGGTATGTTGCAGTATTTCTGATGATGGACCTGGTATAGAAGAGAGCGTAATTAATAAAATATTTGATCCGTTTTTTACAACCAAAGAAATTGGCAGTGCTACAGGAATTGGGTTAAGTATTTCGTATGACATAATAGTTAAAAAGTATAATGGAGAGTTTAATGTTGAAAGCATACCAGGCAAAAAGACAGTATTTACATTTAAATTTCCAATAAGAAATTAAGAGGGTGATGTGGGTGAATATGGGGAAAGTTCTATTTGTAGATGATGAGGAAAATATTTTAAATGCTTTAAGACGTGGTCTTATTGATGCAGATTATGAATATTTTTTTGTTTCGAATGGTCTAGAAGCACTTGAAATAATCAATAATAATGTAATAAATGAATATTTAAAAGTGTATAATGGTGCATTTATAATAAAGACAATTGATTCAAGAGTGATAATTAAGATACGATTAATAAAAAGTGGAAAATAAAAAAGGATTTTTATTTAGTTAAAATATAAAAATAATAAGTGCAAAATAATAGCATTAACTATGATTGATTGGTTTTATTACATCATAGTTAATGCTATTTTAATTTATCAAATAGGGTTGTCCTAATTAAATGTTATCCTAATATTTGTTTTAAATCCTCATCGGCAGTACTGATTGGTTTAATATTAAAATTATCAATTAAAAATTGCAATACATTAGGAGTTAAGAAAGCAGGTAAGCTTGGACCAAGATACATTCCTTTTACACCTAATGATAGTAAGGCTAATAAATCAGCTACAGCCTTTTGTTCATACCAAGAAAGTATAATTGATAAAGGTAATTCGTTAATGTTGCAATTAAATGCATCGGCTAAAGCTAAAGCTATTCTAACTGCTGAATAAGCATCATTACATTGCCCAACATCAAGTAATCTTGGAAGACCAGCAACTTCACCAAAGTCAATTTTATTAAAGCGATATTTTCCACAAGCTAAAGTTAAAATAATGCAATCTTTAGGAATTTTTTCGGCAAATTCTGTATAATAATTTCTTCCAGGTTTTGCACCATCGCAGCCACCTATTAAAAAGAAGTGTTTAATGCTTCCATCTTTAACAGCATTTATTATTACATCAGCATGGCTTAAAGTTGCTTTATGACCAAAACCTACTAAGATTTCTTTTATTTCTTCATTTTCTTTAAATCCACCTAATTCTAATGATTTATTTATAATTTCAGAAAAATCCTTATATCCATTTTGATTTTTTTCTATATGTTTAATTCCTTCGAAGCCAACAACACTTGTTGAAAAGATTCTGTCTTTGTAAGAATCTTTTGGTTTCATTAAACAATTTGTTGTCATTAAAATACAGCCAGGTATATTATCAAATTCTTTTTGTTGATTTTGCCATGCACTACCAAAGTTACCAGCTAAGTGAGGATATTTATTTAACTCTGGATATCCATGTGAAGGAAGCATTTCTCCGTGAGTGTAAATATTAATTCCTTTTCCTTCTGTTTGATGTAAGAGCATTTCTAAATCTCTTAAATCATGTCCAGAAACTATTATAAATGGACCTTTTTTAATATTTACATTAACTTTTGTTGGAACTGGTGAATTGTAAACCGTGTTATTAGCAGTGTCGAGAAGTTCCATAATTTTAACACTCATATCTCCGGTTTCAATTAAAACTTTAATTAAATCTTCAAGAGTTAGGGTATCATCAGTCAGATTGGCTAAAGCTTTAAAATAGAAGTTATTGATTTCATTGCTATTATAATTTATAAATCTTGCTTGATGAGAATAAGCAGCAATCCCTTTTAACCCATATTTTATAGTTTCGCTAACAGAACGAATATCTGGATTTAAATTTTCATCATACATTATGCCGGCTTTTTTTGCATCTTCAAGAAGTCCTTCTTTAGAAGAATTTAAATCATAAAGTGCATAATCAGATGATATATTTGAATCACCAATTTTTTTTCGCAAATTTTCTTTAATTTCTTGAGATTTATTTAGCATAATAATATGAGCAGCAGGATCAAAATTAACATTAGTTAATGTCATGAATAAAGAATCTTCAACAAAAATAGCTATTGAGTCATCAACTTTTTCATTTCTATCCAAAAGTTCTTTGGCATAAATGCTGATTCCTTTTAATTGATAAATCAATAAATCCTGCATTGCTGCAATTTCAGGTGTTTTTCCACACACGCCTATTTTAGTACAGCCTTTACCACCAACAGTTTGTTCACATTGATAACAAAACATTTCTTCAACCATAACAACGCCCTCCTTAAATTGGATACTTTAAGTATTATATATATATTTTACAACAATGTTGGAGAAAAATGCAATAAAAATCAGAAAATTCAGAAAAATAGACTAATTGGAAAAAAATAGCAGAATGATATATATATTGACGAATTAAATTATATTTAAACGATATTTATGAAAGGTGGATGGTTTTATGATAAAAAATTTTAATAATTTTAAGATGGCATATAAATTAATTTTATTATTTATATTTATGGCTATATGTACTGGAATTGTTGGTCTTATAGGAATATATAATATGGATAAATTAAATACTAGTGGAAAATTAATGTATGAATATAATCTCAGACCTATAGAAACATTAAATGAAATAAAATTATTTAACGATGCGTACAGATCTAATTAAATTACCTTGATAAAGAGGAAATAGATAAAAGTGAAATGGATGAAACAACTCAAGAAATAGAATCTCTATCTAAAAAAAGTAGTGAACTTTTAGCAAAGTATAAAAAGAACTCATTTCAAAACAAGAAATATATATTTTTCAAATAGTGGTCAAGCAGTTTTGGAATATTTAGAAAGTAGTGTAAAGGCAAGTTATGAATTACTTAAAGATACAGATCTTCAGTATGAAAAAGATGCAGAATTCCTTAATAATATGACTAGTTATATAGCTAATTCTTCAAAACAAATGAAAGCAGTTATAAATCAAATAAATTTTGCATTAGAAAGTCTATCATCTTATTAAGCTAACATTAAGATAATGCAAGTAGAATAAGTTCAAGTACTAAATTCATTTTTGAAAAGGAGATTTTGAATATTGACTAAAAAGAAAAAGATTATCATAAGTTTAAGTTCAACTGTAATTATTATAGCTGCTATTTTATTTTCTTTAGCGTATAGATATTTAATAGAAAGAGAGGAAGTTCCAGTCTCACTGAAGAGCAACATAAAAACAAGTGCAGATGTAAGCACTAGTAATATAGATAAAAGTGAAGCTACATACGACGATTGGGATTATACGAGAGATGATTTACAAATAAACATACAAAAAGTTGAAAGCGGAAGCGGTAATAATAAGATTACTTATTATGTAGCAGACGTAGAAGTTAAAGAATCTTCTGATTTATATACAGCCTTTGCTAAAAATAAATTTGGAAGAAATATTATTGAGGCAACTTCAAGTATAGCAGAGAATAATGATGCGGTTTTTGCTATAAATGGTGATTACTATGGATTTCGTGAAGACGGAATTTTAATTAGAAATGGGGTGGTATATAGAGACACGCCAGCAAGGGAAGGTTTAGCTTTTTATGAAGACGGAACTATGAAAACATACGATGAAACTAATACATCAGCAGAAGAATTAATTTCAGAAGGAGTTATAAATACATTTTCATTTGGGCCTACGCTTGTAGAAAATAGTAAAGCTATAACAAACTTTGAGAGTGTGAAAATAGATAAGAATATGGGAAACTCATCTATTCAAAATTCAAATCCACGAACAGGAGTCGGAATAATTTCATCTAATCACTATGTATTTGTAGTAGTTGATGGTAGAAAAGAAGGTTACAGCAAAGGTATGACACTTAATGAATTTTCAAAGGTTTTTGAAGAGCTTGGATGTACGGATGCATATAACTTAGATGGTGGAGGTTCATCAACTATGTATTTTATGGGAAGGGTAGTTAATAATCCACTAGGTAAGAATCAAGAAAGAGAAATTAGTGATATTCTCTACTTTAAATAATAGAGAAGTTTATATAGATGTTGTTGCAAGAATATTCTTTAATAAAATTTGCAACTGTGTGCTTACTTTTTGTAGATTTTTTATTGAAATATATAGATATTAAAGTAAGTTATGTAATTAGAAGGTTAGAAAAAATTGAAATATTATATAAAAAGGAGTTGAGTGAAAATGGTTATTATAATTCCAGCATATGAGCCAGATGAAAAACTGATTAAACTTGTAGGCGAGTTAAAAGAAAAATGCAACAGTAAAATTCTTATTGTAGATGATGGAAGCGGAGAAAAATATAGTTGGATTTTTGAAAAATCAGAGCAATTAGGTGCAGTAGTAGTTAGATATGAAAATAATAAAGGAAAAGGAGGAGCTCTTAAAACAGCTTTTGATATAGTAAGCGATTGGAAAGAAGCAGAAGAAATTGTAACGGCAGATTGCGATGGTCAGCATTTACCAGAAGATATAATGAAAATAATGAATCAGGTTAAAGTAAACAGGAGTAAAATAATATTAGGAGCAAGACATTTTACAGGTAAAGTACCGTTTAGAAGTATTTTTGGGAATAAACTTACAAGTATTGTATTTTTGTTAGCAAAAGGAAAGAAGATTATAGATACTCAAACAGGATTAAGAGGATTTTCAAATGACATGATTCCTTGGCTTTGCAGTATTGAAGGAGATAGATTTGAATATGAAATGAATATGTTGTTAGAAGCAGAAGAAAGTGGTTATGAAATAAAAGAAACTCCTATTAATACAGTATATTTAGAAAATAATAAATCATCTCATTTCAATCCATTAAAAGATTCTATAAAGATATATATGCCATTTTTTAAATTTGGAATTTCATCTATATTATCAGCCTTATTAGATTTTAGCTTGCTAATATTTATTAAGCTTCTTACTTCAAATTTATTTTTAGCAGTTGCAGGCGCTAGAATTTGTAGTGGTTCATTCAATTATATTATGAATAAAAATTATGTTTTTTCAAAAGGTAATATAAGAAATGAGGAAATATGTTTTCATAAATATGTGCTGTTAGCATTAGTTTTAATGTTTATGAATTATATAACTTTAAATTATTTATGCACTATAGGAATTAACTTGGTGATAGCTAAAATTATGACAGAGTCAATTCTCTTTTTATTTAGTTTTTTAGTTCAAAAAAAGTACGTATTTATTAATAATAATCTTAAACATAACCATGTGTTTAATGGATCATCTAAAAATAAATAATGATAAAAGTAGTAGATTGTATCCGTACAATTTACTACTTTTATTTTATGTGATATTTTATTTGTATTAAGTATTTGCAAAACTTATTTTTGAGAAATTAAAGTAATATCAAAGGAAGGAAATTTTACTATGAATGATAAGTTTGTTTATGCTCCAGGGCCAACGAGTGTAAGAGAAAATGTTAGATTAGAAAGAGCTAAAGCAACTACTAATCCAGATATTGATTTAGAATTTGTAGAATTTTATAAATATACTTGTGATAAGATAGGCAAGATAATAAATACAAATAATCCAGTGTATATATTAAGTGGAGAAGGCATTTTAGGACTTGAAGCAGCATGTGCATCTCTTACTGAACCTGATGATAGAGTGCTTGTTTTAGATAATGGGATTTATGGGAGAGGTTTTAAAGACTTTGCTTTAATGTATGGAGGAGAAGGGGTATATTTTTCAGATGATTACAGCAAAGCTATAGATGTAGAGAAGCTAAGAAAATTTTTAGAAGCAGATCATGATTTTAAGTATGCTACAATAGTTCATTGCGATACACCAACAGGGGTTTTAAATGATTTATCAAAAATATGTCCAATGTTAAATGAATATGGAATATTAACAGTTGTTGATTCTGTTTCTGCAATGGGTGGAGAAGAAATAAGAGTTGATGATTGGAAAGTCGATATAGCTTTAGGTGGATCTCAAAAAGCATTTTCAGCTCCAGCTGGATTAACGATGGTAAGCATTAGTGAAAGCGCAAAAGTTGTAATGAAAAACAGAAAAACTCCTGTAGTAGGATTTTATTGCAATCTTAATATTTGGGAAAATTATTATACTGATAAGTGGTTTCCATATACAATGTCTATAAGTGATATTATGGGATTAAGTAAGGCTTGTGATAACATTCTAGAAGAAGGCGTTGAAAATGTACTTGATAGACATGAAAAAATAGCAGTAGCAACAAGAAAAGCTGTGGTTGAATACGGACTTAATTTGTTTTTAGAAGAGGGATTTTCTAATACAGTAACTGCAGTTAAGATACCAGAAAATATTGGAGCATTAAAGCTTAAAAATCACATACTAAATCAATATAATACTTTAATTATTACTTCCTTGAAACCATATGAAGATATTATTCTTAGAATAGGTCATATGGGGGAAAATGCAAGAATAGAAAAAATAGTTTATGCGTTAAATATAATAGACAAAGGGTTAAAAGATTTAGAATTTAAAACAGACAAAGATTTAGTTAAATTATTTAATAAGTATTTGAAACAGTAAATTAATAAGTGATTAAAAGATTTATTTAGTAATAAATTGAGTAAGCAATTTATAAATTGGAAGAGATTAAAAATATATAAGGGCGGGGCAAAATTATGGAATTAATCAAAGGAAAAAGTAAATTTAAAACAAAAGATATGGTTGAAACAGCATTACTAACAGCATTAATATTTGTAGCAACCTCATTTATTAATATTAAACTACCAATAGCAGCAAATGGTGGATTGGTTCATTTAGGGACTGTAATGTTAGTTATAGCAGCAGTAGTTTTTGGAAAAGAAAAAGGTGCTATTGCAGCAGCAGTAGGAATGGCAATATTTGATTTATCATCAGGATGGGCACTTTGGGCACCATTTACTTTCGTAATAAGAGGTATTATGGGATATATTTTAGGAGCTATCTCATATAGTAACAATAAAAAAGGAGAAAGTATAATTGTTAATATTTTTGCATTAATAGTATCAGGAGCTTGGATGATAGCAGGATATTATCTTACAGAAGTAATTTTATATGGAAATTGGATAGCACCAATTTCATCAATTCCTGGAGATATAACACAAATTGTTATGGCCATAATAATAGGTATACCAATGTGTAAAATTCTTAAAAAATATGTAAAGTACATTTAGAGCTTAGAAAAAAAGGATATTTTAAAGTTAATTAAAAACTACTTTAAAATATCCTTTTTAGTTTTATAGTTTTTAGGAAATTAAAAAATAAGAAATTTAAGAAAATAAATTTCTTATAAGAGGTTGTTGACGAAATAAACAAGTCGTGATATTGTTACGATATAGAATAAATACGAAATTTTGATTATTTAAGCTTAAATGAATAATGATATGTATCTATAAATAAATTATTTTTATATATTCTATTAATCAAAGAATAAATTATTATATTATGTAAAAACATATAAAGAGGTGTTGTAAAATGAATAATAATGATTTAAAGAAAAATTGTGCTAAAGAAGATATGAAATATATAGAAGATGGAATAATAGTAGGTCTTGGTAGTGGTAGAAGTATAGCATATTTAATAGATTATATAAATTAAGTGAAAGATATTGCTCAACTAGATAGAAGTCTAAAAAATATTTGTGGAGCTATAGAAACATCATTATTTATTAATGTTATTACTAAAGTAATTATTGCTAGTGAAAGTGGAATACGAGTTATTTCTAAAAATTAAAACAGATTTAAATACGTAAAAAATAACTTTAATTTAAATAAACAAGGAGTTTAAAAATTATATATGGTGTAATTTTAATTCTCTAACAGAATTAAGTACTATAAAATAGTTTTATTGAAGTATACATTTATAATATATATTAAAATTTAAATACATGCATGAGACTAACTATATGAAGTCAATATAAGTTAATAAAAAAATCATATTTTTTAGTCAATAAAAAAGTGCATGACAAATAAAGCAACTATGTTGCTTGGAAATTTAAGGAATTACATTTGTGGAACAAATGAGGTATTGGTTTTTAAAAGATAAAAAATAACACGTATTAGTTTTTTGGCTACATGGCTCATAGCAATATAATAATGCTTGCCTTCACTTT
>NZ_LZZM01000180.1 GCF_002006345.1 Clostridium puniceum
AAACCATAGAGGCTTTCTTTAAAATGGCTAAAAATATATACCAAATAAAAAATTTAAGAACCAGAAAGTTTCTTGGAATATACGGATTCTTATGGCTTGTATTCATAACACATAATCTTATAAGTTGGTTTAAATCTACAATTCTTTATGGTGCTGAATTTGAAAATATGGGAGTTAGAGCACTAGTAAAAACTGTTGGAAACATAAAAGGTTTTGTTAAAAGAACTTCTCTTGGAATTAAAGTAAATATTCCGCCACTAACAAAGTTAGCGAAGTTAATTGCAGATGTACTTTGCAATCCTAGATATATCCAACTAACTTTCGATATTTCGAGTTAAAACAATTTTTACTAATGCAATATAATCCAAAATTGGAAGATTTGCTTTTTGCTCTTTTCAGTTCGGCCATTTTTAAAATTCACATATTATTCCATAGCATATTTATCTTAAATTGCATAGATAATAAAATATTATGGATAATAGTAACAGGTAATTATATGCAAGTATAATTTTTATATTTGTACGAAATCTAGGTAATTAGAATTCATATAAAAATGAGCAGTGAGAATTTGGAAAAGAATTTTAATAATAGGTGGGAATAAAGAGAGTGGTTTAGAAGTTACATGTTTATTTCTTAAAAATAATTATAAAGCTATCTATATTATATAAATCGTGTTATACTTATAAAAATAGATTTAGGTATTATTAAAAATGGCTATTAATCATAGCCATTTTTGTTTCGCTAAAAATAAAGAAGGAAGAAAATAAAATATATGAAATTTGAAGAATTAAACATAATAGAACCAATATTGAAAGCATTAAAAGATGAAAATTATAAAGAAGCTAGTAAAATACAAGAAGAAGCAATTCCATCAATTTTACTTGGTAAAGATCTACTGGGGTGTGCGCAGACAGGAACAGGCAAAACAGCTGCTTTTGCAATACCTACATTGCAGTTATTATATAATTCAAATAAAGTTGCAAAGAAGAATAGAATACAGTCACTAATTTTAACGCCTACTAGAGAATTAGCGATACAAATATATGAGAGTATTCAATCATATGGGAAAAACTTAAATTTAAAGCCAGCTGTAATATTTGGTGGTGTATCACAAAAACCCCAAGAGGAAGTGTTAAGAAAAGGTGTAGATATATTAATAGCAACACCAGGAAGATTAAATGATTTAGTTAATCAAAAACTTATAGATTTAAGTGAAATAGAAATATTCATATTAGATGAAGCTGATAGAATGTTAGATATGGGATTTATAAATGATGTAAAAAAGGTCATAAAATATATTCCCCAAAAAAGACAGACATTATTTTTCTCAGCAACTATGCCAAATGAAATTAAAAATTTAGTGAGTACACTTTTAGTAGAGCCTGTTGTAGTGGAAGTAACACCTGTATCATCAACAGTTGATAAGATAAAGCAATTGCTTTACTATGTAGATAAACCGAATAAGAAAAAATTACTGATAAGTCTATTAAAAACAGAGAAAATCCCATCAGTTTTAGTTTTCACAAGAACAAAAAGTGATGCTAATAGATTAGTAAAGTATTTAGAAGCAGTAGAAATAGGAGCAAAAGCAATTCATGGAAATAAATCTCAAAATGCGAGACAAGAAGCATTGCAAAGCTTTAAAGAAAAAAAAATACGAGTATTAATAGCTACAGATATAGCAGCAAGAGGAATTGACATTGATGAATTATCACATGTAATTAATTATGGCTTACCTAATATACCAGAAACTTATGTACATAGAATTGGAAGAACAGGAAGAGCAGGTCAATGTGGAATAGCCATATCGTTTAGTGATGTAGATGAAATACCTTATGTTAGAGATATAGAAAAATTAATTAAAAAGAAAATAGATATAGTTGAAGGACATAAATATCCAATGGTAAATCTAACACCAAGTCCTAAAATTAAAGCTATAGGAAACAGACCTAGATCAGGAGATGCTCCTAAAGCTAAGGGAACAGGAAGTAACAATGCATCTAAAACTAAAACAACAGCAGTAGGAAATAAAAGTACATCTAAAGCAGCAGCTATAGCAAACTCTACCACACGTAAAGCTATGGGAACAGCAAATCAAAATGTAGGTAAAACTATAATTGGAGCAAAGAAAAATGCAACTATAACAACAAGTTTTAAATAAATTTTTAAGCACTAATAGTATTAGAGATAATAGTATTGGTGCTTTTTTATTAAAGTTTATTGTCAGTTAGATTTTTGGTGAATATATCAAAGTACTAATTTTAATAAATTTATATGAGCATTTTATAGTACTGATACATCTAATATATGTAATACTTAGCTAGGTAGTATAAATTAAGGAGGAAAAGATGGAGTTGATATCATTTTTAGATTATAGAAAAAAGTCAATAGTATCTAAAGCAAAGAAAGGTGATAAAGAAGCTTTTTTAGGACTTATAGATGAAAATAGATTAAATCTATATAGGGTGGCTAGAGGGATTTTAAAAGATAAAGAAGATATTGAAGATGCACTTCAAAATACTGTTATACACTCATTACAAAAAATAAACTCTTTGAAAAAGGACCAATATTTCAGAACCTGGATAATAAGAATTTTAATTAATGAATGCAATGAAATATTAAGGAAAAGTAAGAGGATTACGCATTTAGATGATAAAAGTAATAATGAAATTTATAGTGATAGCTATGAAAATATGGATTTAACAAGAGCAATAAATTCATTAAGTAAAGAACTGAGAATAACTACAGTATTATTTTATTTTGAAGATATGAGTCTTAAGGATATTGCAAAAGTATTGAAAATTCCAGAGGGAACTGTTAGGTCAAGGCTTACAAGAGCAGGAGGGAAACTTAGAGAAGTAATGAGTGAGGTGGAAGTATGATGCAAGTAAATGATGATTTATTCGATGATGAAATAAGAAAAAAATTAAAAAGTGAAATAAGCTATGTACCCAAAGATATTAATCAAAAAATTGATGATGCAGTTAGCAGCGTAGAAAAAAGAAAATTTAATGTAAAAAAGGTCTCAAGCATATGTGCAATATGTATAATTGGTATACTATTACTAGGAATGGCTATGCCAACTTATGCAAGCAATATTCCTTTTATAGGAAGTATACTTGAAAAGTTGAACTATAAAAATTATAAGAAGTATGGTTCAGATTTAAATATAACTAAAGAAAGTAATGGCTTAAAGGTTACTATTAATAAAGTTGTTTATGATGGTCTTGAGATAGCTGTATTTTATAGTATTAAAAGTGAAGAGCCAATGGAGAATAAGCCTAATTTTATAGGAGCAAAGCTGAAGATAAATGGAAAGGAAGCAATTCTTGGAGGAGAGGAATCAGGAGAAATTTTAGATGATAAAAATATTTATGCTGGAGTTATAAAATATAGAGTTGGAATAGACCAAATGATATGGAAGAACACTAAAGAACAAGATAAAAATAATGAAGATATAGAAATGCCTAATGAGTTTGTATTAAATTTAAATATAGATAAAATTGGTGTAGGAAAGTGGACTTTTGATATTCCTGTAAGTATTGAGACGATTAATGATAAAATTAAAGAAAAGGAGTGTAATATAGAGTTAAGAAATGGATATAATATAAATAAAATTATTACAACACCGATAAATACAGAATTAGAAGGAATTATAGCAAGTGATAAAAGTGATAATAAGTACTTACAATTTTCTGTGTTTGATGATAAAGGAAGACACTTTTTAGACGAAGCAGGGGAAACTTATGTACATTCAGATAAAGATGGGAAATCTCATGAGCATCTTAGTTATATGTATAAACCAATCTACGATGATACGGAATCACTAACATTTATACCATATACAGATACTACTACTGTATCAGATGATACAAATAATAGTATTGCTGCAAAATTAAATTTAAAAGGAGAAACAAAGTTATATTCTGACAATGGAAAAGAATATGCTACTATTACTAGAATTGAAACATCAAATGAAAAAACAAAAATTTATTATAAATCACAATATGGAATTCATGTATCTCCGATTTATATAACAAATAATAAAACTGATGAGGAGATAATAGCATTTGAAGATTGGCAGAAAAATGCTGAAGAGATTGTTTATGTAAATAATAGTGATGAATATGTAGTTACTTGTGATAAAGTAATTACAGAAGGAGACTATTCAGTTAAAATGACAGATGAATCAAAATCTATTGAAGTTTATAATAATGATAAATTCACAATAAATATTAAATAGTAAATCTTCTATTATTGATTTGTACTTCAAGACTTTTAATATTCAATTTTAAACATTAGCATAAAGAATAACTTTAAGATAAAGATAAATAGTTGAAGTTATTCTTATTTTTAGATATAGTCATATTATAGGTGTAAAAATTATAAATAAAGGAGAATATCCTGATGAAAAAAAGCTTCAACATAGATGATTTTCTAATAAAATATCCATATTCTAAAGAAATAATTCACAAAAATAATATTAAAATTAATAATATTAAAGAAATTTATGAAGATTATGTTGAATATGAAAGTTCTTATGAAAATCAAGCACAGTTTATAGCAAACATATTGCGTTCTCAACCAATGGTACATTCAGTTAAGTCTCGAATTAAGGATCCAGATAGATTAGTGGAAAAGGTCATTAGAAAAACTGAAAATAGAAAAAGTAAATACGGAGATGAATTTGAATTTACAGTATATAACTATAAAAATGAAATAAATGACTTAATAGGAATAAGGGTTATACATATATTTAAGGACCAATGGCAAGAGATACATGAGTTTATTGTGAATACGTGGAAGGTTATAGAGATAACAGCAAATGTTAGGGACGGAGATAATATAAAAGTTTTTGATGATCCTAATATTGAAGTAAGGTCAAAAGCATCTGGATATCGTTCAGTACATTATTTAGTAGAATTCTATCCAACAAGTCAAAGAGTTATTGCTGAAATACAAGTTAGAACAATTTTTGAAGAAGGTTATGGTGAAATAGACCATAGACTTCGATATTCACATAGGAAAATTCCTGAAATTCTTCAATCTAATTTATTATTATTTAATAGAATAGTAGGTAGTGCAGATGAAATGGCATCTTTAATCAATAATTTAAGTAAGGAAGGGGGAGAAAAAGAATTTGACTATAAAAAGATAATAGAAAAACAAAAAGCAGAAATAAATATGTTAAAAAGCAAAATTAAAGATATTTAGGATTGGATTATATTACAGTTTTTGTAATAATTAATGGTAATGGCTCATATTATATTGACATTAAACATAAAGAAATGTAAACTACTTATCATGGAATAAGGATATATAAAGTTCTAATTAATTTACTACATTAAAGCAAGGTACAGTTATTAAATATATGTAGTTTATTTATTGGATAGTATATACACTTAAAATAATAATTTTGGAGGGAAACATGGATAGCATGACAGGAATATTAATTAATGTAGTGCCTTTTTTACTTGTATTTGTAGTATTTTATTTTCTACTTATATTACCAGAAAAGAAAAGAAAAAAGAAATACCAAGGTATGCTTGAAGAATTAAAAGTAAATGATGAGGTTGTAACAAGAGGTGGAATAATAGGAAAAATTTCACATATGGATGAGAAAACTATTACTCTTGAAACAAGTCCAGCTAAAACTAGAATTAAGTTTGAAAAGAGTGGGATAGCTTATAAAGTAAAAGAAGATTAATCATAATGCCCTTTAATACATCATAAAATGAGTATTGGGGGTGTTATTTTAATGGAAAATAGTAAATACTTTAAATCAGTATTAAAAGGAACTATAGGAACTATAATTTTTAGCTTTATAGGAATAACAGTTTTATCTATGCTTATGACTAAATTAGTATTTAGTAAAGGTGTCTTTAACATGGCATATGTAATAATATCGTTATGCAGCTTAAGCTTAGGTGCAATAATAGGTGCAAAGAAAAATGAAGCAAAAGGATGGCTTGTTGGTTTTGGAGTAGCTTTAGGTTACTATGTAGTATTATTTATATTATCAAGTAGTTTTAGTGGTGAAATAACCTTTAAATTATTTGATTTAACTAAACTGATTATAGCCTTAGTCGTAGGAACTTTAGCAGGAATGCTTGGGATAAATCTATAAGACAATTTTATTTTTAATTATATTCATATATGATTACAAAGAAGTTATCAATATAGAAAGAAAATTTTGATAAATTTACAAAGAATTTTTTAAGCACAATAATACATGAATAAAATTCTTTATTAAGAAATTATAGTATGCTATAATGAACAATGTGCCAACATAAGAGTATAATAACGTTTAAAATTAAGAAAAATAAGTTTTTCTGTATAAGAATTTATTTTCTTAATTTTAAATCTTTTAGTATTTTACATAACAATACAAAAAGTAGACTAAATTGTCATTGGAAGTTTTCTGATTGAGGAAGAGAGGAAATACTAATTAAGAAAAGACAGAAATGCAGAGGGGGATTAAGATGAAAAAGAAAGGCAAAAGTACGGTATTGTTTATATTAATTGTTGCCGTAATTGGATTGTTAGCTTTTTCAGGATTTAAAGGATTTATCATAGGAGGATATGAATTTAAATCATTTGATAAAGTAATAACTAGAGGATTGGATTTACAAGGTGGAGTTTCTGTACTTATGGAAATTCAAAAGGACAAAGTTACAAAGGAAGAATTAGACAGTGCTAAAGAACATATAGCACTTAGAGTAAATAAGCTTGGAGTTGCTGAAACTATTGTAACAACTGAAGGCGAAAAAAAAATAAGAGTAGATATTCCTGGAAAAAGTAATTCTAAAGACATTGTGGACAGCTTAAAACAATCAGGTAATTTAAGCTTTAAAGCACCAAATGGAGATGTAATTTTAACTGGTGATGATGTAAAAAAAGCAACAGCACAAATGGATCAACAAAATGGTGGATATGAAGTAGGTTTAGAGTTAAATGATGAAGGAGCACAAAAATTTGCAGAAGCAACAGGTAAATATATAGGTCAAAAGATTTCTATTTACCTTGATGATGAAATGGTATCAGATCCAACTGTAAATTCACAAATTACAGGTGGAAAAGCAAGCATTCAAACTCATGGTACATTAGAAGATAATAAAAAATTGGCTGGAATGATTAATTCTGGAGCACTTCCACTTCCTGTAAAAGCGGTTTCAGTTAGTAATGTTGGAGCAGAATTAGGAGCTACAGCATTCCCCAATTCCATTAAAGCAGGAATTATAGGTGTTGGATTAGTATTTTTATTTTTGCTATTCCATTATAGAGTTCAAGGGTTAATGGGATGTGTTGCTTTAACATTATATATTACACTTACACTTTTTGCTTTTGTAGAAGTAGGAGTTACATTAACGCTTCCAGGTATTGCAGCATTCCTGCTTACGATTGGTGTTGCAGTTGATGCCAATATATTAACCTTCGAAAGAACCAAAGAAGAATTAAGAAAAGGGTATTCTGTTAAAGCAGCTGCTAAGAAGGGTTCTGAAAATGCTATGTCTTCAATATTAGATTCAAATGTAACAACATTACTTGCAGCGTTGATTTTATATTTCATAGGTTCAGGTGCAGTTAAGGGATTTGCAATTACACTTATGATGGGTATCATAATAACTTTATTTACAGGCTTAGTAGTAACTAAAGTGCTTGTTAATTTAGCAATTGAATGTGGAATTATAAATAAACCATCGCATTTCGGAGTTAAGATTAAAAAGGAGGATGAAAAACATGATTAAGATAATGGAAAGAACAAAAATATGGTTTTCAATTTCCTTAATAATTATTGTAATTGGAATAGGATTCTTATGTTTTAGAGGATTAAACTTTGGAATAGATTTCAGAGGCGGTTCGGACATAATATTACAGCTAGATGAAAATATAAATAGAGAAGAAGTAGATATAATTGTTAAAGGTTATGCACCAGATGCAAATACAAATACTTTAGATAATAATCAATATGAAATAAAATCGGCAGATCTAGATAGTGCTAAATTAGATTCAATTATGACTGATTTAAAAAATAAGTATAAATTAGATGATACATTATTAGTTTCACAAGATGAAATTGGTTCATCAGTAGGAAAAGAATTAACTAAAAATTCAATTACAGCTTTATTAGCTGCCTTTGCGGCAATGCTTGTATATATAGCAATAAGATTTGAATTTAAATTTGGTGTAGCAGCTATAGCAGCTACAATACATGATATACTTATAACTATTTCTGTTTATTCAATATTCAATATACCAGTAAATACGCCTTTTATAGCAGCGGTTCTAACTATAGTAGGATATTCTATGTGCGATACAATAGTTATTTTTGATAGAATAAGAGAAAATACAAAAATCTTGAGAAGATCAAAGCCAATTGAAGTAGCTGATATTAGTATAACTGAAACAATAGCAAGATCGTTATATACATCACTTGCAACAGTAGTTACTATAATTGCAATGAATTTCTTAGTACCATCTGTTCAAGGGTTTACAATTCCGTTAATAGTTGGAATAATAAGTGGAGCATATTCTTCAATATGTATAGCATCACCAATATGGGTGTATTTAAAAGATAAAATTGGAAACAAAAAAGGAAAACTACAAAGAGCTTAATTACTGGAAAACATTTGAAAGCCTCCAGCACTAGATGGAGGTTTTTTCATTTCTAATTAAAGTAATTGTAAAAATAACTATAATCATATATAATATAGGTGTTTTCTAATTTTATGGAGGAAAAAGCCATGCGTAAATTCTGGGAAAGTATATATTGTCCAAATTATATTAGTGGATATAACCCATTTATACTTAAAGGTATGAACAAAGCAATAGAGAGATTAGCTTTAGCTGTCAATAACAGACAAAAAATTGTCGTTTATGGCACCTATAATGTTGATGGAATTTGTGCAGTTTCATCATTGATTCTTGTTTTAAGATACTTAAATGCTGATGTTGAATATTTAATATATGATAGACAAGAAAATGATGCAAGAATAAATTCAGTGGATATTAAAGATAATGTAGATTTCTTAGGTGCTGAGCTTTTAATAACTTTAGGGGTAGGATTAAAATCACAAGAAGAAGTAGATTTATGCAAAAAATTAGGCATTGATTTAATTGTTCTTGAAAATGAAAAAAGTAAGCTTGTGACTGATTACATTTACATTAATCCAAATCAAGAGGGTTGCCAATATAGATATAAAAATTTATCAACAAGTGGGTTAGCTTTTAAACTTATGCAAGCAGTTGCTATTTATTATAATATGAAAAGTATAAATAAGTATTTAGATTTAATACTTATTGGCATTAAGTGGGCAAAAGTTTCAGCTAAAGGAGAAAATGGAGTATTAATTAAAGAGGGAAATAAATTTTTAATGAATACTAATAATAATGGGTTAAGGTCGGTAATAGAATTTAATAATATAGAAGAATTTAGTGATGATGGTATAAATAAAATAATAGAATTTATAATTCCGCCTATAGGGGCAGTAGGAATTACAGATAATGCTCGAATAGTTTTAGAATTATTAACAACTAATGATAAAGATAGAGCAGATCAAATTATTAAATATTTATATAGTTTAAAGAGAAATAATCCTTTAGAACATATTTAATGAGTTCTATTTAATCATTACTAAGTATGTATTTTACAGCTAAAAATATCTAATTACAAATTATGGCCATATTAAAATAAATGCTGTGGAGGAATAAAAATGAATTTAAAAGAAAAAATTAGAGTGATTGAAAATTTTCCTAAAGAGGGGATTAGCTTTAAGGATATAACAACATTAATATCTGATGGGGAAGCTTTAAAAGAGGCTATTGATCAATTTGTAACGTATTTAAAAGATAAGAAAATTGATGCAATAGTTGGACCAGAAGCAAGAGGCTTTATTTTTGGTGTTCCTGTAGCATATGCTTTAGGAGTTGGATTTATTCCAGTAAGAAAGCCAGGAAAGTTACCAGGAGAAATTATTTCAGTTAATTATGGATTGGAGTATGGAGAAGACGTACTTCAAATTCATAAAGATGCTATTAAACCGGGTCAAAGAGTTGCTATTGTTGACGATTTATTAGCTACTGGAGGAACTGTAGAAGGAGTTACTAAATTAATAGAACAAGTTGGTGGAGAAGTTGCTTCATTAGGTTTTGTGATAGAATTAACAGACCTTAATGGGAAAGATAAGCTAAAAGGATATGACGTATTATCATTAGTTAAATATGATGCTTAAGATTTAGAGATGATTATACATTTTTTTATGGTTATTTTATTTCATGTGTCTTATTGAAAATAATTCTAAAATAATATATAATTATTAAAAAGTAAGGCTGGTTAGAAAACCAGCCTTTGAATTTAGGCAGATTCAAAAAATAACAGATTAGTATGCGTGTCTATTTAGTGTATACTGTGTCGATAAGTACTGCTAATAGACTGATATAAGCAAACTTTTCTACTTGTTCAACACTAAATATATGCAACATTTTTGGTTTGTTATTTCGCATGCTTTATATTTAACGAATTAATATAGAAGGAGAGCAATCCTTATGGTTGATAAATTATTGGAAAAAATCCGTAACAATTGTAATAATGTTGATGTTGATATGATCAAAAAAGCATATCATTTTGCTGAAAATGCTCATAAGGAACAAAAAAGAGAATCAGGTGAACCTTACATAATCCATCCAATAGCGGTAGCTGAAATTTTAGCAGAATTAGGAATGGATACAAATACTATTGTAGCTGGATTATTGCATGATGTAATAGAAGATACAGATATTTCTTATGATGAAACAGTTGAACTTTTTAATGCAGAAATAGCGAATCTTGTTGAAGGTGTAACTAAGCTTACTAAGCTTGGAGAAATGGAATATAAAACTAAAGAGGAACAACAAGCAGATAATGTTAGAAAAATGCTGCTTGCTATGGCAAAAGATATTAGGGTAATAATAATTAAATTAGCAGATAGATTACATAATATGAGAACACTAAAATATGTGCCAGCTAAAAAGCAAAAAAATAAAGCAAAAGAAACTTTAGATATTTATGCACCTTTAGCTCATAGGTTAGGTATGTCTAAAATTAAGTGGGAATTAGAAGACTTATGCTTTAGATATTTGCATGAACAGGAGTACTATGATTTAGTCCATAGTATTGCAGAAAAAAGAGTTGAAAGAGAAGAATATATCAAAGATATAGTTAATGATTTAAATAAAAATCTTTTAGCATCTGGGATAGAATCAGATATTGATGGAAGACCAAAGCATTTTTATAGCATTTATAAGAAAATGGTAAATAAAAACAAAAGTATAGAGGAAATTTTTGATTTAACCGCTATAAGAGTTTTAGTTAATTCTGTTAAGGACTGTTACGGAGTGCTTGGAATAGTACATACAATATACAGACCAATTCCAGGCAGATTTAAGGATTATATTGCGATGCCTAAGCCAAATATGTATCAATCATTACATACTACTGTAATTGGACCACAAGGTAAAACCTTCGAAATACAAATAAGAACTTTTGAAATGCATAAAACAGCTGAGTACGGAATTGCAGCACACTGGAAATATAAAGAAGGTGACACGGCGCATCCAGAACAAGATAAACAAAAGGATTTCGAAAAGAAGCTTGTATGGCTTAGAGATATGCTAGAATGGCAAAAGGAAACATCAGATGCTGAAGAATTTATAGAAGGTTTTAAAATAGATTTATTTTCTGATGAAGTTTTTGTATTTACACCTAAAGGAGTTGTAATAAATTTATGCAGCAAGGCTACTCCAATAGATTTTGCTTATAGAATACATACCGATGTAGGAAATAAATGTGTAGGAGCAAAGGTGAATGGTAAAATAGTACCACTTGATTATACCCTTAAAACTGGGGAAATTGTTGAAATATTAACTTCTCCTAATGCAAAAGGACCTAATATGGATTGGTTGAATATTGCTAAAAGTAATCAATCTAAAAGTAAAATAAAACTTTGGTTTAAAAAAGCAAAAAAAGAAGAAAACATAATAAAAGGTAAGGAGCTTCTTGAAAAGGAATTAAAAAAGCAAGGCGTAAATTATGCAGATATTGCTAAAGGTGAAATTTATGATAAATTAATGAAGAGGTATAATATTCATTCAATGGATGATTTATATGCATTAATTGGAGTCGGTGGTTTTTCTGTATCAACACTTATTTTAAGGCTTAAGGAAGATAATGGTCTTATAATTAGAGATAGAGAAAAAGAAAACAAGGAAATTTTAAGTAAAGCAATTGAAGACCAAATAGCAAAATCATCAAGACAGCCTGAGCCAAATAGTAATGGAATAACCGTTAAAGGTGAAAGTAATCTTATGGTTAGATTTGCAAAATGTTGTAGTCCAGTTCCAGGAGATGACATTTTAGGGTACATTACTAAAGGCAGAGGAGTATCAGTACATAGAAGAGATTGCAGTAATTTGCAGAATCTTATAGATACGGATGCAGAAAGAGTTGTTGAAGTTAATTGGGGTTTAGCAAAAGGTACTGCATATTTTGCTGAAATTCAAGTTCAAGCAGACGATAGAGAGGGATTGCTTGCTGATATAATGAGTGTTATAACAGAGCTTAAATTGCAATTAAGTGCAGTAAATGCAAATTTATCAAAACAAGAATCTGCATTAATTACTGTAAAACTTAAGATTACATCTATAGAAAGTTTAAAAGATTTAATGAAAAGACTTAAGAGATTAAAAGGTGTAGTAGATGTATATAGAGTTAATAGTTAAATAGGAGAGGCGAAGCAACATGAGAGCAGTGGTACAAAGAGTGACTTCATCTAGTGTTTTAGTTAATGAAAAGATAATTGGGGAAATTGGAATAGGATTTAATGTATTAATAGGAATATCTAAAGAAGACACTTTAGAGGATTTAAAATATATAAAAGATAAGATTATTAATTTAAGAGTATTTCATGATGAAAATGATAAGATGAACCTATCACTACTGGATATTCAAGGTGAAATATTGGTTATATCGCAATTTACTTTATATGGAGATTGTAGAAAAGGAAGACGACCAAACTTTATGGAAGCACAAGGTGGAATTGAGGCAGTAAAGCTTTATGAAGAATTTTTAGAACTTCTTAAAACATCTGATTTAAAAGTTGAAAGTGGAGAATTTGGTGCTGATATGAAGGTTGAAATTAATAATGATGGTCCTGTTACAATACTATTAGATAGTAAAAGAAACTTTTAGATATATAAGTTGTAATTTTAATCATCTAATTTTTTAGCAAAATTGAGATATAGTAAATAATTTTAATGAATTATTTTGGTAATTATACATATATATGAAAGATAATATTTTGAGATATATCTTTAAGGAGGAAATAAATTTGATTATAAAAACTATTATGGCGGGAACGTATGAAGAAAATTGTTATTTAGTGATGAATGAGGATACTAGAGAACTTGCAATTGTAGATCCAGGCGGAAAATCAGCCTTGATTGAAGAAGAAATTAAAAAATTAAATGGAGAACCTAAGTTTATTCTTCTAACGCATGGGCATATGGATCATGTTGATGGAGTAGTTGAATTAGTTAATAAATTAAATATTCCATTTTATATAAATGAAATAGAAGAAAAATATATGGAAAATGACGAGTATGTATTTGGAACATTACCTAAATCATCTGGATATTTAAAAGAAGGTGATACTTTAACTTTAGGTGAAGATATAATTAAGGTTATAGAAACACCAGGCCATACTGCAGGTGGAATTTGTTTCTTAATTTCAGATAAATTATTTACAGGAGATACACTTTTCCAAGGATCAATTGGAAGAAGCGACTTCCCGGGTGGAAATGGAAGACAGCTTATTCAAAATATAAAGGATAAATTACTTCCACTCGGCGATGATATAGAAGTTTATCCAGGTCATGGGAATCCATCTACTATAGGTTATGAGAAAAGGATGAATCCATACTTATAATTGACAATTTAAGATTGACAATTGACAGTTATATTGCAATGTCTGTGATATTTGTTTTAATTGTATTTTTAGGAAATCTTTTTAGAGGGTTTCATCATTAATTAAAAAAATTGTACATTGTCAATTGTCCATTGAAATTAAGGAGAAACAATGGAAATTAAGATTAATTTAAATAATTTAAAATTTAGATACGAAGTATATCAATTATTTAATGTGTATTTTCCAATGAAAGAAATCAAATTTATAGGAACAGAAGAAGCGGAGTATATTTTTTATATTGATGAGAAAATTTTAAGATTTGAATATAAAAATTATTACAAAGAAGAATCTTTAGGAGAAGATATTAAAAACTCTCTTAGAAGATTTCTTTTTCTGTGTTTAAAGGATATAACTAATGATATATATCCTTGGGGAATTCTAATTGGAATTAGGCCTTCTAAAATAGCATTGAAATTGATTAAAGATGGGAATACTGAAGAAGAAGTTATAGAAATATTTAAAGAAAAATATTTAGCACACGAAGATAAAGCAAGGCTATGCATAGACGTAGCAAAAGCTGAAGAAAGAATAGTTAATAAAGATAAAAATAATATTGCTATTTATATTGGAATGGCATTTTGTCCAACTAAATGTCTTTATTGTTCATTTACATCTAATCCTATAAGTGTTCATAAAAAAATGGTAATGCCATATTTAGAAGCCTTAGTAAAAGAAATACGTGGAATGAATGAATATATTAAAGAAAAAAATCTTAATATTGAATCTGTATATTTTGGAGGAGGTACTCCAACTTCAGTTAGTGATAAAGAATTTATGATGGTGATGAATGAAATTTACAATAATTTTATTATGAATAATAGTATTAAAGAATTTACTGTGGAGTGTGGAAGACCAGATACCTTAAGCTATAATAAATTAAAAGCTATGAAAGATTGTAAGGTAGATAGAATAAGTATTAATCCTCAAACAATGAATGATAAGACTTTAAAGCTCATAGGTAGAACTCATTCTTCACAGGATATAAAAGAAAAGTTTTATATGGCAAGAGAGTTTGGCTTTGATGATATTAATATGGATATAATAATAGGACTTCCAGGGGAAGGTCATGAAGATATGATGAATACAAAAAATGAATTAATAAAATTAAAACCAGATAGTATAACAGTTCATGGTTTAGCACTAAAAAGAGGATCTAGGATGTATGAAGAATTTATTCTTAAAAAAGGAATTCAAATTACATCTCAAGATGAAATTATAAAGATGTATGATGAAAGTAGAAAATTAGCAGAAAATTTAGGACTTTCTCCATATTATATGTATAGACAAAAAAATATGGTTGGAAATTTAGAGAATTTAGGTTATGCTAAAGAAGGTAAAGAATGTATTTATAACATTCAAATGATTGAAGAAAGACAAACAACAATTGCACTAGGTGCAGCTGCTGTGAGTAAAGTAATATTTTTAGAAGAAGATAGACTTGAGAGATTTCCTAATTTAAAGGATCTTCATGAGTATATAACAAGAATTGATGAAATGATTGAGAAAAAGAAAAAGCTGCTAGATACTTTATATTAGTAAATAGTGACTTTATATGTTTAGTTGTTATTAATAAACAATTGAAAATGTACATTTAATAATTTTTGTGATACTTATGGAAAAGCAATGAGCGAATTTTTTTGAAGTTACAAAATTATACTTGAAGAAATTTATTAAAAAGTGATGCTTTAAATCTTGTATTCGGTTATGAGAAATTTCTCTTTGAGCTTCATTATTAATTGTGCATTGTTAATTGTAAATTGTTTTAAATATGACTTTACATATAAAAAGGAGGAATTAAAATGGAAATGCAAGCACCAAAAGGAACAAAGGATATGTTACCAGAAGATGCTTATAAGTGGCAATATATAGAAAGTATATTTAGGAAGATTGCTAAAACATATGGAATTAGAGAAATTAGAACTCCAATGTTTGAACATACAGAATTATTTTTAAGAAGTGTTGGAGATACAACAGATATAGTTCAAAAGGAAATGTATACTTTTAATGACAAAGGTGGTAGAAGTATAACATTAAAACCAGAAGGAACTGCATCAACAGTAAGAGCTTTTGTAGAAAATAGATTATTTAATGAAGCTCAACCTACAAAATTATATTACATAACACCAGCTTTCAGATATGAAAATGTTCAAAAAGGAAGACTTAGACAATTCCATCAATGTGGATTAGAAGTATTTGGTTCAAATGCAGCTTCAATGGATGCAGAAGTTATAGCTGTGGCTATGGATACTTTAAGGGAACTTGGTTTAAAGAGTTTAAGTTTAAATATAAATAATTTAGGATGCCCAAGCTGCAGACCTAAATATAATGAAGCATTAAAGAAGTTTTTAGCTGAAAATTATGATGGGCTTTGTGATACCTGTAAAACCAGATTTGAAAAAAATCCTATGAGAATCTTAGATTGTAAAGAAAAGAAATGTCATGAAATCACAAAAAATGCACCAACAATTTTAGAGTATGTATGTGAAGAATGTGAAACACATTTTAATAAGGTTAAGGAATATTTAGATATTTTAGGACTTCCATATACGATAGATCCAGGTATAGTAAGAGGATTAGATTATTATACAAAAACTATATTTGAAATCTTAACTTCAGACTTTACAGTATGTGGGGGAGGAAGATATGATAAGCTTATTGAAGAACTTGGTGGTCCAGATATGCCAGCGGTAGGTTTTGGTATGGGAATTGAAAGATTAATCATGACTTTAGAAAAAGAAAATATAGAAATTCCTAAAGAAAACTTATTTGATTTATATATAGGAGCTAGAGGCGAAGCAGAAAGTAAATATGCATTTAAGTTAGCTAATAATTTAAGATCTTTAGGCACTAAATGTGAAATAAATCATATGGGAAGAAGCGTAAAAGCAGAAATGAAATATGCAAATAAAATAGGTGTAGCCTTTACTACAATATTAGGTGAAGATGAATTAGCAAATAGGAAGATTAATTTAAAAAGAATGAGTGATGGAGAAATCTTCGAAGTTTCATTAGAAGACTTAGAAGGAATTGCAAAAGTACTTAAATAACAATATTTATTTAAGATAAATTTATTTATAATATTTATATGTAAGTAACAATTAATAATTGATAGTTATAAAGAAAACTTATAGACAAAGTTTTTATTTTCAGAAAGGCCGTAGGCATTTCATCCTTAACTATTAACTATTAACTGTTAACTGAATTAACGGAGGGTTTAGTAATGGGTGAGTCTTTAAATGGATTAAAGCGTACAATGATGTGTGGAGAACCTAGAGAAGAACATGTAGGTAAAAAGATTACTTTAATGGGATGGGTTCAAAGAAATAGAAAGCTTGGAGGTCTTGATTTTATTGATTTAAGAGATAAAACAGGAATAATGCAGGTAGTTTTTGGTGAAGAAATAAATGCAGAAGCTTTTGAAAAAGCAAAAGCAGTTAGACCTGAATATTGTATAGCAGTAACAGGAGAAGTTGTAAAAAGAGAAAGTATAAATGAAAACATGCCAACTGGTTTCGTTGAATTAAAATGTGAAAATATAAATATTTTTTCAGAATCAGAAACTCCACCAATCTATATTAAAGAAGATTTAGATGCAGCAGAAAATATTAGATTAAAATATAGATATTTAGACTTAAGAAGACCTGATATGCAAAAAATATTTATAACTAGAAGCAAGACAACAAAAGCTATTCGTGATTATTTAGAAGCTAATGATTTCTTAGATGTAGAAACTCCAATATTAAATAAGAGTACACCAGAAGGAGCTAGAGATTATTTAGTACCTTCAAGAAATTATCCAGGAATGTTTTATGCTCTTCCACAATCACCACAAATATTTAAGCAATTATTAATGGTGTCTGGATTTGATAAATACTATCAAATAGCTAAATGTTTTAGAGATGAAGATTTAAGAGCAAACAGACAACCAGAATTTACTCAAGTTGATATGGAATTAAGCTTTGTAGAACAAGATGACATAATGGCAATAAATGAAGGATTAATTGCTCATGTATTTAAAGAAGTAGCAGGAGTAGATGTTAAGCTTCCAATTAAGAGAATGACATTTAAAGATGCTATGGAAAAATACGGTTCAGATAAACCAGATTTAAGATTTGGAATGGAAATAACTGATATAACAGAAAACGTAAAGGATTTAGATTTTATTGTATTTAAGTCTGCAATAGAAGCTGGTGGGTCAGTTAGAGCTTTATGTTTAAAAGGTGGAGCAGAACTAGGAAGAAAGCCTTTAGATAAATTAGGCGAATTTATTAAGACTTATAAGGCAAAAGGTCTTGCTTGGATGCAATTGAAAGAAGATGGAGTTAAATCATCAATAGCTAAATTCTTAACAGATGATGTTACAGATTCTATTGTAAAAACTATGAATGCGGAAAATGGCGATGCAATACTTATAGTAGCAGATAAAAATTCAGTAGTATTTCAAAGTTTAGGTGCTCTAAGATTAGAATTAGCTAAACAATTTGAATTAATAAAAGATAAAAATGAATTTAATTTCACATGGATTACTGAATTTCCATTATTCGAATACAGTGAAGAAGAAGATAGATATACAGCTTGCCATCACCCATTTACAGCACCAATGGATGAAGATTTAGACTTTATTGAATCTAACCCAGGAGCAGTTAGATCTAAGGCATATGATTTAGTATTAAATGGTGAAGAATTAGGCGGAGGTTCTATAAGAATCCATGATAGAGAACTTCAAGAAAGAATGTTTAAGGCTTTAGGTCTTACAGAAGAAGTGGCTTTGGAGAAATTTGGATACTTATTACAAGCATTTAAATTTGGACCACCACCACATGGCGGTTTAGCATTTGGATTAGATAGAATGATAATGTTCTTAGCTAGAACAGATAATATAAAAGATGTTATTGCATTCCCTAAAAATCAAAATGCATATTGCTATTTAAGTGAAGCTCCAAATATAGTTGATGAAAAACAATTAACTGAGCTTGGAATTGAAATACTTCCAAAAGCAGAGAAAAAAGACGAAGAATAATATAGATTGAGATTGAAAAAGACTTGCTTACAAATAATTAATAATTATGAGCAAGTCTTTTTTATATGATTAAATTATAAAAAAATGTGAACGTATTTTGGATTTATCTAGATTTCTAATTTCAAAAAAATATATATGAATTAAATACAGGCTTTAGAATGGGAATGAATCCCAATAAATGCAAATTCAGAATTAAACTTAAACTCGAGTTGAAGAAATTATTGCGTATCAGCTTTTAACGCTTTTTTCTATATGATATAATTAACAAGATTTATAACAGATGGGGGAAATGAATAATGTTAGGAACAATAGTTAATGCATTAGCAATAATAGGCGGATGTTTAATAGGATTAATAGTAAAAGGCAGATTAACTGAAAAAATTAGTTCAACTATAATGAATGGCTTGGCTCTATGCGTACTATACATAGGAATATCAGGAGCTCTTAAAGGTCAATATACGCTACAAATAATAATTTGCATAGCAGTAGGAGCATTAATTGGTGAGATAATTAATATTGATAAAAAATTAAATGATTTAGGACATATGATAGAGAAAAAAATTAATAGCAAAAGAAATAGCTGTGCACATGAAAAAATTTCTATAGCAGAAGGTTTTGTAACAGCAAGTTTATTATTTTGTGTTGGGGCAATGGCAGTAGTTGGATCTCTTGAAAGCGGGCTTAAAGGAAACCATTCAACTCTTTTTGCCAAGTCAATATTAGATGGGGTGTCATCAATAATATTTACATCTTCTCTTGGAATAGGTGTAATGTTATCTTCAATTGCTGTATTACTTTATCAAGGATTTATAACACTTCTTGCAGGTGGGCTATCAACAATACTTACAGAAACAATTATTGGTAATATGTCTGCTGTTGGAAGCCTTTTAATTGTAGGACTTGGATTTAATATGCTTGGAGTAAGCAAAATTAAGGTGGCTAATTTATTGCCAGCTATATTTATCCCTATTATATTTGGATTATTTTAGCTAAGAAGCAGAGATTATTAGAAGGCAAATTGATTAAGTAAATGATTTCTAGGATAAATATTAAAAGATTGGGGTATATGATGTTAGGAAAAAAGATTACATAATTTCAGAGGATAAAGCTAAAATTGTATATAATGTGGTTGGTACAGGATCAGCAATTATATTAGCTCATTCATTAAGTGAAACAAAGGAAATATGGATACAAAATGGATGGATAGAAATTTTAAAAGAACATTTTACTGTTATTGCAATAGATTTAAGAGGAAATGGAGAAAGTGATGTATCAATGATGCAGACTTTTATTCATAAGATAAAGTGATTTTAGATATAGAAACAATTGTTAAAAAATGTGGATTTAATACATATGGCTATTTTGGTCATTCATATGGAGCAACTATAGGATTGAAACTTTCTAAAGATAATAAAAATGTTAAAAAAATTGTCTGTGCAGGAACTAATTTGGGAGATAAATTTTTTAAAATAATAGTTCCAGATATAATTGCAGAATTTGAAAAATTTAAACGTATAAAAGAACGAAATATATTTGATGAAGATGGATTAACAGACGAAAATATTAATTGGCTTAAAAATACTAACTTAAATGCCAGAATAGCAAAACTAAAAGCAATGAAAAATGGACAGAAATTGAAATAAGTGAAATTAAATCAAAATTAGCCATTTATTCAGGTGAGAAAGATATTTCTTTAGTAAAAGAAGACATAATAAATAATCAAGAACAATTAATTAAAAATAAAATGTCATCAAAAGTATTTGAAAAGTTAAATCATGGTGAATTAGTTATCAAATCAGAGATAGTATCTCCATGGATTCTAGACTTTTTGTTAAAGTAAATTTAGTTCAATATAGCTAGGGACTATTTAAATAAGTAATAAAAATAAGGTAATCATTATTGAAAAATTTTAGTAAGGATTACCTTATTTTTATTTATTCCATGATATTTATCATAAGATTATTAAAAATTTAATAGAAATATTAAAAATAGAATAAGGAGAATGATTAAATATATGATAGATATTCACTCTCATATATTGCCCCAAATAGATGATGGGGCAGAAAATACAGATATGACATTGGAAATGTTAAGAAATGCAGTTAAAAATGGAACCGAAAAGATAGTGGCGACGCCCCATTATAGTTTCAGATATGGATCTACTCCTATTATAGAAGTAAAAGATTATGTTAACAAATTAAATTGTCTTATGAAAGAAAAGAATATAAGGATAGAAATTTATAGTGGCCAAGAAGTATATTTAAGTGAATCTACACTAGAATATTATTTAGAAGGTAATATTGGTACTATAAACGATTCAAAGTATATGCTCACTGAATGTTCTATAAATAAATTTAATGAGCATATATTTGATGTAATATATGAACTAAAAATTAGAGGAGTTATACCTATAATTGCACATCCAGAAAGATACAATCCTGTTATAGAAAATATTTTGTATATTAATAAATTTATTGAAAATGGATGTTTATTTCAAATGAATAGTGGAAGTGTGCTAGGTTTATTTGGGCAAAGAGTAAAATTAGTAGCGGAAATATTCTTAAAGAATGGAATATATAATTTTATCGGTTCAGATGCGCATAATAATATAAATAGAACTACAGGATTAGCAAAAGCAATTAATTTATCAAATAACATAAATGCTGAAAGTGAAAAAAATTTTATGAATAATGCAAGTAAATTAATTGAAAATAAAGATATAAAATTTAGTGGACAAAAAATTAAAGAAAAGAAATCTATATTTCATTTTTTGAATAAAACTAAAAAAAAAGCATATTATAATTAAGATGGATGTTGAATTCGAAATATCAAGTAAATTTTGAGTAATGTTAATAAGGGGGATTAGTGTGCAAAACTCAATCTTAAAAGGACAAATAAAATATAAAAAATTATATGAATTTCTAAAAAGAATTATAGATATAATTTGTTCTTCAATAGGATTAATAGTTTTGATGCCTATACTATTAGTCGTAGCAATTATTATAAAAATTGAATCCAAAGGTCCTATAATTTTTGAACAAGATAGAGTAGGTAAATACGGTAAAGTATTTAAGATGTACAAATTCAGATCAATGGTAAGTAACGCAGAAGAGCTTAAAGAAAAATTAGCTGATGAAAATGAGAGAACTGGTCCCATGTTTAAAATGAAAAATGACCCTAGGGTAACACATATAGGAAAATTTATTAGAAAAACAAGCATAGATGAGCTGCCACAGTTAGTTAATATTTTAAAAGGTGAAATGAGTATAGTTGGACCAAGACCATCTCTTTTAAAAGAAGTTAAACAATTTGAAGATTGGATGCTGAAAAGATTAAATGTTAAGCCAGGGCTAACATGTTATTGGCAAGTAGCAGGAAGAAACGATATTGAATTTGAAGAATGGATGAAATTAGATGTCAAATACGTAAATGAGAGAAACATTTTAATTGATTCTATATTAATATTAAAAACTTTCTTTGTATTATTTGGAGACAAGCATGCAAGCTAAATTAAAGTGATAAATTAATATTAGAAACTTAACTAGCTTGTAAATTGATTATGAGCGGTTAAGTTTTTTTGTATAAATATTTGTTGTATTCAAAAAACGAATTTAGATTTGGTTAAAGATTAATGCCTTCAACAGGATTAAGTTAGAAAGATCAATTAATTGTGAAACATGGTTAATGGAATAATGTGTTTTATAAATGCATAGTCTATATTATAAGCACTTAATTAAAGTCTATATAATTATGGTAGAGAATAATCTCATTAAAGAAATTTCATAATTAGGATTTAGTTGAGCACTTAGACTTTAATAATGAAGAAGTTCTATTAAAAGTATAAAAAATAGAAAGCTACCATATTAAAAATGTACTAATTTGGATTTATAGTGTTTAATTCAGAAGAATTAAAGAACAAGTTATGCGATAAAAATGAAATGGGTGGTTAATGTTCAAAATAAGGAATATTTAAGTAAAATTAGGATTGGAAAATTAAGAAAACAAGCATGAATATTAAGATACATTTAAACTAAATAAGCAAGGGGGAATGTATTTGTATTTGCAACAAGATGAAGCTTGGTATGTATTATTTGTAAATACAAATCAAGAAGGAAAAGTAAAAAAGATACTTGAAAAAGAAATGGGAGATAAATATCAATTTATTGTTCCAACAAGAGAGCTTATAGAAAGAAAAAATGGGAAATGGAGTAAGATAAAAAGAACATTATTTCCAGGATATGTTTTTATAAAGGCTATTATGAATATAGAAGTTTATTACAAATTAAAAAGAGTTCCTAGAATAATAAAATTACTTAGAAATGAAGATGAAGTTTTAGTGGTAGCAGAAAAAGAAGTGAAAGTGTTAAAAATACTTTTGGATAATAATGATAATAATATAGGAATTTCTACATTATATAAAAAAAATGATAATATAAGAATAATTTCAGGACCCTTATTAGGATTAGAGGGTCAAATAATAAAGATAGATACTAGAAAGGGTAGAGCAAAGGTAAATCTTAGCTTTATGAATGAAGAAATAATAGTAGAACTAGGTATTGAATTAGTGGACAAAATCTGAAGTTGACTTTGGGTGTTTCGGCCCCATAGAAAGATTAAGAGGTCATAGTGAGCTGCTTGGTAGCATAATTGTATTATGTGAATGGGCGAAGCTATGTCGTTTGAAGATTTGAATTATTGATTGGCGAAAGGATATCAATATGTAAGGATGAACATAAGAAGCAATATCACTGATTAATTCAAGAGAGTTCTCTGAAATAAAAAGAAATATGGTGATAGTGTCAAATTCGATTTTACTAAAAGAAGAAGGGGGTTTTGATGGAAGTTATTAATTACAAAAAGGCGAGTACCTATTATCTAGTTGGGAATTTATTTAATAAAGGCATATCTTTTCTGACAGTACCGATTTTTACAAGAATTCTATCAACTTATGATTATGGTATAGTAACGACGTATACATCTTGGATAGGCATTTTATCAATGATATTAGGCTTTGCATTACATATGGGAATTAGAGCATCGTTCATAGATAACAAAGAAAAAGTTGATGATTTTATTTCCGTGACTAGCTTTTTCACAATTGTTAGTTCTGCAAGTATAGGTCTTATTGTTGTTCTTGGAATAATTTTACTTAGAGTTAATATAAGTTTGACACTAATTATTTTGTGCTTATTTGAAAGCTTTTCGTCTGCTATTATTCAGGATTACTCCTATTATTTGATGATGAAATACTGCTATAAATTTAGAACTTTTTTAATGATTTTACCTAATTTAATTGGTACTATTGCTTCGATTTTAGCAATTTTATTTGTTGTAAAAACAAATCTATACATGGGTAAAATTATACCTAATTCTATTATTAACATTATTTTTTGTATTTCACTTTTAATCCTTATTTTTAGGAAAAGTCACATGTTGACTAATTGGAATTATCTTAAATATGGCTTGACTATTTCGGTACCATTAATTATTCATGGAATCTCACTTAACATTTTATCCCAATCAGATAGAATAATGATTACTTGGCTTGCAGATGCTTCTCAAACAGGTATTTATAGTATTGTGTACAATTTTGGAATGATAGCAACAGTTATCACTACATCATTGGAAGGAGGATGGATACCTTGGTTTACGGAAAAATTAAAAGTTAGGGATATAAAATCAATAAATAATTTGGTTATAGACTATGTAAATTTAATGACATATGCAATGGTTTTTCTGCTCCTAGTTGGACCTGAAATTTTGAAAATACTTGCTTCAAAAACATATTGGGAGGGTATTAGTATTATACCTCCTGTAATTTTAGCAAACTATTTAATTTTTATGTATACGCTGTATGTTAATGTTGAACATTTTTATAAAAGGACGATTTATATAACAGTCAATACGTTAATATCAGCTGCTACAAATTTAATGTTCAATTACATTTTTATACCCCAATATGGATATGTAGCAGCAGCATATACAACGTTAGCTTCTTACTTGCTTTCTTTTATACTGCATGCAAAATATGCTAAAAAACTTGAAGCAGATTTATATCCTTTGAAAACTTTTATTCGACCAGTAGCTCATATTTTAGTAGTTACCATATTGTTCTATGCATTAATTAATATGCCAGTTATCAGATGGATTCTAATGATCATTTATTTGATAGCTATGCTAATTAGAGAACATACTAGAATATTAGAGCTGTTTCCTGAATTAGGAAATAAGTTGCATATAAAACATAAGTTCTTAAGTTCAAGTAATTGGAGGATTCATGAAATGGATAGTGAAGTAAAGAAAAAAGATAAACAGAATGTTTTTATTATTGGTTCTAAGGGTATTCCGGCTAAATATGGTGGTTTTGAATCATTTGTTGAGAAATTAACTTTTTATAAAAAATCACAAGATATACAGTACTATGTATATTGTGTTATCTATGGTAAGAAGGAATTTAAGGAAATTGAAAAAACTTATACTCATAATGGGGCTAAGTGTTTCAATATAAAAGCTTTAAATATAGGTCCAGCTAAAGCTGTATTTTATGATTTGGACGCATTAAAAGGTTGTATTAGTTATATAAAGGAAAATAATATACAAAATCCTATTATTTATATTCTAGCTTGTCGTATTGGTCCTTTTATTGGTCATTATAAAAATGTAATTAAAAAATTAGGAGGATATCTCTATGTAAATCCTGATGGGCATGAATGGAAGCGTGCTAAGTGGAGCGCTATTGTACGTAAATACTGGAAGCTTTCAGAAAAATTGATGGTGAAACATGCGGATCTTCTCATTTGTGATAGTAAAAATATTGAGAAATACGTCCAAGAAGATTATAAAAAATACAAACCCAACACCACATTCATTGCCTATGGCGCTGAAACAAGTAAGTCAAATTTGACCGATGATGATCCGCAAGTGATTGGTTGGTATGATAAAAAAGGTGTCCGCCCAAAAGAGTACTATTTAGTGGTGGGTCGCTTTGTACCTGAAAACAACTTTGAAATCATGATCAGAGAATTTATGAAGTCAAAGACAAAGAAAGATTTTGTGCTTGTCACTGATTATGAAGGGATTTCTTTTTATGATAAACTGAAAGTCAAAACGGGTTTTGATAAGGATTCGAGAATAAAATTTGTTGGTACAGTTTATGATCAAGAGTTGCTTAAGAAGATTCGAGAAAATGCTTATGGATATTTTCATGGACATGAAGTTGGGGGGACTAATCCGAGTCTTTTAGAAGCTCTTGGAAGCACTGATTTTAATCTTTTATTGGATGTTGGTTTTAATCGTGAGGTTGGTGAAGATGGAGCCCTTTATTGGACGAAAGAGGATGGAAGTCTAGCAAATTTGATTTATGAGGGAGATAAGATGATGGAGGAAAAAATTGCAGATTTGAGTAATAGAGCAAAGAAGCGAATTAATGATTACTATAGCTGGGATTATATTGTTAGCAGATATGAAGAGGTATTTAAAAAAATGAATGGTTAAGTATGTATTGCATAAATTATATGTCATATAGAAGTGCTGTATATAAGCAGTTGTATTTATAAAAAATTGTGAAGCTGAAACGGGAAGAGATAATTAGTAAATTGATAGTGAGATTGTTAAATTTGTTTAACGAAAGATTCATTATTTCATGTGTGCTTGAAGTCATAGTTATGTTAAATTTATCGTTTTTAGTTGTAATAATGATAAAAAGAATGCCTATTATAAAATAATTATTCTATAAGTGAAATGTGGTAGAAAGGTTGGTCTGTAATGAATGGAAGTTTGATTTCAATTATAATACCAGTTTATAATGTAGAACAATATTTATCAGTATGTATAGAGAGTGTTACTAACCAAACCTATAAAAATATTGAGATAATTTTAATAGATGATGGTTCGCTAGATGAAGGTGGGAAACTTTGTGATGAATATTCTAAAGAAGATCCTAGGATTAAAGTGATTCATAAAACTAATGGTGGTTTGTCATCAGCTAGAAATGCGGGAATTGATGTTGCTAAAGGAGAATATTTGGTATTCGTAGATAGCGATGATTTAGTAGCATCTGGTTATATTGAAACATTGTTTAATTTAGTTAATAAATATGGATGCGAGTGCGCTTTTTGTGGTTATAAAAGATTCCGAAATGAAAATGATTTAAAATTTGACTCGAATTGTACGGATTCGGAAGAATTTGTTATAAATAATTCTGTAGCCCTAGAAAATATTTTGTATCAGAAATCTCAAAACATATTTTCAGTTGCTGCATGGAATAAAATTTATAAATCAAGTTTATTTGAAAAAATTAGGTATCCAGAAGGCAAACTAAATGAAGATGTAGCAATTATATGTAGACTTATGCATGCATGTCATGAAATTGCATATACATCTGAAGTTAAATACTTTTATCGAATTACAGATAATAGTATTACACAGCAGGGATTTAATCATCGTAGAATGGATATAATTACTTTCTGTGAAAATAATATTATTTTTGTGAAAAAATATTTTTCATTAATTGAAAATGCTGCAATAAATATGTTGTTTAGAAGAAGTGTTGAATTGTATTTTATGCTTCAAAAAAGTGGTGACGCCATAGAGTACAAAAAAGAGGAGTCAGTTTTGTGGCATAATATCTTAAAATATCGAAAAGAAGTTCTATTTGATAAAAAAGCTCCTGTGTTTAACAAAGTTGCAACTATTTGCTCTTTGACAGGAAGACGAAGTTTAAATTTGGCATACAACTATTTTAAAAAACATTTTAAAAAAGTATAATCAAAAAAATATAATTTTAAATAATTTAATTGGGTAAGAAGGGAGATAGAAATGAAAACAATAGCTTTTTATTTACCTCAATTTCACAATATACCAGAAAATAATGAATGGTGGAGTGAAGGATTTACTGAATGGACTAACGTAAAGAATGCCAAATCTTTATTTGAAGGGCATAGTCAACCCAGAGTACCGTTAAAGGATAATTATTATAATTTGCTTGATGATAGTGTAAAAAAGTGGCAAATTGAATTAGCAAAAAAATATGGTATTTATGGATTTTGTTATTATCATTATTGGTTTAATGGAAAAATGCTTCTTGAAAAGCCAATGGAACAAATGTTAATTAATAAAGAGTTAGACATGCCATTTTGCATTTGTTGGGCAAATGAACCTTGGACAAAGGCATGGGTTGGAGATGCAAAAAAAGTATTAATTGCTCAATCTTACGGGGAAGAAAAGGAATGGAAAGAACACTTTAATTATTTAATCCCATTTTTAAAAGATGATAGATATATAAAAATCGGGAAAAAACCTCTCATTGTAATATATAGGGCTGAGATTGTGGGATGTTTAAACCCAATGCTAGATTATTGGAATGAATTAGCTAAAGAAAATGGATTTGACGATGGAGTAAGTTTTGCTTATCAAAATATTGATTTTGATTTAGTAAAAGGCAAAGATGATAGTCGTTTTGAATTTGATATTGAGTTTGAGCCATTATATGCATATTATGATATGTTCAAGGATCAGCATAAATATTTGAAAGCTATAAGAAGAAGTCTTTCAAATTGGATGGGTAAGCATTTTGGAATTGATTTACTTGCTTATGGTGAAAATTTCTTTTTAAAATCTAATCAGGTAAGTTTTGATAAAGCATGGGATGCAATTTTAAAACGTAAACCATTAAGTAACAAAAGTATGCCGGGAGCATTTGTTGGTTTTGATAATTCGCCTCGACGTGGAAGTGAAGGAAAAATCTATGTAGGAGATACTCCAGAAAAATTCCATAAATATTTCTCAAAGCAAATAAAAAGAGCGAGGGAAGTGTATAAAAAAGATTATATATTTATTTATGCATGGAATGAATGGGCAGAAGGTGGATATATAGAGCCAGATGAACGTTATGGCTTTGGATATTTAGAAGCTATTAGAGATGCATTGAAAGAAAATAATGAATTTCCTTGGTAATCTATAGAACAAATATGAGGATGATTGAGTATGAAATTTAAAATTAATTTAAAAAGTGTTTTTGGAAGTTTCATTTTTCTGTATCCACTAACTCCTTGGTATTTAAATATAGGTCCTTTAAATTATGTAAATATAGTTTCAATATGTTTTATCATAATGTGGATAAGTTGTTATAATAAAAATTTTAGTCCACTTATGCATACCAATGTCTTCTTTTGGATTTATTTGTTAGTATATTCTTTACAAGCATTATTTGATACTACTCTTGTGAAAGCTTTTGCATATATAAGTGCTCAATTAGTAGTATGTATAATTGTAGCCTCTGAGATAAAGACTAAAAAATTATTTCAATATACCTTAGATACTCTTATTGCTGCGGGAGGAATACTTTCTATTTTAGGTATCATCGAAGGCATTACAAAAGTTAATATTTTTCAAATGATTTCTAATGGTAATGCAGAATTTTATAATGAAATAAGGCTAGGAATTTTGAGAATTGCCACTTCATTTTCGCATCCAATTGTTTATTGCAATTATTTATGTTTTTTATCCGCTATAATCGCATATAGACTTAATAATGTGATTTCAGATAAAAGAAGAAAAATATTACGATTAATTTATGTGGCCGTAATTATTAATGCAATATTAACTTTATCAAGATCAACATTGCTTATTTTAGCTATTGAACAGATTATTATTGCATACAAATTGGGAATTGTTAAACTATGGAAAAAGGTTTTTAGTATTGGAATAACATTGTTACTAATTGTATTTGTACTTAACTTGTGTGAAAGCTCAATTTTGAATAAGCTGCAAAATATACTTTATATGTTTTTATCAATTTTAAATGAAAAGTATTCATCGTTATATAGTGTGGATTTTGGTATGAATACAAATGCGGTAGGAAATCGTTTGGATTTATACAATTGGGTAATATCAACTCTTAAAGGCCATGAATTATTTGGTATGGGAACTTCTGCTAAATTTTCCTATTTAGTATATGGATTTGAATCAACTTTGAATTATAGCTATACATGGATTAAAACATCCATAGAGAATGAGTATCTCTATAATTATTTTATACATGGTATCTTTGGATTAGCGGTACTAGTGTTATCATATGTGGGAAATTTATATTATTTATTAAAAAGAAATATTTTTCAAAAGAAATCTAAGATAAGAAAATTTGATGAGAAACAATTAAATTTTAATTTTATTGCGCTTGTAGTGTTGGTTGGATATTATGTATCATTATTTTCTGTTTCACAATCAGATACAGTCAGAATATATAATATATTTGTATGCTTGATTTTTGCATATAATTATATACAAAGAACAGAATTTAGAAAAACTTTGTAACTATTTATATATAAAGAATAAATTGAAAAGTAGTGTGATAAATTTTATATTAATGTAGAGAAGGGTGGATAAAACATGAAAAATGAAAGCAACATTATAAATATAGGGCTATATGATATGGATTTTTTTGATTTGAACTTGGGTGTAAATGCATTAGGAATTTGCCATATTTTAATGCTTGAAAAAATAAGTCAACAAATGAATATTAATATTAAGTACACGATTTTCACTGTTGAAAATGAACAAAAAGTTGTAGACTTGTTTGAATCATTAGTTAGTAAAAAACTTTATGTTAGGACAGTACACCCGATAAGTATAAGACATGTGGGTATATTATTTAATTTTTACAATGAGGTTAAAAAGTGCGATTTAGTTATAGATGCAACAGGAGGAGATAGTTTCTCAGATATATACGGTAATACAAGATTTATTAGAGGTACAATTTGCAAGATTATTACGTCTAATCGTAGCCAATTGTTATTAGCACCACAAACCATAGGACCGTTCACTTATAAATTTAATGAGCGTTTTGCCGCTTATGCTATGAAGAGAGCAAAAAAAATATATGTAAGAGATGAACTAACTTATGAATATGTTCATAAGATTGCTCCAAAATGTATATGTGAATTGGCAAGTGATGTTGCTATGGGATTACCTTTTGATAAATCAAAATATGATACTGCAAAAGTAGAAGGTTACATAAATGTAGGGATTAACGTATCAGGATTATTATGGAATGGCGGATATACAGGGAGTAACCAATTCGATTTAACATTGGATTATCAAAAGTTTATGAAGACAATTTTAAAACAATTGTTAAAAGCTAATAAGTATAAAATTCATTTGATAGCACATGTTATCGAAGAAGGAGCTTACGAAGACGATTATAAAGTATGCAAAGATTTAGCAAATCAGTATACAGATATTATTTTGGCACCTAAATTTACAAACCCGATTGATGCTAAGAATTATATTTGCCATATGGATGTCTTCGCAGGTGCCAGAATGCACTCCACTATAGGTGCTTTTTCAAGTGGGGTTGCAACAATACCAATTGCTTATAGCAGAAAATTTGCAGGAGTATTTGGAAGCTTAGGATATAATGTAGGTATTGATTGTAAAAAAATGAATACAGATGAAGCAATTCTAGAATTTTTAAGATTAGTTGAAGAGTATTTGAAAATTCAATCTAATGTGATTGTATCACTAAAAATAGCAAAAGAAAGAATAGAAAATTATGAAATAGGTTTGAAAAAACTTATTTCTAAACTTGCGTTATAAATTTAAATATATTACAGTACGTACAAAATATAATGGTACTTACTATATAAATTATAGATAATGAAAGGAAACATTATGGTTAAAAATCAAGTAAAAATGTATGAACATTATTGTACTGGTTGTGGCCTATGTCATTCAAGTAATGGGGTAAAACTAAAAGCTAATGAAAAAGGTTTTTTTGTGCCAAAATTAAATTCAAACATTATTTCTAATTTTTGTCAAAAAGTATGCCCGGCAAACGGTATTAGCACAAATGAGGAAAGGAGTAATATTTGGGGAAACTATGTTCATACGTATTCAGGATATTCTAATGATGAAACATTAAGATATAAATCCTCGAGTGGTGGTGCTTTATCAGAAATTGCAAGTTATTTATTAGAAACAAAAAAAGTTGATGGTGTTATTCATATTTTTGTAACTGATAAAGATCCAATTTCAACCAAAACATTTTGTAGTATTACTAGGTCTGAAATTATTGAACGTTGTGGATCACGATATATTACCTCATCCCCATTATATGATATATATTCAAAAGTTGAAAAGGGAAAAAAGTATGCTTTTATTGGAAGACCTTGTGATATTGTTGCACTAAAAAATTATATGCATGAGTTTAAAACTTTTGAAAATGAGATTATCTACACTTTATCATTTTTCTGTGCTGGTACACCAAGTAGGGCTGCTAATGTTAATTTGATTAAAGATATGGGGTGCTCTGTTCAAAATTGTATGAGTTTTAAATACAGGGGAGATGGTTGGCCGGGGTATGCTACTGCTGTTGATAAGGAAGGGAACAAATATAAGGCTGAATACAATATCGCATGGGGAAAATATCTAGGAAGAGATATTATGCCGATTTGCAGATTATGTACGGACGGAATTGGAAAAGTGGCTGATATTACTTGTGCTGATTTATGGTATTTAAATTCGGAAGGAAAGCCAGATTTTTCTGAACATAATGGAAGAAATGTTATTTTTACTAGAACAAGTAAAGGAGATAGTCTATTGCAGGAAATTGCGTCTTCAAATCGGATGACATTAGATTATTATGATGAAAAAATGAAGGATTTTTATTTAATTCAAACACATCAGTTTGATAGAACTATAACGCTTTATAGTCAGATATTAGCGATGAAATTGCTTGGAAGAAAATATCCCAATTATAATGTTAGAACACTTAAAAATTTTTCTGAACTTGCAACGTTGAAAAGAAAATGTAAAATATTTTTTGGAACCATTAAAAGAATAGTTCAAAGGAAAATATAAAAAGGTAGTAAGGAGTTATAAGTTAATCACTAAGACACAGGAATGCAGTAAATTAGAAGAATTTAATTTAAATAAAAATATTTCAATTGATGTAACATAGTTTGTGTCATAAATTAAAGGAGTGAGAATGTGAAAGGAATTGTTTTAGCAGGTGGTTCAGGAACACGCCTATACCCAGTAACAAAAGCAATGTCAAAGCAAATGGTTCCCATATATGATAAACCAATGATTTATTATCCAATGTCAGTTTTAATGCTTGCGGGAATAAGAAATATTTTAATTATATCTACTCCAAGAGACATAGTTAATTTTAAAGAGTTGTTTAAAAATGGACAAGAATTAGGATTAAATATTGAATATGCAATTCAAGAAAAGCCTAATGGGCTTGCAGATGCATTTATTATTGGAGACGAATTTATTGGTGATGATAACGTAGCAATGGTACTTGGAGATAACATTTTTTATGGCCAAAGCTTTTCAGAACATTTAAGAAAGGCTGCTAGCTTAGAAAGTGGTGCATATATATTTGGTTATTATGTTCAAAATCCAAAATCATTTGGTGTAGTTGAGTTTGATGATAATGGTAAAGTTATTTCTTTGGAGGAAAAACCAGAAAAACCTAAATCTAAATATGCAGTTCCAGGTCTTTATTTTTATGATAATTCAGTAGTTAAAAGGGTTAAAAAATTAAAACCTTCATTAAGAGGAGAATTAGAAATCACAGATTTAAACAAATCTTATATGGAAGATGGAACGTTAAAGGTTCAATTATTAGGTAGAGGAATGGCATGGCTTGACACGGGAACTCATGCATCTATGCTTCAAGCATCTAATTTTGTTGAAACAGTTGAAAATACACAGGGTACTTATATAGCTTGTCTTGAAGAAATTGCTTATAGACAAGGGTGGATAAACGCAAAGATGGTTGCTGAACTCGCTAAACCACTAATGAAAACTGGATATGGAAGATATCTAATGGATGTAGTAGAGGAAATTCAAATTGATAAAATAAAATCAGAAATTGAAGTAATAAAAAAATAAGAGGTGCAATAATGGGGAATTTTGAGTTTAATAAAAGAAAAATAGATGGAGTGTATATAATTGAACCTAAGTTTTTTGGAGATAACAGAGGTTATTTCATGGAAGTATATAATAAAGAGCAGTTTGCAGAAGCTGGACTTAAAATGACTTTTGTTCAAGATAATGAATCAAAATCAAGTAAAGGTGTTTTAAGAGGATTACATTTTCAAAGAAAGCATAGTCAGGGAAAACTTGTTAGAGTAACTAGAGGTGAAGTATTTGATGTTGCTGTTGATTTAAGGAGTGGTTCTCAAACCTATGGACAATGGGAAGGTGTTATTTTAAGCGAGGAAAATAAAAAACAATTTTATATTCCCAAAGGCTTTGCACATGGATTTTTAGTACTTTCAGATGAGGCAGTATTTAATTATAAATGCACAGATTTCTATTCACCAGAATATGATGGTGGAATTATGTGGAATGATTCAGATATTAATATAGAATGGCCTTTAGAAAGATTAGAAAATGTAATTTTATCTGAAAAGGACAAGTTACATCCTAATTTAAAGAACTTGAATTTAAATGAATATGAAGACTTTATATACAAGTAATTTGGTATAAAAATTATAAATAAAGGTTGGTAAATTTATTCATGTATCAAGTTTCAAGGAGTAAGTAGGTATGAAAATATTAATAACAGGATGTAAAGGTCAATTGGGTAATGAGCTTCAGGAGATAATAAAAAATGGAAAAGCTGAAATAGGAGAAGTTTCAGATGTTATAAAAGAATCTGAGATTATAGCATTAGATGTAGATGAATTAGATATAACAAATTTAATATGTGTTAAAAGAAAAATAAATAATTTAAATCCAGATGTAGTAATTAATTGTGCAGCAGCAACAAATGTTGATGGATGTGAAAGTAACGGAGATTTTGCATTTAAAGTTAATTCAATTGGACCTAGAAATTTAGCTATAGCATGTGGTGAAGTAGCGGCTAAATTAGTACAAGTATCAACTGATTATGTATTTAGTGGAGATTCTGATAAACCTTTAACTGAATATGATTTAACTACTCCATATAGTGTTTATGGAAAAACTAAGCTTTTGGGAGAAAATTATGTAAGAGAATTTTCTTCAAAACATTTTATAGTAAGAACAGCTTGGTTATATGGATATGTGGGTAATAATTTTGTTTATACAATGAGAAAGCTTAGAAAAGAAAAGGATATTATAAATGTTGTAAATGATCAAAGGGGTAATCCTACTAACGCTAATGACTTAGCTTATCATATATTAAAGCTAATACAAACAGAAGAATATGGAGTATACCATTGCACAGGTAAGGGAGAATGCAGTTGGTATGATTTTGCTAAAATGATAATTGAATTATCAGGAGATAAATGTGAAGTTAATCCATGTGCATCATATGAATACAAGACTCTAGCGAAAAGACCAAAATATTCATCACTTGATAATATGATGCTTAGAAATACTGTTGGTGATGAAATGAGAGACTGGCAAGATGCAATAAGAGCATTTATATATAGATTAGACAAGGTGAACGAAGTAAAATAACATACCAAATAAGTGCTGTATATTTTGTATTGGACAAGAATAAAAACTATTAGTAGAACTTGCACATGTAGTATGGCAAAATAGACAAGTTGTGTGATGGCTTATTACTTTTTGAATGTGTCCAAGTAAGAAAAAGGAGTTGTAATAATGAGAATATATTTAGTGACCGGTGGAGCTGGATTTATAGGATCAAATTTTGTTTTATACATGTTAAATAAATATAGTGATATTAAGATAATTAATTTAGATAAATTAACTTATGCAGGAAATTTAGAAAATGTTAAATCCATTGAAAATGATGAAAGATATATATTTGTTCAAGGTGATATTTGTGATAAAAAATTAGTTTCAAATATTTTTGAAAAGTATAATATAAACTATGTTGTTCATTTTGCAGCAGAATCACATGTTGATAGAAGCATAAGGGAACCAGAAATATTTGTTAAAACAAATGTGCTTGGTACAGTTAATATGCTTAACTGTGCAAAAGATGCCTGGGAAACAGAAGATGGATTTAAAGAAGGCGTTAAATTTCTTCACGTATCTACAGATGAAGTTTATGGGTCCTTAGATTCAGAAGGATTCTTTAGAGAAACGACACCACTTGATCCTCATAGTCCATATTCGGCAAGTAAGACTGGATCAGATTTGATGGTTAAAGCTTATTATGATACTTATAAGATGCCAATGAACATAACAAGATGTTCCAATAACTATGGGAGATTTCAATTTCCTGAAAAACTGATACCATTATTAATTAATAACTGTTTACAGCATAAGAATTTACCTCTATATGGTGATGGAATGAATATAAGAGACTGGTTGTTCGTTGAAGATCATGCAAAAGCAATTGATATGGTTGTAAATGATGGAAAATTTGGAGAAGTATACAATATTGGAGGACATAATGAAAGAAGTAATATACAAATAGTAAAAACTGTAATATCTTATATAAATAAAAATGTAGATAAACAAGTAACTGAAAATTTAATTAAATATGTTGAAGATAGAAAAGGGCATGATAGAAGATATGGAATATCACCAGATAAGATAAAAGAAGAGCTAGGCTGGTATCCAGAAACTACTTTTGAAGTGGGAATTGAGAAAACTATAAAGTGGTATTTAGATAATGAAGAATGGATGAAGAATGTAACCTCTGGTGAGTACCAAAAGTATTACGAAAAAATTTATAAGCAATAAAAATATAAGATGAATCTATAATAGATCTATCTTCCACTTCCTCTTATTAATTTTATACAAAATCTCTGATGGGCTCATATAATATTAAACAAATAGGAGGTAGAACCATGAAATTAAATAACTCAAAAATCAAACTTATTATATTAATTTTAGTTTGTATTATCATCTTGGTTATGCCTATTCTGGCAATAAATATCAATTTTATAAAAAATATAGTATTAAGTCTATTAAAAAATAAGGCGAATTCATATCAATATCTACAATTTAGTGGAATATTCTTAGGAATAATAGTGGCTGCTATTGGTGTATTTATAGCAATAGAAGATAAAGAAGGTAAAGAAAAAAATTACAGGATGAAAATATAAAATTATTGAAATAATAGATATAAGCTAAATGTAACAAAATATATCAATTAAAAACAAGCTTTTTTGATAAACAAAAGGCTTGTTTTTTTATAGTTAAAGTCATGTTGCAATAAAAACTTTGCATTAAATCAAGTGTTTCATATTCAAATATACTTCTAAAATATAAAATATATAAGTATATATATAATATCAATCTTAGCGGGGAATATATTTATATATTCATCGTAATGAAAAATATAAAGGTACAAGATGGTAATGATGTAAAATTAGCAGTTATAGAAACATGATATGCAGTATTTGTTATGAGAGTGTATTTTTTAGAACATTATAACTATGAAATATAGTAAAATATTAAGTAGAAAGGAAATACAAATATGGAAGAAATGGACTTGGAAATTCAAAATGTGTTTACAATACTAAAAAATCGTTGGAAAACTATAGCTGGAATTACAGCTATTATAACAGTATTTGTAGCAATAATAAGTTTTTTTATCATTAAGCCTGTTTATGAGGTCAATACAAAAGTTTTTATAGGTAAAGAAGAAAATAAAAATGTAGAATATAATAATAATGATGTTCAGATGTATCAAAAATTATTAAAGACATATTCAGAGTTAATAAAAACTAAAGATCTGATTGAAAATGCAACAAACGAAAACAATTTAAATATAACATCTTCAGAAATTATGAACGTTTTGAAAATTAATCCTATGACAGATACACAAATATTGGAAATAAGTTATCAAAATAAAGATAAGGTACTAGCTAAAAACGTGTTAGTAGCAGTTACAGATGAGTTTATAAAAGAATCTAAAGAGCTTATACCAAATGGAACAGTAAAAGTTATCGAAAGCGCTCAACTGCCACAGGAACCTGTGAGCCCTAATAAAAAAACAAATATAGCAATAGCTTGTTTGGTAGGATTTATAATCGGAATTGCAACAGCTCTTTTTATGGAATACATGGATGATACACTTAAGACAAAAGAACAAACTGAAAAAATAATGGAACTTCCTGTAATAGGCATTATACCTTGTGTAGAAAAGAATTAAGAGGAGAGAAATAAAATGTTAGTAGTTGAGGACAAACCAAGATCAATGGAAGCAGAATCATACAGAACATTAAGAACCAATATTCAATATTCTTCTATTGATAAAGAAATTAAAAGCATTGTTGTTGTAAGTGCATGCCCTAAAGAAGGAAAATCAACAATATCAGGCAATTTAGCATTATCATTTGAGCAAAATGGAAAAAAAGTAATAATAATAGATTGTGATTTAAGAAAGCCTACAATTCATAGATATTTTAACATATCAAATTTATGTGGTCTTTCAGAAGTCCTGATAGGAAAAAAAACATTAGACAGTGCTATTCAAGAATATAGACCTAATCTTTATATACTGCCAAGTGGGAAAATACCTCCTAATCCAGCAGAAATGATTAGTTCAACGATGATGAGCAATTTATTAGAAGAACTTAAAGAAGAATATGATATTGTAATAATAGATAGCCCTCCGTTACAAGTTGTTACCGATGGACAAATTTTATCAACTAAAGCAGATGGTACTCTTCTTGTATTAAAAGCTGGCGAAAGTAAAATAGAATCTGTAAAAGAAGCAAAAAATATTTTAAATAGAGTTGGAGCAAACATATTGGGAGTAGTTATAAATAGGGTAAGTAATAATAAAAACAAATATTATTACTATTATGGAACAGAAGAAAAAGATGCTTTAGAAACTTAAAAATAATTTTTATTAAATGTGAGAATATAGAATAACTTGTGTAAAATCAGTATTATAAGGCTCCAGCATATTATGCTGGAGTCTTTTTATTTTAGCTTAGAAACTTCATTTTGAATAATATCATTTAAAGTTACAGCATATAGATTATAACCATTATCATTTGGAATGTCATTATTAACTAAATTGGATAATTCTACTTTTGAATTTTTAAATTGAGTTAACATATCAATACATTTTAAATTATTATTATTAGCTATATTTTGAATTTCATCTCTATAAATATTATTTTCACTCAAAGTATTTGGTAACATGAAAAGTATTATACAATTTGGGTTTTTATATTTTAATGTTTGAATTAGTTCAGTATAGTTTTGAGTAAATGAAGCTAAAGGGAGTTTATTTATTGAGTCATTTTTTCCAAAACAAGTGATTATTAAATCAAAATTTTCTAAATTAGGATTAGATGAAACTATGTTTTTACCTTCAACTATAGTATCGCCATTTTGGGCTAAGGACTGGAGATAAGTTTTATTTCCAAAAGACGATTCTACATAATAAACAAGTAGATTTAACCATCCAGGATGAGTTTCAGATTTGCCCTTACTAAGAGCTAAATCATCCCCTAAAACCAAGATGTTAACATTTTGTTTATTCTTTAATTTTTTATAAAAGATTAAATTATCGTTAGGATCAGGGGAAGTTTTTGACTGCATCCAAATATCATAATCTTTCTTATTTTCTAATTTTAATTTATTACGTCTTAAAATGCCCAAAGTTAAAGTCATTATCAAAGTTATTGTTAATAGAACAATAAAACACATATAAGTTATTCTTCGTTTCAAAATTATCACCACCTTAAAAATATATATGTTTTTCATTAGCATATATATAACAATATTTTAATAAATATATAATAAAATATTACAAATTTTAAAGATTATATAAATAATTAGAGTTGAAACAAAGAATAAAGTTCAATTTGTAAAGATTGTGAGGAAGACTGAGATGATTGAAGAGAATTTAAGCATGAGAGATATAATAATAATATTAAAAAAAAGATGGGAGGTTATAGTTGGATTAGAGTTATCGTTTACAATACTAGCAATAGTTCTAAGTTTTTTTATTATTGTTCCTACATATGAAGCGAGAAGTAAAATATTTATGGGGAAAGGAGATATGATTAATAGTAATTATAATGATAGTGATGTTCAAATGAATAAAAATTTGATAAAAACATATGCTGAATTAGTACAAACGAATGACTTCATAGAAAAAACAATTAAAGAATATGATATAAATATAACATCAGAAGAAGTGTTAAAAAGATTAACGGTCATCCCTGATATAGACACGCAAATCTTAGAAATTAAAGCTATAGGTAAAGATAAATATTTAGTTGAAAAAATTACAGAGAGCATAAGTAGTGAATTCGTTAAAGAGTCAAAAAAACTTATACCATATAATAATTCAATAATTATAGAAAACGTAAAATTACCTAAAGATAAAAAGAATCCAAATGAAGTAACAAATATCTCTATAGGATTTATATTAGGATTAATGTTTGGAGTTTTAGTAGTCATTTTTCTAGAGAATTTTAATAATAGAATAAATACTAAAGAGAAATTAGAAAAAGTAATTGATATACCTGTTATTGGAAGTATTCCACAAGAAAAAATTAAGAGAAGGAATAGAGGACGAAGGCTTGCTATAGAGAATAATTGCAATTCCATACAGTCAGAAGCTTATAGGCAATTAAGAAATAATATTAGTTATTCTTTTAGTGAGGAAGGATTTAGTATAATAGCAATAATAAGTCCAGAAATGGCAACAGGAAAATCTATTATATCAAGTAATATTGCTTTAGCTTTCTCAGAAATTAATAAGAATGTTGTAATTGTTGACTGTAACTTAAGAAATCCATCATTACACAAAATATTTAATATATCGAATATGCAAGGACTTTCAGATGTATTTATAGGAAAAGAAAAAGTAGAAAATGTAATTAAGGAATACAGCAAAAATATGTCTATACTAACATGTGGAAAAGTGCTATCAAATTCATCAGAAATGCTTGGGTCTAATATAATGAGTGAAGTGTTAGAATGTTTAAAAAACAGATATGATTTAATTATTTTAGATACTGCATCAATTCAAAATTTTACGGATACACATCTTTTATCAACTAAGGCAGATGGAAATGTTTTTGTGGTAAAAGCAGAAAAAACAAAAATTGAAGCCTTAGTAGAATCAAAAAAGATTTTAGATAAAATTGGAGCTAAGATAATTGGAACTGTATTGAATTAAATTTTAATTGGGTGTTTTTGGAATAATGCTAAATAACTCAACATAAAATAATATATATTACATTTTAAATAATATTATATATGCGAAGTATATTTTGCGTTAGATAAAAAGATATGTTTGCTTCATATTAGACTGTTAGTTAATTGTACTGACGTCGTCTGATATTAGCATACTAATTCCTTATTTTTAAATATGTCTTATTGCTAACACCAATTAACAAGGAGCAATAATATGACAATTGTAAAAAATTATATATACAATACATTTTATCAAATTTTAATTTTAATAATTCCTCTCATTACTATGCCTTATTTAACAAGAATATTTACACCAAGTGATTTGGGAATAACCTCCTATACATTCTCAATAGTTAATTATTTTATGATCTTTGGGACACTTGGGATGGGGTTATATGGTAATAGAGAAATAGCTTATATTAGAGATAATAAAAAAAATCTTTCGGAAACCTTTTGGGCACTACTTTTAATTCAATTAATAGGTAGCTTTGTTTCATTAATTTTATATTATTTGTTTATTATTTTTTGTGTGACTGAAAATAAAATTATATATTTAGTTCAAGGGCTAAATATAATATCTTTTATGTTTGATATATCATGGCTTTTTATGGGGTTAGAAGATTTAAAAAAAATTTCTGTACGAAATAGTATAGTTAAATTAATAGGAATGATTAGCTTATTTGCATTGGTAAAAAGTTCTAAGGATTTAGTGTTATATATTTCTTTAACAGTTGGAATAAATATTCTAGGAGTCATAATAATATGGATTAATGTACCACAAGAAATTAAAAAAATAGAAATTAATATGGAAATTATAAAAAACAATCTGAAGCAATTAGTGTTTCTTTTTTTACCACAGATATTTATACAAGTATATGCATTACTAGATAGAATACTAATAGGAGTATTTTCAACTATAGAACAAGTTGCTTTTTATGATTATTCACAAAAAATAATTCGTATAGTTTTGGCTTTAATAACATCTTTAGGTATAGTTTTAATGTCACGAATATCCAATATGATTGGAAACGGCAGAAAAGAACATGTAAAGTTTGTAATAGAAAAGGAATTTGAAATTGTTTCATATATAGCTATGCCTATATCAATAGGATTAATGGCAGTATCTAATAATTTAATTTCTTGGATACTTGGGAGTAAATATTTAGAAATCAGCAAATTAACTTCTGTTAGCGCAGTAATAATAATAGCTGTAAGTTTAGCGAATATTATTGGAGTACAATATTTAATTGGCACTAAGCAAGAAAATAAGTATACTTTTTCAATAATTGTTTCAGCAGCAACAAATTTTACTATGAATATGGTGTTATTAAGAAAATTCGGATCATATGGGGCAGCAACATCAATAGTAGCAACAGAGTTTATTGGTGTAATAATTCAAATGATATTAGTAAGAAAACAGCTTCCAATTAAAAAAATGTTAAAGAAGATAAGCAAATATTTAATATGTTCTGTTATTATGGCAATTATTATTATTCCTATAGGTATTTTTCTTAATAATAATATGTTAGCTAGTATAATTCAAATTAGCATAGGCATAATTTTTTATATTACTATTATGTTTATAACTAAAGATGAAATTCAGATAGAAATTATAAATATATGTAAAACAAGAAATATAATAAGCAAACTAAGTAATATAAAACAAAACAATTAAATTTGAAGGAGGTAAAATGAAGGATTTTATTTTTAATCAGATAAGAATTAATGATGCGGATATAAGCGCAAAATGGTCACTTAGCGAAATACACAATATTATTTTATTTTTAATAATAAAATATATCCCCAATTTTATATGCTGAAATGAAAAAAATAGTAACTTATATACTATTATTAATATTATTATTGGAAATAAAATTTTTTTATATAATTTCATTACCACAAGAATTGAGTGGTTTTAATACTTATAATAATAAAGTTCTAATTTTAATACTTATGCTAATAGGATTAATAATCTTTTTTATTGATGGACTGAAATTTGGACTAAAAAAAAGATTATTTAATAAAGAGGTTATTGGGTTATTGATTATATATTTAATTCAAGTTTGTAGTAGTTGTTTTGTATATAATCAAGGATTTATTGAAGTTATTAAAGCAAGTTATTATTTTTTTATACCTTTATTATATTATTTGCTTATAAGTTTTTTAGACGATGAAAAAAAGTATAGGAAGCTGTTTAGGATTATAATTCTATTTTCAAGCATACTCTCGTTCTTATTTATAATTCAATCTATAGCATATGAGGAGTTTGGAATTATATTCTTAAAGCTAGAAAAACTTTCTGGAAGTATATTTTTTATTAGAAATAATAGAATTAGGTTAATACAACCAGCTCTTATAATCAGCTTTTCTCTCATATTATCTTGGGCTGAACTAATAAAATTAGAAAAAAAAAATGACAAGTTATTATATGTATATAATATAATATTCGGGTTAATTTACTTGATTTTAGTATGCCAGACCAGAATGTTAACACTTAGTGTAATAACTTCTATGCTAGCAATATTATTATTAAAAAGAAAAAGCAACATTAAGCAATTAACCCTAATAATCTTTATTATAAATCTGTTTTTATTTATCTATAATATAAATTTTACTAAAAATTTCATACAATCATTTGATGCAACTGATTTTGCTTGGAGTATGCATGCAAGGACAGAAGCATTAAATTATTATATAGAGAAAATCATAAATAATCCCATTATCCCTATAGGCTTATTAAATGAAGCTAATAATTTGGAAAGATTTTATATAATACATGGAAAGCAAGGATATTTATATGAGTCTGATGTAGGTATAGTAGGTCTAGCAGTTACTTTAGGTGTAGTGGGACTTGTATGGTTTATATTACTAATAATAAAACTATTTAGAATAATAATATACGTTTATCGTAAAAAAAAGCTAAATGAGTATATTGAATTAGTAGGAATTATTACGTTTGTAATAATTAATGTGATTACTTTAATTATTACAGATATTGAGAGAATAATATGTTTACCGGTAATCTTAGCTATTTTTGAACATGTATATATAAGAAGTTATGATGGATCAAAGGAGTAAATTAATGAAAAGTATACTTTATATATCTTTAGCAGATTGGTGTTGGATAAAACAACGTCCACAACATTTTTGTGAAATAATGAGTGAATTAAATTATGAAATAGAATATTTTTGCAAAAGACCTTGGAGAAAAATAGGAAAATGCTTAGAAGGCTTTAGAAATAACTCATCTGTAAAAATAATTAGACAAAGGATTTTACCATATGAATCAAGGTATAGAATAATAGAGAAAATTAACAACTTAATAATTAGAAGAAAAATCAAACATATGGTTAAAAAAAAATATGAATACATTATTTTAACACATCCAAATCAAATAAACTTTTTAACACATAATATTATTGAGGAAAACAAGATTATATATGATTGTATGGATAATTATAAGGAGCTTTTCAAGAATAATATATATAGAAGTAATTTGGTACCTAGAGAAAAAGCTTTGATTAATTGTACCACTAAAATTGTTGCATCTAGTGAAACGATTAAAGAAAACTTGATTAAAGCATATGGAGCGAAGGAACAATATATTAAAGTAATTAATAATGGTGTTGATTTAAAGAATTTTAATATTGATTTACATGGGAAAAATGCTGTTTTGAATAATATGAATAAAAAGGTTGGATATATAGGAACTGTAAGTAATTGGTTTGATGTAGATATATTAAAATTTGCTGCATTAAAAAAGCCTAATATTGATTTTTATGTTATTGGTCCTATAATGCAAGACTGTAAAATAAAATTGCAAGTTAAAAATATTAGTAATATATATTTAGCTGGTGCAGAAGATTATAGAAATTTGCCTATAGTGTTAAATAATTTAGATGTAGCAATTATGCCTTTTAAATTAAATAAGCTTATAGAATGTGTGAATCCAGTTAAGATTTATGAATATTTAGCTATGAATAAACCTGTTGTAGCCGTTAGATATAAAGAAACAGAGAAATTTAAAGATTTAATTTATTTATATTCTAACAAAGAAGAATTTATAGAAAAACTAAATAAAGCATTATCAGAGAGGGTCATATATACATCAAGAAGAGATTATGCTTTAAAAAATTCATGGGAGTACAGAGTAAAAGAATTTATAAAGTTTATTGAAGAATAATGATTGGATAGATGTAAATGGAAAAATTAGTATATATAATTGTATTAAATTATAATAATTTTGAAGATACAGTAGAATGTATAGATAGTTTAGAAGAAATAAAATATGACAATTATAAAATTGTCATAATTGATAATAAATCTACAGATAGCTCAAATCAAATATTAAGGGAAAAGTATTCTAAGAAATATGTATATATTGAAAATGATAAAAACTTAGGATATGCAGGTGGAAATAATAAAGGTGTTAAATATGCTTTGGTTAATAATGCTCAATATATATGCATATTAAATAATGACACAGTTGTAAAGGAAAATTTTTTGAAAAAATTAGTTAATTGTATGGAACTAAATTTGAATTGTGGAATAGTAGGGCCAGTTATATTAGAATATTACAATCCTAAAATAGTACAATCTTCTGGGGCTGTTATCAAATTGATAAAAGGAGATATGTCTCCTATAAACAGTCATAAAAATATAGAAGAACTAAATGAAGAAATAATTAAATGTGATTATATAGGAGGAGCATGTATTTTAATAAGAAGAGAAGTTATTGAAAAAATAGGATTAATTCCTGAAGACTATTTTTTGTTTTATGAAGAAACTGATTGGTGCTATAAGGCTAAACAATATGGATATGATATAGTATGTTTTACTCCAGCACAGATTTTTCATAAAGGATCATCTACAATAGATGTAATAAATGAACTAGGCGAATATCTTATGAATAGAAATAAAATAGTGTTTATTAAGAAAAATGCATCATTACCACAGTTAATATTTTTTTTTATATACTTAATAGCAAAAACTTTATATGATATTTTAATAAAAAATAAGAATAGTAAAATCATAAAATATTATTTTCATGGTGTATTTAATATTATAGATAAAAGATACCCATTTATATATATAAATGGAGAATGAATAGTAATTAAAATTCTAATTAATCAAAAAGTTAGAAATTGAAAGGAAAGTATAATATGAATGATGATTTTACTATAAAAAATACGAATTATTGCAAAGGAATTGCAATAATTTTAATGATAATACATCATCTATTTTGGAATGTTCCAGGATATGGAGTAACTATAGGGCATATTGCACTATCACAAAGAATAGCAGTTATAGGAAAGGTTTGTGTAAGTATATTCTTATTTTTGAGTGGATTTGGATTATACAAAAGTATAAAAACAGAATTTAGTATAAAAAAGTTTTATTGTGAGAAATTATATAAATTATATATAAATTATATATTTATAGTAATTACATCAATTATTATATCAATAGTCTTTTTTAAAGAAAAATATATGAATTTAATTGGAAAAGGATTCAAAGAGATAATATTAATTATTCTAAATTTAACAGGATTTCAATATTTAATAGGTTATCCAGGTCTTAATGGTGCATGGTGGTTTGTTTCGGTAATATTAGTGCTTTATATATTATTTCCTTTTCTAAAAACATTAGTTGAAAAATATAAGATTAAATTTGTTATAATTTTTTTTTTAATTTCTTGCTTTGACATAATTCAATTAGAGAACATTAAAATATTAACAATTATATCGTGGGGATTTCCTTTTATTTTGGGAGTGTATACTGCGTTTAGCAACATATTTATAAAAATAAATCAGTATATAAATAAGGATAAAAAATATGTTAAGAAATCAATTCTATTAATTCTATTGATTTTTTCTTTAATCATTAAGCAGATATTAGATTCGCAAAGCTTTATAGGAATTAAATTTGATTATTATTTATCATTTGTTATTATTTTATCCGTATATATTTTTTTTGAAAATATATTAATAAGTAAAAAAACAATTAGTTTTTTAGGTAAAAAATCTAGTGATATATATTATATTCATATGTTTATTTCAACTTATTATTTAGCAAATTCAATTTATAACATTAACAATGTATTTTTTATGATAGTAAGTGTTATTATTTTAAGTTTGCTTTGGAGTTTTAGCTTAGACACAATAAGAAAAATTATTGGATGGAATAATTTAATATATAGAGGAAGTAATAGATTATTAAGTTATTTTTGTGGTGATAAAATATAGTCAAATATAATGATTTACTAATATGTGATTCAAAATGTATTGAGAAATATATGAAAGATAAGTATAAAGAATAAAATATTAAAAGCAGCTAAGTTAAACATAAAAATAGAATAATAAATAGTGGAAATACAGTATGCTACACTTATGGAAAGCGTAATAAAAAAGAAGATGAGGAGTGTATATTATGAAGCCTAAAATAATAGCTTTTTATTTACCACAATTTCATGCTATACCAGAAAATGATTTATGGTGGGGAAATGGTTTTACTGAATGGACAAACACTAAGAAAGCTAAAGCTTTGTTTCAAGGTCATTATCAACCCAAAGAACCATTAGATAGCAATTATTATTGTTTGTTAGATAGTAATAAGCAAGAATGGCAATGTAATATGGCAGAGAAATATGGAATTTATGGATTTTGTTATTACCATTATTGGTTTTGTGGGAAAATGTTATTAGAAAAACCTATGGAAAATATGCTTGAAAATTCAAATATTAAATTACCATTTTGCATATCATGGGCCAATGAACCTTGGACGAGAAATTGGGATGGTAGAGAAAAAGATGTATTAATGTCTCAAGAATATGGAGAGTTAGATGATTGGGAAAAACATTTTCAGTATTTGTTACCTTTTTTTAAGGATAAAAGATATATTAAAAAGGATAATAAGCCAATTATGGTATTGTACAGAGCTTCACATATTAAAAACTGTGAAGAAATGATAGATTATTGGGGGAAGAGAATTAAAAAGTATGGTTTTAGTGGGATTTATATTATAGAAACTTTAACAGGACATCAAAAAGCATCATCATTAAAGAATTCTAGTGCACAATTAGAAATGGAACCTATGCATACAATAAGGCATTATTTACCATTGTGGAAACAAGGAATAAGACTAATAAAAAAGAATTTAAACAAAAAGGGATTTAAGGTGTATGATAAAATTCCATATAATCTAATTTGGAATAATATAATTAATAAAAAGAGAAAAAAGCACAAGTTAACTTATTTAGGTAGTTTTGTAGACTGGGACAATAGTGCAAGGTGGGGAAGCAGAGCTATGATAATAACAGGAGCAGACCCTAGTCAATTTAAAAAATATTTTAATATTCAGTATGAGAAGAGTAGAAAATCCGAGAAAGAATATATTTTTCTTAATGCTTGGAATGAATGGGCTGAAGGAGCTTATTTAGAGCCAGATAAAAAATGCAAATATAAATATTTAGAGAGCATTGAAGAGATTATAAAAGTAAAATAATAGAATATAAAGAAGAGAGATTTAGTATTAACTAAACCTATGTATTTGTAATATTTACATAAGTAGGCGAATAAAATATAAAGTAAAGTAAAAAAATATAATATTTGTGTATAGAAATTTTAATCTGATAATTCAAACAAGTTACAATAAAAGAAAGTTGGGATAAAGGATGATAAAAATAATTGGAATTTATTGTTTATTGGTAGTTGTTATATTATTGTTCTTTTATAGTGCACATAAGAAATGGTGATAATTTAAACACACTAAAACATAATAGATATAATTAAGAAATCAATATGAAGAAAAAGGAAAAAGAATGGTTTAGGCAAAAGAATTTAAAATTGAGTTTTTTATGTATTGCATAATAAAAAGATATAGCCAAAAATTAATATAACATTTATAATTAGGAGGTATACTATTATTTATAATAGTTGTAATTTAAGGGGGGCATAAGATGAAAAAGGTAAAAATAGCACTACTAGGATTGGGGAATGTTGGTCGTGGTGTTTGGATGATTTTAAATTCTAATAAAGAAGAAATCATGAAAAGATGCGGATATGAAGTAGAGGTGGCAAAGGTTCTTGTAAGAGATAAGAATAAGCCAAGAGGAGTAGACATTCCAAATGAACTTGTTACTACAGATTTTAATGAAATATTAGAAGATGATACTATTAAAATCGTTGTTGAAGTTATGGGAGGAATGGAACCAGCTAGAGATTATATGCTTAGATGCATGAATAAGAAAAAGCATATAGTGACTGCAAATAAAATGTTACTTGCAACTGGCGGAGACGAACTTTTTGAAAAAGCTGATGAACAAGGAATAATGTTCCAATATGAAGCAAGTGTAGCTGGAGGAATTCCAATTATAAAGGGAATAGATGAAAGCTTAACTGCTAATAAAATAGAAACTCTTTATGGTATTGTAAATGGTACAACAAATTATATTTTGAGTAAAATGGAACTTGAAGATGTTGATTTTGATGATGTTTTAAAAGAAGCTCAAGAAAAAGGTTATGCAGAAGCAGATCCTACATCAGATATTGAAGCATATGATGCGCAATATAAATTAGCAATACTTGCATCTTTAGCTTTTGGATCAAAAATTGACGTAAAAAATGTATATAGAGAAGGTATTACTAAAATTGAAGCTGTTGATATGAAATATGCTAAAGAATTTAAAATGGCTATTAAATTACTTGCAATTGCAAAAGAAGTAAATGGAAAGGTAGAGCTTAGAGTTCATCCTACAATGATTCCTAAAAAGCATCCACTTGCAAATGTTTATGATTCATATAATGCAGTATTTATTAAAGGAAATGCAGTTGGAGATTTAATGTTTTATGGAAGAGGAGCAGGAGATTTACCAACAGGTAGTGCTGTAGTAAGTGATATTGTTTCTATAGTAAGAAGTAATGTTGATACAGAAAACCCTAACCCAGTAGTAAAAAATAACCTATGGGAAAGAAAAATTTTAGAGATGGGCGCTGTTCAAAGTAAATTCTACATAAGAGCAACTGTTTTAGATGAATCAGGAGTTCTAGGAGAAATAACAGCAATACTTGGCAGACATAATGTAAGTATACGTTCAGTAATACAAAAGGGTGATGAAGAAGACGGTCAAGTAACCATTGTATTAGTTACTCATAAAACTAATGAAGCTCAAATAGATGATGCAGTTAAAGAAATTAAAGAATTAAAATCAGTCAATAAAATAGATAATATAATAAGAATAGAAGATTTTAAATAAATTATTAATATTAAATATATAAGTTCTAATTAAGAAAGTTCATAATTTAGTTGGTTGTCTTATCCAATCACTCTAATATAGAAATTAAATCTTAATGAACAAAATTTTTTAAAATATATATATATATATATAT
>NZ_LZZM01000181.1 GCF_002006345.1 Clostridium puniceum
CTACCTGAAACTCATAAAAAGCTATATTTAGAAAGACATTTACAAATAGTAATTTAGTGTATAATTTTCACCTTAATCTTGTCCATTATTCGTAAAATAATAATGGTTTATTAAGCATACCTTTTTTAAAAAAAATAATTTTAAAATTTTTTATTTTTTTATATAACTGGTCTAAAAAATAAAAAAGCCGTAGTACAACGTACTACGACCTTAATGGCAGGGGCACTAGGATTTGAACCCAGAACCAATGGTTTTGGAGACCACTACTCTACCGTTGAGCCATACCCCTAAGACATTAATTATTATATAACATAACTTTAAAGAAAGCAACAATTTTTCTAACTTTATATTATATTTTTTTCTTTACACACTATTTTATATAAATCTTTTATTCAAAATACAAAAATATATAGGATAAATCCTTAAAAATTTATCCTATATATTAACTTAGTTTGCTATTATCTTTAACTTCTTAACTAAGCTTTTTATCTTAATTATTTTACTTTAGATTTACCTATTAGCCTAAATTTATTGAGGCTAATAAAAAGCTTTATGAAACTTTGATATTTTTAATTAAATTGTAAATAATCATAGCAGCTTCCCCATTGCTTATACTGCGGCTTCCATTAAAGTTTCCGCTTTTATCACCTTTATTAAGGTTAAGTGCATAGGCCATTGCCGCATATCCTTTATATTTTTCATCTACATTATCTTTAAAAGGATTAATAAATACTTCTGGATGTATTGCTATTTGGTCATATCCTAAATATCTTATAATAAGCTTTGCTGCTTCTTGATTTGAAACAAGTGAATTGGGAGCTTTTTCTTCTTTTTTAACAACTCCATTTTGAATAAGCATATCATAAAATTCATCATCAGTATAATTGTTTTGCATTGGTGAATAAAGATATTTTAGAAAATTAATTTGAGAAATATTCATATTAGGATTAAATTTATCGCCTTCAATATAATATCCATTCTCTAAAAGTTCTTTTACTATCTTTTCACACCATTGTCCACTTATATCTGTATACTCTGGTAATTTATTCTCCTTATATACTTGTCCTGTATAATCTAATCTCTTACCGCTTATTGGATCAATAATATAATTTTCATCTAAATTCTTAAAATTATAAACTAATCCTGTTTTTGATTTATCTATCATAACATATTGCATTCCAAAGGTTTTTAATTCTTTAAATTTATTAAAGGCAGATTCTTTAGTCATTGCTTGGCTAACATCTGGGAATGTAATATTGTTATACCAGGTATTAGTGTATCCAACAATTTTTCCTTTAGTCGTATCAACTTGAACATATAATGAATTGTTTGTAAATTCAATTCCATTCACTTGACGAACAAAGTTTAAAGATAAAACGTTACTTTCTTCTGTAATTGCAATTTTAAAAACTTTATTTTCAATTTCTTTATATTTTGTTTGAGCAAATTTATTAGGAGCAATTGTCTTTAAAAAGTTTTCTGCTAAAATTTTTGCATCTGCCTTTGAAACAGTTTTGTTTGAAAGATTGTCATAATCATAGCAGTGTAAAGAAAGTACTTCTCCAGTATTTGCATCTACTTCACCGTAGGCATTATCAAATGAAATATTCCATGCATATCCATCATTTATATAATTCTTATTTAAACTTGCTTCCTTAAATTTCTTATCTGAAGTTATTATGTCTGTTGCCCCTCTAAGAATACTTTCTGCTTTTTCCTTTGAAATAAGTCCTGAAACATTTTTAACTGCTTCTGTTTCCTCCTTAGTTAATTCTTGATTCATCCTAGTTAAACTGCTTTGTGCACTGATTCCACTTGCAGAATCTTTCATGTCATTATATAACTTATTTTCACTATAAAGCGTTACTGGTTCTCCTGTTTTTGCATCTATAGCTTGACTCATATTATCATGTGTTGAATATCCTGCAAATACATTCATTTTCTTTTCCTTATAATCATAATATGAATAATATTTTAAATTAACACCAAGCTTTTCTATATATGCTTTTTCTGCTACTGCAGCTTCAATTGTTTTATCTACACTTGGGTATTCCATTCCTTTACCTTCTAGGTTGTTTCCTGAGAAAGAAGTAACTTCTCCAGTATACTTGTTTACACCAATGTTCACAGTAACAAAATTAACAGGAATTCCATTTACAAATTTTTGATAAGCAAAATTATATTCTTGATTAGAATAACTATTAGAATCTTCATCAACATTTTTCATTTGGCTTGCATCTGCTATCATAGCTTTGCTTAAAAACTCCTCAGCTGTAGCTTTTGCCACATCTTTTGTAATTCTAGCTAAGCCTTTTTTATCTTCATCTCCATCATGTTTATTATACTCATATAAAAAACCATTTTCTCCCACAGATGCAGATACAACTCCATGATTCCCCTCCTTTTCTGACCAACTAAGGTTCCAAACTCTAACTTTACCATTAATCGTTTCACGCTCACTTGAATAATGTGTGAACTCACTATATTTGTCTGGAACCTTTATAATTTTCTTTGCATCTACGATTGCCTGTTCAAGACCTTTACTATCTTCTTCTGCTCCAAAGGCTGGTACACATATAGTGAATAAGAACAAACAAACCATTAGTATTCTAGTAAGAAACCCTTTCTTCTTCATAAATTTACACGCTTCCTTTCATTATCTCCTTATCTATATTTTACAATGTTAATAATATAATGTCTTGAGATTATTTTTAAGATTTAAATCTTATTTCAATATTAATACGATTCATAGATTTAAAATTTTGCACTTTAAAAAATTTTTTTATATTTTATTTTATATAGAATTTTTAAATAACGAAAACATGCATAAATACATAATCTAAACAAAAACCATTTATGGCCCTTAAAATCAATAAATGATAAATAAATTAATAAAAGGCAATATATAATGTAAAATATATAAGTTCTAATTAAGAAAGTTCATAATTTAGTTGGTTGTCTTATCCAATTACTCTAATATAGAAATTAAATCTTAATGAACAAAATTTTTTAGAACATATATAAATTAAAACATATAAATAAAATGGAATTATACTTGCTAAAACAAGTATTAATTCCATTTTTTAATCCTATTAAATTGGCTATATATATTCTATTTATTTTTATCATTTTTCCGTACTTCCATATATTTTTCCAATGATATATTTCCATAGTATTTTAGTGCCTTTATAAGCTCATCCTCATTAATTATTCCAAGTAGCTCCATATCTTCATTGAGTATATAAAAACTATTAAATTTATTTTTATCAACTAAAGTTAATACATTAACTAAACCCTTTTTGTAATACACAGAAATGGCCTTGTTTTCTATGTAATTATGTTTCTTTAGCTTTCTTACCTTATTAAACATATCCCCCATTATTATATACATAGTTTTTTCTCTTTCTAAAAATGTTGTATATGTTATTAATATGGCTGCAAGAAATAAACTTATATTTACCTTATGTAATAATAGCATTATACTAAATCCCAAGAATAATACCCCTGAAATAATAAAACTAAAAATTTCTGTAATTTTCTTTGATTTTTTATATAAAAATCTTTTTGACAATAATATTTCACATATTCTTGATCCATCCAAGGGATATGCTGGCAGCAAGTTAAAAATACCTAAACATAAATTAATCATTATACTGCTTTTTATAAATTGCACTTTAAAATAATTATAAAGAAAACACATAATGACAGTTATAAAAATATTAAATAATGGTCCTGCTAAATATACCATTAATTTTCTCTTTTCAGTTAATTCATCAATATTGCTTAATTCAGCCTTTGCACCTAATATACTAATGTTTAAATTATTAAATTTGCACCCAAAGTTACTTGCAATTATTATATGTGCAAATTCATGTAGTATTACCCATAGAAAGCTAACAAGAACATCGCTTTTAAAATCACCAAGCCACATTAATATTGATAATTCTACAATCAATACCATATACCATTTTTTCATTTCCAACCCCTATAATATTGCTAGAACAGTATATCTGCACACGCTTAATTTGAATTGCTATTATCCCTTATATATTGCATAAAATTCACTGCTTTCAACTTTAAATTTTCTATTTTTAAATCGTCTGCAGTAAAATTGCCTATTCTTAGGTCCTTCCCTTGTATATTTCCTATGTACATTCCATTAAAAGCATCTATGGCTCCATTATAATTAAAATCTTGCTCTAAGGTCTGTTTACATCTAATATGTAATTCATTAATTTGAGCTACTGGAATATATTTTAATCCAGTGAAAAATAATAATAAGATTGTAGCACCTGTTAATTCTATAATTACTCTTTTAATTAAAGTTTCTATAATTGTATCTTTTGATCTTAAATTAATCCCATATTTTGAGCTGATAGAATTATCAACTTTCTTATCTTTAGTTAAATATTTATTATTTGTGCCTTTCGCCACTTTATTTATATTCTTATAATAATTTTCATAAGCTGATCTATAGCTGCTCATACTATACTCCTTTAAATTTATTATCATCTAATTATATTTAATAGAAGATAAAAATATGAATATAAAATTAGAACATCTATAATAACGAAATATGAAGGAGAAAATTCCTTTAGAATTTTCTCCTTCACTATTGACGATTTAAAAATGTATTTTCTTTCTTCTCATTCCTACATTTATTACTAACCCTACGGAAATTACAGTTGTAAGCAGCGAGCTTCCACCATAACTTATAAGAGGCAGTGTTATTCCCGTAATAGGCATTAATCCTATTGTCATTCCTATGTTTTGGAATATTGCAAATAAGAAATATGAAACTATACCAACGCATATAACAGAACCAAATATATCTTTGGCCGTTCTCCCTATTGAGATCATTTTATAAATCAAAAATCCATACATAGTTAATAGCAAAATGGCACCTACAAAACCCCATTGATCTGCTATTGCTGAAAAAATGAAATCTGTTCTAACTTCTGGGACATTTTGTGCAGAATAGCTTGTATCTTTATTATTATTATCTAAAGATGGTCTGCTTCCTAAAAGTCCACCTGAACCAATTGCAATTTCAGATTGAGTTAAATGATAAGTATTAGCATTATCTGCCTCTGGATTTAAAAATCCTGCAAATCTTGCTTTTTGATAAGGTTCTATGATTCCTGAATTCCAAACTATAGCTATTAAAAGAACTAATGTAGCTAAACCTCCACCAATAATCCTCATGTCTAATCCTATAGTGAAAAAAATTCCAAGAACTATGAAAAAGCATACCATACTCATTCCCATATCAGGTTGAGTTACAATAAATACAACTGGTACAGCTGCATAAAAAGCTAAGATAAAAAAGTTTTTAACATCATTAATCTTGCCTTCCATTTCTTCTAACTGTTTGGCAAGCATTAGAATAATTCCTATTTTAGCAAATTCAGCTGGTTGAATCTGAAATGAACCAACACCAATCCATCCTCTTGCACCATTAACAACCATACCTATCCCAGGAATTTTAGCAAGTATTAGAAGAACTACTGAGCCCCAATAAAATATAGGTACATACTCATATATTATTTTGTAATCAACTGCCATTAAAAAATACAATGCAACCATAGATAATCCAAAAGCAATAGCTTGCTTTTTTACAAAGGATAATCCATTGTCCATCCCTTTTGTACAAAGATATATATTTAGTGTACCATATAAAATCAAAAGAATTAAAGAAACTAATGCAGTCTTGTCAATTTCTTTAATTAATCTAGAATCCAATTTGAATTGTTTAAACAATATTTCACCTCCAAGTTAAGTGTTTATATCATAATTTTAAGTTAAAATATATTTTTGAATAATTTCATCCCTTACAATTATACCTTATTATTACTCCATTCTCCATAATAATTATGCTCATCTAATAAATCATAATAATTTTGTAATAATTAAAAATTATACTTTAATAAATCCTATATATTTTTAGAAAATTTAATATTATATATGCCTTAAAATAAATGTATAATAGATATTATAAAATGGTTTCTTATAAAAAAATGCATAAAGAATTCTAGTTAGCTAAAAAACCATCCACAAAGCCTAATACAATCGGCTTATATGAATGGTTCTTATGATTACCTGTTATTATCTTCCTCTGATATTTTTAATAGGAATATTAGCTATTAATGCAGAATTATTTGCGCCTTCTTCATCGTCGCTTCTATTCACGGATATTTCAACATCTTCTACTTGTATATCTATGTACTTAGAAATTACTTCTAATATTTCTTCTCTTATTTTTTCTATAACATCTGGTGCAATTTCTCCTCTATCGTGTATAAGAATCAATTTTAACCTATCTTTTGCAACTTCTTTAGGCGTTGGTTTATTATTAAAACTTTTAAAAAAACCCATTTTTATATCCTCCCTTAATTGCGCTTAAATAGCTTCTTTAAGGAGCCAAAGAATCCTTGATTATTATCTACTTCTAAATTCATTAAAGGAACTTCTTCTCCTGTAATTCTTCTTGCAATATTTTTAAATGCTTGTCCTGCATATGCACCGTCTTCTAATACGATAGGTTCTCCTTTATTAGTTGAAACAGTTACATTTTTATCATCTGGTACAACTCCTAATAATTCTATTGAAAGAGTTTCTATAATATCAGATACGTCAAGCATATCACCATTTTTAGTCATTTGATAATTTAATCTGTTAATGATTACTGAGTGATCTTCTAAACCCTTTGCATCAAGCTTTCCAATTACTCTATCTGCATCTCTAACAGATGTAATTTCAGGATTTACAACCACAATTGCTTTATCTGCACCTATAACGGCATTTTCAAAACCTTGCTCAATACCTGCTGGAGAATCTATTAATACATAGTCAAATTCTTCCTTTAATTCTTTAACAATTTTAAGCATGTCTTGTGCTCTTATATCATCCTTATCCTTTGTTTGTGCCGTAGGTAAAAGGCAAAGATTAGGCAATCTTTTATCTTTTATAAGACCTTGCTTTAACCTGCATCTTCCTTCTATGACATCTATTATTGTATATACTATTCTGTTTTCTAGTCCAAGTAATACATCTAAATTTCTAAGTCCCGTATCACCATCTATAACAACTACCTTTTTTCCAATTGAAGCTAAAGCAGTTCCTATATTAGCTGTAGTAGTTGTTTTACCAACACCACCTTTACCTGAAGTTATTACAATAGATACTCCCATTTACAAATCCCTCCGACACTTTAATATATATATTTGTTTGGTAAATATGGTTCAACTATTATTGCCCCATCCTTAATCTTTGCTAATTCTGGATAACTTGGTTTTTCAACATCATCTGGAGACATAGCTATTACGCTTGCAATCTTTAATATTTCTGGCTGCAACAAAAATGCAGCAATAACTGCTTTTGAATTTCCATTAGTTCCTGCACTTACTTTTCCCCTTATGCGTCCTAAAACAATTACATTTCCTGATGCATAAACTTCCGCTCCACTATTTATATCACCAATAATAACTATGTTACCTTGGTACTTAATACACTGTCCACCTCTAACTGTTTTCCTTATAAATTTAGTTCTTCCCTCATTTACCCCTGAAAACACTTTAGGTTCTTTTTGAATCTCTTTATCTACTTCTTTTTCTATATCTTCTAGAACAATATCCTTTAATTGTATTTCAGTTAATAAGGTTTGCTTTAAAGTTTCAGCTTGTTTCTTATTAATTGATTTTAAATCTATTGATAAAATTAAGGTTGTCCCTTTATAAAAATGCTTTCCCTTAGAAAGTTTCTTTACTAACAACAGAAGCATATCTTCAAAACAAGCAAACTTATTCATGTTAATAGTTGTATTTATCCCATCTTTATTCCCTTTTATTAAAATACCATCATTATTATACATTCCCTACCTCCAATAAATTTTGCAGGTTAAAATGGCTGAATTCTTTTTTAAAATAGCAACCTCTTTACGATTATATCATTATAACAACTATTTTTGTATATATCTTTCAATAATTTTCAATTTAATTTTATTAAAACTCAAAAAAACTTACACTCTGACTTCAACATTATCTACTATATTAATACTATCTTCTTTAACCTCACAATCAACTGCAATTATATTTACCCCTGCTTTTTTCGCTTCCCTTAAGGCATCTCCAAATTCCTTATGTGTTTCATCATTGGGCTCAAAATATAAGACATTCTTCATTTGTATTACAAATATAATATAAGCATCGTAACCTTCTTTTAAACAAGCACAAAGTTCCTTAATATGCTTAACAGCTCTTTCACTAGGTGCATCTGGAAATCTTACAACCTTATTATCTTCCAAGGTTACACCCTTTACTTCTATAAATGCTTTTCTAGCTTTTGTCTCAACATAAAAATCAAACCTAGATTTATTATATGTAGTTTCTGGTTTTATTAAAGTAACCTCCTTAAACAAATTTCCTTTAAGTATCCATTCATGAACAACTTTATTGGGAACTTGAGAATCCATATTTATTAATCTTTCATCTTTTACAACACCTATAAGCGAAAATTTAGTTTTTCTTTTTGGATTGTCATTTTCTTCGACAAATACTGTGACACCTGGAATTAATAATTCTCTGCACCTTCCTGTGTTTTTAACATGGCATATTTCTATTTTCCCATTAATCTCAACTCTTGCAATAAACCTGTTTGGTCTTTCTATAAATTTTCCTTTTATAATATTTTCATATTTCATTTGTTCCTCCAATAAATTAAGTTTTAATAATATTATTAATTATCCCTTATATGATATTATATTCTACTTTAACTATCTTAACTCCTGTGATAATTTAAAATCTTAATTAGCATATATCACTATCTTAGTCATTTGTTTTTAAAATAACATTCTATAACACAAAACAAATATTATATCACTCATTTTATAAAAAATAAATATTATTCTCGCAAAACGAATAAAATTTAGCATTAAAAGTATATTTATACTTCTTTTGCTTTTTATTCACAATTTTATTCATTTAACGACAAATATATTTACTTTAATTTTATACTATGTAAATATATAACTGAAAAGTAGCTTAATGGTTACAGATAATTTAAATAAAGGGGAATTTAAAAATGAAAAATTTTAAAATCAGAATATTATCTTTAGGAGTTTTATCTGCTGTCATATTTTCTTCAACTCCAGTTTTTGCAAAAACTAAACCATCTTCTGAAAACAAAGTCTCTACTGCTATCTATTCAGAAACAAAGACTGCTTATAGGTCTAGTGACATTGTAGGTGATATTGTAAATGGTGGTGGCGTTATTGAATATGGTGATGAAGGAGAAGCAGTAAAAAGAGTCCAAACTGCTTTATGGAATTTAGGATATTTAAATAATACAGTATTTCAAACAGATATAGACGGATATTTTGGAGACAAAACACGTTCCGCTGTAAAATCTTTCCAAAAGCATTGGAACTTAAGTCCAGTTGATGGGAAAGTCGGTAAAAAAACATGGTCAAAAATGAGATATGCATTAGATCAAGACTAATTATATTCAGATTACAGATTGGTGGTAACTTCAGTTACTGCCTTTTTATTTTATACAATGTGTAGTACGAACATTTCCAACAAAATGCACACTGATGTAATAACCGGATATAAATTAATGTTTTTATCCACGTTAATCTAATAATATCTAAATCAAAGTATTATAAATGTCCTACTAGATAAGATTCTTATTTACGTTTCTAACACGATATAATACAACAATAATACATTTTTCTTGTAATATCATTCTTAATCTTCTTAACTCAATTCCATTTCACGCATTCAATGGTCAAAGTTTTATACTTTCATTAACATAAAAAAATATCTCTAATAGTTTTATAATCACTTCACAAGACTATACACTAATAGAGATATTCATAAATTTATTTACGTATTATTTTTTATTAAAAGGGTTATTTACAACATATTTTTGAAATGATTCTGATTTTGTAGCGTAATTAGGATCCAGCTGTAATATTTTATCCTTAAAATATTGCTCATAAACTGATTTAATTACTGGTGCCATATTAGTTCCATGTCCTCCATCAAATGCTACTGCAACTACAGCTATTTGCGGATCATCTTGAGGAGCATACCCTGCATAAACAGCATATGGCTTTCTTCCAAAATCTGTTTGATCTTCTCTAACGTCGGCTGTACCAGTTTTACCTGCTGTTTGTATTGGAAAACCTACAAATGTAGTACTTGCTGTACCTCCATCTGACTCATTAACAGCTACCATCCCTTGTTTAATTACTTTTTGAGCACTATCTGAAATTTTCACTGTATTTAATACTTCTGGTTTGAATTCTTGTATTAAATTCCCATTATTATCTGTAATCTTGTCAACCAAATGAAGTTTATATCTTGTTCCACCATTAGCAATCGTTGAAATATAGGATGCTAATTGTACTGGAGTAAAACTATTCATCCCTTGGCCTATTGATGCATAAACAAGTTGAGCTGGAGATTTCATATCTCCAGGCGTATTATTAATTGTAAACTGAGCTATTGCTTCTGCTACTGCTGAAACTTGAGCATCTAAATTCACTTTCTTACCTAAACTCTCTAAGCTAGCTACTCTATTCTTATATATATCAGAATTATCCATTATATTCTTAATATCACTTCTTACGGCTTTAGCAAAATTATCATGGGTCATTAATGGTTCAACCTCAACCTTTTTTAATTCTGCCTCAACTTTTTCCTTTATAGCTTGTTTAGAAGTTGCAACTTTTTCATTATCATTATCATGAAAACCAAAGTCAAATGGGATGAATGTTTTCCCATTATATTCTCCCTTTTCCAAAGCATCAACTAAATTAAATCTTGCCATTGAAATAATATTGTCTTTCCACGATTTAAAGTTATATGTTTGCCCAAAATTTTCTCCTATTTCTATTCCGGTTACACCTTTTTCTTTACCGCTTGGATCAACACCCAATCCAAATTGCCATGCATATTTTGCAATAGAGTCTAATGCTCCAATATTATTTTTACCACCTTGTTGTATAAGTATTCTAGTTGCTATATCGTAAAAATAATAGTTAATTGATTTTTGTATTGCTGTGCTCAGACCTATTAATCCTTGGGGTGCTTCTAATCCTTTTGCGTGGAAGCTTGTGCCATATATTTCAGGATGTTCTACATTATAGTCTCCCCTGTCATTTATCATTGTAGTTGAGTCTATTGCTCCTGATTCTATTCCAGCAACTGCTGTAAGAGGCTTAAATGTAGAACCTGGAGGAATCAATGACATAGTAGCATAATTATAAAAAGGCTTCGGATATAGATCAAAGCTATCTGATCTAGTTCCATCTGAACTTTTGGGGAATAATTCATCTACAGTCTTATTTAATCCCATCTTTTGTATAAATTCCTTTCCGAATTTTTCTAAATTCGGGTTGAAGTATTGATTATTTTCCTCCGTTGTTAATTGTCCTGCAACTGTAAACAAGTTTGGATTATAATTCGGATAACTTACTAAAGATAAAATTCTTCCTGTTTTGACTTCAACTGCAACTAGAGCACCTCTTGTCGCGCTTAAAAATCTATATCCATCTTCTGGCGTATTTCTTATTTTTTCAAGACTATCAGCAAAAGCTTGTTCAGATACATATTGAACACCACTATCTATTGTAAGGTGAACATCCTTTCCAGGGTAAGATTCAAGTTTAAATAATTCTTGAGTCATTCTTCCTTGCGAATTAACTTTAATTGTAGTTCCACCTTTAACACCAGCTAATTGTTCTTCAAAAGCTGATTCTATACCAATAGTACCAATTAAATCTGATGAAATATCATAGCCTTTAAGTTCATACTTTTCTTTTTGTGTATCACCAATTGATGATACATATCCTAAAACTGAAGATGCTAAATTATTATATGGATACTCTCTTATTGGTGTAAGACTAACATCTATTCCAGGTAAATCTGAAAGTTTTTGCCTAACTATTAAAGAAGTTTCTCTCTTAATATTTCCTGCAATAGTTACTGCACGATATCCCTTAAAACTCTGCATTTTTATAGCATCTTTTACCAGCATAAATTTTCTAATGTCATTTAGGGAATATCCTTGCTCTAGAATTAAATTTGTTAATTCTTTATCTGACATTGGTGAATATATTTTGCTTTTCTCTTTCTTTGCATAGTCTGGATCTATAAGTTCAATTAAATTATAAGCTTTAACCAACTCATAAAAGGAATCTTCTGGACTTATCTTTAAAAGAGCTTTATCCAGTTGTGCATTTTGTTCTTCAGATAACTGTTCAACATTTTTCAAATTTTCATCTTTCTTTTTTAAAATATCATTTAAGCCTCGATCCTTTTTAAACCTTAATTCTTCATAGTCTTGAGATTCTTTATTATCACTTTTATATTGTAAATATATTTTATTTTGACTATCTATTTTTAAAGGCAGCGTATCTTGAATCTTTTCTCCATTTTCATCTAATATCTTAAAAAGTTGTTTCATCGTTGAATATAGTTGTTTATCTGCCTCATCTGTTTTGGTATAAGTAATTGTATAAGTCTGCTTATTAGTAGCTAAAATATTTCCGTTTTGATCATAGATCTTTCCTCTTGGAGCCTTTTCTGCCACAAATCTTGTTGATGTAACGTCAGCTCTTTCTTTGTATTCTTCATAACTAAATACCTGTAAATACAATAACCTAAAAGTGATAATAGTAAATATTACACCCATGACAATGCATAAAACAGTATATCTTGAAATTTTCTTTTTCTTTTTAATTGTTGGTTTATTTACTATCATTTAAACCTCCATCTTCGCTTTGAATATTCATCATCATAAATATTCATCACTACTTTATACACAAAGAACATTATTATACTATTATATATTCCCATAATGATACTTTTTGAAAATTGTATTTCAATATCCGCTAAATAGAATACTGTGAACACTCCAAGATACTTCATTATGGTAATAATGAAAATTGAAATTACAGGAATTAATTTCTTTTCTTTTACTATTCCTACTCCAATATAGTTAGCTAAAAGGCATAATAATAAATTTAGTAAAGAATTTACTCCGAAGCCATTAAAAAAGAAAATATCTTGAAGTATTCCACTAACAACGCCTACAAATACAGCTTTCTCTTTTCTATTTACTATAGAATAAGCAATAGCAGTTACAAATAATAAGCTAGGGTAAACACCTCTTATTGAAAAAAAGGGTATTAATGAATTATCTAATATAAGTAAAGCTATAGAAACTAAAATAATAACTAACTTCTCCATTTATTTCCCTCTAATTATATTTAATTTCTCTCGTATCCTTTGGAGAGACAATAAATAATTCCTCTAATTTATTAAAATCTACATATGGCTTTACAATTGCACTTTTCATTACCTTTACTTTATCTTCTTCCACTGAGATTACTTCTCCAATTCTAATTTCCTTTGGATAAAGCATTCCTACCCCAGATGTCATTATTACATCGCCTTCTTTAACCTCTGAGTCCATTGGAAGGTCATATACCTTAGCTAAGTTTCTATTTTTACTATCTGAAAATCCTTTTATATACCCTGTAGCATCTCTAGTACTTTGAACCATAACACTTACTGCTATATTTTCATTAACCAAGGATTGTACTATACTCCAATTACTTCCTACACTGGTTACTTGTCCCACTAAGCCTTGAGCTGCTATAACAATCATACCTTTTTGTACATTGTCATTTTTACCTTTATTCACTACATAGCCATCTAAAAAGTTTCCACCGCTATGTGATATAATGTCACATGCTATATAATCATAATTATTTCTTTCTTCCTCGAATTTTAATACATCTCTTAATCTATCATTTTCTTCTTTTAAATCTGAATAAGCTGCCAATTCATTTTCGAGCTCTTGATTTTTCTTAACTAACTCTTTGTTTTGTGCTTTTACTTCTGAAAAGTTTAAGAAGAAATCTAATGTTCCTTTAATTTTATTAGTTCCATTATATATTACACTTTGCAAGGGATTTAGAGTACTACCGGCACCATTTTCAATAATACTTCTATTTTCTTTCTTCACAGTATAAACTATTAACCCTAAAAAGCCAACTGACAGCACTATAATAGTTACTGCCAGTTTATTCCTAAGAAGCTTCATTTACTAACCTCTTTGATCTCTACTAATTTTATCAAAATCTTCTAGTGCCTTACCTGCCCCAAGTACTACACAATCAAGAGGTGCCTCTGCAATATGTACAGGCATGTTCGTTTCTTTGTTTATTAATACATCTAATCCTCTTAAATAAGCACCTCCACCAGCAAGCATTATTCCTTTTTCCATAATATCTGCTGAAAGCTCAGGTGGTGTCTTTTCTAGTGTAGTTTTAATTGATTCTATAATAGCAAATACTGGTTCCTTTAATGCATCTCTAACTTGAGTTTCTGTAATTTCAACAATCTTTGGAAGACCTGAAATTAAGTCTCTTCCCTTTATTTCCATTATCTTTTCTTCTTCTTCACTTGGATATGCTGATCCAATTTCCATCTTTACTTGTTCAGCAGTTCTTTCTCCAATCATCAAGTTAAATTCTTTCTTTATATAAGAGATTATTGATTGATCTAATTCATCTCCTGCTTTTCTAATAGATTTACTAGTTACTATACCACCTAAAGAAATAACAGCTACTTCTGTAGTACCGCCGCCAATATCAACTATCATACTTCCTGTTGGTTCACTTACTGGAAGCCCTGCTCCAATTGCTGCTGCCATTGGTTCTTCCATTAATATAACATCTCTAGCTCCTGAAAGCTTTGTTGCTTCTTCAATAGCTCTCTTTTCAACTTCTGTAATTCCTGATGGGTAACAAACTATTATTCTTGGGTTCTTAAAGGCATTCTTAGTTGATACCTTTTCTATTAAGTTTTTCAGCATTGTTTGTGCTATATCAAAGTCTGCTATTACACCATCTCTAAGTGGTCTTATTGCTACTATATTTCCTGGAGTTCTACCTATCATAAGCTTGGCTTCTGATCCAACTGCTAATGTTTTTTTAGTCATAGTGTTTACTGCAACAACTGATGGTTCTCTTAAAACAATTCCTTTACCTTTTACAAATACTAGGGTATTTGCAGTTCCTAAATCTATCCCCATATCTTTTCCTGATCCAAAAAATCCCATTCGTTTTTTCCCCTTCCGATTTTACATTAGTCCTCTCTCTTTGAGGCTAACAAATTTATTATTTCCTACTATAATATGGTCTACTAAATTAATTCCTATTATATTTCCACATTCTTTAATTCTTAATGTAATGTTTATGTCTTCTTTACTAGGCGTTGGATCCCCTGATGGATGATTATGACATATAATTATAGATGCACTGTTTTTATCAATTGCCTGCTTAAATATTTCTCTTGGATGAACAATTGAAGTATTTAAACTGCCTTTAAAAACATCCTTAGTTCCGATAATTATATTTTTGGTACTTAGTAATACTACCTTTAAAATTTCTTGAGTTAACTCATTCATTTCTCCCATGAGAAGATCTGCTAAGTCCTTTGGAGAGTTAATCTTAACATCATTTTTCATTGCTTTTAGCGTTTTAAACCTTCTAAAAAGCTCTGATAAGGCTAAAATCTGAGAAGCTTTTCCTTCTTTTATGCCTTTTATAGATGTTATATCATTAAAGCTTGCACTTAAAATTCCATCTAATCCCTCTAACTCTGATAAAAGTCTTCCACTTAATTGAAGTACATTTTCGCCTTGAGTCCCAGTTCTAAGTATAATTGCTAATAATTCAGAATTACTTAAACTCTCAGCTCCATAAGTTAATAATTTTTCTTTAGGTCTTTCATTTTGTGGTATATCCTTAATTTTAAGGCTACTATCCATAAGTTTATTACCTCCACATATATGATACTCTCTTATTCCCTCAAAATTATTGTACTTCTTCCAGCATAAATTTCAATTTGTTTAATGGAAGTCCTACAACATTATAGTAACATCCCTTTATTTCCTTAACAAATATTCCACCTATACCTTGAATTCCATAAGCCCCCGCTTTATCTAAAGGTTCACCAGTTTTTATGTATTCGTGTATCTCATCATCACTTATTTCAGAAAAACTAACTTCTGTAGCTAAACTTTCCTTAATTATCACATCTTTAACAGTATTAATAACCACTATCCCAGAATAAACTAAATGAATTCTTCCTTGAAGTGATTTTATAATATTAAACGCATCTTCTTCATCCTTTGGCTTTCCAAGAATCTTATCTTCTAAGGTAACTATAGTGTCTGCTGATATTATAATTGAATCCTCATTCATTTTTCTTTGAACGTCAAGTGCCTTCCCTAAAGCTACATCTTTAACATATTTGTCGATTGATCCCTCAAAAGGAACCTTACTTTCATCAAAGTCACTTACTATTATATCAAAATCTTTGACTAATCTAAATAGAAGTTCTTGCCTTCTTTGTGAAGCAGACGCTAATACTATTTTCATATTATTCACATCCTAAAATAAAGAATCTAATGTATATTATTGACAAATAATATGCATTGTAGACATGTTAATTTTTAACTAAAAAAATATTAATTAAAAAAAGCATAGAAATGACAGTAAAGTGTATAAATCATTTCTATACCATATAGTTTATCATTTAAGATGTTCTTAAACAAGTCTGTTATATTAACTTATAGCTTTTTTTATACAAATGTAATTTTGTTGTAATAATTATTGATTATTTCTTTAGAAAAATGATCAACAAACCTGTTATTTCATTTTCTATAATACTTTATCAGCATACTATTTTAATAGTCCACAATTAAATAAACAACTTCATAACTACTCAAATATACTTTGCATGATTTATTTGTTATTTCTTTTGTATATCTTAATTTTTAAGCAATTTGTATAATTCTTGCATATTTTTACCATTATTTGTTTTATCCAATTCCTCTGGCAAAGCTTTTACGTAATTATTTAAAGCTTCTATTTTTTTAGATTTAATATTATCATCATTTATAACTGTATCGACCCATGTTTTAAATTCTGATGTCTTTATACTTTTCACTTCACTTTCTTGAAGTTTATTTGTAATTGTTAAGTAACCATCTATTATTTCAGTTAATTTTTTCATTTCACTTTTATCACTTTGAATATTTAAATTAACTTTAGCAACATCCATATTATTTGCTTTAAATTCTTGTATTTTTTTAATTCCATCCTGTTCTTTATATATCCCAGCCAACACTCTGTACTTACCTTCATCTTCTACTATAAAAGGCTCACAGTATTTAGATATAGACGATATTATTTCTTTAGCATTTTCTTCTTTAGAATAATATCCACATTGTAATGCTATAAAATTTTCTTCTTGGCTTCCATTATTTATTTCACTTGAATTTTTTGAATTATTTTCAATTTGTTTTCCTTGAAAAATAAAATTGCTAATATAAAAGCCGAAGCCTATAGTTATTGAAATAACTACTGCAATGTTTAATAAAAATTTTATCTTACTTGATTTTCCATATTCATATCTTGTGTATCTCATAGTATACCCCCTTTTTAATTATTTTATTCTATAAAATACACTTCTATGAATCTGCTTTACAGATTTTTTAAGTAATAAAAAAACATCCTACTAAATAAATAGAAGGATGTAAATATATTCTTTAATATAAATAACTATAATATGTTATATATTGCACTTTAAATTTTACATTATTAATAGCTAAATTTAAGAAATCACAAAAGGATTTTTATCTCTAGTTATCAATTGTCAACTGAAATATATCTATGTATTAATTTTTCTATTTAACAATTCTTCTCGCTGTTGCATATTTTTGTGAATAATATCCATCTGATAAAGAACTTACCATTACAGGCTTTCCTGTTCTTGGTGCATGAATAAATTCACCATTTCCAATATAAATACCAACATGGCTTGTTGAACCTTGTGTATTGAAGAAAACTAAATCTCCTGGTTTTAAATCACTTCTGTTTACTTTAGTTCCTTCCCCTACTTGAGTATATGTAGTACGAGATAGATTAATTCCAAATTTACTGAATACATATTGTGTTAATCCAGAACAGTCAAAGGCATTTGGCCCAGCTGCTCCATAAACATATGGTTTTCCCAAGAATTTATATGCGTAATTAACAACTTGTGTTCCTTTACTAATAGCACCTCTTGAAGCTGTATCAGTGCTTCCACTATCTAATGTTTCTTGTCCATCCGAAGGTGCTTTAATTACTTTTGTCGTTTTAAGTTCACTAGTCTTAAGTGTAATTCCTTTATTAGGTGTAAGTGTAGTATCAGCTTTAGCATTTTGAGTATTAATAAGACATGCTCCTGTAAAAACCAAAGCTCCAACTATGCATTTTATAAGCATATTTTTTTTGTTTCTCATATGTATTTCCTCTCCATAACCTAATTATAATTAATCTAGAAAACATTTTCATTCTTGCTTAAACCATCGTTTAAAATTTCAATATGTTCTTAGTATATTAATAAGTTGGATATTGGTCAAATTTTTTACACTTTTTTATTTTTATTCTAACTAAAATATCTTCCTTTTTCTCAATATTTCTCTATTTCTCTATTTCTCAATGATTTTATTTAATTTTACATTTTTATTCTTTTTCTAGCCTACTATATATGACTCTAATCCCTCAATTTAGTCTATTTTTATTTTTTTATATGGAAATATGATAAAATCCAACTGCAAATGTTTGTGTAGACATTGGATATTAAAACAAATATTTTATGTAACCTTTAAATAATTTTCTAGATAAAAATATGTTCAATAACTAAATATATGTAATCTACTTATTTAGAACAAATGTCTTAATAATTTCAAATTAAAATCACAAAAATAAACCTGAGTATTTTTAATTTATACTCAGGTTTTGCATTCTTAATAAATTTCTAATCGTGCTCACACTCTTTTTATAGATTTAATCAAATTCTTATTTGTGCTTCACACTTTTTTTATAGGTGCATTTTTTATTAGGCTCTTATTTCTTTAAGGACTTCTAGCAAATATTCAAAGCATCTACGAGTAGATGATATATTTAGATGTTCATTTGGAGTGTGTATATCTATTATATCTGGTCCAAAACTTATCATATCTAAATTACCTAATTTTTCTTCAAGAATTCCGCATTCAACTCCAGCGTGAATTGCAACAATTTCAACTTCTTTTCCATACATTTTAGAATATACTTCTTTACATATATCTCTTATTTTTGAATCTTGTCTGTATGGCCATGCTGGATATCCTGCATTAGTGGTAAATGTTCCGCCTAAAATTTCTGTTACGCATTTATTTCTTTCCACTATTTCTTCTCTTAATGACAATACAGAACTTCTTACTGCGCTATCATATTCCACATCATTTTCATTAGTGGTGACTACACCAAGATTAGTTGAACTTTCTGTTAAGCCTTCTATATCAGCACTCATTGTATTTACACCATTTGGATACATATATAGTAAGTTAATTACCTTAGATGTAGTATCATCAGAGAATACCTTTTCTACATTACTTTCTGGATCTGATAGATATACTTTTAAATCTGGATCTTTTTTACCAAATTCTCTTTTTAACTCTTCACATACTCTTGTTTTTAATTCAATTAATTTCTTTTCATCCTTTAAATTAATTGATATGATTGCTTCTGCTTCTCTTGGAATAGCATTATTCTTTGAACCACCATTTATTGAAACTAAATTAAAATCTAATTCCTTTGTAATTTCTTTTAATAATCTTCCAATTAATTTATTAGAATTTCCTTTTTCTAAATGAATATCAGTTCCAGAATGTCCTCCCTTTAGCCCTCTTATTGCAAGCGTATATTCCTTGGTTTCAGATTTCTTATCAATCCATTCAACAGGAAGAGTAGATTTTGTTCTAATTCCTCCTGCACAGCTGACTAAAAGTTTTCCTTCTTCCTCTGAGTCTATATTCAAAACTATTTTTCCACTAAGATAATTGGGCTGAATTGCCATTGCACCACTCATGCCAGCTTCTTCATCAGAGGTTATTAAAACTTCAATTGGTGGATGCTCTAGAGTATTATCTTCTAAGATTGCCATCGCATAAGCAACTGCAATTCCATCGTCTCCTCCAAGTGTAGTTTTATCTGCATATATATAGTCTCCATCAACAACTAATTTAATAGGATCCTTAGTAAAATCGTGTATTTTGTCACTATTTTTTTCGCATACCATATCCATATGTCCTTGAATTATAACTACAGGTGAATTTTCATATCCTTTTGATGCTGGTTTTTTAATAATTACATTTAAAGCACCATCTTGAATACATTCTAACCCTAAATTTCTTCCAAAAGTAATTAAATAATCACTTATTTCCTTTTCATTCCCAGATCCTCTTGGTATTTTGCTTATCTCCTTAAAATGATAAAAAATTCTTTCCTCTGTAATTTCCTCTAAATTTTTCATACTTTACTCTTCCTTTCGCCAATTATGTGATAAAATATCATTATACATATCTTTTTTCTTAGTTTATCATAAAATACTATGATATTATTTATATTTTTATGATTTTATGATTTATTATTTTACACACTATAAGTATAATGTATAAAATTTTAATGTGAGGTGTCTATATGCAAAAAACAAAAATGATTTTTACTATTGGTCCAGCAAGTGATAATGAGGAAACTTTAAGAAAGTTTATTGAAATTGGAATGAGTGCTGCAAGATTAAACTTTTCTCATGGTACACATGAATCACACAAAGAAAAAATTGAATTAATCCAACGTATACGTAAAGAAATGAATTCTGCAACAGCTATAGTCCTAGATATAAAAGGGCCAAAAATCAGAACTCATAACTTTGTAAATGATGGTGTTACTCTTAATGACGGAGATAATTTTGATTTCATTTGTGGTGAAGAAATTCTTGGTGATGAAAAAAGATGTTCTATTTCATATGATGTCCTTTATCAAGACATAAAAGTTGGCGGAAAAATTCTTGTTGATGACGGTTTATTAAAATTTAAAGTTACTGGTGTTGATGGGAAAACTATACATACAACAGTTATTGTTGGCGGAGAAATTAAAAACCATAAAGGTGTTAATGTTCCTAATGTAATTATTAAATTACCATCAATCACAGAAAAAGATATTGAAGATATAAAATTTGGATGCAAAATGGGTGTTGACTTCATAGCTGCTTCTTTCATCAGAAAAGCTAGTGATGTTTTAGATGTAAAAAAAGTTTTAAAAGAAAATCATGGCGAACATATAAAAGTAATAGCTAAAATAGAAAACCAAGAAGGCGTAGATAATATGGATTCTATAATCGAAGTAACTGACGCTGTAATGGTTGCCAGAGGAGATATGGGTGTTGAAATCCCAATTCAAAGAGTTCCTATAATTCAAAAACAAATTATAAAAAAATGTAATGAAGCTGGTAAAGTTGTAATAACTGCAACTCAAATGCTTGATTCAATGATTAGAAATTCACTTCCAACTAGAGCAGAAGCAAGTGATATTTGTAATGCTATTTTTGATGGTACTGATGCAATAATGTTAAGTGGTGAAAGTGCTTCTGGTTTATTCCCTATAGAAGCTGCAAAAACAATGTCTAAAATAGCTCAAGAAGCTGAAGAGTATTTAGATTATGATCATTTAACTTCAAGACTTAGAGAACCATCTCTTAATGATTATGCATCTGCAATAAGCTACTCAGCTTGTAGAACTGCAAATATGTTACATGCAAAAGCTATTGTTGCTGCAACAAAAAGTGGCGCAACTGCTAGAATTCTTTCAAGATATAGAGTTAAAGCTCCAATCATAGCTATAACACCTTATGACCAAGTAAGAAGAACATTAAATTTAAATTTCGGAATATGTCCTATGAAATGTGATATGTTTAATACTACAGATCAAATCTTAACTGAAGCTAAGAACATAGTACATGAATTAGGTATAACTAATCCTGGTGATGACATAATAGTTGCTGCTGGAATGCCAACAACTCATACTGGTGGAACTAATATGTTAAAGATAGAAAAGATCTAATTCCATTAAGATTTATCAGTTAAAATTTAAATGCAATTTCCTTTGTAAATTGTATCACTAAAAAAGGAGCTGTTGCAAAACTAATATAGTTTTGTTGCAGCTCCTTTTTATAAAATAGAAATTGATAATCGTAAAATCAAAACAAATGCTAACTCTTATGCTTTTGTTTTGAAGGTGCATTATTTCTAAAAAAGTGACCCTAACTTCATTAGTTTTTTAATCTAATCATATTAATTATTTATGCCATTTTCCAACCAATAGCCTTTTTTCTCACTCCAACAAAGTTTGCATAAATTCCAGGCTGGCTAACAAGTTCTTCATGTGTACCCTTTTGTACAATATGCCCTTTATTAATAACCAAAATCTGGTCTGAATTTCGAACTGTTTTTAAACGATGAGCAATCATAATAACTGTTTTATTTTTAGTCAATTCATTTACTGCTGTCATAAGCTCACTCTCGTTTTCTGAGTCAACACTAGACGTCGCTTCATCCAATATAATGATTGGAGAATCTTTCAATATTGCTCTAGCAATTGATATTCTCTGTTTCTCTCCTCCTGAAAGACTTGCACCACCTTCACCAATAACTGTTTTATATCCATCAGGCAGCTCCATAATAAATTCATGACAGCATGATTTTTTAGCTGCTGAAACAATTTCTTCCTGAGTTGCATCACTCTTACCAAAGCGGATGTTATTCTCAATAGTATCTGCAAACAGGTAAACATTCTGAAATACTTCACTTATATTTGAAAGAAGACTATCTAAAGAGTATTCCTTTATATCTATTCCCCCTATAGTAATTTTTCCGTTATTTACATCCCAGAATCGTGCAATAAGATTACACAATGTACTTTTTCCTGCTCCAGACGGTCCAACGATAGCCGTTGTCGTATTTTCTGGAATTATAAAACTTACATTATCTAAAATATTGTGACTACCATAGGAAAAAGATACATTCTCAAACTTAATATTGTAGTCTAAAGGATGCTGTTCCTTTCCTTTTTCATCCATTACTGGAGTACAATCAATAGCATTTATCTTTTCAATAGAAACATCTATAATTCTAAGCAGTGAAGACATACTTCCAGCAGATTGAAGTTGTCCAAAAATCATAAATGCAGCTACTGTCATCATAAGACAAATAGGAAGCAGCATACTGCCATCTATGTAAAAGATTATAGCCTCTATAATTACAATAATACTTACCATATATAAAATAATCTGCTGAAGCATTGTATATGGCACAAATGCTCGTTCCATCCTTAAATTGTTGTTTTTGCTTTCCTTAATTGCCCTCTTTACTCTTGTATTTGACTGGTTACCTAGATTAAAGGATTTTACAATAAGCATTCCCTGAATATATTCCAAAATATCTCCAACCAGCTTTTCTTGAGAATTCTGTCTTTTAGAAGATACTTTTTCTGATTTTTTCTGTAACATACCAATACACAATGTGAATAAAAAAGTTCCTGTTAAAATTGTAATTCCAATTCTCCAATCCATAAAAAACATAACTGTAATAACAACACCAACGTGAATATAGCCACCTAAAATATTAGCAAGCACCATTGAAGCATTATTTTCAATATCTCCCATAGTGGTAGTTACGTCTGACGTAAGACTACCAAGATTATTGTCATTAAAATATCCCATAGGCATGTATTTCATTCTGTCTCCAATATGAATGCGCTTTTCTCCACACATAAAATAACTTACCTTAGTTTTTCCAAAATCAGATGCATAACTGCACAATACTTTCAAAATAATGCTCAATATCATAATAATTAGAATTATCCAAACATCTTTTGATTTAACTCCATTTATCAATCCATTAAACACTATTGCCAGCGCACCAAATGTAAGCATATCAAAAATAGAATTCAGCACAGAAAAAACTACTACCCTTTTTAAATTTTTTTTCATACTTCCTGAAAATTTATAGATTTTTTGCAATATCTTTATCATGCTCTTATCCCTCCTTTATTCCTCATCTTTAATATCAATATGTTTCATCCACATATTATTATATACTGTACAGTTTTTTAGAAGATTTTCATGAGTTCCTTCTCCTTCAATATGTCCATTTTTGACAACTAGGATTTTATCAACATCTGTTATAGTCGATAAACGGTGAGCAATCATCAAAACAGTTTTGTTAACTATAACTTTTGCCATTGCTTCTTGAATTACTAATTCGTTTTCAGCATCAATGTAAGCTGTTGCTTCATCCAGTATAACTATGGGGGCATCCTTAAGCATAGCCCTTGCAATAGCAACACGCTGACGTTCTCCACCAGAAAGATGTCCTCCTGCACCTCCTACTGCTGTATCATAACCATATTCTAATTTGGTAATAAAATCATGGCAGCCACATTTCTTTGATACTTCTTCCACTTCCTCATCAGTTGCTGAAGGTTTTCCCATACGGATATTTTCTCTTATTGTTTCATCAAACAAATAGTTATCCTGAGAAATATATGCAATCATATCCATTAACTGTTCATTTGGTATTTTACGAATATCAACGCCGCCTATTTTAACAGCGCCTCCCTTAACATCCCAAAATCCTGCAATGAGTTTTGTTATTGTAGATTTTCCTCCACCACTTGGTCCAACAAATGCTGTAATTGTATTGGCTGGTATTTTTAAGTTTACATCTTTTAACAACGTATGTTTGTTATCATAAGAGAAGGTTACATGTTCCAATTCAATATCTAAAGTTTTTAATAACGTTTTTTCTTTCGGCCTATCAAGTTCAATTTCATCTAGAACACTGCAAATTTCTCCAACTACTGTTTTCAGCTGTGCAATATTATCTGTATAGCTAATTGCTGCAATGATTGGATTTACAATTCCTAATGAAAGTACGATACAGGTTATGAAATCTGGAATACTAAGACTTTTGTTTAAGCAAAGGATATATCCAATTGGAAGTATACTCACCAATACACCTGGCCATATAGTAAAGCTTAAGGATTTAAACCATTGAGCTTCTTTCATCCAATTTACTGCATAAGAAGCATTGTCATTTACAGCATCAGCATATCTTTGATATGAATTAGCAGACTGATTAAAAGCCTTAATTACTTCAATTCCATTAATATATTCAATAGCTGTTGTTGTCATTTTTCTCATCCTCTGAACCAAACCATTGAATTTTTCTTCATATCCTCTCGCCATTCCTTTATAACAGAGAAAGCCAATAGGAAGTGTAATCAATGAAGCAAGTGCCATTCTCCAATCCAGCGAAAATAAATAGATTAAAATAAGCACAGGTACACAAAGATTTGCTGTCATTTCTGGTACCAGATGTGCAAGAATAGTTTCCATACCTTCCACTCGGTCTACGATGACATTTTTCAAATGACCAGATGGAGTATTTACCATATAACCCATAGGAACTCTTGTTAGTTTATCCGCTAAACGCAGACGAATTTCTTGCAAAGTTTCAAATGTTGCTGTATGAGATACTATTGTTGAAAGATTAGATAATACAATCTTAAGTAAAAATCCAAATCCAGCAATTAAAAACCACTCCATATAGACAAAAATATTTTTTTCATTATCCATTAATAATATTACAATTTTTGACACCGCATAAAATGGAACCAGACTTGCAACCACACCAAGAACCGCTAAAACGATTGACAATATATAATTTCCCTTGTTAGGTCTGATAAATTCTATCAATCTAGATAAAGCATTATTTTCATTTTCCATTTCATCATACTCCTTAACATATAAAATAGAGGCTAGTTAACTTCATCTAACCAACCTCTATTTTAGTTATATATTCATTTTTCTACCACTCTTCTATGGCAATTAACACTCCATTTAGACAGAAATTTTTATTTAGCTGGTTTTATCTTTATTACCTATTTTAACAATGATTTTCGGTATTCCGATGGCAGTATTCCTATATTTTTCTTGAAAGCATCTGAAAACTTGCTTGGATTCTCATATCCAATTTTATTTGCAATTTCGGTAATACTCTCATTGGTTTGCTTTAACAACAAGGCAGCCGTATGAATTCGGTAATCTTTCATATAAGCATATATAGAAGTACCATATACTCCCTTAAAGCAAATTTTCATAGAAGTCAAAGAAATATTAAATTTTTTAGATAATTCATCCAAAGAAATATGATCTTGAATATGTTCTACCATGTAATTTCGGATTGCCTTTACTGTCTGTACTTGATTTCTATAAAAATACCGATGTTCTTCTCTACAATCCTTTTCCTTCAAAGAAGATAAAAACATAAGAAGCTCTATTACTTTCAATTTAAAATATCCATGAATTAATTCAGCAGGTGCTGTGTATAGTTCTGAAAAAATATGTTCAATAGCTTGTTGCCCACGAATAATTATAAACTTATTTCTACTGCACATTCTTTTCTTAATTTTATAAATATCAATTGGGATTCTACCTAACGCTTCTGAAATTTTTTCTATTGTATCTGCCGCTTCTGGCAGATTAATTGTAATAGAAATACCATGAAAATGTGAAAGTGGAAAGCTAGTTGATTTAGTTTCATTGCTCAACATTGTTAAGGACATATCTCCAGCTCCAAGGTAAATACAATCACCATTCTTAAATTCACATTCAAACCTGCCTTCTCGGCAATGATTAATTTCTATTACATTAGGCTTAGGTAATTTATTTTGATTAAAACCATTTTCCATATGAAAATCATTATATAATAAATCAATGCCCGGAAAAATGTGATAACATGTAATTGTCCCATCTCCAGTTTCATTACTAGTTTTATAGATATGGCAATCTTCTTCTTCTATCCTCTGCATTTCTGAAGCAAAGAAATCTATAGAAATCCTTTTTTCCAATCCATTCCATCTCCTCTTATTTCATTGACTAAAACTTAATTTATATATTGTCTTACTCCTTCATTTGTTCATAAATGGTAATAAAATTATTATACTTTAATTTTGACCAAGTGTCATTTAAGTCATGTTTTCTTTTATGCCGATATTAGATTAAAATAAGACTCTACTAATCAAATTCATGGTTTGATTAGTAGAGTCTCTATTCATTTTAAAATTCATAGCCTTTGTTCTTTTACTGTTAATTGTTAACTAACCTAATATCTACTCAAATTTAAATCCTTTAAGTAAATCTCCTAAAGAAGTTCCTTCTTCATCATTATCAACATAATTAAGGTATTCTTTATTACTTTCTAATGCATCTTTAATACTTAAAGCTATTTTCTTTTCTTCTTTATTAAAAGTTAATACTTTTACCTTTACCTTTTGATTAATTTCTAATACATCTGCTGGTTTTGTTATATGTTCATCTGTAATTTCTGATATATGTACTAATCCTTCTATGCCATCAAATAATTCAACAAAAGCTCCAAATGAAGTAAGGCGGACAACTTTACCTTCTATTAAATCGCCTTCCTTAACATTACCACCATGTAATGCCCAGGGTTCTTTCGCTACATCTTTTAATATTAAAGATAATCTTTCTCTTTCCTTATCTACATTTCCTATAAATACTTCTACCTTATCTCCTTCTTTAACTACATCTTCTGCTCTATTTACTCTTTCCCAAGATAAATCTGAAAGATGAATCAAACCTTCTATTCCACCAATGTCAACAAAAGCACCAAATTTAACTAACTTTTTAACAACGCCTTGTCTTTTTTCCCCTTCTATTAAACTATCCCATATAGCTTTTTTATTTTTGTTATATTCAGCTTCTTCAATTATTCTTCTTGAACCTACAATTTTATTATTATTAAAATCTAATTCTGTAATTTTAATTTCTAGCTCTTTATTAATTAAGCTACTAAGTTCAATTCTTTCTCTTCCTGCAAGAGAACCTGGAATAAACACTCTTATATTTCCATAATAAGCAATTACTCCACCTTTAGTTTCTTCTTTAACTTTAACTGTAATGTTTTTTTGTTCTTTAAAAGCTTGCTTTATATCTTCTTTTTCCTTAATTGCTAAAACTCTTACTAATGAAAGCTCAACGTAACCTTCTCCATCATTTGGAGACAAAACATATACATCAATTTCATCATCCTTGTTAACTACTTCCCTAGGATCTTTTTCATCTGCTGATAATTCTTCTCTACATATTAATCCATCAAAAGCATAGTTTATGTTAACTGAAACTTCTTTATCATTTACTTCAATAACCTTCCCCCTTAAAATATCTCCTCTGTTTAATCTTTTTACATCATAATCATTTAAAAAATCACCCATGCTGCCTTGTATTTCTTCATTAGACATTAATAATCACTCCTTAAATTATAACTTTTCTACTTATTATATTAATCTAATAAAAACGTTTATACAAGTATGTGTTAATATACTATAATATACTTAAGATAAAATTTATTTCACAAAATTTTTATTGAATTAACAATAGATTCTACTAAATGAAACGAATTTGATGTAAAATAAAAGCAAAGTTTAAATTTTTTCTTAAATTTTAAGATAGTCTGTATAATTGCTTTATAATTTTATACTCTAAAAAATTAGTAAAATCGAATGTTTTTACTTTATAATTATTTTCACTTGAATATAAACTTTATTATAATAACTAACAATTTTTTGTTCAAATCTATCAATATAAATATAAAAAATATTTAAGCAGTATCAAATACCATTTAAAACACCATTAAATACTATTATACATAAGATATATAAACCTTTATGTATTATATTTAATTCTAATCGTCTTTTTTAAGGTTTTTTCGGTGTTTTTGCATATTGTGTATAGGTACTCTTTTATATATAATAAATACATAATCTTTTAAGGGGTGATCACTATTCATGAGATTAAGAAAAAATATGTTTTAACTATACTCTTAACCTTTATATTTGCATTTTCAAATTTACCCTTAGATATTTTATCTAGTGCGGGTATAACGCCATCTGATAGTACTGTAGCTTTTGCTAAATCTAGTGGAAGTAGGTCAAGCTCAAAGAGCAGTAGCAAATCTAGTGGCAGTTCAAGCTCAAAGAGCGGGTTTAGCTCAGGTTCTGTTAGTGGTTCATCAAGTAAATCTTCTAGTAGTGGTTCAAGCTCTAATAGTAGTTCATCCTCTAGCAGCACTACTGGTTCCACTAGTTCCAAAAGTGCTGAAGGTTTTAAATCAGGTGATTTTTCAAGTGGTAGCAGTGGTTCAAAAGTTAACTCTGATTCAAGTTCGACTTCTGGTTCGACTTCAGAATCAAGTTCAACTTCTGATTCAGGTTCGACTTCAAAAAGTGCTGGTGCATCTTCAGGTTTTAAGAGTGGTTCATACTCTACAACTGATAAGGATAAAACTGACAATGCTTCTACTTCTGGAAACAATAACACCAGTAACACAACTAATACAAATGATAACAAAAGCAATAATACCCAAAACTATAACACTGGCTCTAATAGGAGCTCCTTCTTCCCAATGTTCTTTGGTGGAGGCGGTGGATTCTACAGACCATTTTATTTCGGCTCACCTTCGAGCTCAATAATTAATGCTTTAGTTTTAGTGGTAATATTTATATTAGCTATAATCTTAATAAAAACATACTTAAATAAAAAGAGAAAATAATAAATATTTTGGAGGTATTAATATGGGAATTTTTACAAGAATGTCAAATATGATTAAAGGAAAAGTAAATTCAACATTAGATGAAATGGAGAATCCAGTTGAATTATTAGATCAAAAATTAAGAGATATGGATGAACAATTTAATAAAGCTAAATTAAGTTCAGCTCAAATTTTAGGTAATGTTCATGAAATTGAAAAGAAATTAAATAATGCTAAAAAAGAAGCTGAAGATTATGATCAAAAAGTAAGATTAGCTTTAAGTAAAGGAAATGAAGACTTAGCTAAGAGAGCTTTAGCTAAAAAGGTTGAAACAGATAAAAAGGTTTCTTCTCTACAAGCAAGTTATGATAATTCTAAGGTTCAAGCTGATGCTTTAAAAGCAAATCTTCGTGCTTTAGAAGAAGAAATTACAAAGACTAGAAACTACAGAGATGAAGCTGCTGCAAGATTTGCAAATGCTGAAGCATCTCAAAAAGTTAATGAAGTTCTTGCAAATGTGCAAACTAAGAGTAACTCAATCCAAATTGATAGTATTGAAAGAAAAATTCAAAGAAAAGAATCTCTTGCTCAAGGTTTAGGAGAATTAAGAAACATAGACAATTTTGATAGTGAATTTGAAAAATTAGATGAAGTTGACTTAGACCTTGAATTAGCAAAATATAAATCTAACTAGGTGAAAATATGGATAATGATATTGATTTTATTAACGGGGAAAGAAGATATTGGGGGAAAATTTATACAGACGTAGCTTATGCTATAAGTGAGATATCTCCCTTTGTCTCTGAAAGAGATTTAAATATAAGAAAATATGTTACTAAAGCACCCATTCTTCAAGAATATGTTAAACTTTTAGATTCTGCTGAAGTTGACTGCAAAAAGAAGTCTTTATTTTCAATGTTTAAATCAAATCCAAGCATTACTTTACTTCAAGATTATAAAGCAAAGCATAAAGAAAACTTTAAACAATTAGAAAAATGTTCCCACTGTACATGCTTAAGTTGTGCTTTTGACTGTAACTTTAAAAAATGTTCAAGCTGTCGAAGTGGTTCCATGCTTTACTTTTGTGATAAAAAGAAAGTTAATGTAAGAAAATTCGAAAATTTTACGTTAGATCTTACTAACAACGATACTGGAAGAGCTTCAAAATACACAGTTTTAGGTGTTGTTGAAGATTGTGAATTAGATAAGTTGTACATCTTATTACAAAATGTAAGTAATTCTAGCGATAAATTAGTACTTTATTATTACTCAGGAATTAAAGATGATTCCTATGGTGAAATAACAGATGCTGAAGAATTTGATTTTGTAGTTGAAACTTATCAATCTGCAGAATAAATAATAAAGCAGAAGTTGTTCTAAACTTACTTGTCCTAAGCTTAGCTTAAGACAAGTAAGTTCTAACAACTTCTGCTTTTTGCTTAACCTTCATCATACATAGCAAACTGTTGCAACTGTAATTCTTTTCTCTTTTCCATTTCTTTAAAACAGTAATTTATTATATCACTTCTTTTTATTATCCCTATAAACGTTCCATTATCATCAGTTACTGGCACGAAATTTTGGCTTACAGCTAATGATATTAAACTTTCTATATTGGAAGTTATAGATACTGATTTATGGACTATTCTTCTTTTTATTTCTTTAACTTTTATAGACTCAGTATTTTTGAAGCCTAAACTCTCAGTATTTTTTAATTTCCATAATAGGTCTCCCTCAGTTAAAGTTCCTACATACTTTCCTTCTCTATTTATAATTGGTATCGCCGTATAACCGTAGTGCTCCATCTTTTCCATAACTTGCCTCATTGTTGATTCTTGATTTTCACATACGACTTCGTTTTTAGGTGTAAGAAAAAAGGCTATATTCATAAATAAAATCCTTTCCTTAAATGTATTCGTTTGTTCTTGTTACAAATATATTTTACCATATTTAAAAGTAAAATTCTTTAACGAAATTATTACTTATTCGTGAATATTTCTTTAAAATTAACTTTATTCATCAGAATTTTCTAATTTATAAATATAATTTAAATATACTTCGTTTTTTACAATGCTATTAACTTCATTATATGCTTCTTCTCCTTTTAATGTCTTTTTAACTAAAACTTCACATAAAACATTATTCTTACATTTAGGACATATACCTACAGCTGCAAATCTCCAATTTAAAAGCTTTATCGAAGTTTCCAACTCAATCTTTTTACCACACTTAGGACATTCCAGCCTTAACTTTTCTTCATTGATTTTAACATTTTCAAGATTTGAAACATGTATTGCTGGCATATTATATACATCCTTAACTAAATAATTTTTTATTACTCTAGAATTGTATACTCTCCTAAATACCTCAACTGTATATTGAGCATCATTCAGTGCATCATGGAGCTTTGTTTCATCTACCTTTATTTTAAGTTCATCTAAGGCTGCCTTAAGTCCTAATGCTTTCTTATGTGCTAATATTTTAGTTACATATTCTTGAATATCTAAATACTCATTAAGCCAACTTAAATCCTTGTAATTATAATGATTTGCATTTATTATTAATTCTACAACGTCATCTTTTGCCCATGAACAGAGAACATCTCCTTCTTCAAACATATCTCTAAGCTTTCCTATAGCTTCTTCAAAGGTTACTCCCTTTTCATTTAATATATCCATGTCTATCTTTGTAATTTCAGTTACTACTGGATTTATTACAGGAAATATACTAGGTTTAATATATTCTCTAAGTTCATTTATAGGCTTCATGTATTTATCTACCTTTACAGCTCCTATTTCTATAATTTCATTTTCTAAACCTATTGAATCAAAATTACCATGCTCTTCAAAAAAGTTCTTATGATAATTAGTTATATTTTTTAAATTGTTAAACTCTAAATCAATAATAATGTACCCCATACTTATTCCTTCCTCAAGTCAAATTTGCTTTTATCTAGCACCCAATTTCTATCCCCGCAAGCTCCATTAAATGAATTGCATTTTGTGTTTCACTTTTTCCTTTTCTCAATATATAGTCAAATTTAATTTTATCATTTTCATAGAATTCTCTAAAGTTATAATTTATTATATTTTTGCTCTCTTCTTCTAAAGCACATAATTCTAAATCGTGAGTAGAAACAAGTCCTACTCCACCATATTGAAGTAATTGCTTAATTAAAACTATAGCTCCAATATGCCTATCCTTTGAATTAGTTCCTTTAAATATTTCATCTAAAAGGAAGAAAATCTTTTCTCCTTTTTTGCAGGCTTCTATTAATATTTTTATTCTTAAAATCTCGGCATAAAAGGAAGAAATGCTTTCTTCTAAATTATCCTTTGTCCTCATGCAGGTATATATATTCATAATTCCACATGAGAATTTCTCAGCACATACAGGTGCTCCTATATAGCTAAGAAGTAAGTTTACACCTAAAGTTCTTAAAAATGTGCTTTTTCCAGACATATTAGAGCCTGTAATTAAGGATATCTTATGATTTCTTCTTAACGAAAATGTATTTCTAACAGCTTTTTCTCCAATCAATGGATGCCCAATGTTTATTCCCTCTATTTCATTTTCATTTAAAATTACTGGATACGCCCAAGTTTCATTTTCAAAGGAAAGATTAGCTATACTGCTTAATGAATCTATTTCATGCATTACCTCAAGCCAATTTTCAAGTTTTTCACCATTTCTTTCTCTCCATTTTTCTAAATTTCTCATTAAGAAAACATCTGAAAATATAATTACATTCAATATTAAATAATATGCATTGTATTTACTATTACCTGACCAATCTAGTATATTAGAAAATTTCTTCATTTCTTCTTTGCAGCTTGAATTTTGACTTTTTAATTTACTGCTTAAACTTGTTAAATATAAAGAATCAAATTTTTCATCTTCTATTAAACCTAAAATTCTGCTATATCCATTTACACTAGCTTTTATTGAATCAAATAAATTGATTTCCTTTGCCATGCTCTTAGATAATATTTTAATAACAACAAAATTCACCATTAAATCTAAAATTAAAAAAGATTCTGGAACTATTTTTCTTATAGCTAAATATATTGAAAAAACTGTTATAAGTATAAAAGTACAAGCGATTGCTACTCTTAAAGGACTTGAAGTTTCTTTTTCCTTACTCCATTTAATTAAGCTTAATAAGTCCATATTCTTTGATTTTTTCAGCTTACCTTCAACAATTAATTTTTGTCTCCACTGGGCTTTTTGTCCTAATTCTCTTATAGATTCTTGCCTTTCTTTTATCTGAGTATTATCTAAAACCTTTTCTCTCTTTAGTAATTTTGCTAATTCCTCTCTTCCACCCTTAGTAACTGTAGAATTAATATATTGGAAAATAGAATTATTCCCAAACACATCTAAATCATTTGTAAATGGATGGTCTTCTTCTAAATATTCCACCCCTTTGTCCTTAAACTCCCTAAATTGACCTGATATTCTTTTTAGTCCTTTTTCATTAATCTTTATTAATAAATCAAGTTTATTTTTATATTCAAATATACTGTTATGATAAATTACTAAGGCTAAAAAAATACCTATAAAAGCTATAGTTACAATAAAAAGTGCTCCTATTTTATTTTCTCTATATAAAAAGTAATCAATTAAACTTCCTAATATTAATACCGCTAATCTGCTCCAGCCAACAACATTTACTTTGACCCTTACAGCATTAATTTCTCTACTATTGTTTTCTATATTATTTTTATAAAATTCTTCTGCTAAATTCATACTACCTCCTTAAGTAATTTTATTTTTTCACCTTATTTCTAACTAGTAAATTTCTCTTATTAGCCTTATCTGGTTCTATTTCAAATTTATTCAATGATAATATAAATGATGATAACTTTGAGTGACCATAATTTCTTGTATCAAAATCTGGATAACGCATGTTGAGTTTAGTTCCAACCTCTCCGAGACCTATCCACCCCTCTTCATCTGATCTCTCATCTATTATATTCTTTATAGATTTTATAACTTCTCCTCTATTTGCCAGACCTTCTTTAGGTACCTGCTGCTTTTCTAAAGTTTCATCACCGCTGCTAACTTCTGTAACACTTCCAGCTAGAACTTCAAGATATTTAAACTTTTCACAAGCTGATATGAAAGGTGTAGGTGTTTTCTTTTCACCCATACCAATAACGTACATTCCAGCTTCCCTTAAACGCGCAGCTAATCTTGTAAAGTCACTATCACTGGAAACAATACAAAATCCATCTACATTTTTTGAATAAAGTATGTCCATAGCATCTATTATTAATGCTGAATCTGTTGAATTTTTGCCTGTTGTATAACTATATTGTTGAATTGGTGTGATCGAGTAATTAAGAAGCACACTTTTCCACGAAACAAGTTGTGGTTTAGTCCAATCTCCGTAAATTCTTTTATACGTTGGTGTTCCATGATTAGAAATTTCATCAAATATAAATTTTATATATTTATCCGACACATTATCTGCATCAATTAAAATTGCAATTTTTTTATCATTCTCCATTTACTATACCCTTTCTCAATAATTTAATATTGCTTTTAATTTTCTTTTAGTTCATCATCCCATATAATATTTTTACCTCTAAGTGTTTTATTAAATTTTTTTGACTTTTTTCTAACTTCATAAAAAATTTAACAATCACTTTTCCTACTCACCTCATTCTAGTTTTTCTTCTATAGTAAATATTGTATCATTTTTCTATTTAATTTTGGGAATCATTGCTTTATTTTTTATTATTATAATTTAAATACATACCTCAATATATTACCATAACCTATCTTCTTTATATTTTAATTTCAATTATTTTTTATTTATAAATAAAATTATATCCTGTTTTTCTCTTTCTATAATTTTTTTTGATAGTATTTAAAATACAGTGCTTACTTCACTATTATAACCATTATTAACCAAGTAATTAAGTATTTTTATAAATAATTCTCTAAAATAATATATATTCTTAGCTAAGCACAAATTAAGGGAACTCATTAAATGAGTTCCCTTATACTATGCTAAATTATAAAAACTATTATTAACTAACATAACCTATTCTTTTGATAAGCATTTATATATTTCATCTAAATTATATTTAATTGCTTTTATATAATCTTTATCATCTTCCTTAGATTCTAACGTCAATATTGGAACAACCTCTGCTCCAACTTCTTTTGCTAAGGTTTGTGATACTTTAGGGCTTGCTAAAGACTCTGAGAAAACAGTCTTTATATTATTTTCTTTGCAGAACTTAACTAAATCTTCTAGCTGCTTTGGTGTTGGTTCTCCTTCAGCAAATAAATTTTCTACTGATTTTTGATTTAAGCCAAAATCTCTACATAAATATCCAAAGGCAGCATGTCCTGTTACAAAATTCTTTTTATTTAATGCATCAAACTTAGGTTTATATTCATTATATACATTTTCTAATTCTTCTTTAAACTTTTTATAATTTTCTTCGTAATAGTCTTTATTCTTTTCATCTAACTTAACAAGAGTATTTTTTATGTTTTCAGATTGTATTTCTGCATTTTTTACACTTAGCCAAATATGAGGATCAACGGCATCTTCTTCTTTTCTAACTTCAACACCAGTACTTGAATCCAAAATAGTTACGCCTTTATCCTTAATAGCTTCATTAACTTGGTCTACCCAGCTTTCCATACCTAATCCATTATAAATAAAAACCTTGCTCTTAGTTAATGTTTCAAAATCTTTAGTTTTAGGTTCATAATCATGTGGTTCCATATTATCTGGTACTAAACAAGTAACTGTCACTTTGTCTCCAGCTATTTTTTCTGTAAATTCTTTTAGTGGATATATGGAAACAATAATATTTAATTTATCATCTGCTATATTTTGGGTTGTAGTTTCAGTCTTAGCGTTACACCCTATTAACATAACCCCTGTTAAAATAGCTAAAACTCCTGAAATAATTTTCTTTTTCATATTATACCTCCGTATTTGCATTTGATTTGCATTTGCAACTCTGTTTATAATATTACTTTTATTATTCAAATATGTCAAGATGAAGGATACATTAAATAAAAATTTTATCTCAGCTCTAATCTAAATTTAAATTCACTTTTTTATTTTTAGTTTATATTTATCTGGTCAGTAATTGATATTTTAAAATTTATGCAAACAACTTCTTTTTTAATAATGTATAAAAAATAATATCAACTGCTATTACATACGAATTCTCATCAATCTATAGAACATTACTTTAACAGTACTATATTATATTCATAGGAATTATTATCTAAAATCTTCTGCTCCACTTCCTGGCAGGTAAATAAAATCACTTGAGCAAAACCTTCCTCAATTAAAAGTTCTAAAGCTTTTTTTCTCCTGTCATCATCATATTGTACAAAAGCATCATCTAAAAATATTGGGACTTCTTTATTTTTAAATAACATGTTTATAAAAGATAATCTTAACGCTAAGTATAATTGGTCTTTAGCTCCATTACTCAGTATATCTCCATCAAAGAGCATTCCATTATTTCTCACCTTTAGCTTATAATCTTCAGCTATTTTAGCATCTTCATAGCCGCCATCTGTTAATAAATTAAATTTCTTTACAACTTTTCTATTTAAATCTGGACCAACATTTTTTCTAATTTCATCAAAAGATTCTTGAAATAAGTCCCTTGCTAAATTCAAGGCTTTAAATTCCTTCTCTAACTTTGTAATTCTTTCCTCATTAATTAATATGTCTTCCTCTATTTCTGGAATTTCTCTCTTCCCTAAAAATCTTTTTTCTATAAGATGCTCCAAATCTTTTATTTCTTTTTCTTCCCTCAATAATTCATTTGACTGATTTCTAATTTCAACATCTATTTCTTCCTCTGATTCATAAGAATAATTTATGTCTTGACTTATTATCTGCTTCATTTCCTTTTTGATTTCATCTATATTTCTATCCTTAAGCAAAACCTTATAAGTTTCTTCTACACTTTCAAGAGCACTTTTTATTTCCTTCATTTGATTCATTTTGTCTTTATATTCTTTTAACTTAACGTGCATATCTGCTATTTGTATATCTTCTAAACCAAGTATAGAAACTTTTTTTCTTATTTCTTCTTCTTTATCAGCTAGCTGCTCATTAATATTTTCTATTTCTTTCTTAATTCCATCAAATTCATATTCATTTCTATTTATGTTTGATTTTAATTCTTCATAAATCTCAACTTGTTCTAATACTTCCTCCAAGGATTGGCAACCTAATACATTATATAAGGAGGCTATTACACCTTTATTTCTATTATAATTTGTTTTCAAATTAGTAATATCATACTTATTGATTTCCTCTTCCTTATTTTTGATAATTAACATCATATTATCTTTATAGCTTTTGTATTTATCATATTGAGTAAGCTTATTAATAAATTCCTCATAACTTGCAGCTTTAGTTTCATTAAGATATAAATTTAATTTATCTTCACATTCTGTAATTTTTTCTTTTAAACTTTCAATTGCTTCATTGTTATTTTTAATAATATCTATATTTTTTATTTCTAAAGAATATCTCAAATATAATCTAATTAATAAAATAAATACAGGAATACTTATTATAACAACAGGAATTATCTGCTTTAGAGCTGAATAAATAAAAATCAAACTGCTAATAAAGCCCGCTAAGTAAACAGCTTTTATTTTTTTATCAATATTCTTTAAGCTACCTTTTATTTTAGTGTAACCTTGATTTTCTATTTTATATTTTAATTCCTTTAGACCTTCTTTATAAAAATCCAGTAATTCTTCTATTTCACTTCTATGTTTTTCTATAAATTCTAAATTACCAATACTACTCCCCTGCTTATTAATATCCATTTTAAATCTAGAAATTGAATTTTGAATATTAACAATATCGTTTAGCTTTTCTTCTAAATTCTTTTGGTCAATTTTCAAAGAATATATTTTTTCTTTAATATTATTTCCCATAGAAGATATAACCCTATAATTCTTAACATTTTCAGTCTTTTCCTTTAATGCTTCCTGAAGCTCATAAAATTTATTCATCTTTTCTTGTTTTATATCTAATAAACTTAAATATCTTGAACACTTTTCATCAATTTCTTCTAAAAACTCAAAGGTTATATAATCCTCGCCTTTTTTTAGCTCTTCACTGATAGCTTCCTGCTTTCTTTTTAATTCCTCACCTTTTATTAAATAATTGCTAATTTCCTTATAATCCTTTTGAAGCTTTATCTTTTTCACATATTTTTTATATAAGTCTAATTTTTGAATTTGTTCTTTTATATTTATTTTGCATTGTTTCTTCTTTAATAAGCTTTCCTCATTATCAACATTTTCTTCTGCTAATTTATAAGCTTCCCATAACTCAGCTTTAAGAGAATTGTGATTTTCTTTTAATAAATCAAGCTCTCCGCCTTTTCTAGTAGCCACTAATTGCTTTTTTCTTTTTTCCAGCTTTTCAATAACCTTTCTTACTGAAGTATTTTCATCTCCAGAATTATATATATTAGTTATCTTTTCCATGATTTCTTCTTCTTTATCCTTTGAAACCATTACCCCTAGCTGGCTTATAAATAAAGTCTTAACAAAAGTTGCCAAATTTATACCAAAAAAATATTTTCCTGGTTCATTTTTATGTTCAATTTCTACTATTTCTCCAGTTATCTCATCAAGAATTTCGCAAGTATCTTCTTTTTTGCTCATTCCAAAGCTTCTTTTTATAATATAACTTTTTCCTTTAAAATCTATTAAAAGTTCGCCAGAAATCCTCTCTCCAGTTAAAGGTAAGTATTTTTTTCGCTCACTATCTCTGCCCCTTGAATTATCAATTCCATATAACCAAATTTTTATAAAATTTTCTATGGAGCTTTTACCTTGCTCATTTTTGCCATAAATTAAATTAAACCCTTTGGTGAAATCTAAACTCTTTCCCTTTATTCCAGCAAAGAATTCAATATTAACTTTCTTAATTAATATATCATTCATAAATCTTTACCTCTTCACCTGAAATACTTTGAAGTCCTATCTTTAGTGCTAAAGTTATAATTTCTCTTTCCTCTTCTGTTTCTGCATTTTCTAGTTTTTCATATATTTTTTTAGCAAAGATACTCTTTAAAGAATATCCTTCAATTAATTTGTTTATATCTACTTTAATTTCACTTCTATCTATAATTTTTACAAAATAAAATTCATCCTTAAGTAATTGTTCTAAAAACTCTTCATTTAATGTGAATTCTTCGCTTACTTCTCCTATTAAAATTATCTTATAAAAATTATTTTTTCTATCGTCAATTTGGATTTCATTAATAATCTTATTTTTAACTTCATTATATCCAAAACAGCCCTTAATATTTATTTGTTTTTCATAATAATTTCTAATTGAGGTTCTAATAAAGCTGCCTTCTAAAAATTTATTTTGAAGTTCTATTAAAACTATGCCCTTATCCTCAAGCTCATCAAAACCTCTCCCTTGAGGACATCCACTATAACTGTAATAGGTGTTTTCAATCTTCTTTATCTCTGAAAACTTATGTCTATGCCCTAACGCTATATAATCCACATTAGATTTACCTATCTCTTCTTCTGTAATTGGATTATAATCATTTCTATCTTGAGTATTTGTAATTTCACCATGAAGAACCATTATGTTATTATAACCTTCTACTCTTTTAACATCTTTTAATAGAGACTTATTTACATGAGAAGTATTAAAACCAGCTCCCCAAACTACAGTGTCCAAATCCTTCAATATTATGCTTTTCATGCTTCCATTAAAGATATAAACATTTTCAGGCCATTCTACAATACTATAAAAAGATTTTTCATTAATTGGATCATGATTTCCTGGGCTTATAAATACCCTTACTTTACTTATACTCTCAAAACAATTTTTTATAAAATAAAGTGTAGTTTTATTTACAGATAAATTATCAAATATATCACCTGAAATTAAAAGAATATCTATTTCTTTTTCTAAGGTTATTTTTATTATTTTTTCAAAAACCTGCTTTAATTCTTCTTTGCTTTTTAAAGCTTCTTTTGGTGTCATTCCACTAAAGGGAGTATCAAAATGTACATCTGCGGTATGTAAAATTTTAATTTTTTTCATATTAATCACCTATAATTAATTTTTTATAATCTTATTTTAACTTTAATTAATTTTATAACTTGATTTTTATTTTGATTAATTTTTTTGTACTTTCACTTTTATTACAATTATTTTTTATAATCTCATTTTGAATTTTATTTTACTTTTATAACCTCAAGTTCTGTTTTTTAATTCCAATCACGAACCTTTGTTCTAATTCTATCACGAAATTAGTAAAGAGTCCAAAAGGATTGTCTACTTATTCTAATCTTATTACTATGTTAGAGTCTTTTGATTTCCTTTTGTTTCAAATATTTTCTTTTTTAATTTTTTGAAGACAAAAAAGAGATAATATTACCTATCAGAAACATTACCTCGTATCATTGTAAGAAAGTCACAAACTCAGATCTCTCTTAATCTGTTATTTAGCTTTTTCTTATTAGCTGCTTTTTCTTACTTACAAGTTTTGAATTAAAATCTAAATATCTTTTGTATGAATAATAACAAAAACTCATTCCCAAAAGCTCTGCAGTTATTAAAATTGATATCAATTCCACAATTGATATAACAGATTTATCAATAACATAATTATAAATGGATGGCATGCAGGAAATAACTCCTATTAATCCAAATACAGATATAAACGCTACTATTACATTCTTTTGCTTTATTGCAATCAGATAAATGAAAACAAGTCTTGAAATTGTACCAATAACTCCTCCAAGGATGGAAGAGAAAATCAGCATCCCAACATTTTTTCCGTTTATATTTATTACAATTATTTGAATCATACCAGCAAATAACCCAATAAACATGGATATTAATAAATTAAATAATAAATCTTTAAAATTCTGTTTCATAATTAATTCACCTCAAAACCCAAGATATTTTTTGAAATTATTTAAATACTTTCGTGTAACATAAACCTCTTCATTTATATCAATAAGCTTTAATATAAGCTTACTATTAAACCATGAAATGATTCGGTCTACTTTTACAATATTTACAACGAAACATTTACTTACTCTTATGAACCCCTTGTTTTCCAGTCTTTCTTCTAATTCATAAAGCTTTTCCTTTACCTTATATCTTTTGTCCTTTGTCCTACAAAAAACATCATTGCCCATTGCTTCAAAGTAATATATGTTATCATAACTTAGTATTTTGAGCTCATCCTCCTCACATCTTCCTGTGATTATATTTTTAGCTTCCTCTTTACTTCCTGATATCTTATCTAAATAATTAATTAAAACATTTATTGTTTCCACACTGAAATATATGCCTATTTTTCCATTCTTTAAATCAAATCCTTTTTCAATTATACACACATCAGTATTTTCACTAATTTTTATTTTACGGTTTGCAAGGATTTCTTCTAACATCCTCCTTAGGTTTTCACTGCAAATTAATTCTACTTCCATTTAACCTCCCCTTTTACTTTAAACTTCAGGAAATGCTCCTGGAATTGTAATAGATAATATAATTCCTATAACTAATATCATATTCATAATTACAACAGTCATAATATTATGTCCTGTTAATTGTATCATAACATTAATTAAGTAAATTACCGTCCATATTTTTGTTATTAAAATATTAACTTCTATAAATAGTGGAGATTTTCCGAATTCTTTGTCATATCCACTTCTAGCTTCATACATGGTATAGGGCTTTCCAAGCATAATTGAAATAAATCCTGTTAACGCTAATACTATATATGAAGTTAAATACTTGTGCTGAAGAACAGAATCAATATTTAAGTAGAAATAAATTATGTTAGAAATAGAAAAGTAAGCTAGTAATACTCTAGACATAATTCCTATATTTTTATTTATTATCCCTTTTATAAGCAGCATAAGTACACAAACAAATCCTAAAACAAGTCCTATTTTACCTTCAATGCTCCATAGAAGTATTAAAGGTAGAAAACCTATTGTTACATTAAAAAATGCTTTCAGACTGCTACTCATAATCCTATCTCCTACCTTTTTCAAGTATTTTTTTATGATCAGCGATCATAAAATTAATCATATTTTTCTGTACTTCTTGCCTAAATTTTTCTCTTTTCATAAAATACCTCATAATTATTCCCTTCATTTTGTTCTTAAAGGATACTTTTTTTAGCATTGCATTTTTCTTATAGTAGTTATAGTCAGCTAAAAAAATAGCTCCCAAATTTCCCTCTATAGAATCTGCGAATAATTTGTTTGAAGCTATCTCTAAAAAAGTTTCTGGTTTAAAATAATTTCTTTCTGAGTATCTTACACTCATTTTAGCGAAAGTATATATTTGATTATCTATAGCAGCATTATCTTCAGCTTCATCAGTAACTAATCCAATTAAATTACTTCCTTGAGTATGAAATTCTAATATCTGTTTTAAATTCTCATTTTCACTTAAATTGCCTGAAATTATATATCCTATATGCTTGGTTTTGAAGAAAGGAACATGATTATAGCAAAAGCTTCTATCATAATAAAGCTTAAAGCGTGAAGATAAATATCTATCTTTTATGGTTCCCGCAAAAATGATTACATCTCCATTCTTAATAATATAATCTAAAAATTCTCTATAACCATCTTTATAATCATAAACACATTTATTTTGTGCAGCACACTTGCAACAACCTAGACAAGGCCCCTTTATATCAACTTGATTAAGATTTAGAACTTCTATTGGATTTTTTATGTGACTTTTATATTTATCTATCATCTCATTAAGATTATAATCTTCTTTTGCTGCATCTGTTAAAATAATTATTTTTTTAGTTGTATCAATAAATTTGTCTGTTTCTCCTTTAATGTATTTAAAGGTACTTTTGTTCATTGGCTTAAATAATTTACTAGTTGTTAAGCCTTCCTCAATGTAAGTAAGTAAATTTTCAAAGAATAATTTAAGTTCCCTTCTTGATTTTTCTTTGGTCAAATCATTCATTTCATGAGATAGATATTCTACATAGTTCATACCTAAGTCCTCAGCAATTGCTCTGATATAATTGTGTGCATGAATATCTGCATAATGAATAGATGTAGAAAATGCACTAGTATATTTACCTAAAAAATAGCTTTCTAATTTATTTTCAAATATTAATTCAATGAATCTTTTATATTGAGAATGTACTAAAGCATGATATAAAGAGAAAGCCCATATAACAGCATCCGCCTCTTGAATCTTTGTGCACAAAGACTTTAACTTTTCAGTATCTTTTTCATAACCTTTCATTTCTGCAACAATGTGAATATACTGAAATTCATAGTTCTCATAATTTTGTTCTAAATACTTTATAGACTGCATTGTAACACTTCGCTCTGACTTTGGACTTCCATTTAGAATTATTATTTTCATAATTAACACCTCCGACTTTCTATATTTTTATTTTATTGAAAGATATAAAATAAAACTACACATTTTCTTTAAGATGCATTTTAACCCAAACAAGATGCATTAAAAAGCCAAAAATCGAAGTGAATATTTTTCTTAGTTACTACCTCAAATTTAAAAGTCATGAAATAATCCTAATGTTATTCTATGACTTGTAGTTATAGAATAGTTATTTCAGCTTCTTCCTTAACTCTCTGAATTACACCAATTGTTCTTAATAAATTACCTATAATAGAATATAAAAAACCAACAGTTATATTTATGTTGGGACCAAGGGTAAAATCAGTGGTGCCTTCTTGGATGTTTTTATATAATTCGTTAAGCCTTATAATTGAGATTCTTGTGTAAATAAGGATTGTGTATATACCAAGGCAGCTTGCTATGGCATCTATCTCGGTTGGCGTCGGATGCTGAACTTCCTGTTGACTTTCAGTCTGCTGCTGATTTTGTTGTGACTGCATTATTCTTTGGATTATAAGCTCTTTGGATTTTTGTGTTGAAATAATAAAGAGTATGTTAGAGAATAGATCAATATATAAGCATGACAGTGATATCTCTATTAATTCTAAATCTAATTCATCATTAACTGAAGGATTTACAGGTATAGGCATTTCTATCTTCACCTCAAAAAATTAGTACAATATAATATATTAAATTAATATTATATTGCTCTCATTTTTTAAGTTAATAGTCACATATATTGATATATATAATTTACTGCTGTTGACATTCTTGAGCTAAAAATATGTTTATATAATTTTTATGTGACTCTTTTTTGCTTCCAAAATCTCAATATAAATCTTATTGTTTTTATAAAAATCTTTGACCTTCTCTAATAAATTATCTATATATTAAAAAACATAAAAACAAGAGATACATTGCACATCTGTGTAATGTATCTCCCGTTTTAGAATATGAATTTATTCATACTATTTCTAGCATAAATTCATTTTGAATTTAACTTAGAACCATAAGATTCTTATTATATTCTATGTTCATATTCCTCTACCATTCTCTTTACCATTTCCCCGCCTACTGAACCACATTGTCTTGAACTTAAGTCTCCATTATATTCTTTAAATGGAACTCCTAGTTCTTGAGCTACTTCGTTTTTGAACTTTGACAAACCTTGTTTTGCTTCCGGAACTAAAACCCTGTTATTACTGTATGACATAACGATCCCCTCCTCGGCTAATTTGGTATTATCAGTAGAAAAAACTATTTTTAATTTCCCCTTCCGACAATAGTATTTTAACCTTTGAAGAGTTTTTTATCCTAATTAATATAAGGATAAATTTGAAAATTTATCCTTACTCTAATCATAGCCAATTATAAAAATTTACTTTATATTATATTTTTAATTTTCCCTATGATTTAATCCGACTAATACTTTTTTCGTATTATACTCATTATTTTAGCTTCTTATACAACTAAATGTTTTAAAGTAGCTTCTATGTCTGTTTTGATATCGACAAAATTATTGTTTTTTTCTTTTATAAAATAAGTTAATAAATCAATAGCAATTAATTTATATTCATTAGTATCTTTTTCTGAAATTAAATTTTCATCTTTAATTTTAGTTAAATATTTATCCATCACTTTAAAAAAACTAACTATTTCATCTTTAACTAACTCTTCTGATATAACCTCTTGACTTATGGTTAATAATCTTTTTCTAAGATCTAATACTTTCATTGGAAATAATAGATACATATTTTTTTCAAATAACTGCTTAAAATCATACTTCCAGCTTTTCATTACATTAACCTTATATTCTATATTTTCACCTTCAGATTCTTCTTTAAATTCAAAAGTATCCGGAACTTCAATATTTGAATTAAACATTATCAAAAATCTATTACAGTTATCATTTAACTCTTTATTTAGATTATCCATATTATCGTTTTCATATTCTTTTTTCTTCTTATTTAAATTTATTACATTTCTACAATTATTTTCATAATCTATTTTAGATATTATTATTGCTATATTTTGATCATCTACAGTTTCAAATTTAATTTCATATTCAAATTTTCTATAATCATCTTCTGCTAAAATTCTCATGTTATATACACAACTCTTTAAATTTGGCGTCTGATTATTTTTAATATATTTTATCTTAGCATATTTACTTAATTCATCATTATATATAGAATTTACAAATTCTATTAACGGCATTTTATTGCTAAATGAGAAAATTCTCTCTATAATTGTGTTTAATTTTTTTTCATATCTAGTTTGATTATTTTTTAAATCCATAAAATAATTTTTATTTTTTAAAGAATCAAATTTTTTCTCAAAATTAACATAAGACTTTTTATTGTCTTCTTGCTCATTTTCAACGATATTATCTTTTAGCAATCTATTTATATTATTTATTTTTTCTTTTCTTATTTCACTTAGTAAAACCACTTTATTCATCATTGTCTTCCACCTCATAATGGATTATTACCATTTCATGATTATAATATACGAAACTTGAAAAATTTGCAATGTAATATTTTTCCATTTAGACATCAAACGACACCAAACTGCTATGTAAACCTTTAATTTTATAGTTGTTTTTTATTAAATCAATAATTTTTGCTATTATTTACAAAATTTATACCATTTTTTTTATGTTTTTTTATCAAATGTAAAATTATATCTTTTTTAGAAGTAAATTATATATTATCTTACTGTTGTATTTCATCGAATTTAATCTAATTATGTTTTAGTAAAAATATATCTGTTTTAATAAATAAATTATATCTATTTAATATATATGTTCAAAGAAATAAATTACCTCTGATTAATTAATGTATATGTTTTTAATGTTTCAAATTAGTTAAAACTTATATTGATTACTTTAATATACTAAATTAATTAAAACCTTACAAATAATAAAATAGGAATCTCTATTAATAGAGATTCCTATTTATCACTTACAAAAAAATTTATTTACAATTACTTTTTTAATTTTATCTTTCTTCTCTATCCACATATTTCCTCTTTTTAACTACATTCTTATATGCTGGTCTAATTATTTTCCCTGCATTCACAATTTCTTCAATACGATGAGCACTCCAGCCTGATATTCTTGAAATAGCGAAAATAGGTGTAAATAGTTCTGGCGGTATATCAAGCATTCTATATACAAAAGCTGAATAAAAATCAACATTTGCACTTATCCCTTTATACATTTTACGTACCTTAGCAACTACTTCTGGTGCAAGCTTTTCAACTTTTGCATATAAATTATATTCATCTTCTAATCCTTTTTCCTTTGCAAGCTTTTCAACATGTTCTTTGAAGATGACAGCTCTTGGATCTGATATAGAATAAACTGCGTGTCCTATACCATAAATCAAACCTGAATGATCGAAAGCTTCCTTATTTAATATTTTTTCCAGATATTCTTCAACTTCTTTATCATCTTTCCAGTCCTTTATATTTTGTTTTATATCTTCAAACATCTGTGCAACCTTAATATTTGCCCCACCATGTTTAGGCCCCTTTAATGAACCAAGAGCTGCTGCCATAACTGAATAAGTATCTGAACCAGCTGAGGTAACAACATGAGTAACGAAAGTTGAATTATTTCCTCCACCATGTTCTGCATGAAGCACAAGTGCAAGATCGAGGAGCCTTGCTTCAAGCTTAGTATACTTACTATCAGGTCTAAGCATATGAAGAATGTTTTCGGCTGTACTTAAATTAGGTTGTGGACTGTGTATTATTAAACTATTATTATCATGATAATGAGTGCATGCTTGGTAGCCATAAACTGCCATTAATGGAAAGCATGCTATTAATATTAAACATTGTCTTAATACATTTTCCACGGAAGTATCCTCTGGTGATTTATCTAGACTATAAAATGCCAATACACTTCTTGCAATTGAATTCATAATATCTTTACTTGGCATTTTCAAAATCATATCACGGACAAAATCATCAGGCAGATTTCTATAATCTGCTAAAAGCTTTTCAAAAGCCTTTAACTCTTCAGTTGTAGGCAAATCACCAAATAAAAGTAAATAGCAGGTCTCTTCAAACCCGAAACAATCTTTCTTTAAAAATCCATCAACAATATCTGTAATATCAATACCTCTATAAAGTAATTTACCTGGTATTGGAATCATTTCATTTTCCTCAACAATATAAGAGCGCACATCCCCAATTTCTGTAAGCCCAACAAGCACCCCTCTGCCATCAATATCTCTAAGACCTCTTTTAACTTGATATTTGTTAAATAATTCATTATAAATTTTATTGTTTTCAGTTGCCTTAGTACTAAGGCTTTTTAACAGTTTATTTTCAAACTTAACACTCTTTTCCATCATAATCCCCCTTAGAATTTTTATTCATTGCTTTTTGCCATTTAATAATTTAATTTTAATTTATCACTTTAGAAGCTTAAACAGTTATAGTTATAAATATATATGTCCTTATAAATAAACTGCATCAACTTATTTATATATATAAGTTCTAATTAAGAAAGTTCATAATTTAGTTGCTTGTCTTATCCAATCACTCTAATATAGAAATTAAATCTTAATGAACAAAATTTTTTAGAACATATATATATACTTTTAATG
>NZ_LZZM01000182.1 GCF_002006345.1 Clostridium puniceum
TATTAAAATTAAATAGTTATTTTCAAAATCATCTACAAAAATATAATTATTTTTCAAATTATATAAATAATTTCATTATATATATAATTAATGCTGAAAGAGCTGCTGTTATTGGTATAGTTATAACCCAAGCCCAAACTATATTTTTAGCTACTCCCCATTTTACTGATTTAAATCTTTTAGACGCACCAACACCCATTACAGTTGTTGAAATTATATGCGTAGTACTAACTGGAGCATGAAATAATGTTGCAAGGAATATTACCGCTGCCCCGCCTGTTTGAGCCGCAAATCCATTTACTGGCGTTAATTTTGCCATCCCGCTTCCCATAGTTTTGATAATTTTTTTTCCTCCGCATGCAGTTCCAAGTGCCATAGCTAAAGCACAAGATCCAATAACCCATGTGGGAACTTCAAATGTAGTAATTAGTCCACCACTTAATAAAGCCATTGTTATAAGTCCCATAGATTTTTGAGCATCGTTACTACCATGATTGAAGGACATAAGTGCACCTGCAATAATTTGTAATTTTAAAAATATTTTATTTACTATCTTAAGCTTAAATGGCTTTAAAATGTAATTTAATAATTTCATTAATAAATATCCTACTGTAAATCCTATAACTGGTGCAATAAATATCCATATTATTACTTCATGAAAAAGATTATTCCAGTTAACTACATTAATACTGTTATTATAAGCCATTCCTGCTCCAATTAATGCACCTATTAATGCATGAGAAGAACTACTTGGAATACCAAAATACCAAGTTATTATATTCCAGATTATTGCTGAAATTAAAACACCTAATATAACCCATTGTTGTATCTTATTATGACTAACAATGCTTTCCCCTACAGTTTTTGCTACTCCAGTTCCAGCAAACGCACCAATAAAATTAAATATAGCACATATTATTATAGCAGTTGTTGGTTTAAGTGCTCTAGTAGTAATAGTTGTCGCTACTGCCGTAGCTGTGTCATGAAATCCATTTATAAAGTCAAACAATAACACAAAAATTACTATTAATACTGTTATCGTCATAGTCATACTACTAAGCATTCTTGATTACAACTCCCTCTACAGTATTTGCAATTTTTTCACAATTATCTATAGTATTTTCTAAAATTTGATATATCTCTTTCCACTTTATAATTTCTATTGGATTTGTTTCATTTTTGAATAATTCCGCCACTGTTCTTCTAAATAGACCATCTGCTTCACTTTCAATTTTATGTATACTAGTAATCTTTTCTTTTATACGCTCTGCTTTATTTCCTACTGAATTTAAGCCCTTCATTAATTCTAAAATATGTTTAGTACAATTTACTATCATATCTGCTAAAAGTTTAGCTTCATTAGTGCTTTGGTTAATATCATACATTAAAAATCTATGCATTGTTGAATTAATTAAATCTAATATATCATCCAATTTCTTAATTAATGCATAAATATCTTCCCTATCTATAGGAGTTATAAATGCCTCATTTAATTCTTTAACTACAATATTTACCAATTTATCCCCTTCGTGTTCTAAATTTTCAATTTTATTAACACTAAGTTCTTTATCTGATAAAGAATCTAAACTTTCTCTTAAAATTACTGCTCCTTCATTTACATTTTGTGCTGCGTCTAAAAATAACTTGTAAAATTTATCTTCTTTTGGTTTTAAGTTAAACATCTTATCACATCTCCCTATAAAATATAAACATTCGACATATTATTAAACATTATAGCCCTGTACAAGTATATTCTATTTTTAATAAATTTTAAACTGTTTTTAATAAAAATTAACCTAAATTTAATATTACATATCTTTATATCATACTATATATTGGTTATTATTTTGATTTTACTTGTAAAATATTCAAGAAAAAGCACACAAAATTTTTGTGTGCTTTAAATATTTATAATATTTTCTTAGTCATTAGTTTTCTTAACTCTTGGGAAATATGTCGTATGAAGTAATTCATGAGCCTTATGGCTTAATGGCTTACCTAAATACTTTTCATAAATTGCAAGAACCTCTGGATTTTCATTTGATCTTCTAAGTGTCTTTGATCTATCTATGTTATTTAATCCTTCTGCTCTTTGTTCTAAAACTTGTTGCTTATTCTTTTTAATTTTAGGTTGGCCTCCGCCACCAACACAGCCTCCAACACAAGCCATAATTTCTATTGCATGGAAGAATTCTTCACCTGATCTTATTTTATCTAACATTTTAGCCGCTTCTCTAAGACCATGAGCAACGCCAATTCTAAGTTTTATATCTCCAGCTTCAAGTTCACAAACTCTAAAACCATCCCAGCCTCTAAGGCCTTCAAATTCTATATTATCAAATCTCTTTCCCGTCATTTTTTCAAGAGCCGTTCTTGTAGCGGCTTCTATAACTCCACCTGTTCTACCAAAAATTATTCCAGCTCCAGTATATTCTCCCATAACTGTATCTATTTCTTCATCTTTAAGTTCTTTTAAATCTATACCTGAATTTTCAAATATTTTTATAAGTTCTCTCGTTGTAATTACATAGTCAACATCATAATTCATTTCTACTGAAAATTCTGGTCTTGATGCTTCATATTTTTTTGCAATACATGGCATTATTGCAACAGAAGTCACTTCGTCTCTTGAAAGACCTTTTTCTTTTGCCCATATTTCCTTAGCTACTATAGCAAACATCTCCATTGGTGATTTTGCAGAAGAAGGAACGTCTAACATATCAGCATAGTTTTGCTCTATAAATTTAATCCATGATGGACAGCAAGAAGTAAGAATTGGAAGTTTAACTTCCTTGTCTCCAGCTATATGTCTTTCAAGTCTATCTTGAAGTTCTGCTGCTTCTTCCATTATAGTTAAGTCAGCTCCCCAGCTTGTATCAAATACATAATCTACGCCCAGCTTTCTAAGACCTGCTGCTAATTTCTTTTCTACATTTTCTCCTGGTTCAAATCCAAAAGCTTCTCCTATCGCAACTCTTATAGCTGGTGCCATTTGAGTAATTACCACCTTATTAGGAGTCGCTAAATCTCTAAGAAATAAAAGAGTATTGTCACCAGCTGTTATAGCATCAACAGGACATGCTGATACACAAGCACCGCAATGAGTACATTTATTATAATCTATATTATGCTTTTTCTTTAATTCACCATCAATACAATCGACAGGACATGCTCTTTTACAAGCTCCACATCCAATACATTTTTTTGTGATTGTTAATTTTATAAGGTGATTACATTGAGATGTATAACATTTCTTTTCTTCTATATGCTCTTCTATTTCTTCATAGAATTTTTCTATTATTTCTTCCATTATATTATGCTTTTGATGCATTTTGCCTTTTACTGTAACTGCAAGATTTCTTAATAAGTAGATTTCACGCATATTAGATACACCTTTACTAATTCTATCTAATATGTTAAACATTTCAGTTATATCCGCTTTAACAATTTCATAATTCTTGTAAGAACCATCCTTGATTTTCGCAAGTAAATATTCTATATAGAATTTTTCAAACTGAATTATACAATCTTCTTGTGATAATATAATAATAGTTCTACTAATATTTTCATAGAATAGCCCAAAATCAAATTCTTTATCCAAACTATCTTCAGTTAAAAAACCTCCAAACGGAAGTCCAATTTGCGCAGCTTTAAAGTTACTATTATTTATTAAGCCTCCGCAAAGTTCTATTATCTCTGAAAGTGTAGCGCCTTCAGGTACTTCCACAATACCCGGCCTATTAACCTTACCACAAATAGCTACATTTCTTTTGTTACTATGTGTTATTTCTTTTAATTCGTCCTCACTAAAAACTGAAAATACAGACCCTAATGAACTTTGTATTAAAGCTGTTTTTTTCTCTGTCATCATATTCACTCCTTAACTCCTAGAACCTTTTAATATTTTGTGTTTTTATTTTGTAAGTAGTTAGTATACATGTTTTAATTAATAAAATATAATCATTAGCTAGCAATATTTGCTTAATTCTTCTTGAATATTTGCACAAAAAATCGTCTAAATAAAATTATGAATTTTAATTAGAGCTTATACTTATATATTATTAAATTTAAAACACAGTATAAGAAGTTTTATTATTTAAGAATAAAACTATCTTAATTATACTTACTACTTCCCTATTAGTAAAGTTATATTTATGAATCAATCATTGTAAAACAAATAGAACTCGTCCATTTTTTTACATACTTGAGAGTTCTATTTGTCTTATATTTTTAAATTATATTATTCTCTTATAAAATGAAGTATCTTTCCAGAATAATCTCCATATAAATTATTTATATGTATTCCTGCATACATCAATGCCCCCCCTGAATAAACTTCATCAGTTTCTTCATTTCTATACATTGCATTTTCAATTAATCCTTTTAATTTAATTCTTCTACTATGATAATTAGGCCTGCCTAAAACTTGAATGCATGTAACTAAAACTTCTGATTTATCCTTAGATACTACTTCATAAGAATCAAAACAATTATTATCAGAGAAATTAGCAATACGATAATAATCTCCTGTACGAACCAAATCATTATATTTATGATACATTGCTATTTGTTTTGGTATCATATTTCTATCTTCTTCTGATATCTTAGTAATATCTAATTCATATCCAAAAGTACCAGCCAACGCTACATATCCTCTTGTTTCAAAAGGAGTTGTTCTTCCTACAGTATGATTAGGGCAATCACTTACATGAGCTCCCATTGCTGCTAATGGATAAACCATTGAGGTTCCTTGCTGAATTTTCAATCTTTCGATTGCATCAGTATCATCTGAACACCAAATTTGAGGACTGTAATATAACATTCCCGGATCAAATCTAGCTCCTCCACCAGAACAATTTTCTAATAATAAATCTGGAAAATCTGTAGTTAATCTATTCATCATTTCATATACTGCAAGTACATATCTATGTAATATTTCTCCATGACGTTCTGGTGGGATATTATTGCTTCCTAAATCAGTTAATTGCCTATTCATATCCCATTTTACATATTTAATATTTGCACTTGAAAGAACTTTCTTTAAGCTTTCATAAATATAATCGACAACTTCTTTTCTAGTTAAATCCAACACATATTGTTCACGGCATAAAGCTGGTATACGACCTTCAATATGTATGCACCAATCTGGATGTTCACGGTATAAATCAGAATCTGGTGATATCATTTCAGGTTCAAACCAAATTCCAAATTCTAATCCTAGTTTGTTAACTTCATCTACAAGATATTTCAAACCGCCTTGTATTTTTTCTTCATTAACTACCCAATCTCCAAGAGAAGAATTATCACTACTACGTTTTCCAAACCATCCATCATCCATAACAAGCATTTCAATTCCAACCTTAAAAGCTTCTTTAGCTATAGATAGCAATTTTTCTGTATTAAAATCAAAATAAGTTGCTTCCCAATTATTAATTAAAATAGGACGTTTTTGATCTTTATATTTTCCCCTTATTAAATGATTACGATATAAATCATGAAAAGTTCTTGTCATCTTTCCTATGCCCTCGTTCGAATATACCATAACTACTTCTGGCGCTACAAATTCCTTATTTGATTCTAAAAGCCAAGAAAAATCAGTTGGGTTAATTCCCATTACTACTCGGGTAGTGTCAAATTGACAGCCTTCTACTTGTGCTAAAAAATTCCCTGAATAAACAAAATTAAATCCATATGCATTTCCATAATCTTCAGTTGCATCTTTATCTAAAAGAACAATAAAAGGATTATCTTGGTGACTAGATTCTCCTCTTACTGATGCTACAGATTGTTTTCCATAAGAAACTTTTCTTCTTGAAATATGCCTTTCTCTAGCCCATGAGCCATGCAACGATATCATATCATAATCTATACCTTCGAAATCTATACACATTGATAAAGCTTTTGTAATATTAATACTATTCACACTACAGTTTTTTATACGAACACTTCTAGTCACTACATCTAAATTTTCAAAAACAGTATATATTAAAACTACTTCTAGATTTAAATCTTTATCTATGCAAGTTATTTCTAAACTTGTGCATTCTTTTTCATTACCAAAAGTGGCTGGCATATCCTTAAGCTCTTCTTTTCCTTTATATATTTTATGAGAACTATATTGAAGTTTGCATGATGTATTCCCTTTAATATCTTTTACTGCAAGACATGCTTCTCTAAAATCTCCAATTCCATTTGTTGAATACTCAGTTGGAAAGCTATCATAAAAAGATACTCTATCTCGGTTATTTTTAGACGGAACAAAAGGTGGTTCCTCTGTACGCAATAAATAATTTACATTTTCATCCATTATCTTTTTTCCAAAATAAACATGACCTAAAAATTGTTCTTCATCTACAACTGCAATAATATAAGATGTATCTTTTCCATCAAGCTTAAATACCTTATGCTTTTCAAAAAATTTTATACTCATAATAATATCCTCTACTTTCATTAAATATGTTTGTTTTATAGAAAAGGTTTGCTACAAATGTAATATCATTATATCAGAAATAACATAATATTTGTGTGACTTTGTAGATTTTTTATTCATTTCATTAGTTTTGTAATAATTCACAAAAATATAATTCCACAACTTATTTTCATGATATAATTATTCGATACAATAATTATATCATTTAGATAATTTAGAGGTAATTATGAGTTATTTGTAAGAAATTTTTTCTATAATAGTTAAAGTAGACACACCCGTTTTAATCAGACAAGACGATATTGTTGAAAGACGACAATTGATTGCAATTATTAGTGGTGAATTAATTGGTAAAGATATCATGGAGTAGTACTTCCTGAAGGCGTAGATAGTCAAATTATTCGCTCTGATGGTATTTGTGACTTATCAGCTATATATGGAAGAAGATTAGATGATGGTAATGGTTTTTATATTGAGAACAATGGTATTCGTACTGTTCCTAATGAATATGTAGATTTAGTTAAAAAAGGTAAATTTATAGATCCATCTCTTTATTATTTTTGCACCACTCCAAAGTTTGAAGTTTATAGCAAAGAACTTAAATGGTTAACACAGTCAGTCTTCACCTGCATAGCAACAAGACTTCTAGATAGTGTTATTCTTAAATTCTATTCAATAAAATAATCATTAAAATTTTAGTTTACGTTAATTAAGGCTAAATAAAATAATGTAAAACTTGATTTAATTGTAGATATCACATTATTCAATTTTCAAAGAACATCTTTTGTATTAATTACTACGTCAAATAAGAATAATGTGTATTACTATTTGGTAAATGTTTTAGTATCTCCTAATAGAGTAATTTTTTCATTATCAACAATTATTCCACCAACATTCGTAATTGCATATACTTTATCTCTTTTCTCACCTAATACCTTGTATATATATTTATTCTGAATTTCAGTTCCTTCATAATGAACTTCAACATCAAATTCCTTAATCAAATTAAGTCCTGTATTATACGTAAATGTATTATAATCTTCATCTGGCGTAATGTGATATTCTGATATTTGAATCATTGCTCCTGCACTACTTCCAATAATAACACCTGTAAAATTTTCAATATCCTCAATAAAATTAAATTCCATTAAACGCAACATCATTTTATCTGGCAAACCACCAGTAAAAAATATTATATTGGCGTTTTTTATTTTATTTTTTGCATTTTCCTTTGTATCTTTAAAATAATTTATCCAATTTATATTTTCTTCTTTAATTCCATAACTCAAGAATGGTATAACAACACTTTCATAGTATTTACCATTGTTCTTACTATATGCCTTCTGCCAGTCAATATCACTACATATTTTTTCATTAAATGAAAATGGTATTATTAAAACCTTGTTATTAGATCTTATGTATTTTGATACTATATCTTTTGCCCAACTTTCGTGAAAATTATATAAGCTAAATAGCATATTTACCATAATTTATTTCTCCCTTATTAATTCATAATGATTTACAAATACGAACTAACCACCTCAAATTCCTTATTACAACTGAATTACAATATCACCACCTATTTGTTTATCTGTAAATGGCGGTTCAAATTCTTTAAAAATCAATTCAATTCCTGAAAGATTATCAGGCAGTGGTGGTGATACAATAAAGTTATAATGAAAATGACCACCACCTCCACATCCATCTGACATCCAACATTCATATTGTTCGCTTATAAGCAACTCAAAATTAACATGTCGTGACTGATATTCCAATTTATCACCTGTATTATCCCAATCTATATTGAAATTTACAACACTAGAATTTGAGTACTGGCGAATAGCCATTATAGAAAAAAGACGATTATCTATCTCACGTGACTTTAAAACTGGTAAATTCATTCGAAATCCTTCTGGTTTAACCAAAGGTGTATACATTTTTTCATTCCATAGTGAACCAAATACTGATTTTAATAAATCCTCGTATAAATTAAATTTTTCTGCCCAGTTAGATATGTATTCAAAAGGCGGATAACCTGGATTATTGTCTGAAGTGTTCTTACGTTGATTTATTAATTCACAAATTTTTTCATCTATTTGCTTAATTCTCTCATCATAATGCGTAGTTGGTCGCTTATATGCAATTCGTTCCATTTTATGCCTCCTAAAAATATGTTCTTTGTACTTAATTACTATTGTCCATTAATTATAACATATTATGTAAGTATATGATTTTTATAAAACATATGCTTAGAATAAATTTTCCATAAAATTAAAAATAAGGTAGATTAAATTTTAACATCTAACCTACCTTTAAAAATGTTTATTTATCTTGTAAAAATCTTTCATAGTTCTCTACTTTATCCTCTCTATCGGTTCTTTTTATCCAATCGTTATATTCTAAAATGATTTTTTCTGCCGTTTTCAAATTCAATTTATTTTTCTTTTTACTTTGATTATCTACATACAAGTTAATTTTCATTATATTCCCCATATTGGTTTCACCTCACTTTACAATAATATATTAATATTGGTTTTTGTCAGTCATGTGTCAAACGTTAACCTTTTCTTCGACAAAAAAATAAAGGTACAGAATTACTCCTATACCCTCTAAAATTAATGGCTAATGTGCAATTTAGCCAAATGAACTATATCATATTATACATTTCCAGTGTAGTCAGAATTTAAAAACATTGCTGCTTCTTTAGTCCTTCTTCTGTAAAGACCTTCTATTCTTCTTCCTCCACCATTTGACCAAGCTTGAAAATTAGTAACTAAACTATTATCCCTAATCCTTTCACTTATACGCCTATATAATGTTGAATTTAATAATCCACCAGTACCGCAATTATATGCAAAACTTACTAATGCATCGAATTCATTTTGCTTTAATGTTATGCCCTTAGAATCTAAATCTGATTTAATTACTGGTGCATACTTATTATTAATCCAATCTTTAAGCATAGATGTGGCTTGCTCTTCTGTGATCTCTATAATACCTTCTATTTCTTCTCCTGTCATTCCATATCCTAATGTTAATACTCCAACTTCATCATAATATGGAGTTGCTGAGAAGCCTTCCCATGACTTTATGAAATCAATACATGCATCCGAAACAAGACTTTCAATTAATGCTCCGCTAGAATCAAATTTGTATTCTTTATCATCTATAGTTTGTACACAATCACATGACATTACTCCATTGGAATTTAAATAATAACATTTGTTTTTCCACTTCAACCAGCCAATTAACATTGTTCCATTAGGATTAAGGTAATACCACTTGCCTTCTACTTCTTTCCAACCTGTTAGGAGATTATTTGTATTTCCATCTACTAGACACCATTTCCATTCCATATTAACACAACCTTTCTTATTCTACTGGAACATCTACATTTATTTTTGCACTAGCATTTAAATTATCTGTAGGTGCAACATAGCTATTCTCTGTCACTGTATTATTTATTGCTGTTGTAGCAGCTTTTATTTTAACTTCCGTTGATTTATTAATAGCCTGTACTGTCACATCTTGAATAGTTTTATCTGAAACACCAGGAGTGGAAGTATCTATAACTATCCCTAACATAACTAAGATAGAAAGTACAGTATTTACTATGTCTACCCAATTAGAAGGAATTAAATTTTTAAACCCTAATTGTTGAATAAGTAATACTATTGCTCCTAACATTGATAAAATAAAAGTTTTGTTTCTAAGTCTTGATTTTAAATCTAAAGTTAACATTTTTACATCTCTCCCTTTTCTATATCATCTATTCTTTTATGTGCTCATTTTAAACTTTCTTCTAACCTTGAAACCTTTTCACTAAGATTATTAATTTTATTATCTTGTGCTTTTAATTCTAGGCGTATATCATCAATACCCCTGGATATATAATTAAGTTGCATTTCAAATTTTGTCTGAGTATTGCTCTCTTCTTTAATATCATTTTTTTATATTCTTTTAAGTCCAATAGCTCCAACTAAAATTCCAATTAAAGTTGAAGCCATTCCTATAATTATATTTACTTCATTCATATGTCACCTTCCACTTTCATTTTATTTTTTGTATAACAAAAGACACCTACATTTCTGTAAGTGTCTTATATCAACTTTAATATTAGTATTTTTATTTGCTCCCACTTACTATTATATTACTTGTAAGTATTAAATTCTTATACACTTTCTATACTTTTTCTAAAATTTACTTATACATTATAGCTTCCTATTGCAAAACCAAAAATACCTTAAAATTCATTTCTGAATAATAAGGTATTTTATAATTATTTAATTCTATTTTTTAACATATAATCCGCATATCTCTTAACTTCTTGAATATAAATTTCATCAGAAATAAATTTCTGTTCCAATAGTCTATTTGTTTTCTGCGATAACTTCATGTCAGTTGCAATCTCTTCACCAGCAACCTCCAAAACCTTGATATAGTTAAAAATTATGGGACGTATTTCTTCTAAATTGCTACTTAAGAGAGCCCCTTGAGAAGCATATATCTCTCCAATTACTTCAGTATTCATGTTACGTGCTACTCTTTGAATCCATTTCGAAATTATCTGAAAATGAGTTCTTTCAGGATAACCACAGTTAGCTATCATTATCAGTTTAGGAGATGTGTGCCTTGTCACATGTCGACATTCTCCATCTTTATCTTTGTCCCAATACGGGCTAGCTGTTATTATTAGCCTATTTATAAAAACATTTAACATACCAGAAATATTATCACAATATAGTGGAGTTGCAAGAATACGAATGTCTGCATCTTCTATGACAGACATTATCTCTGCCATATCATCTTTAATTATGCACTTTCCTGGATTATTAAACCAGCATGTTTTGCAAGCTAGACAGTACTTAATATCTTTTTCCATCAAAAAAATATTAGCAATTTCCGCACCTGCCATTTCCGCACCCTTCAGAAATGCACTCACCATTACATTCGTATTTCCATTCTTACCTCTGTGACTTCCATTAATAGCTACAATTTTCATATTAAATACTTCCCTTCATTATAGATCATAATTAATTTTATCAATCGTTTCCATCTATTTACAGTCTTATAATTCAATAAAATTCCTGGTATAATATTTATAGGAAATATTATGCATATTTATTTCAAATTAATAAGTTATATCTTGCTGTTGTGCAACATTAAAAGACACTCACATTCTCTGCAAGTGTCTTATATAAACTTTAATATTTTCTAATTTCAAAAGATGTTATTTTTTCATGTACAACATGTTCTTCTACCGAAATATTTGATAAAATTTTACTTAATACCAGTAAGTTACCACCTGAAAGTAAAAATCTACGAGAAAAATTATTTTTCAAACCGTGGAGAGTTATTTTTTTGTTTATATTAGCTGTTTTTAAGTATCTTCTAAAGTTCTTTTCAAAATTACCAGTATTCAACATTCCATTTGTTCTCTGTGCTGGAAATAGCAAGTTATTTTCTACCATAGCATCTTTGTATTTAAGCCATCTTTGCAATAATTTACTCATATTTTGGCCAAAGAAAACTACTCTATCTTTACGTAGCATCTGATTGAAATAAACTTAGTATATAAGAGGTATAATTATTATAATATTTATTGGCGTAAATTTTTAATTTTAGTATGTTTTTAAATTATTAGTAGGCGTTAAAGATGATAAAAATTTTTCTTTAATAAAAACTATTCAATCAACTTCAATCCTCTAATACACCTTTAAGTACTTCTTCCTTAAACTTAATAATTCCAACCCTATCAATAAAAAATCCTAGTTTTTCTCCTGGTTCTGCTGCTTCCTTATAATATTTAAAAATATTATTAACCAAATTTAATGCTTGATTTTCTGTTATATCTTGAATAACAATATCTGCCATCCTAGGATTATAACCTGCTGAGCCTCCAACGGTTACAATAAAACCAGTTTTATCAGCAATTACTCCAACATCTTTACTATATACGCTGCCACACGCATTCCTACATCCTGCTACACCTATTTTGGTTCTACAAGGCATTTCCATCCATTGATATTTTCTTAAAAGTTTCATGCCAGTTCCAATAGTATTATATTTGGATCTTTTACAATATCCAGCCGGACACATTTCAACATTCTTTACAGAATTTTGAGATTTAACAGCTGGCTCCATGCCAAGTTCATCCCATATACTAGGTAAATCTTCTTCCTTCAAATTAGTAATTAATACCCTTTGCCCTGAAGTTAACTTTAATACTCCATTATATCTCTTTGCTACATCTACAATTTTTTGCATAGTATCTGTAGTTATAAACCCTCCTGGAATATGCGGAGTTATTCCATAGGTTCTCTTTCCATCTATTACTTTTTGAAGATTTCCAAAATTCATCTTCAGTCCTCCTTTTCATAATTAAATACATTAGTTAATTATCTACTTTTATTATACTACATGCTTAATTACTTATGTTCTTTAGCAAAATTTTATCTTTTCATATTAATTAAATATTCTTTTATCTCTATCATATTTTTAAAGCTTTTATTGCAAATCTTTAGTATTTCTTCATCAGCTTTCTTCAAATCTTCTACATGAAAGCTAATCATTCCAGCATTATATGCTGCTTTAATACCTGCTAGTGAATCTTCTACAACAATACAATTTTCAGCTTTTATTGAAAGTTTTCCAGCTGCCTTCAAAAATATTTCAGGATCTGGTTTACCCTTTTCTATTTCATCTCCACAGACTATTGTATCAAACAAGTCTTCAATATTAAACATTTGAAGTTGTTTTATAGCCCTCTCTCTTTTAGCTGAAGTTGCAAGTCCAACCCTATATCCTCTTTCCTTTAAAAATATTAATACTTCTTTAACACCAGGTTTCATGGGAACTTGTCCCATTTCTATAGTATGCAATAATTTTTCATCTTTTTCTTTATACATGGGTGTTATGGGTAATTCTTCTCCATATAACTCTAAAAATGTTTTTATTACATTTTTACGTCCCGTACCCATTACAGATATATAAGCTTTCTTGGTAATTTCATATCCGTACTTTTCAAAAACACTTGTCCATATTTCTAAATATACACGCTCTGTATCAAATATAACTCCATCCATATCAAATAATACTGCTTCTACTGTATTCATCTCGTCCTCCGTATATATTTTATTACTACTTATAAAATATACTATTTATTATATTACATTTTTCATACATTCTACAATTATGCACATAAATATACAAGCATTACTACGTCCTCTTTCTGTAAACCATTCTATATATATAAATAAAAACACCATATTTAATATGTTAGAAAATTTTTAGTTAAATCTCTCTAATATACTAAACATGGTGAATAGCATTTCTTTACTTTAATTTCAATTTTTTAGGAATCATTAAATATTAAATTTTTTATTTTATATGTGAAATTGTAAAATTATATTCTAAATCCTTACTAGAATCTATGGAGAATTCAGATAATACTGGTGCTCCCCAGCTATCATCTCCTCCAACTCCCATTTGTTTTCCTATTATATTTACATTTGTGAAATTAATAGGTGGTAAGTCTTCTTGATGAAGAGCATTTTCAAGTTCCATATTATTATATGGTAAAACACTAAATTCAAATGGTTCTTTATCATAAGTAAATTTAAGCCCTTCTCCTTTTTCATTTTGAATTTGTACCCATCTAGTACCTGTTCTATTACCACATTCCTGTGGAACCAGATATTTTGATAAGTTTTCTACAGGTGTACTTTCGTATATTCCTAATTTAGCACCTTCACATCTATCAATATAATTTTCATCTGGTCCCATTCCATACCAGCTAAAGCTATTAAATTCTGATAATAATCTAAAATTCATACCTAGCACTGGAAGTTGTGGTAATCCATTCACTCCATTATATAATACATTTACTTTAATTTCTCCATCTTTTGAAACTTCATAAGTTATTTTAACATTAGTAGTTGGAATTGTTGGTAATTCATAAGTATAACACAATGCTATTTTGCTATAACTTTCTTCAATTGAAAAATCTACATATTTTTGTCCAACTGTAGCACTTAACCATTGAACGCATCTAACCTCATGTTTATTTCCTCTATCATTATCAGTAGTTGCCCTCCAGTAGAACGTCTTCGGAGTTCTTGTTATGAATTCCTTATGTGCATATCTTAGAGAAACAATTCCACCTTCTTGCTTAGAAAATATAACTTTAAAGTCTTTTCCATGAATTCCTATGTTTACATCTCCATGAACCACTTTCATTTTAAAATCAGAACTCTTATTATTTGCAGCTTCTTTTTTCTTAATAACTTTTTGACCAAAAGCAATTTCATGTCCTTTACTTGCCCAAAGTGTATCTTCTGCTAATTTTAATGAAACTGTAAGTACAATTTCTTCTAGACACTCAAAGTTTTTAAATGGCAGTCCCACATATTTTTCTTCTCCTGGTGCTATAGATGCATTAATTTTTCCTTCTTGAATCAGTTTCCCTTCTTTTTCAACTTTATAATATAAATCAAATTTATCAGTTTTAACAAAAAGATTTTGATTCCTAATAGTTACCCCCTTTGCATCTGGGTTTAATTTTATATTTTGATATAAATATTTTACTTCTTGAGCCTTAGGTGATGCGGTCCTATCTGAATAAATTATACCATTACCCGAAAAATTATAATCTGTAGGACGATCAGTAAAATCTCCACCATAAGATAAAGTTTCTTTTCCATTAGGTAATTTTCTATAAAGTGCTTGATCGCCGTAGTCCCAAATAAATCCACCTTGATACATTGAATATTTATCCTCAAGCTCTGTATATTTCATCATACCACCAGTAGAATTCCCCATTGAATGCATATACTCACAACTAATATATGGCTTCTTAGGATCATTATTAAGATATTCTTCTATATCAACTACCTTTGCATACATTCTACTTTCCATATCACTTGTCTTGTCATATTCTCGATTCCAAAATACTCCTTCGTAATGCACTAAACGAGAAGGATCTTTCTTTCTAAAGTATTCTGACATTTGATATATATCTTCACCTGCATAAGATTCATTACCACATGACCAAATAAGAATAGCCGGATGATTTTTGTCACGTTCAAGCATTGAAGCTGCACGATCTAAAACTGCATCTTGCCATTCTGGCAAACTTCCTGGTACATTCCATGACGGCTCACAATCTCCCATTTTTTGCCACGAACCATGACTTTCTAAGTTTGTTTCATCTATTAAATAAATTCCATATTCATCGCAAAGTCTATACCATAAGCTTTGATTTGGATAATGTGAAGTTCTTACAGCATTAATATTATGTTGTTTTAAAAACTTAATATCCCATAACATGTCTTCTTTAGTAATTGAACGTCCACGTCTCGCACTAAATTCATGGCGATTTACTCCCTTAAATACAATTCTTTCACCATTTAGACACATGACTTTATCTTTCATTTCAAAATGTCTAAAGCCTATTTTTTGCGTTACAACTTCAACTAAGCTGCCATCTTTTTTCTGCACTAAAATATAAAGAGTGTATAGATTAGGTTCTTCTGCACTCCACAAACTTACATTTTGTACCTCTAAAGATAAAATTAATTCATTAGAAAATTGTAATTTATCAGAAGTTGCCAATTTATTTCCTGCTTTATCTTCTAAATAGGCTTCTACAGTCGTTTCAGTATTTCCAACCATTTTAAGTTCGGCATTTAATTTTGCATTTTTTAAATCATCATATAAATCTGTCTTTATAAAAAGGTCATTTACATGGGTTTCTGGAATCGCATATAAATAAACATCTCTAAAAATACCTGAAAATCTCCAAAAATCTTGATCTTCTATCCAGCTTGCACTGCTTCTTTTATAAACCTCAACCGCAAGCTTATTTTCTCCACTCTTTAAGTAATTTGTAATGTCAAATTCTGATGGAGTAAATGTATCTTCACTATACCCTACAAATTCTCCATTGACCCATACATAAAAAGCTGTTTCAACACCTTGAAAAGAAATAAAAGTTTGTTTGTTTTTTAATTCTTCTTTAATGTCAAAAAATTTCACATAACTTCCTACTGGATTATAAGTTTTTGAAATATGAGGTGGTCTTAATTCATCATGACCATCCCAAGGATACATAGTATTAATATATTGACATTTATCATACCCTTGAAGTTGAATATGACCTGGAACTTCAATATAATCAAATCCACTTACATCAAAACTTTCTTTATAAAAGTCTTTAATTCGTAGTGACGGATTTTCACTATATGAAAATCTCCATTTTCCATTTAAATTTTGCTTAAGAATCATGTTGTCTTCCAATTTTAACTGATCCATTTTTTCATAAAACCAATGATCTGAATGCGCATCTATTCTATTTACTTTGAAAATTTCTGGGTTTTCCAACCAGTCTAATGAAGGATCCATACTACTCATTTTATTTCCTCTCTTTCATCTATTATAATAATTATTTTTCACTTAAATTTGCAGTTCTACTTAAAATATACTCAGATAATATCAACATTTAAATTATATAAACTAAAATTAATGGAAAGACAATATTGATATGTAATATTAGACAGAAAATTTATTTCTATTTTAATAACTTAACTTATATAAATATTAAATAAAATTTATATTTATATTTTATTATACTTTTAGTAAAAATTCAATATATTTTTACTAAACTTTACTAAAATCTTCTGTTCAATGTTTGAAAACCTTTCATTTATAGGGTATAATTAATATTAATATATTTTTTCTTATGATAAATTTAGAATAGAGGTGCTAATTATTGAATGAATATACTAAAATTTTAGTTGTTGATGATGAATTTATTATGCGACAAGGAATAACCCATATGATTGCTTGGGAACAAGAAGGCTTTCAAATTATAGGGCAAGCTTCAAATGGGCAAGAAGCTCTTGAAATGATTAAAAATAATACTCCTGATATTATAATTTCAGATGTTGTAATGCCACAACTAGACGGAATTGAATTAGCTAAGTCTATACAAGCTAATTATCCTCAAATACAAATTATAATTTTAAGTAGCTTTAGTGATTTTGAATATGTAAAGTCCTCCTTTCAGAATGGTGCTGTTGATTATATTTTAAAACCATCCTTAAATCCATCAGAAATGCTTAAAACATTAAAAAAGCTTTCAAGTAAAATTAAAAATAATATTCAAACTAACGATAACATTGCAAATATAAATATAAATAATTTACTAAATAGATTTCTTCTTGGCTTTGATGCTAATATTAATTTTGATTATTTAAATAGTATATTTACTTATCCATGTTTTTGTTTGTTTGGTTTAAATGCTAAAAAAATATATGATAGTTATGATAAACGTAATGAAATTATTAAATTTATTATTACTGAAATTAATAACGAATTTCCCACTAGTCAAAATTATAATATTCAAATAGCTAATATTGAAAACGAAAACATTGTTATAGTTTTAAATTTTGAGAATAATAATTATAATACTTTACTAAATAAATTAACTAATGTTTCTGAAATAGTTTCCAATAGTTTTAAAGAAGCTTTTTTTGTTTTAAGTAAAACCTTTGACTCTATTGACAATATTAAAGATATATACGAAAAAGATTTTTTAATATTAACTCAACAATATTTTTATAATAAAAATGTACATTTGTTTTGTAGTGAAAATTTTAAAATTCCTTCTACAATAGATAAATTTAATTTTAAACGTTTTACTGAGTATATTTCTATAATGCAATTTCAAAATGGTTTTGAAATGCTAACAGACCATATTTCAAGATCAATTACTACTAGAACTCTCACAGAATTCGAATTAAAAACTTTAATTCAAAATTCTTTTTATAATGTAATTTCTTCTTTAGAGTATTTAAACTTTGATTCAAGTATATTAAATTCCTTAAAACAAGATTGCTTTCATAAAATTGATAGTATTAAATATGCAGAAGATTTAGTTGTGGCTTATGAATTATTATTAACTCGTATTAACGAAATAATAGATAAATATGAAAATAAAATAAATTCTCATATGATTAATAAAATTATTCAATATATTCATGATCATTATGATGAACAGCTTACATTGGCTGAGGTATCAAAATTATTTAATTTTAACTATTCATACTTATCAGCTTACTTTAGTTCACATAATGACGAAGGCTTTAATGAATTTCTTAATAAAATTAGAATCCAAAAATCTTGTGATTTTTTAAAACAGGATATTCCTATTTCTGATATTAGCAGCATGGTAGGATATTCAGATCACAGTTACTTTTGTAAAGTATTCAAAAAGTTCACAGGCCTAACTCCAAGTAACTTTAGGAAAAATGGTATTAGGCCCCTTAATTAAAGAAAGGATTATATAATTATGTTCAAATTATCAAAACCTCTTCACTCTACAACCTTATTTTTTAGAGTTGCGTCCATTGTTCTTGTAAGTGTTATATTAGTATCAATTTCTATAAGTACTATTACAATAAAAATTTCCAAAGACACACTTGTTGATACTTTTAGTAAATCAAACTACAAGGTTTTAACTCAAATTGCCAACAATTTAATTGATTTAAATGACAGAATTATTAATATTATGAATGCAATAGATAATATTCCAGATTTTCAAAGATATTTTTCAGAAAAAGATTTGAGTCCACAAACTAACTATAAAACTATGTATAATATGGTTACAAATTTAAATAAAATGGTTCCAAAAAGAGAATTTGATGATATTACCGTTCTCGCTGTTGGGCTTAATGGTAATAGTTATATCCATCAAAGCATCGACCGCCTTATCCCAAATACCTTTGATCTCTTAAATAATGATATTACAAAAAATGCCTTAACAAATAAAAACTTAATTTCATACCAATATTTAGATCATGGTTTTACAAATTTTACAAAGCATTCCAGTACGCTTGTAACTATAAAAGTTTTATGCGATAAACTTACAAAAGAGCCCTATGGATTTGTTTATGTACTTATTAAACAAAATACCCTAAATAAATATTATGATTATTTTGTAGGAAACGGTAACAATATTGCTATTATAGCTAATGATGGAATCATTGTTTCTTCAAATATTGCTGCAAAAATAGGTACTAAAAATTCTGATTTATTTAATATATCAAATAATATTTTAAATAACAATCTTAAATACATTAATACAAAATTAGATTCAATTGATGTTGTTATATTAGCAAAGTACTTACCAACTTATAAGTTTAATATAGTAGGAACTATTGATAAAAATATAGTTTTAAATGAAATATACAACTCTTCAGAAATTATGAACACCAGTATACTAATAGCATTTATATTTATGATTATTACATTTTTTATAATACAAAGAACAACAAAACCAATTTCAACCCTCGCTAAAATTATGCCTAAAATAATTAATGGTGACTTTAATAATCACATACCAATCAAAGGAAGTTATGAGGTTCGTGAATTATCTTCTGCATTTAACTATATGTTAGATGGATTAAACAATTATGTTCATGCTCAAATAAAAATGCAAAAAGAAAAAAGAAAAGCTGAAATACATGCACTGCAAATGCAAATTAATCCTCATTTCATTTATAACACTTTATCATCAATAAAGTGGTTAATTTGGCAAGGGCAAATAGAAAAATCAACCGAAACTATTGATGCATTTATATCCTTGCTTCAAAATACAATTAGCAATAAAAATGAAATGATAACTATATTAGAGGAAATAAATAACCTAAAAAATTACGTTTTAATAAATCATATTCGTTATGGTGATAATATTAATGTGAATTTTTTTGTAATGCCAAATTGTGAAGATTATATAATCCCTAAACTGATACTTCAACCCTTTATCGAAAACGCATTTTTTCACGGTTTTAATGATAAATCTAATGGTTCCATACATGTATTTATAAATGAACAAAATAATAATTTAGTTTGCGAAATTATTGATAATGGAATCGGTATAACAAATGAAGATATTAGGAAAATTCTTAGAAAATCCCCTGGAAAGTATGATCATTTTACAAGTATTGGTATTAATAATGTTAACGATAGAATTAAACTTCTTTATGGTGATGAATATAGTGTAACCATTACAAGTGAATTAAATAAAGGTACAAATGTAAGAGTGGTAATTCCTGCTCAAAAAGAATTCTTTGAAAATTAAATATACACATTAAAAAAAGTGCATTAGCACAACCAAGATCTTAATTTGGCAGAATTAATAATTTTTGTACTTAATTTTTATAACTTCCACATTTAAAAGAATCACTATAAATCAAAACGATTTATAGTGATTTTTATATTTCAATTATGATTATGAGCAATTTAATTTTCATACTTTTAACAATAGATATACTTTAAGAAATAATCTGAATCTTAAATAGTTACAATAGCTTATTAGATTTCAAAATTTATAATTCAAAGTACAACTTATATAAATAATTCTATTGTTTTAATATTTTTAGTCCATATTTATTTAAGCAAATTTCTTTACTTACTTTTTCACCTGAAAGCATATCTACATATTCTTCTTTGCCAAGTGATACCGTCTTTTCTTCTTCAGTAAAATTCATTATGAATGTATATTTATTCTCTAAGTTACTACGCATTTGTGCTGTAACTCCTTGAGGTAATTTTCCATCTATAACACTCTTAATATCTAAATCTTTGACAATATTTAAATAAAAATCATTATTAAAATCTTCCCCTGTTCTTGCCGCTATATAATAAGATTTTCCTTTTCCACACTTATTTACAGTTACTGCTGGCATGTTAGCATAAAAATCATTTTTATACACCGCAAGAACTTCTGCTGTTTCTACATGAATCAAGTCACAGTAATCTTTAACTTCATAAGTTCCTTTTAGGTTTTCTATATTATTAGAGGTAAATTCCAAATAATTAGCTTCATTGTCATATAGTGAATCTGTTTCTTCTGTCCAAATTCCTGTCACTTCTCGAAGTGGTCCTGGGAATCCCCCTAAGAAGCAAAGGTCATTTTCATCAACAATCCCACTAAAATAAGTAGTTACAAAATTTCCACCTTTTTTCACGAATTCAGTAATTCTCTCAGCTACATTTGGTCGAACCATATAAAGCATTGGTGCTACTACTAAATCATATTTTGAAATATCACAGTCCATATTAATTACATCTACTGATATTCCATTTTCCCAGAATACTTTATAAGCTTCCTGACAGGTTTCTTCATATCTTTTTCTATATTTCTTTAAACCTTGCAGATCATCTAATGCCCATTTGTTTTCAACATCATATATTATTGCTACTTTTGACTCTGCAGTAGAACCTTGAATTTCCTGTAATTTATTTAAGGCTGATCCTACTTCTGATACTTCTTTAAATACTCTAGTATTTTCGTGACCACAATGGTCTACTACAGCACCATGGAATTTTTCAGAAGCACCTCTTCCTTTTCTCCATTGGAAATATAAAACTGAATCAGCTCCATGAGCTAACCCTTGCATTGATGATAGGAAATGCATTCCTGGACGTTTTAACTTATTAGTATCATGCCAGTTTACAAGGCTAGGTGTACTTTCCATAACTAAAAACGATTGTCCACCTTTTAGCGATCTATATATATCATGTACAAAGCCTACATTAGCTGCTAAATCAGCAGTACCTTCAAAATCATTATGCCATGCAGGATAATTGTCCCAAGATGCTATATCTACTTCTTTAGCAAATTTCCAATAATCAAGGCCTGTAAATAATCCCATATGAGGATAATTCCCCATAAAATTAGCTGTTACAGGTACACTAGGTGTAATTTCTCTTATTGGTACTATTTCATTTTTATAGAAATCTATTGTTTGATCTGTAACAAATCTATTCCAATCAAGATTATGTCCATGAACATATACTTCACCTTTTTCAGATGGACTTTCTATTTGAGACCAGCTATTAAATTTATGACTCCAAAAGCCTGTCCACCATGCTTCATTTAATTTTTCTAAATCATTATCATATTTTTTCTTAAGATAATTTCTAAATGCATCTTGGCAAAGTTCACAGTGACATTCACCACCATATTCATTTGAAATATGCCACATTATTAATGATGGATGATTCTTATATCTTTCTGCTAAAAGTTTATTTATTTCATAAGTCTTTTTTCTATATACTGGCGAAGTAAAACAATGATTATGTCTTTGCCCATGAAGATTTTTACTTCTATCCTTATTTACTCTTAAAACTTCTGGATATTTTTCAGACATCCATGCTGGTCTTGCTCCACTCGGAGTAGCTAAAATTACATGAATATTATTTTCAGCCATATCATCCATGATTTTATCTAACCATTCAAAGGTATAATTACCTTCCTCCGGTTCTATTGCACTCCATCCAAATATGTTTATCGAAACACAATTACAATTTGCTAGCTTTAAAAGACGAACATCTTCTTTTAAAACTTCTGGATACTTTAGCCATTGGTCTGGATTATAATCCCCTCCATGTAAAAGTTCCCTTACTTTAGTTGGAAATTCCTTATTCATAAGCTCTTCCTCCAATTTAAACCTTATATCTTTATTTAATCTATAACAATATTATTTTATTGAACCAGTCATTCCTGCAACAAAGTGCTTTTGCATTACAAAAAATACGAATGCAGTTGGTAAAGTCGTAATTACTATAGCCATCATAATTAATCCATAATCAGGTGAATAACTTGATGCTAGTTTTGAAATTATAAGTAGAACTGTTTTCTTTTCTGGTGATTGTAATGCAATTAATGGCCATAAATAAGCATTCCATGCACTCATAAATGTAATAATTGCTGCTGCTGCATAAGTTGTTTTCATAGTTGGGAAAAATATTTTTAAGAATATTCCTATTTCACCTAAACCATCAATTCTTGCTGCTTCTAAAATTTCCTTAGGAAATGCTTTTGTATTTTGTCTAAAGAAGAAAATTAAAAATGCAGTACAAACACTAGGCAAAACCACAACCCATAATGTATTTACTCCCATAAAACCTAATGGTGTACCTTTTATTGCTGAAAAGAATTTAAATAATGGGATCATTAATGCCGAAAATGGAATCATCATAGATAAAAGTAAAATTGAAAACACTCTGTCTCTAGCTTTTGTTCTAAATATTTCAAATCCATAGCCCGCTACAGATGATACAAGTAATGCAAGTACAGTAGTTATAATTGCGATTTTTGCTGAATTACCTAATGAAGTAACAAACCCTAATTCAGGCTTTAATAGATTGTTAAAATTTTCCATAAAACTACTTCCTGGAAGTAACTTACCTTTTGTAACATCAATAGATTTATTTGTGGCACTAATAACCATCCAAAAGAATGGGAATATTGAAACAAAAGATGCTAGACTTAAAAATATATATTTAATTGTTAGATTTAACTTATTAGTCATTTTTGTCGCCTCCTATTTTAAATTGAATTATGGCTAATATTACTACCATAATAACAATAAGATAAGCTACTGCTGTTGCATACCCAAAATCTGGTGTGTATGTAAAGCATAAATCATATATATATTTTGAAATGGTAGTTGTCGCATTTGCAGGACCACCTTTTGTGATATTTGCAACTTCATCAAATAATTGTAGTGTACCAATTGTTGAAGTAATTGATGTAAATAAAATTATAGGTTTTAATAATGGTATTGTTATAGATGTAAATTTCTTAAATGGAGATGCGCCATCAATATCAGCAGCTTCATAAATTGAATAATCAATATTTTGTAATCCTGATAAATAGAATATCATATTATAGCCTGTCCATCTCCAAGTAATTGCTATAATTATTAATATTTTGGCCCAAAACGGATGTGTAACCCACTCAATTGGAACTGAAATCATATGAAGACTCATAAGTAATCTATTTACTAAACCATCTGATGCAAATATACTCTTAATAATAACTGAATATCCAACTAAAGATGCTACACAAGGTAAAAAAATTGCCGTTCTAAAAAATCCACTAAATTTTAATTTTTTATCATTAAGAACTGAAGAAATAATAAGTGCTAAAATAATCATTATTGGAACTTGAACTATTAGATAAATAAAAGTGTTTCCAATTGCCTTAATCAAAGTTGCATCGGAGAACATTCTTATATAATTTTCTAAACCACTAAACTTTAAATTATTCCCTTTACCTGACTGTAGTGACATTATTAAAGATTGTATCATAGGATAAAATACAAATAATCCTATTAAAAACGTACCTAATGACACAAAAATCCATCCCCATAAGTTTTCCTTGCTATTAATCCCCGCACGGTTTGTACGCTTCATTTTGTCAACTCCTTTAGGATTATAAAGACTATTTGCTAAATATCTATTTAAAATTTTAACAAATAGTCTTTATAAAGTTCTATTTTTTATTATAGTTATTTTACTATTTACTTACTGCAGCTTCTGCTTGAGCTTGTGTTTTCTTAAGTGTAGCATCTACATCTGCTCCACCAACAATAGCTTGCATTCCTTCTGCCATAACATTTTCTAATTGATATGTGTAAAGACCATAATTTACAGCTGGAACTTTTGTAGTCCAGTCTGCCATATTTTTAAATACTTCTTGATCTCCATAGAATTTTATAGGTTTACTATAGTTTTCGCTTGTGCTTGCTGATTTTAATGTACTTACTAAACCAATTGCTGGTACTAAATCATTCATTAATTTATCATCTGATGCAAAAGTGCTAGCTAAGAAATCTGCTGCCAAGTCAGAATTGCCAACTTTGTCCAATACATACCAGCTACTACCACCACTATTAGATGAATTTACTGATTTTGCATTTGCACCTAATCTTGGAATAGCTGCTACTGCCCATTTACCACTTTGATCTTCTGATTTTTGTATTGAAGAAGAAATCCAACAACCACTTGCTACAGTTGCTACATCACCTTTTTGGAATGCTGCTAAGAATGAATCCCATCCAGAAACTTGCTTTGTAATACCTGCATCAACCATTTGTTTGTAGATGCTAATAGCTTGTTTTAATGCTTCATTACCTTCAATATTTACTGTCTTACCATCTTCTTTTACATACCAAGAACCTGCTGATTGCATCATGATTCTAAGTTGATTTAAATCACTTGGATCAATAGTAAGCATTGCTTTTCCAGTTTTATCTTTTACAGCTTTACCTATTTCAATATATTTTTCCCAAGTAAGGTTTTGCATATCTTCCTTTTTATATCCTGCTTGTTCAACTAAATCTGTTCTATAAAATAATGCTGCTACACCACTATCGAATGGTACTCCATAGAATTTACTTCCTTCTGACATAACATTTAATTTATAATCTGCAAATTTAGTTTTATCTACTTTACTACTTAAATCTTTCATCTCGCCTGGATAAGATTGTAAATAGTTTTGAATTCTATAATCTTCTATTAATACAACATTAGGTAACCCATCATATGTACCTGATGAAAGACTTGTATTTAATTTTTGTACTACATCCTCTTGAGCCATACTTACTACATCAATCGTTACATCTGGATGATCTTTTAAGTATTTTTCCTTAGCCATATTTGCAGCTTTAATATTAAAAGTATCATCCCAAGCCCAAATAGTAATTTTTTTGTCATCTTTACCTTTGCTTGTTGATGATGTATTGTTACTTGATGATGAACCACACGCCATTAAACTAACTGCCATCATACCAGTTACAACTACTGCCATAATTTTTTTAAGTTTCATAAATTATTCCCCCTATAAAATTTAGTTTATACATTTGTAAAATTAATATATTTACCATGTATCTGTTTACATTATAACATCCGCATTCTTGTAAACGTTATTATTATCTTGGTGTCAATTTGTAATAATTTTATTACTTATAAAAAACAATTAGAATTTTTTTTAGTTTTTTGTATTTTTTTTAGCTTTTATAATAATCTGATTTAAAACTGTTTAAATGCCCCCTTCATTTAAACAGTTTCATTACTTTAACTGTCTACTTAAAGGGAGCATATTATTAATCAAGCATATACTTCTCAATTTCTTGAATCTATAATATTAAGTTTCTATGTAATATACTATGGATTCAAATGGTCTCAACGTTAAGTTTTTATCTAAAACACTACTATCTTTATAATTAGATATTAATATTTTATTTTTTGATTTGTTATTTAGATATTCATCTAGCAACTCCAATTTAACTTCTTTATTAAAGAAATTATTTAGTACAATTAAGGTTATGTTATCTAAATTTCTTACATATGATAATACATTCTCATGTTCTTCTAAAATAAATTTTATGTTTCCATTTGAAATTACTTCATAATCTTTTCTTAATTGTATTAACTTTTGATAATGATAAAAAATAGAATCTTTATTGTATAATGCTTTTTCAGCATTTATTCTTTTATATTCCTTACTAATAGGTATCCATGGTGTACCTTTTGTAAAGCCAGCATTTTCTTTATCATTCCATTGAACTGGAGTTCTAGAATTATCTCTGGATTTTTCTTTTAAAATCTCCAATATTTCTGCTTCTGCTTTTCCTTGCTCCATTAGGATATTATAGTAATTTATAGATTCTACATCTCTATACTTTTCTATAGTATCAAAATATGGATTTGTCATTCCAAATTCTTCACCTTGAAAGATATATGGAGTTCCCCTCATCATATGAATTGTTGTTGCAAGCATTTTAGCACTTTCCTTTAAATACTCTTTATCCTCACCAAATCTAGATACTACTCTAGGCTGATCATGATTGCACCAAAACAAAGCATTCCACCCATTTCCATCTTGAATATCTTCTTGCCATACTTTAAATAATTCTTTTAACTGTTTAAAATCAAAATCCATTACCGTCCATTTATTGCCTTTGTAGTAATCTACTTTTAAGTGATGAAAATTAAATACCATTGATAATTCTTTTTCTTTTGGATTAGAATATTGTATGCAATTTTCAACAGTGGTTGATGACATTTCACCAACAGTCATAATGTTCTTATACTTTCCATATGTGTTTTCATTAAGCTCTCTAATGTATTCATGAATCTTTGACCCATCTGTATAAAATCCTCTACCATCACCATCTAAGTCATCTTCAAAATTTTCAGGTTTTGATATTAAGTTTATAACATCAAACCTTAATCCTTTAACTCCTTTTTCTAACCAATAGTTAACTATATTATAAATTTCTTTTCTTACTTCTTTATTATCCCAATTTAAATCAGCTTGTGTTCTATCAAAAAGATGTAGATAATATTCATTAAACGCTTCTACATATTCCCAAGCATTCCCCCCAAATTTTGATTGCCAATTTGTAGGCGGTTCATTATTTATTGATTCTTTAAATATATAAAAATCTTTATACTTGGTTTCTTCATTTAGTGCTCTTTTAAACCAATTATGCTCAGTTGATGTATGGTTAAGCACCATATCTAACATTATATAGATATTTCTTGCTTTAGCTTCTTTAACTAACTTTTTAAAATCTTCTAAAGTCCCAAAGCTTGGATCTATATTATAATAATCAGAAATATCATACCCATTATCTACTTGTGGTGAAGGATAAAAGGGAGTAAGCCATATATAATCTATTCCTAAAGTTTTTAAATAATCTAGTTTTTCTATTACTCCATTTAAATCTCCAATTCCATCACCATTTGTATCATAAAATGATTTAGGATATATTTGATAGACAGTACTTTTCTTAAAATCCTTCATAATGTTTTATCCTTTCATTCCTCCTATTTAATACCTTTTTTCTTCCCTACAATTACAGTAAGAACAAATGGTATAACTATAACTACAACCATACATACTGCAAACATAGCCATAAATGCAGGCTTAATTGATAGTATGCCCGGAAGACCTCCAACACCAATTGAGTTTGCCATTACTCCACTGCCTACTGAAATTACCCCAGCAACTGCTGAGCCTGCCATTCCACAGAAAAACGGGAAGCTATATTTTAAATTAACACCAAACATGGCTGGTTCCGTTACTCCAAGATAAGCTGAAATGCACGCTGGTACATTAATTTCTTGAGCTTCTTCATTTTTTCTTTGTAAATATATCATTGCGAGTACTGCTGAACCTTGCGCAATATTAGATAAAGCTATCATTGGCCAAAGTGATGTTCCATTAAATTGTGCCATTAATTGAAGGTCTATTGCATTTGTCATATGGTGAAGTCCTGTAATAACTAGTGGTGCATATAAGAATCCAAAAATTGCTGCAAAAACTGCTCCAAGTGATGATGTAAGTCCTCCATATACTGCCTTTGAAATTACTGAACCAATTGCCCAACCTATAGGTCCTATTACAATATGTGCTACCAAAACAGCTGGTACTAGTGCAAAGAATGGTACAACTATCATTGATATTGAAGATGGACTTATCTTTCTTGCGCCTCTTTCAAGGAATACTAATGTAAACCCTGCCATTATTGCTGGTATAACTTGAGCTTGATATCCTATCATTTTTATTTGTGAAAATCCAAAATCCCAAAAAGGAATTTTATCTGCACCTGCTACGGCATAAGCGTTTAAAAGCTGTGGTGAAACTAATGTAATACCTAATACTATACCAAGAATTTGTGTTGTCCCCATTTTCTTTGTTATTGACCATGTTATTCCTACAGGTAAGAAGTGGAATATTGCCTCTCCAATTAACCATAAAAAACTATTTGTCCCAGCCCAGAATTGAGAAACTTCAACTAGGGATTTTGTTCCACCTTCTAACAACTTCATGTCTCCAATAATATTTCTAAACCCTAAAATTAATCCCCCAACAATGATAGCCGGAATAAGTGGAGAGAATATTTCTGCTATATTAGCCATAAGCTTTTGCATAAAAGTCATATTGTTCTTAGCTACATCTTTTACTTCATCTTTGCTTACACCATCTAAGCCTGAAATTTTTATAAAATCATTGTAAAAATCTGATACTTCGTTTCCGATAACAACTTGGAATTGACCAGCTTGTGTAAATGTGCCCTTAACACTTTTTAATTTTTCAATTTCATTCTTCTCAGCCTTGCTTGGATCATTTAATACAAATCTCATTCTAGTAACGCAATGCGTAACAGCCGATATATTTTCACGCCCGCCAACGTACTTTAATAGTTCCTTTGCATCATTTTCAAATTTACCCATTAATAAAACCTCCTGAATTTTATCTTAGGCACATGAAAGAAAATAACAATTCCAAATTTGCCATGAATATTTTTCATCAATCAAGGAAGCAGATTACCCTCATAGCGGGTCTATTATGGCAATCTGCTAACGCAGTATGATGGAAAATATACTGGCGGATTGACTTGTTATTTTTTTGATAGTGCCTTAATACTTTGATGAATAATTTCTTAGATTATGATACAGATCTGTTTTAATTATTAATTTAATAATGCTTTTTACTTAATTTTGAATAAATTTCACATTTAAATGTTTACATAATTATCTTAATTTATTTTGAACATATAGTCAATACTTTTATTAACATTTGTTTAAACAAATTTTAATAAAAGTGCATAAACCCATTAAAATCAATACATTTAAATTAAATATACATTGCAAATATGTTTAAACATATTTGTATAATCATCAAAATTTGTTCATTTTATCGTTTTATGGTTGCTATTTTACTATAAGCACACTTTTTAAACAAAAAAACTATTATAAGGCTTATCTAATAAAAATCACATACATATTTATAGAATAGGTAAAAAAAATAAAGTATAATATATATATTCTGATAAAAATAAAGATTTTAATTACAACTTATATATTGCATAAAAATAATTTTTAATAAAATAAATGACCCAATAAATTAATTTTATTGAAACGTTAAATTTGCACATATATTATTGATTAAAAATTTAAGGGAGTGTTTCTTTTGCCTAGCGTAAAATTTAAAGATATATATCACATACTAAAAAACAATATAGATAATGGTAAATACGATATTTCCATGATGCTTCCTACTGAAATGGAATTAGTTGATAAATTTAACTGCAGTCGAAATACTGTTAGGAGAGCTATAAATGAATTAAGTAAGGATGGCTATGTTAAAAGTGTCAAAGGTAAAGGTGTTATTATATTAGAAAGCAGAGAATCCATAGAACTTCCTATTGGAAACTTATTAGGCTTGCAAGAGCTTCATTTAAAAAAGAAATTTACCACTAGTGTAGTAAATTTTTCAAAAATAACTATAGACGAATCTTTATCTAAAAAAACTGCTTTAAAATTAAATACTGAAGTATATTATCTTCATAGAATAAGATTTTTTGATAATGAACCTATAATTCTAGACATAAATTATTTTAGCACAGACATTGCAAAAGATTTAACCATAGAAATAGCACAAAATTCTATATATGAGTATCTTGAAAAAGAACTTCATACAAAAATTCTTGCTTCAAAAAAAGTTATCGTTGTTGAACATGCAACTGAGTTAGATAAAAGATTTTTAGATTTAGGTACTTATGATTGTGTTGCAGTTGTAAAAACTTATGCATATACTGACTCTGGAAAACTTTTCGAATATACAGAATCTCGTCATAGACCTGATAAATTTGTATTTGTGGAGTCTTCTTCTGTCAGAAAAATTGATTAACTAGTTATTCAAAATCACCAAAAGTACCTATCTAAGCTCGATCATATAAAAAATCTAGTTTAGATAGGTACTTTTGGCGTTTATACCTCTATTTTTTAATTATATATTAGTTATATTTTTTTGAAATGCTGTAATATATTTTTGTAAAATTATATCTTTTTACAGCTTTCTCTTATTTTAAATTCAAATGGTATTATTACCTTCTTATTATATTCTCGATTTCCATTTATATTTTCAATTAGTAAATCAACAGCTGCACTTCCTAGATATTCGCTTGGTATTCTTATTGTTGTTAATGATGGAATCATATACTTTGCACTAGGCTGATCATTAAAACCAACAATGCTTATATCCTTTGGTATACTTAATCCTTTCTCCGATATTGCTTTATATGCTCCAATTGCCATAGTATCATTTCCAACAAAAAGTGCTGTTATTCCATTTTTAGATTTTAATGCTTCTTTAGTAAGATCGTATCCTGCTTTAAAAGTAAATCTTTCTTTACCTTGATATATAAATTGGGGATTATATATACCTTTTTGTTCCATAAATTCTTTGTATTTTATATCTCTTTCATCCACATATGCTTTTTCTTTATATATTTTATCTAACTTTTTCCCACCAATAAAACCAATTTTTCTATGACCTAATTCATATAAATAATTTAATATTTCAATTGTTGATTTCCCTATATCTGCTAATACTGAATCAAATCTATTTTCATTTGGAGAAAAATCTACAAATACTATATTTTCATTTGCACTTGCTAATTTTTCTATTGTAGAAGGTGAAAATCTTCCAATTGCAATTATTCCACTAACAGTTTTAATATCATAAGTATCACTATCTTCATTTAATTTCACTAAATTAAAATTATTTTCATTACATTTTTTTTCAGCTGCTAACCTTATAGATAAATAATATGGATCTCCTAATTCTTCTTCATAATTATACCAATATATGATTCCTATATCTTTTGATTTTTTGTTTTTAGTCTTTTTAGTTTTTGACGATACATATTCAAGTTCATCTGCAATCTTTAAAATTTTTTCTCTTGTCAAATCACTTACATTTAAAGTTTCATCAAAATTTAATACTCTAGAAACTGTAGATATAGAAACTTCTGCTATAGCTGCTATTTCTTTTATAGTTGCCAAACGAAATTCCTCCTCATTTTAAGCCTTAAGAATTTTAAAAATAAATAGTCAGCATTACACTTTAGCTGACCATTTATTTTTAACATATAATTCCAAATCTTTAAAAATATATTTATTAACCTTTAATTTTATATTAATTCTTAATATACATTTTCTAATAAATAAAACTCGTTATATTTAATTAATTTAAAATCTACTTATGTATTATTAATTACATTATATACATATATTATATAATTTTCATATAAAAATCAACATTACAAAGTTTATTTCATTTTTAAGACAACTGACTAATTGATTTTAAGCATAATAAAAGGACCTACTCTTAATAAAGTAGGTCCTTTTGGAGTTGCTATTTTGAAATTACTAATTTAACTAATATATATTGATTTTAAATTTTTAAATGTATTTTAGATAATTAATTGCAAACTCTATTTAAAAGGCATAATAATACAATCTTATGAAAACATTGCCTTTTTGACATAAAACTATTATATAAAATTACAAATTCTTTATTTTTAGTTGAAAATTTCATAATAATTATTCTTTTTTTCCAATATTTTTTAATTATATCATAAAGTCAATAAATCTCAAACATTATCCAATAAAATTACAAAGAAATACATATTGCTTGTTTAATTGTTTTGAATACCATTCTGTTTTTACTAAACTAAGATAACCATCTATAATTTTTTTAACTTGTACATCTTTTGAAAATTGCATTACTAATGGTGCCATTCCAAATATTACTATCGCTGCTATAAGAACTCCTCTTACTAATGGAGTTAACCCAGAAAGTATAATTAAACATAGTCCTGTTATAACCATTAAAGCCATTGAAATATAAGTTGCATAATCTATATTTGCCTTAGTTTTAACTATCCTTTCCTTTAATGTTTCAACTGTCTTTACATCCTTAAAAAATAATTCTAATTTATCCTTGTATAATTCCATAAACTTTTCAAATATAACCCCATATTTTTCTTTAGTGTTTGATTCTGAAATTCTCATACACATTACTAATGGATATTCATACTCTGTTATATTTGTATATACAAATTCATTTTTCTTTTCTAGACTCGGAATTCTAACCATTACCTCTTTCATTTCATTAATAGTTAATTCATAGTTATCATTTACCAATCCAATGTAATCATCCTTAATAATCTCTAATGATTTTGCTATCACCCCATTGGTTGCATGCATACTAACTAGCATATCTAAAATTGTCATAAAATCCCTACTTCCCCCTTATTAATCCTATTTCTCATAATTAAGTTTATAATATATTATCTATACATATTATAACATATTTTTGAAACATCTGTCTTCTGTATTTCATAATAGTCTAATAATAACTCATAAAAACCTTTCTTTAAACAATTTTCCTCTTTGTTTAGCATTTTTTAATCATGTATATATGTTGTAAAAAATAATCTTCACCCAAATGCACAACAGTAACTTAATTTTAATGAATAATTAAATTTGCAGCATATATAAATTATTATTCAACAACTCTTACTTTTTCTTCAATACTCCAATAGCTAAAGTCATACCTTCCTTTTTCACCTTGCTTATAATAACCTCTCCTCCTGCAAGATCTACACTCGGCTCACAAATTCCAGTTACACCTAGAGTCTTTAATACAAACTCACTTCTTTCATATTTATCTTGCACAGTTTTTATTTCTTCTCTAGAAAATGTTTTAAATGGACAATCAAATTTTTCAGCTAATTCAATTATTCCAGCTTCATCTTTTTTCACATCAACAGAAGCTATAGCTACTACTGCTTTTATGTCTAAATTATATTTAATTAAGCTAGTATTAATAAAATCATATAATTTTTCATAAGCAGTATCTCTTCTACAACCTATTCCTAAAATCAAATCCTTTTTTATAAGCCTTAATATTTTAGAATAATTCAGTTCTTCAGCTTTATTTTCTTCAGTTAAACAATCATTATATCTGCTCAAAATAATATTTCTGTTTATCTTAATATTATTTACTTCATTGGAGATAAATTTATTATTAAGATTGAACTTTAAATTATGAGTTATCCAAATACAATTTTCTCTTAATTCTTGTACTATTTCATAACCCTTACCAATTTCAATTTCATTATAATCATCCTTTATTCCAACTGTTTTTTCCTCCACCAAAAGTGAAGCTATATACTTTGCTTTCTTTAAATTCTCTATTATTAAACCATTTTTCTTCGCAAGAACATCTGGAGCAATTATACCTAAATTATCGGTTGCTGTAGTAATTATAGGTTTAACCTTTAAAATTTCTGCTATCTTAATTGTAAGCTCATTTCCTCCGCCCAAATGTCCGCTTAAAATATTTATTGCATATTTACATGCTAAATCAACTACCACAACACCAGGATCTTTATCTTTGCCTTCTAGAAATGGAGCAATTGCTCTTACTGCAATTCCCGTTGATGATATAAAGATAATTCCTTTTGAAGTTTTCATAACTTTTTTTGTAATATCGCTTAAATTAAAATCTTTTTTTAATTTTTCTTCATATTCCTTTATATAAAGTTCTGCTCCCAAGTTTTTTTGAAGTTGTAAAGCTATTTCTTTTCCTTTAGGAGATGGGCAAATTATGCTTATATTATTTTCAAGATCTCCAAATTTCATAAAATTTTCTTCCTCATTTTCAGTTATTCTACATGAAGAATTAACTTTATTCATTAATTTTTATCCTCAGCATCTCTAAACATATGAGAAAAACTTTTATCATATAATAAACTCGTCTCAAAATTGCTATCAATAAAGTCTCCAACTAATATTTGAGCACATTTAGTAATATTATTTTCTTTAACCTTTTCAGCTATATCATCTAAATGCCCCATTATTATTCTTTGATCTTCCCAAGTAGCTCTTTCAACCACAGCTATAGGAACATTTTTCTTATATCCATTTCTTAATTTTTCAACAACTTTATCAATCATTGATATAGATAAAAATATTGCCATGGATGCGCCAATAGATGCTAATCTCTCTAAATCTTCATTTTCTGGTACAGGAGTTCTTCCTTCAATTCTTGTTAAAATAACGGTTTGGGTAACTCCTGGCAAAGTAAATTCTCTATTAATAGCTGCAGCAGCTCCTGTAAAGGAACTAACACCTGGTACAACTTCATAAGGTATGCTTACTCTATCAAGTTCTACCATTTGTTCTCTTATGGCACCATAAATTGATGGATCTCCTGTATGTAATCTAACAACTAATTTACCCATTTGCTCTTCCATTGTCATAATTTCCATTACATCTTCTAGAGTCATGTTGGCAGAATTATAAATTTGAACATCTGATCTGCAATATTCCAAATGTTCCCTAGAAACTAAAGAGCCAGCATATATTACAACATCTGCTCTTTCTAATAAATCACGCCCTCTAACAGTTATTAAATCTGCAGCTCCAGGACCTGCTCCTATAAAATAAATCATATTCAACATCCTTTCTTTTTCACTTAAGAGTTATAGAGATAATTACTCCATAATTTCTATAAATACGTTTTTAAAATATCCCAGAGACTTTCTTCTCAACTCTTAATACTTAACTGTATTAATCTCTACTAGCTATAATCAAAGACATATAATCTCTAAGCCTCAATATTTCATTTCTATCAGTTAAAATTGTTTCTCCTTCTCTTCCAACTCTACTCGCATATACATAATCAAAACCTTTTTCTTCTAAAACATCAAGAACTTCTTCTTCATGTTTATACACCTTCATTATTACAATAAACTTTTCATCTGTTATTTCCCTCACTTTAGTTGCTGGCATAATAACTAATTCTTCATCTCCAACAACTAAAGTTCTATTAACTAAACTTGCAGCTGCACAAAATGATGTTATTCCTGGAATTGTTTGTACTTCAAAGCCACAATCCCTAACATGTTTTAGCATATGACTATATGTACTATAAACATAAGGATCTCCAATTGTCAAAAACGCAACATCCCTACCTTCTCTAAGTCTTGCTTCTATAAATTCATAAGCTTCCAACGCTTTAATAACTCTATCCTTTTTGCCCATCGGAAAATGTTTTACAATTACTTCTGTTCCTGGTTTTATATATTCTCTAGCAGTTTCAAGTGCAATACTTTCTCCACCTTCAATTGCACATGGCGCCACTACAACTTGACACCTTTCTATAGTTCTCACTGCTTTCACTGTTAGAAGTTCTGAGTCTCCTGGTCCTACTCCTATTCCGTATAATGTTGCCATATTTTTAATTCCTTTCTTCCTACGTAACTAATCTATGTTTCTTATTTAATTATCATCTAAACTTAGTTACAATATTATCATATACTATTTTAAATTACTGCTGAAATTCCTACAAGTAATAATATACATATCAGTTAAACCTTGAAATTAATTATAAAAAATGATCTAATAATTAAAACTTTATAAATTATAAATTCAAGGCTTAATACATTAAACTCTAATACATTGAATTATATATATTGGATTGTTAGCTATCATCATTAAAGTATTTTCACGATTTTTACTTATATTAACTAGTGAAATTTCAAATCTATATTGTAAATTTTTAATTACTTCAATTGCTTTATATGCATTATCTAAAGTAATAAAATTCATAACTATTGTTCCATTTTTAATTAAAATAGTATTTACCTTAAGTAATATTTCCTCTAAATTACCACTACTTCCACCAATAAATACTGAATCAAACTTTAATCCTTGCCAAATTAAATTATCTAATACCTTAGTTGCTTCTTTTTTTATTATTTTAACATTATCACATTCAAATTTTCGAACATTACTTTCAGTAATTTCATATGCATCATCATCTTTTTCTATTGCTAAGACCTTCCCACTTTTTGCATTTTTAGCTGCTTGAACTGTAATGCTTCCTGTGCCACTCCCAACATCCAAAATTTTAGAATTATCTTTTAAATTCATCTTAACAATTGAAAGTATTCTTATGTCTTCTTTTGTCATGGGGCAATTTCCTCTAATAAATTCTTCATCTTTTATAATAATCATAAAAGTTCCCTCCTGTGTTTTTATATATAAATTGCATAAATTTGAGTTCTATTTGTTAACCTTATAAACTATAAAAATACTTAATGAACTATAATTTTTATTTATAAAATCCTTTGGTATACCTTCACTTATAATTTCATCTTCATAAGATAAATTTTCTCCAATTGCTACCTTGCATTTGATTTTAGCTTCATACAAAATTTTGCATAAAACAGAAGGATTATTTTCTTTATCTGTAAGCCAGATACTTAATTGATTATTATTAATCTGTTCTAGAAATTCTTCATTTCTTCCATGAAGACTTCCTAAATGTGCATTATTCCATGGAATTTTAAGCTTACAAGTTAAATATTGAAATGAACTAAGTCCTGGTATTACTTCAATTTCTAAAGCAGTTTTACTCTTTATATAATTAGTTATACCATAAAAGGTTGGATCTCCAGAAGCAACAATAGAAATATTTTTATTTATTTGAATTTCCTTATTTCCATTTTCTTTACTCTCTATAAACTTATCAATATCACTTAATTTATTGATGTAAATTTTCTTATTATTAATAAAATCTAATGAATCTATTGCTCTTTTAAAACCTATAATTATATCCGACTTCTTCATAGTTTCTAAAGCTTTTGGCATAATATAATACCTATGCCCAGGTCCAAGTCCTACAATATAAATCATTTTGTCTCCTCCTGTAAATATTAGTTTTCTCTATTAATAATAACTAAAATAAGTGCAAATGTTAACCATTTATATCTTTTTAACACTTACACTTATACAGTATCAAGAATATGACTAATTATTATAAGTAAATCCCTCTGACTTCCAAAGCAAAATAGGTTTTGATGCACCATAATATATAGCTGCATTTATCTCCAATTCTCCATGAATATATTCACTAATCCTTGAAACAATCTTATTTCCAATATTCTCATAAAGTTTAGAATACCCATCTCCAAGCATCTTAACTGCACCTTCACAGGTCTTTTCCTTTAGAACTTTTTCAACAAGTGAAATATTATATCCAAGAAGTGCAAGTTCCAATGCAAGAACTTCAAGCCTTACACCAGTTACCCTACTATGAGTATTAAAACAGCCATAAGCTATTTTACTCATCTTACCTATGTGTCCAACTATAATAATTGATTTAACTTTACAATAAACACAAGTTTCCAGTGCAAATCCTATAAAGTTTGAACATATAACGATTTCCTCTTCTTTAAATCCACACTCTTTAGCATAATTATCACCTATACTCCCAAAAGCTAAAATTAATCTTTCATTATTTAAGGCTTTTTGAGTAATTTCTAATTTTATAGATGCCTTAAGAGATTCCTCTGACATTGGATGAACAATTCCTGTTGTTCCAATAATTGAAATGCCTCCTTCAATTCCAAGCCTTGGATTGAAAGTTTTTTTAGCAATTTCTACTCCTTGTGGCACCGAAATTGTAACTTCTACTTTTTCTCCCTTAGGTAAAACCTTAAGGATTTCTTCTTTTATCATTCTTCTTGGAACAGGATTAATGGCCGGCTCTCCTTTAGACACAAAAAGACCATCCTTTGTAACTGTGCCTACTCCAATACCGCCTTTAAGTATAATACTGTTAAAGTCTTTAAACTCATTAAATTCTTCTGTAGATTTTTTTAAATTACTAATTTTTTTATATGATTTCTGCTGTCCGTCAGTTTTGATTTGTTCTGAAACATCTGTACATTTTCCAATATCTATTGCTATTTCATCTGTAATCCTTCTAACAATTGCCTTTATTTCAATGCCATTTGTAATATCTGGATCATCTCCACCATCTTTTAAAATAGTACATTCTACATAATTCTTAAATTTTACTATAGATTCTATAGGCATTAATATATTAATTCCTTTTGGAGATGCTATTTCTATTTCACTTAAAGTTTCTGCTTTATCAAACAAAAGCATAGTAGCTGCCTTTGCAGCTCCTGCACTACATGAGCCAGTAGTATAACCACATTTTAATCGCTCCCCACCAGTTTCAATATACATTTCAAACATAAATCTCACCTCCAAATTTATTATTTTATCTATATGTTGCAAAAAATAATCTCCATTAAACCTTAGTTATTGTTACTTAATTTTGTTGCAGAGTTAAAATTGCAACATATGTTAAATTTAATTATTAGTCCAATTCATAGGTATAACAATTGATTTTGGAAGTTGTGTATTAATATCACCTTTAGCTGTGTTAATTTGAGCTTGAGTTAAATAAATACTTTTTGAAAGATTTGCCCCACTTAAATCTGCATCTCTCAAATCTGCGCCAATAAGATCTGCAAAACTTAAGTCAACGCCTCTTAAATTAGCTGCAATAAGATATGCTCCACTTAAATTTGCACCTCTAAGATCTTTTTTTCTAAGATCTGCACCAATAAGGTCCAAACCTCCACCAAGGGTTTTCTTACTCTTTAACGAGTTCCTTTGATTATTGTTAACTTTTTTTCTTACAAATTCACTAGTTTGTAAAAGCAATGCATTAACACCTATTCTAACTAGTATCAAATCTAGCTTAGCAAGAGAATCTGCATTTAAGTCAGTTAACTTTTCTATTTCATTTATCTTAATGCTTAACTTATTTTTTGCATCCTTTTCAGCTTGTAGTAAAATAGCTTCTTTCAGATACCAAAGCATTTCATAAAGCTGTTTCATAATGATAAACATATCGAACATTTGGTTTGCAGAATCTGGATTCTGCTTCCAATCACGTCCATCGTAAGCTTGAGCAACCTTTTGTCCAGCACCAAGGCAATCATAAGCAATACAGCCCTTAAGTCCTTTTTTCTTCAAATTTTTATGAACACTACATCGAAAATCGTCCTGTAAGTTTACACAAGGCTTCCCAGCATCTTTATTAACCGGAAATCCATCATTAGCTGAAAAGTAAAGTGCAACGCAGCATAATCCAAAACACTTATCGCAGTCAGCTTGTAAATTATAAGTACTCACATCCATTCATCTCACATTCGCAAAATATTTATTACAACCTATGTTTTTATAATATTAAAGTATTTAATTTATTACCATTTAAGCAACACTGCTCCTGAAGAAAGTCCTGCTCCAAATGCTACAAATAAAATGACGTCACCTCTATGTATAAGCTTCTTTTCTAAAGCTTCATGTAATGCAATTGGAATAGTTGCTGCTTGGGTATTTGATGCTTTATCTATATTAACATATATTTTATTTTCATCCATATTCATTTTTTTAGCTGCTGCTTTTAAAATTCTTAAGTTTGCTTGATGTGGAATGATTAGTTTAATATCATCCACTGCAATATTAGCTTTATCTACAACCATATTTACTGCTTCTGTAAATGCTTTTGTGGCAAATCTCATTACACTTTTACCACTCATTACAACTTTTGTATTCCTACCAGACTCTGCTTCAAAAAATGGTGTTGAATTTATTTTATTATTACATGTAAGCGCATTATCATAATCTATAACACAATCTAAATGACTTGAAAGAATACCTTCATTTTATGTATAATTTATTAGTTATGATATAAATTATATATTACTCAATATTTTCTATTGCCAAACAATTATAACATATTTTATAAATATGGCATTATTCTATTTTCAAAGATCATTCTTTATAAAAAATCATATATGTTCTAACAAATAAGCTACATATCTTTTAGTTACTATAATTAATCAGAACTTATATTTATATGCGAAATTTATTTATTTCAGAATAATGTAGTAGTTACAACTTTAATATATCCAAAAACAATATTACATAAATTTTACTTATCTTTGAACCACCATATACATAAGAGCATTGATTATAGCTGCTGCAACCGTGCTACCTCCTTTTCTCCCCTTAACTCTAATATAAGGAATATTAAGGTCTTGCATATTTTCTTTACTTTCTGCTGCACCAACGAAACCTACTGGAACTGCTATTATCAACTTTGGTTTTGCTTTTCCTTCCTTTATTAGTTCCTTAAGTCTAAAAAGTGCAGTTGGAGCATTTCCAAAAACAAATATATCCACCTTATCATTACAAGCTTTTTCAACTGCTGCCATGCTTCTAGTTATACTTTTTTCTTTAGCTTCTTTATGTACTATTTCTTCATTAACATAACAGATTACATTACTGTTTGTTTTAGTTAAAGCCATTTTATTGATTCCATTTAAGGCCATATTGGTATCAGTGTAAATCTTTGCCCCTTTTCGAAAAAGTTCCTTTGCAGTTTCAATTGCATCCTTACTTATTTCTACTAAATCTTTATATTCAAAATCAGCTGTTGTATGAATTGTTCTCTTAACTATTAGCAATTCCTCTTCTGTAAATGAATGAGCTCCCATTTCCTCTCCAATGATTTCGAAACTTTTTTCTTCAATTCCCATAGGATTTTTTAAATAGTCCATATTTCTTTTAGTGAGAGTACAAATATAAATCTCACTAAAAACTCACCTCTTTTCTGTTTTTAATAATCATTTTTACACTTAGTCTGAATTTATATTTTTATGATTTATTCTTAATAAATTTACACTAAACTTAATATATTCCAAGTAAAAAGTTATAAATACTCAGTTACTACAACTACATATATTTTTAATGTAAAAATTTAATTAAAACCATCACTATTCACATTCTATTCTAAATCAATTAAAGCCTTTATTAGTTCTATATTCCCTAGGAAATTAATATGAGCATATCCTGCCAAGGTATTTTTCTTAAAATATCCACATGACCACTTTATAAGTTCTCCATCATACCTAAGTTTTTCTACTTCATATACATTTTTTTCTTTCAAATTCACTTGTGATTTATGAAACTCATGAGCATTTATTTCAAAAAACTCCTCTGAAATAAATTTTTCTTGAAAATCTTCTTTTTTAAGATTTTCATTACTATAGTATAAATTTGAAGCTGGTAATGAGCATTTCTCAAAATACTTTTTATGGATTTTCACCTTGCAATATCCAAAATTTCGAAGCTTATTTGTCATTATACTATCTCCATTGAAAAAGCCCACCATTTCCGCGCCTTCTATTGAATTTGTTAAATACATAAGTCCGCCACATTCTACATAACACCTTAAGCCATCTTCCAAAGATTTCTTTATACTGTTTCTCATTGAATAATTATTTTCTAATTCCTCTTTAAATACCTCTGGGTATCCTCCACCTATATAGAGAAAATCTAAATTTTCAGGCAAGACTTTATCTTTGATTGGACTAAAATAAATTATTTCTCCTAATTCCTCTAAAAACTCTAAATTGTCTTTATAATAAAAATTAAATGCTTTGTCCAAAGCAACACCAATTCTTAAAGTTATGTTTTTTGCTTTTCCTTTTTCACTTTGACAATTACTTTTGCAATTGTCTACTTCATATTTAAACTCCTGCATTTCATTTATAATACTATCTAAATCCACATATTCTTCAATCAACTTGCCACATATATCTAATTTTTCTTCAAGATTAAGTATTTCCATACTTTGTACAAGCCCTAAATGCCTGCTACTTAAACTTATTTTTTGTTCTTTAGGAATATATCCAAACACTTTAATTTTACAATTTTCTTCTATTGCATATTTTAATAAATTATAATAATTTTCACTAATAGAATTTAATACAACTCCTGCAATATTAGCATTTTTATAATTCTTAAAACCATTAATTTCAGCACACAAGCTTGCACTTTGACCCTTAGGTGATAATACTAGTATAATTGGCATGTTCCCTAAAATTTTCGATATTTCATAAGTTGAAGCTTTTTCACTTACTCCAACGCCATCATATAAACCCATCACACCTTCAATAATACCAATATTCCCTTTTCCGTTAAGATAACTTTTTATAACACCTTCTTTACCCATTAAAAATGAGTCAAGATTCCTTGATGGTTTTTTAGTTACCTCTTTATGAAATGCTGGATCTATATAATCTGGTCCAACCTTGTATCCTTGAACATCTAAATTCCTATTTTTAAGTGATTTCATAAGTCCAAGAGTAAAGGTGGTCTTTCCACTCCCACTTGAATTTGAAGCTATTATTATAGATTTCATAAATACCTCCATAAAATTAAAAATTAATGATGAAATGCAAAAACTTCTTTAAATATATTTTTTCAAATTTCAAAAGGAATTTATGCCTCTTGTTAATTATTAATTTTTTAATTGCTTATCTTAATTTTTTTGTTCTTCCTGCATTTAAATATTTATCTTCAATTGAATCATAAATTCTATTTATGTAAAGTCCAGCAAATTTATCTACTTCACCAAGTCCATGCATATGTAAAGAAACTTCTATTCCCTCTTTTTTCAATATGCTCTTTAAAGAATCCTCCTCATCTGATGCCATATCATTTTTTGCATGGTCACCAGCAACAAGCAATAATGGAACTAATTTTGTCTTGTTAATTCCCTTTTTCTTTAATTTCTTTAAAACATTTTGAATTGTTGGATATCCTTCTATAGTTGCTACAAATACATTTTCATAGTCCTCATCAATTAAAACAGTTTGAAGCATTCCATAAACTGCATTTGAAGGATGCTCTGTTCCATGTCCAAATAATATTACACTTTCTTCTCCTCTTAATATATCTTTAATGCTATCTATAAATAAAGAATAATCTTCTGGAAGTCCATTCATTCCTTGATAAAAAAATATAGGTCTTCCAAGTTTAATTGATTTAAAATTATTCTTTCTATGTTCCACAGCACCTTTTATATAATCAAATTCTTCACCAGGAATTATATGTAAAGGTTGAACTATTACTTCTTCAAAATCTCTAGATTTCAAATTCTCTAAAGCGTCTTCTGGCGTTAATATATTTAAATTATCTCTTTCTTTTAATTTTTTTATTATTGTATGCGATGTAAATGCTCTAAAAATTTCATATTCCTTAAATTCATCTTTAATTTTATTTTCAATTTTCTCAATTGAATTTTTAAGTGCCTCTAAATGACTAGTTCCAAAACTCACTACTAAAATAGCCTTCTTCATTATTAATTTCCTCCAAAATATTTAAAATTCTTAAAATCTCATATTTCCAATATACATAAAAAATCCCCATTACCTATTTCAGATAAGGAGGACACCTATAACAAATTAAGAATGTAAAATTAATATGGAATTAAGCTCTTTTAAAAGTTTCAATTTCCCTAGACTTACACTCTATTATTTGCTATTACCTTCCCTCCGAAGCCAGCATTTTCGTAAAACTTTTAGGCAGGTCTCCTGACTTTGGCCTCATCCCAAAACTCTTCCTTCCCAAGAATAATTTCTCAGTGGATCTTTAACAAACTTAGAGTTCAGTCTTCCATTACAGTAGCGGGGGCTGTAGTAGATTTACACTACTTTCCCTTTTAATCTTTAAAGCACAAAATATAATATTTAAATTTATTGAAATATACATAAAATATTATTCTTTTTTAATATGCTTTATATAGAAACCTAAAAATCATTTTTTAATTATCTATAAATTATAAATGACTGTAACCCTTTATTCAAGTAAAAAGTATTTTTTACCTTCCTGCTACCTGATAATTTAGGATTATAATGAATTAGATATTCATATAAATATTAAAATTATAAATAAAAATCGCTTCCATGATCTTGGATAACTATATTTGAATCCTATTTCCACAATGAAAGGATTGAGACCAATATTGGTAATGTAGGTAGTGTTGCATATTCTGCTAATGATTCAAAAAACAAGTTATCTTTAGCGATCAATATTAATTGATCTGTATAAACTATAACTTCTGTTACCAAGATACTTTGTAATACTGAAAAGCATAATATATTATCAAGTTTTTTATAATAATAAAATTTTAATTTACAATTCAGATTATTTTAGTATAATTTAAATATGGAATCTATGAAAATATAAGTCACATTTTAACTTATTATTTCGGATTTCTAAATACAAAATATTAATCAAAAGAATCAAATAAAAAAGACACTATTATTATAATAAATTTTAAAGGCGGTGCAATTATGTCAGTATATATGATTACATATTTCATAAGTGATACTACTGGTCACAGTCATGACCATGGTGAAAATTGTGGATGTGGCGAAAATCACACTCATTCTCATGAACATAAAAATAGCAATATTAACATAATAGGAAAAATAAAATCATTAGGTGCTTGGGCTCAATTTTTACCAGAAGGTTTTTTTATTAAAACTTCTTCAACAGCAGAAGAAATATTTGCTGAAGTTAACTCTGTAGCTAATAAAGGTGATATTATTTTTGTAACAAAAGTAGATGCAAAATCATCTGCATGTGCAAATCCAGCTGTTTTAGCTTGGCTTGCAGAATAATCTTATCTAAATCAAAATTTATAATGAAATTAGTAATTTAAAATTTCTTGTTTTAAATCATTATATTGAAAATGGAGTTATGTCTATCATTATTGACACAACTCCATTTTTATATTTACATTTATAATAGAAATATTTTTTCAAAACATTATTAATATAAAAATAAATAATCATTTTATTTATTACCTTTTACTATATACATTGCACTTAAGAATTTAAATATAATTGAATACACAAGTTATAAATTTTATGAAGGAATCCTTTTCGACATATCTATTACCTAATTAAAATTTTAATTAGTTTAATCAAAATCTAATAAATAATAATATCCATTAAAATTCAAGCCTTCTAGTAGCTAAATCTTAATGGATATTCCACAAAATATTAAAAAGGAGTCGTAATTTTGTATGACCTTTCAGCCATACAAGAGGAGCGATGAGTATATTGAGTAATATACACCTCTTTTAAAATTACTAACTATGTTATAGTTTAACACATTTTTCACGAAAAACAAGTGTGTTTTTTTAATATTTAGAAAATTATGATTTGTTCAATAAATGAGTAATAAATTTTCGACTTATTTAATTCACTATATGTTGTTAATATTTAAAATATAATCAGATAATATTTTAAATACAAAAAGTTATTGACATAGTATCCAAATAAGAGTAAAATCATATTTGTTGTATGGCCCATTGGTCAAGCGGTCAAGACGCCACCCTCTCACGGTGGAATCAGGAGTTCGATTCTCCTATGGGTCACCATTAGAGTAAACATCAGCATTTAGAAGTCTAAATTGTTGGTGTTTTTTCTATTTTCCCACACTAGTTTTATATAGATTTTTGAGAACAATATCTACTCTGTGAATGTCAATCTAACAATTTAATAGTATTCTATAGAATCTTTATTCTGATTTATAACAATTTTTAGTAGACTACATTATTAATTAAGTAGAATTAATTATTACTTAAAACACTTATTAAAAAATATGCTTTAACTTCTAAATATTTTTTATAAAACAAAAAAGCAAGAATCATTTATTTGCTTCCTACTTTATATCAATGTGTAGTAAATTATTTATTTTTAAAAGCTCGAATCCGGCTAGCGGCACCAATTATTTAAAGGAAAAGCTATATTACTTGGTTTATATACCTTGTAGCACAGCTTTTTTTATGTCTTTGTTACTATTTTTGTTACTTCTGAAATTAAAGCTGTTTTTATAGTTTATAAACCGTTCAAAATCAATCATGTATGACTTATAGCTCTTTGTAATAAAAATTTATATAACAAGCTGAAAGTAGAAATTTATTTGAAATATTTTTTCTACTACAGAAGAAAAAATATCATTCCTCCTAGCCATACTGGAAATAATAACGATAATATTGAGATACATATTAAAGGTGCCAACAAAACAATGAGAAATTGTAGTCTTGTTATTTTCTTCCCTGAAATCTCCATTGTATAGGCATAAATACCTTTGAATCCGAATTTAACTTTACCGCCAAATAATTTATAAGCTGCTCCATGAATTATCTCATGTACTATAGAAATCGGTCTGACTTACGGACAGTCATTTGTATTAAGTACGCTTAATTTATATATTTCATTATAATTACAATGGTAATTAGGGCGTGTCTGAAAACAATATTGCCTTATGCTATTTTTATAAAATAAAAATGGACGTAACATAAACAAAAGCAAGAAATGAAGACGCAAGCTTGTCATAGCGAGTTGAAACTCTGCGAAAATGCTTGATTTTATTAAAGAAGCATTCTACTAAATGGCGTTCTTTATATACCTACCAGTCACAA
>NZ_LZZM01000183.1 GCF_002006345.1 Clostridium puniceum
ATATTAGTATTAGCATATGGAACTAACTTTATTATATAAATTTAATTGCAAAATATATATTATAACTTTATAGGAAGATGATTAAATACATTTGTGTTTAATCATCTTTTTGCTTTTTTACATTAGTAAATAAAATAAAAAAACAAAGAAACTACTAAAAATTTATAAAAATAAAACAAAAAATTTACTAAAAATATATTGAAATATTTATGAAAACGATATATAATAAATACATGCTAAATGAAGAATTATTTAAATATCTATTAAAGTAATTAGATAAAATTAGTAGAAGAATATAGCTTGTAAGAGGGGTTGATAACTAAGGTGAAGTAATTAATAAAGTGTTTGAAAAGCTTTAGATATAAATGCAGGAATTATACGATTATATAGTTAATAGAAAATTAAGTAACTAAATTATATTTTAGTAAGTAACTAAAATATAAAAATAAGGATTCGTTTAGTTTGTAAATTAAAAATAAATATTTATGAGATATTTTAATAATTAATGTCTACAATAAATATATGAAGGGGATGTTATTAATGGCTAAAAATTATGACCAATTAGCAAAGGACATTGTAAAAAATATTGGTGGAAAAGAAAACGTATTATCATTAGTACATTGTGCTACAAGATTAAGATTTAAATTAAAGGATAAAGAAAAGGCTAATAAATCAGCGCTTGAGAGATTAGAAGGAGTTATTACAGTTGTAGAAAGTGCTGGACAGTATCAAGTTGTAATTGGTAATTCAGTAGGAGAAGTATATAACACTATTGGTAATGTTACTGGAGTTGTACTTAATTCTAATAATGAAGAAGGTTCAAATGATAAAAACGGCTTTATAAGTGCTGCAATAGATACAATTTCAGGAATATTTACACCAATACTCGCAGCTATGTGTGGTGCTGGTATTTTAAAAGGATTACTTATGCTTTTTACAACAATGGGGTGGTTAGCAGATTCAAGTGGTACATATAAAGTCTTATATGCCGCATGTGATAGTGTTTTCTATTACTTGCCTATAGTGTTAGCTTATACATCAGCTAAGAAATTTAATGCGAATCCTTTTGTAGCAGTATCTGTAGCAGGTGCGCTTTTATATCCTAGTATGACAGCATTATTTTCTGCTAAAGAAAGCATTAACTTTTTAGGAATTCCTGTTGTATTAATTAGTTATCCATCAACAGTTGTACCTATAATTCTAGCAGTATATGTTTTATCAAGGTTAGAAAAGCTTTTAAATAAAACTCTTCCAACAGTTTGTAAGAACTTTATCACCCCAACAGTTTGTTTAGCTGTAATAGTACCATTAACATTTTTAGTAATTGGACCAGTAGGGGATACATTAGGTAGATTATTAGCAAGTGGATATACTTATCTTTATAATATAAATCCAATGGTTGGTGGAGCGATAGTTGCAACAGTTTGGCCAATACTTATAATTTTTGGTCTTCATTGGGGATTTGTACCTGTTGTAACAAACAATCTTGCAATTTATGGACGTGATACTTTATTTACAATAACAGGTCCAAATAACTTTGCTCAAGCAGGAGCAGCACTTGGTGTTTTCTTAAAAACAAAGGATACAAAGTTAAAAGCTATCGCAGGATCAGCAGCAGGAACAGGACTTTTTGGAATAACTGAACCAGCAATATATGGTGTAACATTAAAGTATAAGAAGCCATTTATAATTGCATGTATATCATCTGGAATAGCAGGTGGAATAACAGGTTACGTAGGAGCAGGGGCAAGTGCTCTTGTAGGAGCAAGTATTTTAACTTTACCAGCATTTATAGGTCAAGGTTTTGTAGGATTTTTAATTGCTTGTGTAATAGCTTATTTTGGAGGTGCAATTGGAACATATTTATTTGGATTTAATGATAGTATGATTATTAATGAAGAAACACAAGAATCTAAAGAAATAACAGATGCAGACTTGAAAGAGATAGAAGTAGCAAGTCCAGCAAATGGAACAGTAATGATTCTATCAGACGTTTCAGATAAAGCTTTTGCAAGTGAACAATTAGGAAAAGGTATTGCTATTGTTCCGGAGGAAGGAAAAATATATTCACCAGTAGATGGAACAGTTGAAGCAGCATTTCCAACAGGTCATGCTTTTGGATTAAAATCGAATTCAGGTGTAGAAATATTAATTCATATTGGATTTAATACAGTAGAATTAAATGGACAATATTTTAATGTTAAGGTTCAAAGTGGTCAAACTATTAAAAAGGGTGATTTACTTGTAGAATTTGATATTGATAAAATTAAAGCAGCTGGATATGAAATTACAACACCAGTTTTAATAACAAATTATAGTGAATTTAGCAGTATAATTCAAACTAATGATACAACAAAAAAAATTGGTGAAAATATTATTACTATAATAAAATAATGAAATATTCATTAAAATTGATTAGAAATAATAATTGTTAAGCCTAATATGAAAAATTCTCCAGACACTATAATATGACTGGAGAATTTTTTTATTACATTGTTTACCACTTTACCCAAATAGCTTCTCATACATTCTAAGGCTTTTTATTTTCTATCATTTAAAATTAATGATTCTATTAAATGATGATATGCATATGGAGTTATAAGATTCACTTTTCGTGAAGTTGTTATTAAATTATCTAATCTTCTAAACCAATTATTGGAACTGTAAGCAAGCTAAGCATTTATGCAATAGTATAATTTAAGAAACTATAGTACTTTAAAGTACTTACTTTGCAAATAATAATATATAAATTATTATGATATCAGAAGGCAGGCAAAACATTGTTTGTATAATTCAATAACGGAAAGAGGTGAATTTTATGAAAAAAATAATGTCATTATTATTATTAGCTTGTATTGCAACTGGAGGGATTGCACAGTATACTTCAAGTGCTGCAAGTGCAGAGACAAAAGCTATAACAGCAACTTCTAATGGGGAGAAAAAATCACAAGTAAGTAATATCAATAAAGCAAAAGCAGTATTGAACAGTCTTGAATCAGGAGATCCTAAAGCTATAATAGATTATGTTAGCAAAGATGGTTATATACAACATAATTTAGCATTTGCAGATGGTAGACAAACTATGCTAGATGTACTTCCAGCTCTAAAGGCAGCTGGAACAACAGTTAAAATCGTAAGAGCATTTCAAGATGGTAATTATGTATTTTTACAATCTGAATACAATTTATTTGGAGCAGGAGAACAAGCTGGATTTGATGTATTTAGATTTAAAGATGGTGTAATTGTAGAACATTGGGACAACCTTACTGCAGTAGCAAAACCTAACCCAAGTGGACATACACAATTTGATGGAGCAACAGCAATTAAAGAGTTAAATAAAACTGAAGAAAATAAATTATTAGTTAGTAACTTTGTAAGAGATGTATTAGGAGGTCAAGATCCAAATACAATAACTAATTACTTTGATGGAGATAAATATATCCAGCATAATACAGATATAGCTGACGGACTTTCTGGATTAAGTACAGCATTAGAAAGTTTATCTAAACAAGGAATTTCAATGGTTTATAATAAAACTCATTATGTTCTTGGGCAAGGTAACTTTGTATTAGCTGTAAGTGAAGGAACATTTGGTGGAAAGCCTACATCATACTATGATTTATTCAGAGTAGAAAATGGTAAGATAGCAGAACATTGGGATGTTATGGAAACTATAGCTGATAAGTCAACTTGGAAGAATAACAATGGTAAGTTCTATAAGAGTGCTATTTATCAAAATTAATAGCATTGAAGATTTAGTAATGTAATCATTAGTATTATTAAATTTATTAACGTGAAGATATTAGTAATATAATTAAGGAATATTTCAATACATTTAAAACAAGGGATGTAATATGAACCACCTTCAAAAATTAAATTGAGGTGGTTCTTTTTAAAGTAGAAACGTTATTCTAAAATTCAGATGAGCATTAAAGCCCATCTGAATTAAGTTTCACTTTATAAGAAGTTCCCCATTCAACCATAGAATTAAGGATAGGTCTTAAACTATATCCAGTTTCAGTTAATGTATAGTCAACTCTCGGAGGGACTTCAGCATAAACTTTACGAATAACTAGTCCAGATTCCTCCATCTCTCTTAAATTTTGAGTAAGAACTTTTTGGGTTATTGAACCAATTGATTTTTTTAGTTCACCAAAGCGTTTTGTTCCTTCAAGCAAATCTCTAATTATTAACACTTTCCATCTATTACCCATAAGCTGCAAAGTCATTTCAACAGGACAAGCAGGTAATTCTTTAGCCATCTAAACACACTTCCTTTCTTAATAGTATACTTTGGGATACTATAGCACTTTAAAGTGCTTACTTTACATTAGATATTATAGAAATTATTATAAGATTAAAGATTAAAAAAAGCAATAAAAATTAAATTGCTATAACTTAGGGGGAATTTTTAATGAAAACTAAAGATTATTTTAAGATATTAAGGGAAATAAAGGATGTTTCTTTTGCAACAGTTGATGAGGATGGACATCCACAAGTTCGTATTATAGATGTAATGATAATAGAAAATAAAAAATTATATTTTGTTACTGCAAGAGGTAAAGATTTTTATAAGCAATTGGAAGAAAAACAGGAAGTAGCAATAACAGGTGTAAACAAAAAATATCAAACTGTTCGTTTAAATGGTAAGGTTAAAAAATTAGAAAAGGGCTGGGTAGATAGAGTTTTTGATGAAAATCTTTCAATGAATAATGTTTATCCTGGCAAGAGCAGATATATATTAGAAGCATTTTGCTTATATGAAGGTCATGGTGAATTTTTTGATTTATCTGTAAGCCCAATTTTTAGAGAATCTTTTTCTTTTGGAAATTGTGAGATTGAGAAAAAAGGGTTTATTATTTCAGAAGAATGTATTGGCTGCAATTCTTGTGCAAAAGATTGTCCGCAACAATGTATAACGAAGGGGTCTCCATATGTAATAAACCAACTCAATTGCTTGCATTGTGGATTATGTTTTGAAAGATGTCCAGTTAAGGCAATAAAAAGAATTTAATATATTTAATAATATTTAATAATATTATTAAATATAGCAAGTTAAAAATATAATTTGCTTTAACATGTATTAGGAGGAATCAATGATTAAAAATATATTTAAGTTGTATGTTGATAGATGGGACTTTTTCCTTAATCTTATATTGCAGCATTTAGAACTTTCAGCTATTTCAATTTTAATAGCAGCTATATTGGGGTTATTACTAGGAATTATTATTAGTGAATATAAGAAAACATCACCTATTGTCTTAGGAATAACAAATTTTATTTACACAATACCATCTATATCTCTACTTGGATTTCTTATTCCTTTTTCAGGAATTGGAAATATGACAGCCATAATAGCACTTACGGTATATGCCTTGCTGCCTATGGTTAGAAGTACTCATACAGGAATAGAGAATATAGATTCTTCAATTATAGAAGCTGCAAAGGGAATGGGAAGCACACCTTTTCAGGTTTTATACAAAATAAAAATACCTCTTGCACTAACAGTCATATTATCAGGACTTAGGAATATGGTAGTTATGACAATTGCTCTTGCAGGTATTGCATCATTTGTTGGAGCAGGAGGTCTTGGAGTAGCTATATATAGAGGAATTACAACAAATAATGGTGTCATGACAATGGCCGGTAGTTTGTTAATTGCATTATTAGCATTGATACTTGATTTTCTTATTGGAATAATTGAAAAAGTGATAAAAAAGAAATGGAGATTAATATAATGAAAAATTTAAAAACTAAAATATTTACAGCTTTTACAGCTGTTGTCTTAACTGTGACAGTTTTCTTAACGGGATGTTCAAAAAACAGTGGAACAATTAAGATTGCCACAAAGCCAATGACAGAACAATTAATACTAAGTGAGATGTTATCATTACTTATTAAAGATAACACCAATCTTAATGTAGAAATCACAAAAGGTATTGGTGGGGGAACAAGTAATATTCACTCTGCCATTGTAAAAGGCGACTTTGATTTATATCCCGAATATACAGGAACAGGCTGGAGTGAAGTTTTGAGGGAAAAGGGCCTTCCAGATAATGATACGCTTTATAAACAACTTAAAGAAAAGTATGAAGAGCAATACAAATTAACATGGGTTGGGTTATATGGATTTAATAATACATATGGACTTGCAGTTAGAAAGGATATTGCAGAAAAATATAATATAAAAAGTTATTCTGATTTAGCAAAATATGCACCAGAGCTTACTTTTGGAGCTGAATATGATTTCTATGAAAGAGAAGATGGATATAAGGCACTTTGCAATGATTATGAATTTGATTTCAAGAAAACATCAGATATGGATATAGGATTGAAATATAAAGCTATAAATTCTAAAGAAATTGATGTAATGAATGTATTTACAACAGATGGACAACTTAGTGCATCTGATGTAGTGGCTCTTAAAGATAATAAAAACTTTTTCCAAACATACTACTGTGGAACTGTGGTACGTGAAGATACACTTAAGAAATATCCAGAACTTAAAGAGGTTTTAATGAAGATGCAAGATATAATAACTGATAGTGAAATGGCTAAATTAAATTATGAAGTTGAAACTAATAAACGCGACGAAAAAGATGTTGCAAAAGAATTTTTAGAAAGTAAAGGCTTATTGAAAAAATAATATAAGTGGGTGAGTAAAATATGAATAATGATGCAACTATTCACTTTGATAATGTTTCAAAAGGATATAATGGAAACTTAATATTAGATAATTTTAATTTGAAGATAAATAAAGGTGAATTCATAACTATAATTGGTAGCTCAGGATGTGGCAAAACTACAGCCCTAAAGCTTATTAACGGATTGCTCGCGCCAGACAGTGGAAAGGTATATGTAGATGGAAACGATATTGCTACAGTTGATCAAATCCAACTAAGAAGAAATATAGGATATGTTATTCAAGGCGTAGGATTATTTCCACATATGAATATAAAGAAAAATATAGCATATGTGCCTAACTTAATAAAAAAAGAGGATAAGAATAAAATATTAAACAATGTTAGTAATTTAATAAAAGTAGTTGGAATGAGTGAAGATATTTTAGAGCGTTATCCAAGTGAACTTTCAGGAGGGCAACGTCAAAGAATTGGCATTGCAAGAGCATTAGCGGCTTCACCTAAAATATTGCTTATGGATGAACCTTTTGGAGCTGTGGATGAAATAACTAGGAGACTACTGCAAGAAGAGATTTTAAATATCTATGAGAAACTTGGAGTAACAATTGTATTTATTACTCATGACATTAAAGAAGCTTTAAAGCTTGGAACTAGAGTTTTGGTTATGGATAAAGGGAAAATTATTCAAGCAGGAACACCTTCAGAAATTGTAGGCCAACCGAAAACTGATTTTGTGAAAGAACTTGTAGGAGTGAAGTAACATGAATAAAATAGAACAGATTGACTTTTTAATAAAAGAATTAATAAATGAAGAGGAAAAATATAAAGGCATTAGCATTCCAAAAGATTATGAAGGGAAACGCAAATTATTACGTTCGTTAATGAATATTAGAGAACCTTATGAGGCTAGTGATGAATTTATTAAAGTGCAAGATGAATTTTTAATAAATGAATCCAAAGAAAAGGGAACTGTAGAGTTGAAAGATTTAGCAACGTTAAATGAGATGTTTCCAGATAAGAATAACAAACATGGAGATGAAATAACGCTATGGCAAGGTGATATTATAAGCTTGAAAGTAGATGCAATTGTAAATGCAGCTAATAATCAAATGCTAGGATGCTTTGTGCCATGTCATGCATGTATTGACAATGCAATCCATTCAGCAGCAGGAATTCAGCTTCGTCTGGAGTGTAATGAAATAATGAATAAGCAAGGGGTTTTAGAGCCAACAGGAAGTGCTAAAGTTACTGGTGCTTATAATCTTCCATGTAAACATGTAATTCATACAGTAGGTCCGATTATAAGTGGAAAATTAACTGATGAGGATTGCAGGAAGCTTGAATCTTGCTATAAATCATGCTTAGAAGTAGCTGTAGAAAATAATATAAAATCAATTGCTTTTTGCTGTATATCAACAGGGGAATTTCATTTTCCAAAAGAAAAGGCAGCAGAAATGGCTATAAAAACAATATGTGATTTTTTAGATGATAATAATGAAAAAATAGAAAGGGTTGTTATAAATGTTTTCAAAGAAGAAGACTTTCAAATTTACAAAAACTTATTCGGATAATATTGGAGAAGTGGTAGAACTAATTAAAAATGCTGATTGTATATTGATTGGAGCTGGATCAGGACTTTCAGCTTCTGGAGGTATAAACTATGCATGTTCAGAACTAGCACAAAAATGGTTTCCTAAATATTATGAAATGGGACTTAAGAGTATTCTTGAAATACAATCAGTATTTTGGGAGATAAGCGAGAAAAATATACTTTCATATTGGGGATATTGGTCTAATCATATTCAAAATATTCGTTACAATACTCCTGTTATTAAACCTTACGAAATATTATTTGAACTGTTAAAAGATAAAGAGTACTTTATTTGTTCAACTAATGTAGATGGGCAATTTGAAAAAGCAGGATTCCCAAAGGAAAAGATTTTTGCACCACAAGGTGATTATGCTTTATTTCAATGTTCAAAACCTTGCACTCAAGATGTTTATGACAACAAGGAAATGATAGATAAGATGATTAATAATATGAGGGATTCTATAAAGATTAAGGAAGAAGATATTCCAAGATGCCCTAAATGTGGTAAGTTTTTAGTGCCTAATCTTCGTGTAGATAATTCTTTTGTGCAAAAACCGCATTTTACTAACATATCTAAATATGAAAAATTTGTTAGAGAAGCTAAAGATAAAAGGCTTGTATTATTAGAATTAGGGGTAGGATATAACACACCAGGAATTATAAGATATCCATTTGAAAACATAACTAATCATTATCCATATGCTAACTTAATAAGAATTAACTTGAATTGTGCAGAGGTACCTACAGAAATTGAGAAGAAATCAATAAGCATATCAGATGATATAGGAAAAGCATTGAGTGACATTCTTAATTACTCATGTGAAAAGATAGAATAAGATATAAACTTATATAGAGGAAACATTATCTATATAAGAACAAAGAAATTAGTGTGGAGGATAAGTATGGAAATAAAAGAGTATTTAAAAATTTTAAAAGAGGAAATTCATTCAACAGTATTTGCAACGGTTGATGAAAATGGGCTTCCACAGGCTAGAGTTATTGATATTATGCTTGTAGATGATAAGAGTTTGTATTTTATTACGGCTAAGGGAAAAGAATTTTATCATCAACTAATGAATAAAAAATATGTAGCCATAAGTGGAATGACTGGTGGCAAAGGCTCTTTAAATAAGAAAGCAATTTCTCTTCGTGGAAAGGTCAAAAATGTAGGTCAAGAATTATTAGATAAAGTATTTGAAGTAAATACATATATGTGTGACATATATCCAGAAAAAGAAAGTAGAATGGCTTTGGAAGTCTTTCAATTATATGAAGGACAAGGAGAATATTTTGATTTATCTACAAAGCCTATCACAAGAGAAGCTTTTACACTCGGAGAAGCAGTGGAAGTAAAAGGAGGGTATTTTGTCACAGATAAGTGCAGAGGGTGTAAAATATGTTATTCAAAGTGTCCACAAAAATGTATTGATATATCTGTAAAACCAGTGGTAATTAAGCAAGAAAATTGCTTACATTGTGGAAATTGTATGTCAGTTTGTCCATTCAGTGCAGTTGAAAAAAGATAATTAGAGTTAATAGAGAACATACAAATATTCAAATGACAAGACTATATGACATTGTAAAGACATGAGGGAAAAAAATATGTCATTGCAGCTTATATGGAAAAAGGTAACTTTTCGGAAGAAATGTGGAATTTTTCAGAGTAAGTATAGAAAAAATAAATAGCTTTATTAAAATAGCAGATGAATTAAAATACCTGCTATTTCAAATCAGCCTGATTAATAAATAATGCTAATTCAGTTCTACTACTTAATTCTAATTTTTCAAATATCTTGGTTAAATAATTTTTTACTGTACCTTCTGTTAGAAAAAGTAGAAGACAAATATCTTTATTACTTTTACCTTGAGCAACAAGTTTTGCAACCTCTAGTTCTCTTTGGGTAAGCAATTCTAATTTCTTTTTATACTCATTTATTTGAGCAGGAGTCTGCTTATCCGTAGACATTGAATTATAAGCTCTAACAATTTTAGTAGCTACTTCAGGATCTAGAAGCATATTTCCGTTATAAGCTGTTTTAATAGCTTTGATTATATAATCAGAGCCTGCATCTTTCAAGATGTATCCATCAACACCATGTTTAATTCCTTCAAATATATATTCATCTTCATTAAAGGTAGTTAATATTATCACCTTTATATCTTTATATTTTTCTTTAACAATCTTGGCTGCCTCAACTCCATCCATTATTGGCATTCTGACATCCATAAGAATTACATCAGGAAATTGCCCCTCACTGAGAATTTCTAATAACTGCTTTCCATTTTGGGCTTCTTTTATAATAGTTATGTCATCATCTAAGCTTAAAATCATTTTTATTCCTTCTCGCACAATTTCCTGATCATCAACTAATATGACATTTATCATAATTTATATTCACCTCATTTCATTTATACTTGAACAAATACAGAATACAGGGATACCTAGTAATTAATAACTAGGAAGTAACTATATTTATATTGGAATAGATATTTTTACTCCAAAGCCTAAGTTATTATGACTAAAGTAATATGTTGTACCACTTAACAACTTTATTCTATTTTCAATTCCATTCAATCCATTTGATTTAACAATATTTTCACAGCCTATTCCATTATCAGTAATAACAAGCTCAACATTTTCACTAGTCATTGTAATTTTTATATTAATTTCTGTTGCACTGCCATGCTTTAAGCTATTAGTTATAGATTCTTGTATTGTTCGATATAGTGAAGTTTTAATTCCTGGACTTAATTCATCAAGGGTTCTATTCTTATTGAAAGTAATTTTTAGATTGCTAAAAAGATAAAAATTAGTAATAAGTTTTTCTATTGAACCATTAAAATCTTTTATTTCAAGCTCTGAATTAAGAAGAGTGACTACGGTTCTAAGGTCATTAATACTTGATTTTGCTATTTTCTCAGATTGGGATAATACTTCCTCTACCTTTTGAGGTTTAGTAGTGCATATCTTTTTAGCAAATTCTAAATGCATGGCAAGAGCCATTAGGGAATGACCTAATGAATCATGAAGCTCTTGTGCAACTCTTGTTCTTTCCTTAGAAATAGTTACTTCTTCTACTTCCAGTGCATATTCCTGAAGTTTTATGTTAGCTATCTTTAATTTTTCATTTAGATGTTTTATTTCTTCTTTTTCTATTTCTAGAGTTCTTATGCTGTATAACATACCAGCTAGGCCTACGTAAGCTAATAAACTAATCCCCATGACAATCATTATTATTGAAGTGTTAATATCATACCTTTTTATGAGAGTTAAATAAAGAAGTAAAAAAAATAGAAAAAAATGCATTGAAATAAATAACTTTATTTTCTCTTTTTTTTCTTTAAAGATATCATCTAACAAAGCATAACCATAGGTAAAAATACTTACACTTGGCACAGCATTTTGAAGCACTGATACAGTGCAAATATTAATAAGCAACATTATATGGAAAAGTCTCCCTGAGGTTTTGTTTTTTATATTTATTAAATATGAATTAATCATTATTATGGTAATTAAACAAAAATATAAAATCATCAAGAAATAGTGATTTGTATATTCAAAATAAATACTTATGTATATAGATATAAAGATTATAATAAATATCATGAATTTAATAGTTGAAAAATAATTCTTTACTTTTAACATTTATTATCACTCAATTCTTTATAAATTATTTGTTTTTATTATATCATTGTTCCTATATATACATATATGACTAAAGTCATATATTGTTTGATAACTAAAGTAACTATGACTGAAAAAGATTTAAATATAAAATCTATTTATGGTAGTGTACCCAAATATATTAAATAACAAACATTAAAAATGATTAATCCAATAATACTTATATATATAAATAGGGGTGTGAAAATGAAAAAAATAAAAAAAATAGTTATATTTGCAGTTGTTATTGTAGCAGTAATAGGTGCTATAGTAGTTAAAAATAACTTATCATCAAGTGCCAAAAAAGCAAATGTTGCAGTTACTGTAAGTAAAACAGCAGTTGAAGTACAAAGTGCAAAGGCAGTGCAAAAAAATTCAAGTGATACATATAAAGCAACTTTGGAAGCATCTGAGCAAGGTATTATAAATAGTAAGATATCAGCAAGAGTTATTTCGGTATCAGTTGAAAATGGACAACATGTAAAAGCTGGTGACGTAATAGTCACTCTAGATGCTCAGGACATACAAAATAATATAGAAGCTTCACAAAGTCAATTAAAGGTAACTGAGCAACAATTAAATTCTGCGCAAGTATCTCTAAAAAAGTTTAAGACTAGTTTGGATGATGCTAATCGTAACTATGAAAGACAAAAAGCTCTTTATGAAAAGGGAGGCATATCAAAGGCTGATTATGAAGCAGCAGAAAAAACTTTAACCAATGCACAAGCTGATTATGAAGCAGGAAATGTAAGTATTGAAACATCAAAAGCTAATATAGAAGTACAAAAAGTAAGTATAGCTAATTTACAGGACAGTTTAAATAATACTGTGATTAAAGCACCTATAAGCGGTGTTATAAGTGACAAAAGCGTAAATATAGGACAAATGGCATCTCAGGGGACAGCCCTTGCAAAGGTTAATAATATAGCAGCTGTATATGCAACAATACAAATTCCACAAGATAAAATAAACAATGTAAAAGTAGGACAAGCAGCTACAGTTACCTTTGAAGGAAGTGATCAATCTTATAGTGGAGCTGTACAAAATATAAATTTATCAGCTGATACTACTGCAAGAGTTTTTGAGTGTAAAATAAAACTAGATAATAGTGATAATACACTGTATCCAGGAACTTTTGCAAAGGTAGAGCTCTTTAGTGATCAAAAAACTGAAATTATTACTGTTCCAATAAATGCTTTAGTTGGAAGTGAAGGGGATTATTCTGTTTTTATAAATGATAATGGCGTAGCTAGAAAACAAAAAGCTACAATTGGAGAAACTGAGGAAAATAATGTACAAATAACCTCTGGTATAAAAGATGGAGATGAAATAATCTGTACAAATACGAGTACGTTGCAAGATGGTGATGAAGTGGAAATAGTTTCTAATGAAAATAGCAATGATTCAGAAGAAAGTTCTAAACAAAATGGTGACAATGCAGAAGCAGTTTCTAAATAGGAGGGATTACAAATGAATATAGCTAATTTGAGTATTAAAAAACCTGTATTTATAACAGTTATAATGATTGCCCTCACTATTTTAGGTTATACTAGTTATCAAAAATTAGTACTTAATGATATGCCTAATGTAGACATGCCTTATGTTTCAGTTATGATTATAGAGCCAGGGGCAACACCTGAACAAATTGAATCAAAGGTGACAAAAAAAATAGAAGATGCAGTAGGAAAAATTTCTGGAATTGATACTATAACTTCTACTGTAAGCGAAGGCTCTTCGCAAACAACTATAGCATTTGAGTTAAGCAAAGATGGTGAAGTAGCGGCACAAGAAGTTAGAGATAAAATTTCTACTGTTAGAGGAGAATTACCAACTGACATTAATGATCCAATTATATCTAAATTTGATATGTCGGCTTCATCAATTTTATCTATTGCTGTTTATGGTTCAAATGACACTCAAAAAATGACAGATTTTATAGATAACACTTTAAATAAGAAACTATATACAGTATCAGGAGTTGGATCAGTAGATGTATCTGGTGAGGATACACGAGAAATTCATATAAAGCTTGATAACGATAAGCTATTATCTTATGGCTTATCACCAGGTGATGTTATAAATAGCATAAAAAAAGATAATATAGATCAATCAACTGGAAAGGTTGTTGATGGAAATAATGAAATTTCTATTACAACAAATAGTAAGATAAAAAAAATAGAAGACTTTAAAAATATTTTAGTAACTAAAAAGAATGATGCAGAAATCAGGGTAAAAGATGTTGCAAAAATAGAAGACGGATTTGAGGAAAAAAGCAGTATTGCATACTATCAAGGAAATCAAGCAATTGGTATTGACATAGTTAAGCAATCAGGTGCTAATACTGTTGAAGTAGCAAAAGATGTTAAACAAATAATAAATGAAATTAAAGCTTCTTTACCAGAAGGTATACAGGTTGATATTGTTAGTGATAATTCCACATCAATAGAAGAAAGTGTTGATGAGGTTATGAAAACAATTATTGAAGGATGTATATTAGCAGTTATTATAGTGTTCCTGTTCTTAAATGAATGGGAAAGTACACTTATAAGTGCACTATCTCTTCCAATTTCAGTTATAAGTACTTTTATATGTATGAAATTTATGAACTTTTCATTAAACTCAATGTCATTAATGGCACTATCACTGGCCGTTGGTCTGCTAATTGATGATGCTATAGTTGTTATAGAAAATATTGTACGGCATCTGCATATGGGTAAATCTGCTGTAGAAGCAGCAAAGGAAGCTACATCAGAAATTGGATTTGCAGTAATAGCAACAACTTTAGCTGTTATATCAGTATTTTTCCCTATGGCAATGGTAGAAGGAATGGTAGGAAAATTCATTATTGAATTTGCACTTACAGTTGTGTTTAGTATGATAGTTTCATTGTTTGTATCCTTTACCCTTGTACCTATGATGTCATCTAAAATGCTTAAGGGAGAAAAAAAAGAAAGTAAAACATTTATTGGGAAGTTTTTCAAATGGTTTAATGAGAAATTTGATATTTTTGCTGAGAAATATTCACAGTTATTAGTTTTAAGCCTTAATAAAAGATTACTAGTTTTAGGTATTTCAGGCGCCATGTTTGTAGGAAGTATAGGATTAGGTTCAACATTAGGCTTTGAATCACAGGTTGCCACTGATAATGGTCAGGTTAATGTTAGTGCAGCATTTGATTCAGGAATAACGCTAGATAATGCATCAGAAAAAACTAAGCAGTTTGAAGCTGTTATTAGTAAATATCCAGAAGTAAAGTTTATGTATTCAACAGTAAGTAAGAGTAAAACATCAATTAAGATTTCGTTAGTTGATAAAAAGCAGCGTAAGGATAGTTCAAAAGCAATAGCAGAAAAGCTTAGAAGCGATCTGCAAGGTATTTCAGGGGCTCAAGTCACAGTAACTGCTGCATCAGGTGCTGGTGGAGGTTCAAAAGATGTAGCTTACAATATTGTTGGAGATGATAGAACAAAGCTTCAAGCCTTTGCAAATAAGATGGCAGAAGAAATGTCTAAAGATCCTAACGCAAGAGATGTTAGTACAAATAGTAAATCTGGGACACCACAAGTAAGGATCGAGGTGGATCGTGATAAAGCAGCAGATTTAGGGGTTAGTAGTTCAGATGTTGCAAGTATGCTATCAACATTATTTAATGGTTCAACTGTAAGTAAATATGATGGTGGGAAAGATAGATATGATGTAAAAATATCTATAGATGATAGCGAACGTAAAAACCTTAATGATCTTAACAATATTTATGTTTTAGGAACAAAAGGTCAACAAGTTCCTTTAAGTCAAGTAACTAAAAAGGTCGTTGAAACAACTTCTTCATCGTTACACAGATATAATAAGCAGCCACAAGTTGAGGTTTCTGCTAATGTTACAGGAATATCTTCAGGTACTTTTGAAAGTAATTACAAGGCAAAGATTCAAAGTCAACTTCCAGATGGAGTTTCATTATCTGTAGGAGGAACTAGTGGGATGATGGCGGAAGGTATGCAGAGCTTAATGCAAGCTATATTTCTAGCAATACTTTTCTTGTATTTAGTTATGGCAGCGCAATTTGAAAGTTTTATTGATCCTATTTCTATAATGTTTGCCTTGCCACTTGCAATTATTGGAGCTGTAATTGGATTATTCGTTTTTGGAAGCTCTATAAGTATGATTTGTATGGTAGGTATTATTATGCTTATGGGATTAGTTGCAAAAAATGGAATTCTTCTTATTGACTCTGCAAAGGAAAAAATGAAAGAGGGTATTCCTATAAAAGAAGCTTTAAGAGAAGCAGGATATGTAAGATTGCGTCCTATAGTAATGACTACTTTGGCCATGATATTTGGTATGATTCCAGCGGCTATAGCAACAGGATCAGGTTCAGAATCACGTGCACCTATGGCGCAGGCAATAATTGGTGGATTAATTACATCTTCAGTTTTAACGCTATTTGTAGTACCAATCGCATATACAATACTTGATGATTTGAAAAATAAATTTAATAAGTTAGTTCATAAAAAATCATCAAAAATTGATGATGAATTAAACTCAAATTTATAGATATTATAGACAGTTAAAGAGACTATACTAAAATTTAATTTAGTTGGATTTAATTTTAGATATAGTCCTTTTATTTAACTGGAATATATTTTAATTAATGAAATGAATTTTAATTTGATAGTATAGATTATTTATTAAAAAAATAAAAGCAAAACCTACATTAATTATAAAAAGAGCTAGTTTTTAAATAAGCATTTAAGAGGAGGATACATATGAGAAAAAATATTAATAAATTAATTGCCTTTGCAATTGGAATAAGTGTTATAAGCGGAAATGCTATCACAGCATTTGGAGAAGAGGATGTACAAAATAACACTACTACTATTAATGAAACAACAGCGGATACTACTAATACTGGAGTTATATATGTACAAAATCAAGTGAAAAAAGATCAGGTAACGCAAAAGCCAGTTCTTACTTTACAGGAATCTATAGATGCAGCCATTAACAATAGTGATAAACTTGCTTTAAAGTCTAAAGAGATAAAATTATATGAGGATAAACTAGATATTCAAGATGAACTTGATGATATTCAAGATAATGATGATAACGACTTTCCTTATGATAAACTTGAATTAACAGTTGATCAAACTAAAGAACAAAAAGATTATATGGAAGATCAAATAGCACAAGATATCACAAATAAATATAATGATTTAATTACAAGGAACAATGAAATTGATCAGATAAAAAAGCAGTTAGAAATTAAGACTATAGAAAATGGATATGTGAAGCTAAAAAAAGACTTAGGATTAGCAACTGAAATAGAAATAAAAAATGCAGACGTTGAGTTTCAAAAGCTAAAAAATAGTGAAAAAGCTAAAGAAGATCAATTAAAAAATGCTCAAGATTATTTTAAAATATTAACGGAAAAAGACTTAAATAATTATTCTTTACAAGAGGAGCAAGAGTTTGAAGCATTTAAGATAAATAAATCTCAAGATGAATATTTTGATAATGTTATAGATAAATATTACAAATATGACAAGAAGATTTTTGAATTAACTAAGGACAATTTAGATGATAATAAAGTACATCGACCAAGTAGCAGTGATAAACCTGATAAAGATGATTTTAAATCATCTGATGAAAATGGAAATCAAGTTTTTGATTCAGAGGGATATGCAAAAGCAGAACGAGAATATGAAAATTCATTTACTGATTATGGAACCTATCTACAAAATAAATATAATTTAAGCAGTAGTAAAGTTTCTTTAGAGGAAAACAAAAAAAATCTTAAAAAAGGATTAAAGGAAAGTTATGCGAAGCTCATAGATATGGAAAATAGTATCAATGTAGCCAAATCTAACATAGAGGTAAAGAATAATGAACTTAGTATTGCAAAGCTAAAATATGATCAAGGGTTAATAACTAAAATAGCATATGATAAACAAGTTATAGATAACGATACTTTAGAAACAGATTTAAGAACTTCCATTAATGACTACAATACATTAAAAAATCAAATTCAAAAGCCTTGGCTGCTTAGTTAGTGGCCTAAGCTAAAGTATTGATGATGGATAAGATTTAAAAAAATAAAATTTGAAAAAATTTAAAGACATGGTTTAAATTTTTTCAAATTGCAGTGTGTTTCTTAGGAGTTAGTTTTTATGAAAAAAGAGAATCTTAATAATAAATTCCAAAATGATTTTAATATACTTAAAGACATATTTAGTGTCTTTAAGTTAACAAATAAGTATTATATTAAATTATGTAAAAAGTTAAATATGAAGGAAATAGAATTTCAAGCATTATATTTAATTTATATAAGTAAAGATAAAGGTGTAAAAATGTCTTTATTGGGTGATGAGCTAGAAATTGTAAAATCAGGAGTAACAGTTTTAGTTGATAGACTATCATTGGCAGGATTAGTTAAAAGACGTCCAGATTTAGAAGATAGAAGAATCATGAATGTGATTATAACAGAAAAAGGAAATGAAATTATGAATGATGTATTTCGAAATAATGGAATTTTTAAAGTGTCTGTGTTAGATTTTATACAACAAGACGAAAAAGAGCTTTTATGTAACTTAATAATTAAAGTGAAAGAAAAGCTGGAAAGTAACATATAAATTATAAATATATTTATAATTTATATGTTAAACAGGGGGGCTAAGCACGAGGCCACTGAAAAAGCACCCTTAAATTTTCACTGTTTGAATTGGTAAAATAAGAGAGCCATTAGAACCATTTCTAAAGGCTCTCTTTAATATTTTTAGATATAAAATATTAAATATTTTCAGTTTATCAGTGACCTCGCTAAGCACCTCTCTGTTTAACATGGTAATTTAATAGTAAAAATAGATCCTTTCCCTAACTGGCTATCCACTTCTATTATCCCTCCACATAAATTGATAATTCTTTTTACAAGGGCTAGTCCTAAGCCATTGCCTTCAGAAGAATGGGATTTATCTCCCTGATAAAACTTGTCAAAGATATGTTTTTGCACATCTTCGGTGATACCAACACCAGTATCCGAAATGATTGCTGTAATCCAGCCAGAAGATTGTTTTAAGGTGCATGCAATTATTCCATTATCTGGTGTGAATTTTATTGCGTTATCTAATATATTTACCCATACTTGTGATAATAATTCTTCACTTCCATAGAAAGTAATTTCATCTAAATTAATATCTAAGTCAATATTTTTGTCAGACCATTTTGGTTCAAGAAATAATAAAGTTTGTCTAAATTGCTCATCTAGTTTAAAGTTTCTTTTTTCTGCTATGATTCCTTGATTTTCAAGTTTTGAAATTTGTAGAATAGTATGGATCAAATTAGACAATCTTTTTGTATTGTTAAGTATTTTTTCAATATATTTATTTCTTTCTTCTTCTGTCAGATTACTGTCCTGAAGCAGCATTGTATATCCATCTATAGAGGCAATAGGCGTTTTGAATTCATGAGAAACATTGTCAATAAAGTCATTACGAAAAGTTTCAATATTATTGAGTTCATTCACCATAATATTAAAATTGTGTAACATTTTTTCTAGTTCTTTGACAGGATGCTTTTCTTGATTTATTTTAATATTAAAATTACCTTTTGCGACTTCAATTAACGCTTCACTAATTTTTATAATTGGAGGTAATATTATCTTTCCTATGATAGCTGCAATAATTGTTCCTACAAGCAAACTAATAATATATAAATTAATAAGTGGAAAGAGTATGGAGCTTGAAGTTGGTATAGGAACTATATTAAAGTAGATATTTATAGTGAAAGAAATTACTGCTGATACTAACATAATAAAAAAAATGATTAATGAAGAAAAAAATATTGGTTTTAAGGTATTATTTTTATTCATGTTTCTTTACCACCTTATATCCAAGTCCTCTTACAGTTATTATTTCAAAATCATTATTACTTTTAAAACGATCTCTCAGACGATTAATATGTACATCTACAGTTCGGATATCTGTCTCTGAATCAAGGCCCCAAAATTCATCCATAAGTTCTTGTCTGGTAAATATACGATTAGGGTAAGAGGCAAGTTTATATAAAATATAGAATTCTTTTTGTGGAAGTACTGTTGCTTCACTATTTTGATATACGGACAAAGAATCGTATTCCAATAAAGTTTCGCCAATACATTGTTTTTTTTCATTAATAATTTGTGCTCTTCTTAGCAATGCTCCAACTCTTAGCACCATTTCATTAACATTAATGGGCTTGATCATATAATCATCAATTCCAAGTAGAAAACCACGCTTAATATCTTGAAAGCTTTCCTTAGCTGTAATCATTAATACCGGAAGATTAAATTGTGCATCTCGAATAGATTGAATTAGTTCAAAACCATCCATATTAGGCATCATAATGTCAGAAAGAATTAAGTCAATATATTCTCTATCTAAAACATTAAGTGCTTCAACACCATCCTTTGCACTAGTAGTTTTATATCCATTTTTGACCAAGACAGTACTGAATAATTCACAAAGTTCTACATCATCCTCTACGATTAAAATATGAAACATTTCAACAACCTCCTTCAATTGTATTAATTATATAATATTTTAACTGTTTTTTTGCGCCATAATATAAAGCTTACATCAATTATAACTAACAAATATAAATTGAATATAAACTCATACTTGTAGGATTTTTGAAAAAGATTCAATTATTAAAATGAAAATTAACTAAAAAGTTTAAATTGAGTTAATAATTCTATGCTAAACTCCGTATTAAATATTTGTTAATGGTAGATATGAGTCAAAAATGAAATAGTATCCGATTAAGGTTATAAGTAGGAAGTATCACTCTAGAAATAGAATGGTATTTTATAATTATCGGATTAATAGAAGAAATATTTTGTGTTAAAAAATAGGAGGGCAAAAATGAAAAATATAAAAAAAATAGTTATATTTGCAGTTGTTATTGTAGCAGTAATAGGAGTGATAGTAGTTAAAAATAACTTATCAGCAAACAAAAAAAATGAAAATGTTGCAGTTGTTGTGAAGAAAACTGCAGTTGAAGTACAAAGTGCAAAGGCAACACAAAAAAATTCTGGTGATACATATAAAGCTACTTTAGAAGCAACTGAGCAAGGGATTATAAACAGTAAGATATCAGCAAGAATTATATCCGTATCAATTGAAAATGGGCAATATGTAAATGCAGGTGACACAATAGCTACTCTAGATGCTCAAGATATAGAAAATAATATAAGATCTTCAGAAAGTCAATTAAAGGTAATTGAAGAGCAATTAAATTCTGCACAAGTAACTCTTAAAAAGCTTAAGCTTAATTTAGATGATGCTAAGCGCAACTATGACAGACAAAAAAATCTTTATGAAAAGGGTGGTATATCAAAGGCTGATTTTGAAGCTGCTGAGAAGGCTGTAAATACAGCAGAAGCTGATTATGAGGCAGGAAACGTGAGTATTCAATCAGCCCAAGCAAATATAGAAGCACAAAAAGTAAGTATAGCTAATCTACAAGATAATTTGAAGAATACAGTAATTACAGCTCCCATAAGTGGCGTAATAAGTGATAAGGCTATAAATATAGGACAAATGGCAGCTCCTAGTGCAGCACTTGCAAAGGTTAATGATATATCAGCTGTATATGCAACAATACAAATACCGCAAGAAAAAATAAGTAGCACAAAAATTGGACAAGCAGCTACAGCCACTGTTGAGGGAAGTGACAGAGTCTATGATGGAACTGTTCAAAAAATAGATTTGTCAGCTGATACTGCGGCTAGAGTATTTAGTTGCAAGATAAAAATAGATAACAGTGATAAATCACTGTATCCAGGTATTTATGCAAAAGCGAAACTTTTAAACTCAGAAAAAACTCAAGTGATAGCTGTGCCAATTAATGTTTTAGTTGGAAATGAGGGTGATTATTCAGTTTTCATAAATGATAATGGAAAAGCTAAAAAGCAAAAAGTAAAAATTGGAGAAACTGATGAAAAAAATATAGAAATAACAGAGGGTATAAAGGATGGGGAGCAAATAATCTGTACTAATACAAGTACATTACAAGATGGTAATGAAATAGACGTAGCTTCTAGCAAAGATGAAAATTCATTAGAAACAAATACTAAACAAAATGGTGATTCTGCAGAAGAAGTTTCTAAATAGGAGGGATAACAAATGAATATAGCAAATATTAGTATTAAAAGACCAGTATTTATAACAGTTATAATGATTGCCCTCACTATTTTAGGTTATACAAATTATCAAAAGTTAGTACTTAATGATATGCCAGATGCAGATATGCCTTATGTTTCAGTTGTTGTTACACAACAAGGGGCAACACCACAAGAACTTGAAACAAAGGTAACAAAAAAAGTTGAAGATGCAGTTCAAAAAATTTCAGGAGTTGACACTATAACATCTACTGTAACAGAAGGGGTTTCACAAACTACTATAGGATTTGAATTAAGTAAAGATTCTGATGTGGCAGCACAAGAGGTTAGAGATAAGGTTTCAAGTATTAGAGGGGAATTACCAACTGATGCTAATGATCCGGTTATTTCTAAATTTGATATGTCAGCATCATCTATAGTATCTATTGCTGTTTATGGATTGGATGATAATCAAGAATTATCAGACATTGTAGATGAAACTATAAAACCAAAGCTATATACAGTTTCTGGTATTGGATCAGTAGACGTATCTGGTCAGGATACAAGAGAAATTCATATAAAGCTAGATAATAATAAATTATTACAGTACGGTCTTACATCAAGTCAAGTAGTAAACAGTATTAGAATTGATAATATTGACCAATCAAGCGGAAAAGTTACTGATGCAGATAATGAGATTTCTATTACTACAAATAGTAAGATACAAAAAATTGAAGACTTTAAGAATATTTTAATAACTAAGAAAAATGGAACAGAAATCAGATTAAAAGATATCGCAAAAGTTGAAGATACAGTTGAAGATAAGACAAGTCTTGCTTTTTATCAAGGGAAACAATCAATTGGTATAGATGTAGTTAAGCAATCTGGTGCTAATACTGTTGAAGTAGCAGAAGGTGTTAAATCAAAATTAAATGAGATTAAAGCATCTTTACCAGATGGTGTACATGTTGATATTGTTAGTGATAATTCAGAATCAATTCAAGCCACAGTAGAAGGCGTTAATCATACTATTATAGAGGGATGTGTACTCGCAGTTATTATTGTATTCTTGTTCTTACATGAATGGGAAAGTACTCTTATAAGTGCATTATCTCTACCAATATCAATTGTAACTACTTTCATTTGTATGAAAATGACGAACTTTTCATTAAATACAATGTCTTTAACAGGGTTATCACTGGCCGTAGGGCTTTTAATTGATGATGCCATAGTTGTTATTGAAAATATTGTAACACATTTGCATATGGGAAAAGGTCCAATAGAAGCAGCAAGAGAAGCTACCTCTGAAATTGGATTTGCAGTAATAGCAACAACTTCAGCTGTTATTGCAGTATTCTTACCTATAGCAATGATAGAAGGAATGCTTGGAAAATACTTTATTGAATTTGCTTTGACTATTGTTTTTAGTATGGTAGTTTCATTGTTTGTATCTTTTACCCTTGTGCCTATGATGTCATCTAAAATGCTTAAAGAGGGGAAAAAGGAAAGTAAAACATTTGTTGGTAAGTTTTTTGAGTGGTTCAATGAGAAATTTGATAGCTTGGCTGAAAAATATTCACATTTGTTACTGAAGACTCTTAATTACAGATTACTAGTTTTAATTATTTGTGCAGTTATGTTTATAGGTAGTATTGGAGTAGGTACAAATTTAGGTTTTTCTATGCTGCCTTCCAGTGATAAAGGTCAAGTAACAGTTAGTGCAGATTTTGATTCTGGAATGACTTTAGATGCAGCATCGCAAAAAAATAAACAACTTGAGGAAATAATTAAAAGTAAGTATCCAGAAGTAGAAGGAATGTATTCAACTGTAAGTAAAAGCAAAACATCAATTAAACTTGAGTTAGTAGATAAAAAAGAGCGTAAGAATAGTTCAAGAGAAATAGCTGAAAAGCTTAGAACAGATTTAAGCGGAATTCCAGGAACTGAGGTTACAGTATCAGCTGCTTCAATGGGAGGCGGAGGAGGAGCCTCAAAAGATATAACTTATAATCTTGTAAGTGAAGATAGAGAAAAGCTTCAAGTATTCGCAGAAAAAATAAAGAAAGAAATGGCGGAGGATCCTAATGCAAGAGATGTAAGCAGCAATAATAAATCTGGTGCACCTGAAGCAAAGATAGATGTAGATCGTGACAAAGCTGCAGATTTAGGTGTTAATAGTTCAGATGTTGCAAGTACTTTGTATACACTATTTAATGGGTCAACTGTAACAAAATATGATGGTGGAAAAGATAGATATGATGTTAAAGTGTCTCTTGATGAAGATCAGCGTAAAAATCTTAATGATCTTAATGGAATTTACGTTTCAGGTTCGAATAATACTCAAATTCCATTAACACAAGTAACTAAGAAAGTTATTGGAACAACCTCATCAGAATTACACAGATATGGTAAACAAGCACAAGTTGAAATTTCTTGTAATGTTTCAGGAGTTTCAACAGGTACTTTCCAAAATCAATATCTTGAAAAAATCAAAAGTGAGCTACCAGAAGGAATTTCATTATCACTTGGTGGAATGAATCAGATGATGCAAAAAAGTGTGGCAAGTTTAATGCAAGCAATAGTGTTAGCAATTATTTTCTTGTATTTAGTTATGGCAGCACAATTTGAAAGCTTTATTGATCCAGTATCTATACTATTTGCTTTACCACTTGCAATTATTGGAGCAATGCTAGGACTATTTGTTTTCGGAAGTGAAATAAGTATGACAGCATTACTTGGTATAGTAATGCTTATGGGATTAGTTTCGAAAAATGGAATATTGCTTATTGATGCAGCTAAGGAAAGGATTAAAGAAGGAATACCTAGAAATGAAGCTTTAAAAGAAGCAGGACTCAAAAGATTACGTCCAATAATTATGACAACTTTAGCTATGATATTTGGTATGTTACCTTCAGCTGTTTCTACAAGCTTAGGTGCAGAGATAACTGCACCAATGGCACAAGTTGTAATTGGAGGCTTAATTACTGCTACAATTTTAACCTTATTTGTAGTGCCAATTGCATACACAATACTTGATGATTTGAAAAATAAATTTGAGAAATTAGCTCATAAAAAATCATCAAAAGTTAATGGTGAATTGAATTCAAATTTATAGAAATTAATATATTATAGGAATTTAAAGAGGCTATACTAAAATTTAAACAATGTTAATTTTAGATATAGTCCCTTTAAAATTATATATAGAAAAGTATAGAATTTAAATATTCATTTTTCCAACGGAATTTTAAAAATAATATAAATTTAAGAAATTACAGGGTAGTTTAACATCAATTATTCATTATTAATAATTAACTATTAATTATTAATTATTTAAGGAGGATATATATGAGAAAAAATATAAATAAATTAATTGCTTTTGCAATTGGAATGAGTGTTATAAGCGGAAGTGCTATACCAGCATTTGCGGCAGAAAATGTTCAAAATAATAGTACTAATACTATAAATGTAGCAACATCAGCGGTGACTATTACTACTACTAATGATGGTAGTACTGGTGCAATATATGCACAAAGTCAAGTGAAGCACAAGCCAGTTCTTACCTTGCAAGAATCTATTGATGCAGATATTAGTAATAGTGATAAATTTTCTTTAAAGGCTAAAGAAATAGAATTATATGAAGATAAACTAGATATTCAAGATGAAATTGATGAGGTTAATGATGAAGATAATGATTTTCCTTACGATAAAATTGAACTAATGGTTGACCAAAGTAAAGAACAGAAAAAATATATGGAAGATCAGATAGCACAAGATATTACTAATAAATATAATGACTTGATTACAAGAGAAAATGAAATAAGTAAAATAAAAAAGCGAATTGAAATTAAAACTACAGAAAATGAATATTTGAAGCTAAAAAAAGATTTAGGAATAGTAACTGATATAGCAGTAAAAAATGCTGAAGTTGAATTTCAGAAATTAAAAAATAGTGAAAAAGCAAAAGAAGATCAGCTAAAAAATGCTAAAGATTACTTTAAAGTATTAACCGACAAAGACTTAAATAATTATGAATTACAACAACAAGAAGAATTTAAAGCATTTAGGATAGAGGGGTCTCAAGATAAATATTTTGATGAAATTATAGATAAATATTATAAATATGATAAAAAGCTTATTGAACTAATTAAGGATAACTTGGAAGATAATAAAGTTGATAGACCAAATACTTCTGACGAACCTGATGAAGATGATTATACACATACTGTAGATAATGGAAATGGAACTACAAGTAAGGAATTCGATTCGACTGGATATGCAGCAGCAAAGGTAGCTTATGTAAAGGAGTGGGCTGATTATGGAACTTATTTAGAAAGTAAATATGACTACAGAAGTAGTAAAGTTTCATTGGAAGATAATAAGAAAAATCTTAAAAATGGATTAAAAGAAAGTTATGCCAGTCTGCTAGATATGGAAAATGGTATTATTGTTGCTAAATCTAATATTGAGGTGAAGAATAAAGAACTTAGTATTGCCAGATTAAGGTATGATGAAGGATTGATAATTGAAAATGAATATAATACATTAGTTTTAGACAATAAGGATCTAGAAACTGAATTAAGAAATTCAATTAATAAGTATAATACATTAAGAAATAAAATTCAAAAACCTTGGTTGCTTAATTAGCGGTCGAAGAGTGCTGTTCATAAGATTAAAAAAAAGAAAACCTTCAAAAACATAGATATAAAACGTTAGTTGAAATTAATTTTAAATATTTATGAAAGATATTAGATCAAGTGAAAGTAATTTAGTAATTTTGGATAGCAGCATAATAGACAATTGTTTAGGCAGTAAGGATGAAACAAATTTTCACTTTATGTAAAACTATAGTAAGTTTATTAGGAGTTAGTTTTTATGGAAAAAGAGAATAGCAATGATAAATTAAAAAATGATTTAGATATACTTAAAGACATATTTAGTGTCTTTAAGTTAACAAATAAGTATTATATTAAATTATGTAAAAAGTTAAAGATGAAGGAAATAGAATTTCAAGCATTATATTTAATTTATATAAGTAAAGATAAAGGTGTAAAAATGTCTTTATTGAGTGATGAGCTAGAAATTGTAAAATCAGGAGTAACAGTTTTAGTTGATAAACTATCATTGGCAGGATTAGTTAAAAGACGTCCAGACTTAGACGATAGAAGAATCATGAATGTTATTATAACAAAAAAAGGAAATGAAATTATGAATGATATATTTCAAAATAATGGGATTTTTAAAATATGTGTGTTAGATTTTATACAACAAGACGAAAAAGAGTTTTTATGTAACCTAATAATTAAAGTAAAAGAAAAGCTGGAAAACAAGGTATAAACTATTTATTTAATAGTTATAAGGTTATGCAAGTATTTAAATTTTAGATAATTAGTGAATGGATATAATAGATATTGCTGATAAAAATATCAAATTTATTAATATTTTTATCAGTTTTTTTGTGTCACGGATTAGAGCTGTGATTATAAAAAGCTTTTAACTATAAGGAGAAAAAATAGTTATTGCAAAATAGTAGTAAGTTTATCGACAAAGCTAAGATGCAAGGAGGTGTGTTCTAAATAGATAATTTTGATATAAAGAATATTATGTAGATATATTTACAAGAAATATGAAGGTAAGAGAAGTGTATATAATAAAAGTCAACGTTTTGAGCATAAAAAGTATAAATTCTGACATAAAAGAAATTTTTATTTAAAATATATACATTAATTTACATTTAGGAATCAATTTATGTGTCTTAGGTAATTGATATTTACTTAAATAAAATATTATGCAAATATAATTATAAGTAGCTATTAGATTCATTCTCCATGATACAGAAAACAAACATACATAATTTAATAGTTGCTTTATTAATTTATATATAATCTATAATTTACAATGAAGTAAAATGCATTCTATGCAGTAGACAAATGAAATAATTCTACTACATAGAATGCATTTTGCACTAGCTAATGCATATTAAAAATAATGACGAAAAAGGGGGCAAATATTTTGACAAAATTAAAATTAATAGGATTAGTAACAGCTGCGGCAATAACATTTAGTACAACAGGTTTAAGTGTTAAAGCTTATGTAGCAGATTCTACATCCCAAAGCAATGAGGAGATACTAAGCATCCAGACAAATATAGACTTAGCAATTGCTAACGATGAAAAATTACTTGAGATGCTAAAGAAAAATGGAACTATTCCAAAGGATGCAACGTCTGAGGAAGCTGACAAAATTCTTAGGGAATATTTAAGTGAAAATGAGAATCCAGACACTAAAAATACTATTCAGTCAGATGTAAAAGCGCTTCAAGGATTAAAGGGGTATGGTAAAGAAGCAATTAAGAGGGGATTATTGCAGGATAGTACGAATAAGGAAAAAAAGAAGAAGAAAAATGAGCCTCAAACTACTTGGGATGGAAGTGTAACTAAAGATAAAGCACTTGTACTTTTAATAGAATTCCCAGATTTACTGCATAATACATTAACTTCAAAAGACACAGAAATGTATTATAAAGATTATAACACGTCACATTTTCAAGATATGATATTTGGAAACAATGGTTATGTTGGTCCTAATGGTGAAAACCTTGTTTCTTTAAAACAATATTATGACGAGCAGTCAGGAAAAAGCTATGATGTTGAAGGAAATGTCTTAGGTTGGTACAAAGCTAAGCATCCAGCAGCTTATTATGGTGCAGATAGTGGAAGCAATAAAAATGTGAAAATTCGGGAGCTTATTCAAGAAGGATTGATTGATGCTTCTAAAGATGTAAATCTTAAGGATTATGATTTAAAGGATCCTTATGATTTAGATGGTGATGGAGATCTTAATGAACCTGATGGAATCATTGATCATCTTATGGTTATTCATTCAGGAATGGGTCAAGAAGCCGGAGGAGGAGTAATAGGAACTGATTCAATATGGTCTCATAGTGGAAAGGTTACTGAAATAGTAAATGGTTCTTCTAGTCCATGGAAAATACCAGATACAAATATGTCTGCTTATCCATATACTGTAATGCCAGAGGATGGTGCAGCAGGTGTATTTGCCCATGAATTTGGCCATGATTTAGGACTTCCTGATGAATATGATACAGAATATACTGGGCAAGGTGAGCCAATAGGCTACTGGTCTATTATGTCAAGTGGAAGCTGGGCAGGAACTATACCGGGGACAGAGCCAGTAGGCTTTAGCCCATATGCAAAACAATTTTTCCAAAAAACTTATGGTGGAAATTGGCTTCATGGTAATACAGTAGACTTATCAGAATTAACTACAAAAGGTAAAAAATATACTTTAGATGCGTCTAGCATAAAAGCAGAAAATAATGATGTGGTTAAAGTTACGCTTCCAAAGAAATCTACTGTAATAACTAAACCTTTTAGTGGTAAGTATTTATACTTTAGTGGTAAAGGTAATAACTTAGATAATTCTATTTCAACAGCAATAGATTTAACAACTGGTGCTGCTGCAACTTTTAGCTTCAAAGCTTGGTATGATATAGAAAAAGATTGGGACTATGGATCTGTTTTAGTACAAGTAGATGGCAGTGATACTTGGACAAGTATTCCAGGAAATATTACTACAACTTCAAATCCCAATAAACAAAACCCTGGAAATGGTATTACGGGAAAATCTAATGGATGGGTCGATGCAAGCTTTGATCTTAATGAATACATTGGCAAAAAGATTAAATTAAAAATAAACTATTGGACGGATGTGGCAGCAGAAATGCCTGGTTTATATGTAGATGATATAAGACTTAACATTGATGGAAAAGATTCATTCTTTGATGATGCTGAAACTACTACTAACCTTGAAATGGATGGTTTCGATAAAAATGATGGTAATAAGCTTACAGATCACTATTATTTAATTGAACTTAGAAATCATTCAGGCGTTGATAAAGGACTTAATCATATTAAACGTGGTTCAAGCTTTATGTCTTATGAACCAGGTTTATTAATATGGTATGCAGATGAGTTATATAGCGATAACTGGACAGGAGTTCATCCAGGCTATGGTTACTTAAGCATTATAGATGGAGATCAAAAATTGTTAAAATGGAGTGATGGCTCTGTAGCAGCAACTAAATATCAAATGCATGATGCAACCTTTAGCACAAATAAAGATGAAAATATGTTCATCGATTATAGTTCGGAAGTAAAACCACTTACTTTGACAGATGAAGCAAATTCAAAAAATCCTACCTTTGAGGATGGCAAAACTTATATTAATAAGGAAATTCCAGATGCAGGTGTTGTTTTACCACAATACAATATAAAGGTAAATGTAATTGATCAAACAGATGATAGTAAAGAAGGAAATATAGTAATTAAGTTGAAATAATTCCTTTTAAATATAAATGGCTTGGATAAATGTCCGAGCCATTCTGCATTTATATATATTAATCTTCATCAGAATTAGTTATGTGACTTAATTTTCTTGAATAATCAAAATTACAACATATATAGGTAAGAAAATAAAAAATTGATTTCGTAAATAGAATTATATGCCTATAAATGTAAATTTGTTGCTGTGAAATTATATGAGAAGAAAAAATATGTAGTATAATGTAATTATAGAAAATTTGTGATTAATAACCAAAGATAATTATTTTACAGTTGTTATGTAAAGGCAAATGTTGGTTACAGTAATAAAAATTATTTAGTATAACTATGAGGAGAGGGAATTTGTTATGAAGAGTATTAAAATAAAATTATCTGTGTATTTTGGAATTTTAATTATTATTGTATGCTTAGCTTTAGGGGGAATTGCATACTATTCATCAAATTATGCATTGTCAAATAATGCAAAGGAAATGTTAGCTAGCACTTCATTAGAGTCTTCAAGGGTAATGGAAAGTCGTCTTGATGCAGACTATAATGTTTTAGAAACCCTAAGTCAAAGGGAAGAAATAAGAGATTTCAATTTTTCGTTTGAAAAGAAAGCAGAATTATTGCAAGCAGAAGCAAAGAGAACAGGTTTTACAAACATTGGCTTTGGAGATGTAAATGGGGATGCCTATACTATGACACTCGCTCATATTGAATTAGGGGAGAGGCCTTATTATCAAGAAGCTGCAAAAGGAAAAAGAGGGATTACAGATCCGATAATTAGTAAGGCAGATGGAAGCTTAATAATAAACATGGCAGTACCGATTAAAGATAAGGATGGAAAAGTCGTTGGTGTATTAATTGGAAGCAGAGATGCGGATGAAATAAGTAAAATTATAAGTGATATTACAGTTGGAAAAACAGGAAAGAGCTTTATTATTAATAATTCAGGGGTTACTGTGGCACATTATAATAAGGAGTCAGTAACCAAAAGTGAAAATGTTATTGAAGAAGCTAAAAATGATCCATCACTTCAAGCATTAGCAGATATTCAAAAAGAAATGATAAAAGGAAATGCTGGTACTGGAGAATATATATACCAAGGCGATACAAAATATATGGGATATGCTCCTATAAAGGGTACTAATTGGATTATAGGGATTGCTGTACCTAAGAGTGAAGTTTTGTCTCAATTAAATTTACTAAAAATATCTATTTTAATAGCTTCACTAATTATTGTTTTAATTGGATTAGTATCAGTTTATATGGTATCTAGATTAATTTCTTCTGGAATTAGTAATATTTCATCGCATTTGCAAGTTATTTCAAAAGGAGACTTTACAAATCCAGTTTCTGAAAAAGGATTAAAATATAATGATGAAATAGGGGAAGCGTTTAAGTCAATAAAAATCATGCAAGAATCCATAGTGGATATTATTGCAACTATAAAGGAAAATTCAATTAATATTGATTCAAAGGCTAACAATTTATCCAATGTTTCGGAACAATTGACTCATACAGCTAAAAATATATCTATTGCAACTCATGAAACCGCAACTGGAGTGAGTGATCAAGCAATGAATTTAATGGATATTACAAATATATTAGCTGAATTTGGGAATAAGTTAGATACTGTAGGTCGAGAAATTGAAGATATAAATTTAAAATCAAATGGTATTAATACAATGGCTGGCAGTAGTAATGAAAATATGAAAATTCTAATAGATTCTGTTAACATAGTAGGTTCTTCTTTTAAAGAGTTTATTAAGAAGATTGAAACCTTAAATAGTAATATAATTCAGATATCTGAAATAGCAACATTAATAAATGATATATCAGAACAAACCAATTTATTGGCATTAAATGCAGCTATAGAAGCTGCAAGAGCAGGGGAAGCAGGTAGAGGCTTTGCAGTAGTTGCTGATGAAATTAGAACACTTGCAGAGCAGTCACAAGAATCTTCAAAAAATATAGATATATTGATTAATGGAATATCCAATGAAGCAAATGGAATCATAAAAAATACAGATACACTTAATAATGAATTAGATAGTCAAGTTGGAGTAATAAATGCAGCACTTAAATCTTATGAAAACATAATATCTGAGGTAAGTGGTATTGTTACAAAGATTAAAGCAGCAAACCATGCAGTTACAGAAATAAACTCTGAAAAAAATATGATTTCAGAAAAAATAGAAAATGCATCTGCTGTAGCAGAAGAAGTTTCAGCTTCATCAGAAGAAATCGCAGCTTCAACTGGGGAAATGAAATCTGCGTCATCAGAGGTTGCTTTATCAGCAGAAGTTTTAAATGATGTAACAAAAGAAATGATTGAACATGTTAATAGATTTAAAATATAGTATATAAATGATAAATTGATGTTTATAAAACTTTATTAAGACAAGTTGTTTGCTAAAAGGGAATAAAATGCATCTTATATAGTTGGCATTCTATTCTCTTATTTATTAATATATAAGTTCATAATTTAGTTGGTTGTTTTATCCAATCACTCTAATATAGAAATTAAATCTTAATGAACAAAATTTTTTAGAACATATATGATTGATAATATTTTTAATTTAGTGTTGAATTAAATAGAAATTAGCTTTATAATCAATGTAGACCAGTCACTATAATTAAATTGGAAGGTATAAGTTTATGGGAAATAATACAAATGCAAAAGAGAAATTTATTGAAACTGCATATAAGCTTTTTGAGGTTAAAGGATATAATGGAACTGGATTAAATGAAATTTTAAAAGAGAGTGGGGCACCAAAAGGTTCATTATATTATCATTTTCCAAATGGAAAAGAGGAGCTTGCTTTAGAATCAATTAAGTTAGCAGGTGAAAAAATAATAGCTAATTTAAAAAGAACCTTAGATAAATTTAATAATCCTATTGATGGTATTGTATCTAACATTAATAATATTGCAGAAATAATAGATAAAAATAAAAAAATGCATGATATGTCTATAAGTTTAATAGCTTTAGAAACATATGATTGTAGTGAAATTTTAAGAATGGCTTGTGAAAAAGTTTTTGAAGAAATAGAAGATTTACACTTTGAAAAATTAATTGAGTATGGATTTAATAAGAATAAAGCAAAAGAATTAGCAGTATCTATTTCTGCTATGACAGAAGGAGCTATTCTTCTTAGTTTAACTAGACAAAATGGCGAAGCTTTAAGGCAGGCTGGAAAGCAGGTAAAAGTATTAATTAATATATAGAGTGATGAGTTGAGTTATCTTAAAATTAATCAAAGGCTGGTGAAGTTATAGCTTATTTTAAGGTGCTCTAATTTTTAAGATTTTATATATAGACTGGTCTAGGAAATGGAGGAGAATAAATGAAAGAAACGAACAAATTAGAAACTTCAAAGAAGATAAACGGGACAGCAATTATAGCGGTACTAGTATTTAGTGCATTTATAGCTACTTTTAATGAAACTATATTAAATGTAGCGCTATCAGGAATAATGAAAGAAATGAATGTTACAGCAGGAACTGCTCAATGGCTAATTACAGCGTATATGATAGTAACATCAGTTATGGTTCCTGTTACAGCCTTTCTTATTCAAACATTTAGAACTAAGCAATTGTTTTTAGGTGCATTAGGACTGTTATTAGTTGGAACAATATGTGCAGCATTTTCAGGCTCTTTTATGATTTTAGTAATTTCAAGAATGGTACAAGCTTCTGGAACAGGTATGATGATACCAGTTATGATGAATACAGTATTATTAGTAGCTCCAAAAAATAAAATAGGTTCAGTAATGGCAATATGTGGATGTGCAATTTCTCTTGGACCTGCATTTGGTCCAACCTTTGCAGGTGTTATATTACAATATTTTAGCTGGCATGCATTATTTATAATTTTAATTCCAATTATAATAGTAGCTATGATTGTAGGAAAATTAGTATTAGCAGATGTAGGTGAAATCACAAAACCTAAAATAGACTATTTATCAATTTTTCTATCAACAATAGGTGTAGGAACTATAATATATGGAATAAGCAGTATTAGTGAAGGTAATATTAAAATCACTTTATTAAACTTTATAATAGGAATAATTTGTATGACAATATTCATAAAACGTCAATTAAATTTGAGAGAACCAATGTTAAATTTATCACCATTTAGATATTTTAAATTCGTAGTTGGAGTATTATTGGTAATGATATCAATGATGATAAGCTTTAATATGAATGTAATGCTGCCAATGTTTATCGAAGGATCACTTGGAAAGACAAGTTTTATAGCAGCTATGGCATTATTGCCAGCTGTAGTATTCATGGCAATTGCTACATCAATAGGTGGAAAAATATATGATAAGTATGGCGTAAAATGGTTAATGCCAATTGGTATGGCTATAATAGCTGTATTTGTATTCATTTTAGCAAATTTTAATGATAAAACATCATTAATTAAGATAATAATGACTTATATATGTGTTTGTATAGGTGTTGGATTCACTATGTCACCAGCTCAAACACATTCATTAAAACAGTTGCCAAAAGAATATTATCCTCATGGAGTAGCAATAGTAAATACACTTCAGCAAATTTCTGCGGCAATAGGTTCATCATTATTTATTGGAATAATGTCAGCAGTTCAACTTAAAACTTTAGCAGCAGGAAATGTTGTAAATGAAGCAGCAGTAGCTACAGGATTTTCAAGTGCAGTAATGGTGGCCTGCAGTATTGCTATTGTTGGTTTTATTTTAGCTTTTGCTTTTGGACGTGAAAGTAAGGAAATAGAAAGTAACAAAGAAGTAATTTTATAATAAATCATTACTTAAACAAACTCGATAAATAATTTGAATAAAAGATGCAGCCGTTTTAAATTTAGTGCATCTTTTATTTATATATGTTTCAATAACAAAGTTACATTCAAAAAGGTTATGCGCTCAATAAATGACTAAATATATGATTTGATCAACTAATTGCAAGGTATATATCTTCTAAAAAAGTTTATTAATTTAAAATCACTGTATATTTTACCTATGTAATCAAGTTAATTTTACAAACTATGAATTTTATTAATTACAACTCATATACTAAAATTAACCACATCGAGAATGTTTTTAATCTACATTATTATTATTATTATTATTATTATTATTATTATTTAATTGATATCTATATTGATTAGGTGACACTCCATAGATTTTTTTAAAGGTTCTAATAAAATGGGTATCATTTTCATATCCAATAGTTTCGCTTATATCACAAATCTTTAAATCTGATGAAGATAAAAGTTCAATAGCTTTATTTAGTTTTAATGTTTGAATCATTTCTTTAAAAGTATGTCCAGTCGTAACTTTTACAAGTTTACTTAGATATGGAATTGAAAAGTGAAATTGTTTTGATAAATCATCTAGTGTTACAGTTTTATAATTTCCTTGAATATATGAAAGTATTGATGCAAGCTGTTTATTAGTTTTCTGTAATTCTTGTGGCAATTCTACTTTATTAATATCATCTCTCAGCAAATTAGCAAAAAGAATCATTATAAGATTGTCTAAAATTTTATTACTATACTTTTTATTTTCAATATCCTCAATAATTATGTCACAAAGAATTTTTTTAATTATAGGGTTATTATTAGTACGAAATATAATATAGTTATTGTAATTTTTGGTATACAAAATTTTTGTAAAGAAAGATGATAAAATATTTTCATCACTAAGCACTTCTAAAAAAGTATCATTAAAGGTACTTCTTCTTATTAAAAAGTTTATTACAATTGTATCATTAAAAATTCCAACAGAATGTTCTACATTAGGTGGCAGAATACATATATCCCCTTCATTAAAAACAATCTCATCTCCAGCAATTTTTTGTTTGAATCTTCCAGAATATACATAACTCATTTCAAAAAAACTATGTTTATGAATGAATTCTGGAGTATATCTATAATGTTTCAAAGCTATAACATTATGATTTTTTCTCTCTACAAAAAGAATATCTTCTGGCATGAAAGAAGGATCAACACCATGATCAATTCCAGGAATAAGAAGACGCTTCTTTTTAATATAGTCGATATCTAAATGCTCCATAAAAGCTTTATACGTATGTAGATTTTGCTTAGCAAGATAATAATTTTCATAATACAGCTCATCTTCAGTATATTCTTTTAATAGTTTATCCAATTCACTTATTTTCATTTTCTCACCTACAATTATTAAAAAATCATTATGTAAAGACTATAATAGTTAGATTAAAAAATGTCAATTATATTAATTAAGTTTTGTTAATAAATATTAGTATTTTTTCGATAATACGAAAAGAATATGTGTTTTAGAGGCTTAAATACTAATTAAAGGAAAAATATATATAGATAATTAATATGGAAAGATTAAAAAATGTCAGTTATATTAATTAAGTTATGTTATTGGTTTATATATGCATTTAAAATATTATATATGTATGGTATTTGATTAATGAAAAGATTGAGCTCAATTTGTAATCGATAACTGATGAATAATTAACATATGAATAATAGATTTTAGAGGAGGATAAAAGTAAATATGAATAATAATTCTTCGACTAACAATACTAATGATAAAATAGGTTTTGGAGAAAAAGTATCTTATGGGTTTGGAAATTTAGCAGGAAATCTTTTATTAACAACAGCAAACACGTTTATAAGTTTTTTCTATACAGATATTGCTGGGATAGCAGTGGCAACAGTTGGATTTATTTTACTTGCTGGAAGAATTCTTGATGGAGTTGCGGATTTAACTATGGGTGCAATTGTTGATAAAACAAAAACTAAGCATGGAAAAGCTCGTCCGTGGCTTTTGTGGTTAGCAATACCTTATGCTGCTTCATTAGTGCTTATGTTTACAGCACCAGATTTAAGTAGCAATGGTAAAATAGCTTATGCATTCGTTACATATATTTTTGCTATGCTTATGTTCACAGGTACAGCTACTCCATATAATGTCTTAAGCGCCTTAATAAGCCAAGATCAAAATGACAGATCACAATTAAGTTCATTTAGAAGTATTTTTGGATTTTTGGGTGCATTAATACTTAGTATTATTACAATGCCTTTAGTAAAGAGCTTTGGTGATGGAAAAAAAGGCTGGATTATTCTTGCAATTATATATGGTATAGCATCTGCATTATTATATTTTATATGCTTTAAGAACACAAAAGAAAGAGTAGCGGCACCAGTAGAAGATGCTAGTTTTTCTATAAAAGATGGGTTAAAAACTTTGTTTAAGAATAAATATTGGGCAATACTTGTTGTAAGTATAATAATAATATTTATATCTTCAGGACTGGGTGGAGTGAACGTTTATTATGCTCAATATGTACTTGGAGATGCTAATTTGGTTGGATTAATTGGAACGGCATCTTTCGCACCTATAATAGTTGGATCATTCCTTGCGGCACCAGTTCTTAAGAAATTTGGAAAGAGAAACACTGCTTTAGGAGGAATGATATTAACAGTAGTTGGTTCATTATTTATGGCTATAGCGCCAACTGTTATTACTGTTATAATAGTAGGTTTAGTTGTTAAAGGCTTAGGATCAGCAGGTTTTTTAGTAGCAGCATTTGCTATGCTTGGTGATACTGTTGAATATGGACAATGGAAACATGGGATTCGTATTGAAGGTTTAACTTTTGCAGCAGAAGGTTTTGCAGAAAAAGTAGGTACAGGCTTAGGTGGAGCAGTGTTAGGCGCAATTTTAGGAGTTGGTGGATATATTGGTGGACAAGCGACTCAAAGTGCTTCAGCAATTTTCGCAATGAAAGTTTCATTTGCTTATGCACCAATAATTCTAGCTATAATTACAGCAGTATTACTTTACTTTTATGACTTAGATAAAATATATCCTAAAATTGTTGCAGAATTAAAAGAAAGAAGTAATAAAGCTTAGGAACAATTTTGATATATAACATAATTCTCAAATTAATATATGAATCAAATTTCATATAAATCAAGTTTCACTTGATTAGTATTTAAATTAGGCATTAGATTAAATTTTAATCGATGCCTAATTATGTTAGATACATGAAATAAGATAACAAGTCCAAATATGCCATGAATATTTTTTATCAAGTCGTGATGGCGTCTTATCATAAAAGCTTGTATTAAATTACGTAAATATTTATGTTTAGAGGTAAAAGCATTATATTATAAAAGTTCTATTATTAGTGGAAATAGTAAAAGAAAGAAGAAAAATATTAAACTTATATAAATAGCTAGGAGGAGTTTCAGCATGTTAGTTGTTAAAAATTTAAAATGTGAATATTTAAAAAATCCCATAGGAATAGATGTAGTAAATCCTAGGCTAAGTTGGGAGATTATTTCTGATAAAAGAAATGTAAAGCAGCAGCAATTTCAAATACAAGTTGCAACAGATAGAGAATTTAATAACATTGTTTGGAATGTTCACACCTTTTCAGAAAAGTCTATTCATATTCCTTATAAAGGGGCACCGCTTCAATCTAGTGAACGTTATTTCTATCGAGTAAAAGTATGGATCAGTGCTGAAGAAGAATCTGAATGGAGCGAAGTTAACTTTTGGGAAATGGGATTATTAAATAGTTCTGAGTGGACGGCAAAGTGGATTTCCGTAAAAGAGCAGAAAATAAATACTGAATTTAATACAAGAGCACCTTTTTGCTGCTTTAAGACTTTTTCTATAAGTAAGACGATTAAAAAGGCCACAATTTATGTTACTAGTCTTGGTTTATATGAGTTGCAGTTAAATGGAAAAAGAGTTGGAGAAGACTATTTAACTCCAGGTTGGACAGACTACAATTATCGTATCCAATATCAGACCTATGATGTATCAGATTTAATAAAAACTGATGAAAATAAGCTTAATACTACAGTTGGGGAAGGGTGGTATAGCGGTTATCTTGGGTGGACTAAGAGAAAAGATACCTATGGAAGTAAAAATGCACTAATTCTTCAAATGTATATTTATTATGAAGATGGAAGTTATGAAGTTATTTGTTCTGATGAATCCTGGAAAGAAGAAAAATGTAATATTCTTATGTCAGACATATATAATGGTGAGATATATGATGCAAGAAAAGAAGAGGAAGTTAATGAAACAAACAATGTAGTAGCCTTGTCTTATCCTAAAACTCACTTAGTTGCTCAAGAAAATGAGCCGATTAGAATACAAGAGGAACTTAAACCACTATCAATTTTCAAAACACCAAAAGATGAACTTATTTTAGATATGGGTCAAAATATGGCAGGCTTTGTTCGCTTTAAAGTTAATGGAGATAAAGGACAAAAGGTAACATTAACTCATGGAGAGGTTTTAGATAAGGAAGGAAATTTTTACAGAGATAATATTAGAACGGCAGCTCAGGAAATAACTTATATTTGTAATGGTAATAGAGAAGAAGTTTATCAGCCACATTTCACATTTCAAGGTTTCCGCTATGTAAAACTTGAAGGATTTAAAGGTGATATAAAACCTTCTGATTTTACAGGTGTTGTATTGCATTCTGATATGAAGTCAATAGGAACTTTTGAAACTTCTGATAAAACAATTAATCAACTTCAGCATAATATTTTATGGGGTCAAAAAGGAAATTTTGTTGATGTACCAACGGATTGTCCTCAAAGAGATGAACGTTTAGGATGGACGGGCGATGCACAAATCTTTGCAAGAACTGCTTGTTTTAATATGAATGTGGCTCCATTTTTTAGTAAATGGTTAAAGGATCTTTCATATAACCAAATGCCAGATGGTGCAGTGCCATTTGTTGTTCCAGATATTTTAAAAGGTACCTTTGCAGACGGAATGGGTCTAACTACTGCTGGCTGGGGCGATGCAGCTGTAATTTGTCCTTGGACAATTTATCAGTGTTATGGAGACGACAATATACTAAAACAGCAGTATGATAGTATGAAAAAATGGATTAATTATATTAGATGCCAAGGAGATAATGAATATCTTTGGGATACTGGACTTCAACTTGCAGATTGGTTGGCACTTGATAATGAAGAAGGTGGTTTCTTTGGAGCGACAGATGGATACTTAGTTGCAACTGCTTATTATGCTTATTCTACAGGAATATTTGCAAAAGTTGCCAAGATATTAGGCAATTTAGATGATTATAAGTTATATAGTCATTTATATGATTCTATTAAGGAAGCTTATATAAATAGTTTTTTTGATTCACAAGGTAATTTAACTAGTGAAACACAAACTGCACAAGTAATATCTTTATATTTTGACTTAGTACCAGAAGAGTATAAAGAAAAGGTTGTAAAAAAATTAGTTCAGCTAATTGAAAAGAAGGATGTGCATTTAGATACTGGATTTTTAGGCACACCATATCTTTGTCATGTCTTATCTGATAATGGTTATAAAGATGTAGCTTATAAACTGTTGTTTAATAAAGATTATCCATCATGGTTATACCAAGTAGAAAGAGGAGCTACAACAATGTGGGAACATTGGGATGGTATTAAAGTTGATGGATCCTTCTGGGATATAGGAATGAACTCATTTAACCATTATGCTTATGGTTCAGTGGGAGCATGGATGTATCAAAGCATTGGTGGTATTGATATGTTAGAACCTGGATATAAGAAATCTAAAATAGCTCCAAAGTTATCAGAATGTCTAAGCTTTACAGAGGCTTCACTAGAAACAATGTATGGTAAAATAGCTGTAAAGTGGCAAGTAGTAGATAAAAATATTAATTTAAAAGTAGAAATCCCTCATAACACAACAGCTGTTATTACTCTTCCTAATGTTAAGGATGCAGAAAAGGTAAAGAAGGATATTATAGAAGGTTATAGTGAAAAAAAATTGCAATTTAATTTAGCAGGTAATGGGTTTTCACAGAATTATATTGATACAGATTTTGGATTTAGTTTATCTAAAGATGGTAGTTTATCATTTGAGGTTGGTTCTGGGAAATACACATTTATATACGCTATAAATTAATAATATTTATATATAACTAAAATTCAGTAGATAAGCAATTAGTATTTCTCTTAAGTTGTAAATCTAGCTTGCTTGCTCATTTTTGATTAACAAAAGCAATGGAGTTAAGTACAAACTTCATTGCTTAAAATTAATTAACTTTTTAGCTTCTGGTATTCCATCAACACCAACAATAGGAATAGTTCTTGATTTATCTCCTGTGTTATAGCCATATTTTTGTAAGGCTTAAATAGCACCTATTGCCATAACATCATTATTTGCAATTATTGCTTCAATTTTATTAGAATAATGCATTAATAGAATTTTTAGCTAGTTCCTCGTCCCAGTTAGAATTTATCGCTGCAATTTCCTCAGTTTGTATTCCCGCATTATTAATTGTTTCAATAGAATACTTTGTTCTTGCAATAGTAGTTAAACTTTCAGCATTACCCTTTAGCATAATATATTGTATTATATTATCACCATTTTTATCTATAGCATTTATTATTTTTATATTGTAACAGTTTATGGAAGTGGTTATTGCAGCTAAAATTAGAGTAAGGGCTGTTAATTTCTTTAATGAATTCACTTTAACTCCTCCCCATAATTATTAGAGTCATAGATTTATATAATAAAGTATATTTTTTAGTATGTGTTTTTATAAAAAAATATATTACTTGGTATTTTTGATTCAGTATTAAAATTTTATATAAAATTGAAAACCATGCATAAAGAAAAAATCTCTTATATGCATGGTTTTCATTTATAAAAATTAGTTTTATAACATTTCATCTATTTTAATTAATTTTATCTATTTCTATAAGCATTACTCCATGAGGAGGCACAGAATCTGATATTATTAACTCGTTTTTTACAGCTTCTGTATTTATTTTTATTTCAGGAATTTCCTTTGATTTTAAATAATCGTAAATATCAGGTTGAATTTGTTCAGGAGAACCCATGTTTTGCCAAGCATCGAAGGTAGAGCCTGAATTTCTATTTAAACTCCAACGCTTAATTCTATAATGACCACTTGGCAGCGATAAAATCAAATTTATATTTTTATTTACATTTGAATTTTTGAAGATGTTGTATCTATTATGGTAATCTAGTAGCGATTTATCACCGCTCATAAATAATTCATCAAAATAAACAAAATTATAAAGTAAAATTTGATAGTTATTGTTTTTAGACGTTACTATATAATCATTTCCTCTTTCAATAATATCATCTCCTAATTTGCTTAACAGAGAAAAAGCGTTATATGAAGGTTTTTTTAATCTATTATAAGTTAAAAGACCAAGTCCACCATGAAAAATTTTACTTTCAGTTAAGCCTTCTTCTATAATATCACTTAAGGACCAAAAAGATAGAATTGGAATATTATCTATATTATTGATGATATTATAAGTGATATAGGAACTTATAAAACAAGTGTCTCTATTATAATCATTTGTATATGGGCTTAAATTCCATTCGGTTACAAATATAGGTACAGTTATAGAATATTTTTTTAATAAATTTTTTGCTATTAAAATTGAATCCATTAAGAAATTTTCTTGATTTAGAGCTACTATGTCATTTGATTTATTAAATAATTGAAGAGGAAGACTATTATTTTTAGGGTCAGTGTAAGCATAAATATTGCAAGCAATAAAATCTAGCTCTATAAAATTACTTTCGCAAAATTTCAAGAAATCATTCATCCATTCAAATTTATTAAGTGGAAGAAGGCTTGGAGTGCCTATTTTAGCATCCTTAAATATATTTTTTATAGAAGTATAGGTTGCTTTGAAAAATTGAAAGAATTTATCTTTACTTTCAAACCAAAAAACTTCAGGTAAATCAGGGGCATTCCAAATTTGAAAATACCACATCTTAACTTCATCTATACCATATCTATCAATACAATGTTTTATAAAAGAACATACTAAATCAGTCCATTTTTTTAAGGACTTAGGATAACTGACATTTGCATTCCAAAGAAAGGCATGTTGACTTTTAGAGGCTAAGGCTTCAGGCATAAAACCTAATTCAATAAAAGGTCTTAAATTTACTCTTTGAAAAAAATCAAAAATTTCATCAACATAAACCCAATTGTAAATAGGGTTTCCGGTGTCATCTTCTTTATAAACCATCATTTCATCAGAAAATATTCCGTGGAATCTAATAAATTCGTAGCCTATATCTTCTTGTGCTAGTTCTATTTGACGTCTAACTTCATGTCTTAAACATAAAGAAGCTCTACCTATTGAAGTAATTTGGCTCCAATATTTAGATAGTTTATTAACATATGATTTATTTAAATCAATATTAATGCTAGTCGGAATTGACGATGCTAGTGTATTACTTGAAATATTTTTATCTTTATTAATAAATTCAAATAAGTATTTAAAATAACTTTTTGAATTGTTGTCAAAAAAGTAAGAATTAGAAGGATCTTTATTTGAGCGGACAATTCTATTTTCTTTTTTATATTCTGTAGCAGTCATATTAAATTCTTTCTTAAAAGCACGATTATAAGCTTTATGATCATTAAAACCATGTTCTAAGGCAATATCTAAAATACTCTTATCATTTTCTAATAAGTCATTTAAAGATTTAGTTATCCGTAATTTATTAATATAATCAACAAAGCCAATGCCTAAATTATCTTTAAAGAATTTTGAAATGTATTGAGGACTAATATGCATTTCGTTAGAAAGTGAGGAAAGTGTCAAATTAGTATTATAATTTTTTTCTATGAATTTTAATATATCAGCCAATCTAGTTTGTTTATATAAGGATGAATTTACATTTTTAAAATTTTCAATTTTAAAATGATTTAATAATATCAGAATAATATCAATGGCATAATTTATAGATTTTAACTTATAATCAGACTCTAATTTAATCATGCAAAGCATTATTTTTGCTAAATTTGTGCTTATAGAATTATAAAGAGGGTTGTTTCTATCATTAACAGAGTCAGTATATTTGTAGTAAAAATTAGAGAAATTTTCATAGTATGTATCAAAAAAAATCTGATCTAAATGAAGGGTTAATAATATACTTTCTTCACATTCCGAAAAAATTGAATGCATATCTAGGCTGTTTATCCAAAACAAATCATGTTCTGATAACTTAAATTTTTGACCGTTAACAAAGCATGATATATTTCCATTTAAGATAAAAATCAGTTCTATTTCTTTATGATAATGATATTCTTCGCTTTTAAGTGGATTAATTGAAATGTTAAAAGGTAAATCACTAGTCTGTTGTATTAGTTTATAATTCATTTTTCCTCCCAATATCGCTGTAGCAAATTATAAAATAATAATAAATATTACTATTATTGCTTAAATAAGCCAATAAATAGATGTACATTATACAACAATCGTAAATAATAAATATATGTCTTATTATAGCATAAAAATATCGAAAAAAAGTCTTATTTTTTAATATATAAAAACATTTTCAAATAATAAATAGAAAAATGATACCATTTACATTTATATATGGTACTATGGGAAATTAATAGATTGATATCATTTACATACACTAGCAAGTAATGTTTTAGTAGAAAACTATAGAAAAATAATAGGGGGAAATAATTATGTTAAGAAGATCCACACAAGTTACCAGCTTGTTAATAGCTGGTACATCTGCGATATCAATAGTTCCAGCTATGGCAGCGGACTATAAAGCCATTGAAGTGCAGGAAGGAACTATTTATAGTGCATCATCAAAAGGAGGTGGAGTATTTGTTATTGATGGAGAGATAAATGATGATGAGGATAGATCTATTTATCTTTTAAAAGATGGTAAATATACTAAATTACAGGATGCAGAAACTGGTGATAAAATAGGAGATATATGCCAAGGCAAATATTTAGAAATGACTAGGTCTGGCAGTGGAGTTGTATATTATGTAGATATAATAACTGGTAAGGAATCAGAAGAATATAGTCGAGAAGCCGAAAATGAAGAAATTGCAAGAGAATTGCGAAAGAAAATTAAAAAAGATGATGATGGAAGATTTTTAGAAGAAAATTATGATAATCTTGTTACAGCAGATACGACCGTAAGAGGTGATGGCAGCGGTGAAGAAACTATGTGGGGAATTACAGGTAAGTGGAGGCAATACCTTTATAGTTTAGAGAAACCTTTTATTGTTCAGGGCTATAGTAAAGAGGAAGATACAATTTATTTTGACGATCAAGGAAACTATATTGATGTAGATTATAACTTGGGAAATATTTCTGTAAATACTACAACTGGCAGCAGTGTAATTATTAAGAATACGGATAGTACTTATATTATAAAGGAAGATAGCAAAGCTTATGAATTAAAAGCAAAAATTAAAAATCTTAGAACTTGGGATGAAGGCCCAGAGTATATAGTTAGAACTGCAGAACTTACAATATGGAAAAAAGAAAAAGGTTCACCTGATGATACTTATAAAAATGTAACAAATCAAGTTGAGTTAGGTTCAAAAGCTCATCATTATAACCAAGCAAATAATGATGAAAATAGTGTAACTGTATTACAAAAAATTTCTAAAGCACAAGCATCAGATACAATTGATGGAATTAGATACCCTAAAGATGTAAAAACATATTTTATTACAGATGAAGACGGTAATCAGCAAAACTTACTTGGGCTTGGAAATGGTTCGGATGAAATTTATACAAAGATGGGAGTGCGTGTAATAACTGGTGGAACTCAGGGGTATAATGTTAGTGCTTTATATGATTTTATTAATAAAAAAGTATATGCAGAAACTCTTAATTATAAATCAAAGAATGGATATAATTATATAGAAGTAGATGATTATGACGAAGCAGATTCTGATGGTTTTGCCCTAGGTTGCGGAGATGTTTGGACTTTAGGAGACAGATATGTTAAAAGATTTAACTGCAAGGAAAATGCATTTGAAAAATTATATAAAGTAGATGGTGGCATGACAAGTTTTAATCCTAGTTTACCAACGGATGTAGTACTTTGGGATGAAGGCGAAGAAGGCTATTCAATTATAGCTCCAAAAGCTTTAGCAGAAGAAAACAAAGATGTAGCAGTAAATGCAGATAGTGAAGTCACAACAACTGGAGCAACAGTTAAAGCAATTGGCTGGAATAAAGATATTAATGGAATTTGGAATTATATTAACGCAGATGGAAATAAAGCTATAGGATGGCTACAAGATGGTGGAGCTTGGTATTACCTAAATGCATCGGGACTAATGTTGACAGGATGGATTAATGACAATGGGACTTGGTATTATTGCAATACATCAGGGGCAATGCTCGCTAACACAACTATTGATGGATATGTTTTAGGTAATAATGGAGCTTGGATAAGCAATAATTAAATATAATATAAAGTAAGTTTTTGAATACCGATTTCAAAATTGGTTATTTAAAAACTTATTTTTATTAGAAAATAATCTAAAGCATATAAATATTTTTATAAGAGAAATAGTAATCCTTGTTATTGAGCAATATAAATACTAAAAGATAAATTATAAGGATAAGTTATAGTTTATGGTTTAGTTCTCTTATAAGATAATTAATACTTATAAACAATAATATATATTCC